>FR894544.1:0-4197 GCA_000436115.1 Firmicutes bacterium CAG:534 | reverse complement strand
TCCGCTATGCCAACGGGATCGATGACTCTCCTGTTGTATCTGTGTCTGCAAAAGCGAAGGGCATTGGGAACTCCACCACCCTGGCAAAGGATGTTACAGACCGTCAGGATGCATTTGCCTGCCTTCTTTCTCTGTGTGAAAGCGTTTCCGCAAGGCTTCGCAAAACCGGACAGTTTGCCGGAATGGTCAGTGTGGAGATCAAGTACAGCGACTTTAAATGTGTTTCCCACCAGGCGGTTCTTTCTTCCCCTGCAAACACCACCCAGACTATTTATGAGGCGTCCTGCCGATTATTTGACGAGCTTTGGAACCATTCCCCCATAAGGCTTTTGGGCGTGCGCACCTCCAAGCTCACGGAGAAGGATGAGCCTTTCCAGCTTTCGCTTTTTGACCCTTCCCTGAAGGGTTCTCTCTCCTATTCCTCTCCGGCTGATCCGCTGCCGGGCGCACAAAAATGCGGCCCCTCTTCTCCTTCTGCGGAAAAGCTGGCCGCACTCGATAAAACTCTGGATTCCATCCGCCAGAAGTATGGCAAGGATGCTGTTGTGCGAGGCAGTCTGCTCAAAAAATGATCTCTGCCTTTGGATTTATGATTTTTTTACGCTGTAACCGAAGGTTCCGATCTTCTCACCAAGGGTATAATAGCTGCCGTGGGAATACGCCATAAGGTCTGCCTTGTCCAGCCAGAATTTTCCCTTCTTGTCCATATATCTGCGGTCTGCATGAACCGCCACCACTCTGGCAACATACATATCGTGGGTTCCAAGGCGCAGGGTCTGTTCCACCCTGCATTCAATATTGACCGGGCTTTCTCCGATCAGGGGAGCCTTCACTTCCTTACCCTTCAGAAGGGTCAGCTTCATGTCCTTTATCTTATCCGTATCCCGGCCGCTTTTTACGCCGCAGTAATCTGTTGCATATGCAAGCTCCCTGTTTGTCAGGTTGACCACAAACTCACCGGTCTCCTCTATCATATCATGGGAATAACGCTCCGGCCTTACAGATATGGACACCATAGGAGGATCGCTGCACACCGTCCCTGTCCAGGCAACGGTAAACACATTGGGCTTTCCCTCCTTATCTGCTACGGAAACCAGCACTGCCGGCACCGGATACAGCATATTTCCAGGCTTAAAGCTTTCTTTTTCCATAGAAATCACCATGTCTTTCCAAGCTTAAAACAGGTTTAGGGCTCTTGCGATCATGATCACCAGGTTTGCCACACTTACGATCATGGTAACGATCATAAAGGGAAGAAGCACCTTACTGCTGCTTGCAGCTTTCTCCTGTCCCTCTTTCAGCTCTGCCGTCTGTTTTTCCAGTTCTTCTATCATTGCCGCCTGTACATTGCGGTATACCTTTACATTATCCGTATGGAGAAAATCTTCCAGATTTTGGAAAAGCTCCTGCTGCTTTTCCTGCAGGCCTGACATTTTTTCTGTGATCTGCTCCAGATTGTCCGAGCTTTCCTTGATCTCTGCGATCTTTGCAAGGCTTTCGCTGAGCGTCTGGTTAATTCCCGCAATAGAAATATCAGAGGTTTCCTTGATCCTGGAAACAGAGGCGGCTTCCACTTCTCCTACCGCTTGATCCAGCTTCTCCCCTGCCTTCTCTGCCAGGCTTTGGACTCCCTGTGCGCTTTCTATATTTTTCAAATTCAGTTTCCGCATTTCCTGCAGGCAGTCATCATACTTTTCCATCTGCTCCTTAAATACGGTAAGCTGTTTTTCCATATTTTCCAGCTCCGCTGCTTCTGCTGCCGCATTGGCTCTTATCATCTCCTGTGCGCCTAATTTCTGCGCCACTTTATCCATGAAGTTGTCCATAATTCCTCCTCATACTTACCATATACTATAAGGTTCTACATTCCTTTGTATCATATCATTTTTAGCTGGTTTTTACAACAAAGTCTTATCCCGGCTCGTTTTGTGCATTTTGCACATATTTTAACTTCATTTTTTTACATCATTGTAAACATTAACGATAATTTCATATTGTGTTCATAGTTTGTTCATATTTATGGGTTATATTATTATTAAATCAAGCAAGACAAATGACAAGTGCAAAATAGATAAATTTTTTCATAATAGCCCAGGCGCAGCGATGTGTCTGGGCACTCCTCATTTTATGGGCTTTTTGCATGCAGCGTGTGTTCTCATCCTTTTCCATTGTTAAAGCAAAAACAGATCAAACAAGCGGCTCACTTCCGCTTATTTGATCTGTATCAGGTTCCAGTCAGTTTTTCAATATTCCTCATCCTCGCTGAGGCTTTGTACCTCTTCATTCAGGGAAAGCATTTTCGCATCCAGCGCCGAAACCATTTTCGCACAGTCCACCAGTTCATTTTTGATGTGCTCCGGAGCGTTTCCCTCAAATTTATAGTGGATCTTATGCTCTAGGCTTGCCCAGAAGTCCATTGCTACCGTTCTGATCTGTATTTCCACCTTGGTATCCACGATCCTGTCAGAAAGATATACCGGCACCGTCACCAGCATATGATAGCTCTTATATCCGCTGGGCTTGGGATTCACAATGTAATCCTTCACCGAGATCACCTTAATATCGCTTTGGTTGCTGATCATCTCTGCAATCCGGTAAATATCCGAAGTAAAGGAGCAGATGACTCTGATCCCTGCAATATCATTCACATACTGGATCATATTCTGGATGGTAGACTCGTAGCCATGCCTTTTAAGCTTCTTTACAATGCTCTCCGAGGTCTTGATCCTGGACTTAATGTGTTCAATGGGATTGTATCTGTGTACATGCTGAAACTCGTCATTTAAGATCTCCAGCTTGGTGGATATCTGCTTCAGCGCAGAATTATAGATCAAAATGACCTCTTTCCAGCTGTCAATGTCGCTGTCCCGCTCTACTCGTAACTCCATTTTGCCATTTCCCCTTTATACCTTTCTATTATGTATCCGCGCTTATTTCCGCCCCCGTTTGAATAAGCCGCAACCTTATGTTTATCTTAACATATTTCTTCCCAATAATGTAGCTTTTCACAGTATTTTAATCCTTTTTTAATGATTGTGAATTTCTTATTGCTCTGCTATAATGGCAGAAGATAACAGGCATCAGAAAACTGTGCAGGAGGCGTTTATGTTTCGTTTATGGGCCAAGATCTTTAAAGACAACCGCATGCTGAAGGATACTGTGATCTGCGATGCCACTGCAGATACCCGCACCCACAAGATTTTTCATGCCCTGGATGAAGTCTGCTCCCAGTTCGACCTGGGGAAGCCCATCTGGCTCGACGCCACCATTTCTGACTTTCAGCGTCATTCTAAAACTCGTTTTTATCAGGATAATTTTATGGAAACCATTGATTTTGATTATCTGGAGATCCATGTCATTGAGGAAGACTGATCAGCCCAAATTCAGTATATGAGCGTTCCTTACCATCTATTCCTTTTTTCCTATTTTAAACTGCATAAAAGGATTTGACACAGGAAATATTGTGTAGTAGTATCATAATATATTTAATGTAGTTATGAAAACTACTTGTTGCGTATATTATGTTATAAAGACTGGAGGTATCCTAATGCAAATTACAATTCGAGAACCAGGAAGCGCCATTACTCATTTTGTGGCCATGATGATAACCTTAGTTGCAGCAGCGCCCCTTCTTGTTAAGGCGGCCCTTTCCTCACAGCCTCATATGCTGGCTGCCATGACCGTCTTTGCCATCAGCATGGTTCTGCTTTACGGGGCAAGCGCCACTTATCATTCCCTGAATCTGGATGGGCGGCCGCTCCGTATTTTCCGAAAGCTTGACCATATGATGATCTTTGTGCTGATCGCCGGTTCCTATACTCCCGTCTGCCTGATCGTCCTTGGCGGAAAGATCGGCTACACTATGCTTGCCATCGTCTGGGGCCTTGCTGCTTTCGGCATGATTTTAAAGGCCTGCTGGATCACCTGCCCTAAATGGTTTTCTTCCATTATCTATATTGCTATGGGCTGGGTTTGTGTGGCAGTCTTTGGCACGCTCTACAATCAGCTCCCCCATGCAGCCTTTGGCTGGCTTCTTGCCGGCGGCGTCATCTACACCATCGGCGGCGTCATCTATGCCTTGAAGCTTCCTCTTTTCAATGCAAAGCATGAATATTTCGGCTCTCATGAAATCTTCCATCTGTTTGTGATGGGCGGAAGCTTCTGCCATTTTATCTTTATGTACTGCTATGTAGCTTA
>FR894543.1 GCA_000436115.1 Firmicutes bacterium CAG:534 | reverse complement strand
GAATAGGCAGACGCAAGGGACTTAAAATCCCTCGGGGGCAACCCCGTGCCGGTTCAAGTCCGGCCACCAGCAGTAAAATGAAATGCGAGAAATCAGTAGAAATGCTGTGTTTCCCGCATTTTTTTGTTATAGACTTTCATTGACAGTGATATTTTTCGGGAATAGAATAAAGCAAAGAAAATGTTTAATTGATTTGAAACAGATAAATCGTAAGCTGCAGGAAGTGCGTTCATATTCGGTTTGATTGGCGGTACGGGGCGGAGCCACCATCGAGTATTGCAAGCGACTATTTTTTGCTGATTACTGCACTTTGATGGGAAAGGTGTTTTTTTAAAGGGAGTACGACATAGAGCACTGAATGATGGTGAGGCCTTTCGACCGGTTATGTGTCTGAAATGACCACTTATTGATAAAGTGTGGATAATAATTCTAATTAAGATATACTACAAAGCAAGAAAGGAGGAGAAGCATGAAATTGAATATCCAAATCGATGCAGAGGCTAAAGAACCTGAGCTTGTGATTACAACAGCATATATGACGGGAGAAGTTAACAGAGTTGTTGAATTCGTAAGCAGTCTGGATGATGTCCCGACTATTCTTTGTGGGATCAGAAACGATAAGGTTGATTTGTTGGATCAAGAAGCCATTGTAAAGATTTATGCAGAAGATGGGAAGGTTTTTGCCAAAACTGATGAAGGATCGTATCAAATGAGATTGCGCCTTTATGAAGCAGAAGAAAGACTGGATAGCAGTAAGTTTGTCAGGATATCCAATTCGGAAATTGTGAATCTTAAGAAGGTTAATAGCCTTGATTTAAGCTTTGTAGGAACAATTTGTATGGAACTGTCTAATGGAGAGGTAAGCTATGTTTCCAGAAGGTATGTCTCCAAAATCAAAAAAGTATTAGGATTATGAGGTGATTAATAATGAAAAAAAATTTCTTTTTCAGAATATTTATGGGATTATTAGGCGGGGTTGTAATTAGTTACTTTATAACGCTTGGCATTTCGCTGGTAATAGGAGATGGTAATTATCATCCATGCGTTCCAAGTTTGATTGAACGCTTTGGAAATGAGGTGACGGCGGTCATTGTACAGAGTGTGTTAAGCGCAATTCTTGGGGCGGGGTTTAGTGGCTGCTCTATCATTTGGGAAAAGGATGAATGGAGTTTGCTAAAGCAAACAGGTATTTATTTTTTGATTATATCTGTACTTATGATGATGGTTGCTTACATTTGTGAATGGATGGAACATTCGGTGAAAGGAGCGCTAAGTTATTTTGGTATTTTCTTCGTAATATTTGTTGTAGTGTGGGTGTTACAATATTTAACCTGGAAAGTGCGTATCTCTAAAATTAAAGAAGAACTTAAAAAAAATAATTAATTGATATAAAACTCAAAACGGCAGAAATATGAGTTGACACATATGATAAAATATTGACAGAATAAGCAGAGCCTGAAATTTACGGAGGAAGAGGACAATGAACAAGACAGAAATCTATCAATATCTTACAGAAAATAATATCTGGTATGAGATTACCAAGCATGAAGCCGTTTATAACATGGAAGAATTAAAGGCGGTTGAGCTTCCCTATCCGGAGTGGGATGCAAAAAATCTGTTTGTTCGTGATGACAAAAAAAGAAATTATTATCTGATCACGGTAAAAGGAGAAAAGCGAGTAGATCTCAAGGAATTCCGCAAACAAAACGGCTTGCGGAACCTGTCTTTTGCATCGGAAGCCGACCTGATGGAGTACATGCGGCTGACCCCGGGAGCTGTATCTCCGCTGGGACTTTTGAATGATCCGGAGCATCAGGTTCAGTTCTATCTGGATGCAGAGCTTGCCGGTAATAAGATCGGCGTGCATCCCAATGATAATACGGCAACGGTATGGATGGAGACAGACGATCTGATAAAGCTGATCCAAAATAATGGAAATGAAGTGCATGTTGTGAACATATAAAGGGAAGTGCCTTTATGCAGGAGGAAGATTGAAAAATCCCTGATTAAGAGGGAGAAGCATGTGGACATGAAAAGCGGTATGGCAGAAAGAACCTATATAGCCATTGACCTGAAATCCTTTTATGCTTCCGTGGAATGCACAGAAAGGGGACTTGATCCCTTAAAGACCAATCTGGTAGTGGCAGATGCAGGCAGAACGGAAAAAACCATTTGTCTGGCAGTCTCGCCCTCCTTAAAGGCCTATGGCATTCCGGGGAGAGCCAGGCTTTTTGAGGTCATACAAAGGCTGCAGCAGGTAAATGCAGACAGAAGGAGCAGAGCGCCTTTTCATAAGCTGAAAGGGAGCTCTGTTTTTGATGAAGAATTAAAAGAAGATCCGGCTCTTGCGGTGGACTATCTTATTGCGCCGCCTCAGATGTCACATTACATGGCGTGCAGCGCTGCAATCTATCAGATTTATTTACGATATGTGGCGCCGGAGGATATCCATGTGTATTCCATTGACGAGGTCTTTATGGATGTGACGGCTTATCTTACAGCCAGTGGAAAGGATGCAAGAGGATTTGCCAAGGAGATCATTGGCGTCATACTGAAGAAAACAGGGATTACGGCAACAGCAGGGATCGGCACCAATCTGTATCTCTGCAAGGTTGCAATGGATATCGGGGCAAAGCATGTGGCTCCTGATGAGGATGGGGTCAGGATCGCGCAGCTAAATGAAATTTCTTACAGGGAGCAGTTATGGACCCATAAGCCTATCACAGATTTCTGGCGGGTAGGAAGGGGCTATGCCAAAAAGCTTATGGAAAACGGGCTTTATACCATGGGGGATATTGCAAGATGCTCCCTGGGGAAAGCCGGGGAATATCATAACGAAGAGCTTTTGTATCAGCTGTTTGGAGTCAATGCCGAGCTTCTGATCGACCATGCCTGGGGTTATGAGCCCTGCACCATGGCGCAGATCAAGGCCTACAGGCCGGAGAGCAGCAGCTTCAGCGCAGGACAGGTGCTGAAATGCCCTTATTCCTATGAAAAGGCAGGGATCGTTGTACAGGAAATGACAGATGGGATCGCCCTGGATCTTGTGGAAAAAAGGCTGGTAACAGCCCAGCTTACCCTGACGATCGGCTATGACATTGAAAATCTGTCAAAGCAGGAGATCCGCAGAAGCTATCACGGCCCCATTGTCACAGATTCTTATGGAAGACAGGTTCCAAAGCCTGCACACGGGACGGCGAACCTGAAGGAGCCTTCCTCCTCTGCAAGGATCCTGATCCAGGCAGTGATGAAGCTTTTTGAGCAGATCGTATGCCCGGAGCTTCTGGTACGAAGAGTGACTATTGGAGTCAACAATGTAAAAGAAGAGGAGCTGGCGGCAAAAACACCGGTTTTTGAACAGCTCAGTCTTTTTACAGATTACGAGCAGAGAGACAGACAGCAGCAGGAAGAAAAGGAAAGACTCCTCCGGGAACGCAAGGTGCAGGAGGCTATGCTTTCCATCAAGAAGAAGTTTGGAAAGAATGCCGTTATCAAGGGGATGAGTCTTTTGGAAGGAGCCACCGCCAGAGAGCGCAATGAACAGATCGGCGGACACCGTGCAGGAAAACAGCCTTCAGGGGAGGAAAAGATTGAAAAATAAAATTTTTCAATCGCGAGATTTGTGTCTGCGCGCACTTTGACACAAACTCGGTATGTGCAAAAAGCGTGCGCAGAAATGAGGAAGAAGATGACAGAAAATCCATACAATGATATTCTATATCTGTCCCGTTCTGTTTCTGAAAAACATATTCCCATGCCGGCAGAGAACCGGGCAGCACAGTTTGCCCCCTTTGCGGCGCTTACAGGATATGAGGACGCCATACGGGAAACAGAGCGTCTTACCCAGGAAAAGTCCGAGCAGGATGAATATGAAAGGGAGGCGTTAGATGAGCGGCTTCATTTTCTGGAGGAGAGGATAAAGGAACGGCCGGAAATCCTCCTTACTTATTTTGTGCCCGATGAAAAAAAGCAGGGCGGAAGATATGTTCAGAAGCGCTGCCGCCTGAAAAAGATTGATGCCTATGAAAAGCAGATCATTTCGGAGGATGGAACACAAATCCGGGTAGAGGATATTATAAAATTGGATGAGATTTCTCCTTTTAGCGAAGGGGAGGAATAGAGGAAGCATTTTGAAAGTACATCAGACGGATTTTTCAACGGGAAATGTATACCGTAATATTATGGAAGTGGCGCTGCCCATGATTATGGCGCAGCTTCTGAACCTTCTTTATAATGTGGTGGACAGAATGTATATTGGCCGGATCCCGGAGGTGGGAACCATGGCCCTTACGGGAGTGGGGCTGTGCTTTCCCATCATTACCCTGATCAATGCCTTTACGCTTCTGTACGGAAATGGAGGAGCGCCGCTTTGCGCCATGGAAAGGGGCAGGGGAAATGACCGGGAAGCAGGGATGCTCATGGGAAATTCCTTTGTGCTCTTAGTGGGGACGGGAGTGGTGCTCACAGTGGCAGGCCTGATAGGCTACCGCCCTGTTTTACAGCTTTTTGGGGCCAGCGAGGTGACCCTTCCCTATGCGGCAGATTATATCAGGATCTATCTTATGGGCACGGTCTTTGTTATGATCGCGGTGGGGATGAATCCCTTTATCAACAGTCAGGGCTTTGGAAATGTGGGCATGCTTTCTGTGCTGATCGGGGCGGTCATCAATATGATACTGGATCCCATTCTGATCTTCGGCTTTCACATGGGAGTACGGGGAGCAGCTGTGGCCACCGTGTTTTCCCAGCTTTGCTCCGCAGTCTGGGTCATGGCCTTTCTCACCGGAAAGAAAGTGCCCCTGCGGCTTACGGGAGGGATGCTGAAGCTGTCCCTTCAAAGGGCAAAGAGCATTGTGGCTCTTGGAGTTTCCGGCTTTATCATGTCCTTTACCAACAGCCTTGTGCAGGTGGTCTGCAATACCACCCTGCAGCTTTATGGAGGGGATATTTATGTGGGGGTCATGACGGTTTTAAACTCCGTAAGAGAGATCTGCACCCTGCCGGTACATGGCTTTACCAATGGAGCCTCGCCCGTTATGAGCTTTAACTATGGAGAGAGGGCATACGATAAGGTAAAAAAGGCGATTAAGTTCATTACTGCAGTGTGTGTGCTTTATACCCTTTTTATATGGGGCGTTCTGAAGGTGATCCCCCAGTTCTTTATTAAGATCTTCAATTCCGATCCGGTAATGATCGAAAAAGGGGTGCCGGCGCTGCATATTTATTTCTTTGGATTTTGCTTTATGGCCCTGCAGTTTACGGGGCAGAGCGTGTTTGTGGCCCTGGGAAAATCGCGGAAGGCAGTGTTCTTTTCCCTGCTGAGGAAAGCCTTTATTGTAGTTCCCCTTACCCTGCTCCTTCCCAGGATCGGGATGGGAGTGGACGGCGTATTCTGGGCGGAGCCTATTTCCAATCTACTGGGGGGAAGCGCGTGCTTTCTGACTATGCTGGGGACGGTGCTGCCTGAACTGAAAAGGAGAGTGGAGACCAATGATAAAAAATCTTATTTTTGATGTGGAAGATGTGCTGATCGAATATCGCTGGCGGGAAATGCTTTACGATCATGGGGTGACGGGGGCAGCTGCAGAGCGCATCGGGCCGGAGCTGTTTGAAGCAAGGCAGTGGAGAGAGCTGGATGCCGGAGAAATTTCCGTGGAAGAGGCCATCCGGGAATATCAGGCTCTGTTTCCAGAGGACAGCGAGGTGATCGCCTGGTTTTTAAGAAATGCACAGCTTATGGTGGTTCAAAGGCCAGAGCTTTGGGACAAAATAGAAGCATTAAAAAAGCGGGGCTATGGAATTTATCTGCTGTCAAACTATTGCAAGGAACTGTTTGACAAGCATACGGCAGGGGCCGGTTTTTTAAATTATCTGGACGGCGGGGTGATCTCCTATCAGATCCATAAGACAAAGCCGGATCCTGGGATCTACAGCTTTCTGCTTCAAAAATATGGGCTGAATCCCTCGGAATGCCTGTTCTTTGACGACAGGGCGGAAAACGTGGAGGCAGCACAAAAGCTTGGGATCGCAGCAGTGCAGATCACATCCAGAAAAAAGATCGGCAGACAGCTGGATCAGCTTCTTCAAAAAGATTGAGAAAAGCTCTCATTATCAGGTCTTGCTTTTTGAAGTAAGACATTGTATTCTAAACATGAGTTAGCCACAACTAACCGAAAGAATAAATCATGTGTACTCCAAATCCGTATAGCTGCTGAATATACGGATCGTCGGAAGGAAGCTTCCGGCCGGAGTGCTCAAAAGAGAAGGAGTGTCTGTAAAATGAATACTTATATGGAAATTGAAAAGGTAATTGGACGGGAGATCCTGGATTCCAGAGGAAATCCTACTGTGGAAGCAGAGATTACGCTGGCAGACGGAACGGTAGCCAGAGGAACAGCACCAAGCGGAGCTTCTACCGGCGAATTTGAAGCGCTGGAGCTTCGGGATGGAGACAAGAGCAGATACGGCGGAAAGGGCGTGCAAAAGGCAGTAGAAAACATCAATACGGTGATTGCACAGGCCATTACCGGAATGGACGCTTTTCATGTAAAGCGTTAGTTACAAGGAAGGAGAAAGAGGTTTGAGCCAGGAAATTTGGGAGACAATACAGAAAATGGAGACCGAGGATGCAGAGCTTCAGTTAGCCCTGCAATGCGCGCCGCTGATCACCGGTCTTAAGGTGTCCAATCTTCTCAGCATCAAAACAAGCAGCTGCAGGGAGGTTTTGGAGATCATAAAAGAGAGCTGTATTACAGCTTTTCCATTGGGAATGGCGGGAGAACGGATCACACTTCTCCTTTATCAGAAGGAAAGACTGACACAGTTTTTTATGGAGGAACCGTCAGCTAAGCTGCTGCAGCAGTTTGGATATGGAAATGCTTCTTTAAATGAGATCCTGAAAAGCTTCCGCAGACGTTATCAGGAATATCTTGCCCAAAAAAGAAGCTTTCCTCATGAGATGGGGCTTCTGCTGGGCTATCCGCCGGAGGATGTGGAGGGCTTTATCACATATGAGGGCAGAGACTTTTTGTATGCAGGGGAGTGGAAGGTATATCACAACCCGGAGTGGAAAAAGCTGCTGTTTCAGAAATTTGACTACGCAAGGGAAAATCTGGTTCAGCTTTTGTCCTGCGGAATGCATATGGATGAGATCATAGATGTCTGCAACGGTATGGCGCCCAGGAGAATGGTAAATTATAAAATGTGCGTGAACGCATGACAACACCCGCTGCTTTGACCAGTGGAATGAGGAAAGGATGGTAAAAATGAGTAAGATTTATGTGGTATTTTGGACCCAGGGAGGAAACACCCAGGCCATGGCACAGGCAGTTGGCGAGGGAATAACCGCTGCGGGAAAGGAAGCCGAAGTGATCTATGTAGGCGGCATAAAGGCAGAGGATCTGAAAGAGGAAGCCGTTTTTGCAATGGGCTGTCCGGCTATGGGCGCAGAGGTGCTTGAAGAAGGGGAAATGGAACCCTTTGTATCAGAGGTGGAAGCCTTTGCAGCGGGAAAGAAGATCGGTCTTTTCGGCTCCTATGGATGGGGAGACGGCCAGTGGATGAGAGACTGGGTAGACCGGATGAACGCAGCAGGAGCTACAGTGGTAGGCGGCGAGGGCGTGATCTGCCAGGAAATGCCGGATGAGGAAGCACTGGAAGCCTGCAGGACTCTTGGAAAAGAGCTGGCAGCTTTATAGGCAATAAATAAAGAAATAAGGATGATAAGGTGCGGCCCCGCAGTGGGCCGCATTTTGTCAGCCCTTTCCACCCGGAATGATTGACGAAAAGGCCAAAATACTATATTCTGGTAGTAAGGTATTATCAGAAGATGGATAAGGGAGGCACAGAGGATATGGTATCGAGTATTGTGGGAAACTATTTGCTGGATCAGGGACTGATCACCGCAGAGCAATATAAGGATCTGCTCAGGGAACAGCAAAAGGTCAGAGTCAAGCTTGGACTGATCGCTGTTGCAGAGGGCCTGATGACACAGGAAGAGGCAGACAAGGTAAACAGGCTTCAGGCAGTGATGGATAAGCGGTTTGGGGATATTGCCGTAGAAAAAGGATATCTCACCTCCGGTCAGGTGGAAGCTCTGCTTAAGAAACAGGGAAATGCGTACCTTGCTTTTGCGCAGGCATTGGAAAACCAGCAGCTGATGACGGTGGAACAGCTGGAACAGTATATGAAGGATTTCCAGAAGGAAAATCAGCTTACCGGCTCTGATCTGGAAGATCTGAAGAGTGATGATGTGGACAGAATTCTACCCCTTTATCTTCCGGGAGGATGCGACAGGTATCTTGAGGTCGCAGGAACCGCGCTTCGTACGATCATGAGATGTGTGGATAATGAAGTTTATCCCGGAAAGGCTTACCTGACGGGAGAGCTTTCAGCCGATCAGTGTGCGCTGCAGCTTGTAGAGGGAAAGCCCTTTTTGATCTGTGGTATGGCCGGAAAAGGACAGGCAATGCTGCAGACGGCATCTGTATTTGGCAAGGAAGACTTTAAGCAGGTGGATGAGGATGCCCTGGATGCGATTGGCGAGCTTTTAAACTGCATCAATGGACTGAATGCTACTGCTTTAAGCCAGAAGGGCATTTCCATGGAGCTTTGCCCGCCGGAGTTTTCAGCACAGATCCAGAAGGTAGTCGGTGAGGAAATGCTGGTGCTGCCGCTCAGGATCAAAGGGCAGTGGGTGCAGTTCATCATTGCAATAGGACATAAATTAGAATTAAAATAAAAGGAGGGGGAAATAAGAAAGATGGCAAATATTCTGATTGTGGATGATTCAAGAACATCCCGTAAAATACTCAAAGAAATATTAGAAGATGCCGGACATACGGTAATTGCGGAAGCAAAGGACGGCGAAGACGGATATTTAAAGTATAAGGAACTGAAGCCTGAACTTGTGACCCTTGATATTACCATGCCGAAGATGGATGGACTGGAAGCTCTTCAGCTCATCAAAAAGAGCGACGATCATGTAAAGGCGATCATGATCACAGCGGCAGGCCAGAAAGAAAAGATGATCCAGGCGATCAAGTACGGAGCGGCGGAATTCATTTCCAAGCCCTATGAGCCGGATGAGGTAAAAGAGGTCATTGAGAAGGTTTTAAATGATCAGCAGTAAACAGCAGTAAGGGAAAAAGAGCGTAGATGTGAGGCAGAGAGCATTTACGCTCTTGCTTTTTGCTCTTTTTTCCGTTAGAATAAAAGGCGCGGAAAACGATTTCTTATCAGAATAAGAAAAAGATGCGAGAGAAAAAAGAGAGGATAATAAGATTTATGGTATCGATCCGAGATGTGGCAGATCATGCCGGAGTGGCAATTTCAACTGTTTCAAAGGTTCTGAATCATTATCCCAACGTCAGTGAAGCAACGAAGCAGAAGGTAAACAAAGCGGTAGAGGAACTGAAATTTGTACCGAATTCCGTGGCGGCGGCGCTCTCCTCCAAACAGGCGGGCAGAGTTGCGCTTTTGATCAATCTTCACAAGGAAACCCAGGCAGTGGATGAGATCGGAATGCAGTATATATCCGGGGCTTTAGACAAGGCAATGGAGCTGAATTTGGATGTGATCACGCTTTTCTTTTTTATGTTCCGGGATAAAACGGTGGAGGAGCTGATCCGGTATTTGAAATCCCAAAGCATTACCGGGATCATTATTTACGGCGTTTCCAAAGACGATACGGTCATCAGCCAGCTTTTAGAGCGGCAGGAGTTCAAGTGTGTTGTGGTGGACGCTCCCTTTGTAAATGAAAACACCTCCTTTATCACTATCGACCATCGAAGGGCACAATATGAGGTGGCAAAAAAGACGATCCAGGAAAATAAATGCAAAAGCGTTCTGTACCTTGCAGGAAAACGCAACAGCTATGTGACGGATGAACGTCTCCTTGGAATGCAGCAGCTTGCAAAGGAGCTTTCTCTTCCCGTTCTGGTGAAAAATGGTGATTTTTCGGAGCTGCAGGCCAGAAATCTGACCCTGAAATATGCCAAAAAGAAGGATGCGGTGGTCTGTGCTTCGGACCTGATGGCTATCGGGGCCATGAAGGCGCTGATCAAAATGGATATTTTCCGCCCGGTCTGCGGATTTGACGGGATCATCCTTATGGGCTATGTAGGAAAACAGATGAACACCGTCAGCCAGAATTTTTCAGGACTGTCCCGGAAAGCCATGGAAGAGCTTTCCCTGCTTCTTTCGGGAGAAAAGGGACGCAAGGTCATCTGTGAGCATACACTGGTAAGGATGAAATATGAGGATATTATCTGCTAGAGATAAAAAAATATATGGAAAACACTTGCGGAAAACGTTTTCTTATGTTACACTTTCAATGTCAAAGAGAAAAGAACATCCACAGGGATGATTTTGTTTTATCATAGGAGGAGGGCCTTATGGCAACGCAAACAAATTTAATGAAGGACATTCTGGTTTTAAATCTGGAAAAGCAGTTAGAAGAAGTGGCAGGAGAAATGTTCGGGAAATCAGTGAAGGAACTGACCGATCAGGAGACCTACTACGCAGTTCTGGTTCTGACCAAGAGACTGATGGCAGTTTCCGATGCCAACCAGGGCGAAAAGAAGATCTATTATATTTCCGCAGAGTTTCTGATCGGAAAGCTGTTATCCAATAACCTGATCAATCTGGGAATTTATGATCAGCTGGAAGAGGTTTTAAAGAAAAAGGGAAAAGAGCTTTCCAGGATCGAGGAGATCGAGCCGGAGCCTTCTCTTGGAAACGGCGGTCTGGGAAGACTTGCAGCCTGCTTTTTGGATTCCATTGCAACTCTGGGGCTTCCCGGAGAGGGCATTGGATTAAACTATCATTTTGGACTGTTCAAGCAGGTATTTAAGGACAGACTGCAGACGGCAGAAAAGAACGACTGGATCGAAGAAAATTCCTGGCTGACGAAAACGGATGTAAGCTTTGATGTATATTTTGGAAAGAAAAAGGTAGTTTCCAGACTGTATGACATTGATGTCGCAGGATATGACAGTGGTGTCAATAAGCTCCGCCTGTTTGACATTGAGTCCGTAGATGAAAGCCTGGTAAAGAAGGGCATTGATTTTGATAAGGAAGCCATTGAGAAAAATCTGACCCTGTTTTTGTACCCGGATGATTCAGACGAGGCTGGTAACCTGCTTCGCATTTATCAGCAGTATTTTATGGTATCCAATGCAGCCCAGCTCATCCTGCGCGAGATGAAGGAAAAGAAGTACGATCTGCGCAAGATGTATGAGCATGCCGTGATCCAGATCAATGATACCCATCCCACCATGGTGATCCCGGAGCTGATCAGGATCCTGGTGGAGGAAAAGGCATTTACCATGGATGAGGCTATTGAAGTGGTCAGCAGGACCTGTGCTTATACCAACCACACCATTTTGGCGGAAGCGCTGGAGAAGTGGCCTTTGAAATATCTGGAAAAGGTTGTTCCCCAGTTAGTTCCTTATATCAAGGAGCTGGATAAGAGAGTAGCGGCAAAGTATCAGGATCCCAGGGTGCAGATCATTGACGAGGACGGCAGGGTGCATATGGCGCACATTGACATCCACTATGGCTTTTCAGTCAACGGAGTGGCTGCCATCCACACGAAGATCCTTGAAGAGACAGAGCTGAATGCCTTCTATCAGATCTATCCTGAGAAATTTAACAATAAGACCAATGGAATTACTTTTAGAAGATGGCTCATGAGCTGTAACAGAGAGCTGACCGGTTTCCTTTCAAAAACCATTGGAGATGGCTTTAAGAAGGATGCGGATAAGCTGGAGAAGCTTTTGGAGTATCAGGAGGATCAGGAAGTCTTAGATGAGCTGCTTAAGATCAAGCAGAACAGAAAGAAGGAACTGGCAGCGTATGTACAGGAAAAAGAGGGCGTGACCTTAAATCCTGATTCCATATTTGATATCCAGGTAAAGCGTCTTCATGAGTATAAGCGCCAGCAGATGAACGCCCTTTATATCATCCACAAATATCTGGAGATCAAGGGCGGCAAGAAGCCGGCAAGGCCGATCACCTTCCTGTTTGGCGCAAAGGCAGCGCCTGCTTACATCATTGCGCAGGATATTATCCACCTGTTGCTTGTTTTGCAGGAGATCGTAAATCATGATCCGGATGTAAGCCCTTATATGACGGTTTTAATGGTAGAAAACTACAATGTCAGCTATGCAGAAAAGCTGATCCCCGCCTGCGATATTTCCGAGCAGATTTCACTGGCATCCAAGGAAGCTTCCGGTACCGGAAACATGAAGTTCATGTTAAACGGTGCAGTTACACTAGGAACAGCAGATGGAGCCAATGTGGAGATTGCAGAGCTTGTAGGGGAAGACAATATTTATGTATTCGGCGCGAAGTCGGAAGAAGTCATTGAACATTATGCCAAGGCCGACTACGTTTCCAGGGATTACTACAAGAAGAGCCCTGTGATCAAGGAAGCGGTTGACTTTATCGTAGGAAAGCAGGCGCTTGCCGTAGGCCACAAGGAAAATCTGGAGAGACTTTACAAGGAGCTTCTGAATAAGGACTGGTTTATGACCCTGCTGGATTTAGAGGACTATATTAAGGTAAAGGATCAGGCTATTGCCGATTACGAGGATCGCAGGAAGTGGCAGAAGATGATGCTGGTCAACATTGCAAAAGCCGGTTTCTTCTCATCAGACAGAACCATCATGGAATACAACAGAGACATCTGGAAGCTGAAATAAGGGACGGAACTCCTGATAAAGAGCAGAAATTCAGATAGAGAACGGAAAATTCAAAATAAGAACGGAAATTTAAAAAGAGGGGGCACTTTTCCGAAAAAATTTCGGAGGGGTGCCTTTTTGCCTTATATGGGCATGCATAGGATAACAGGAAGGAGAAGAATTTCATTGAAAACAAGACAGGAAGCTTTGCAGTATGGCCTTTCCTTTCCGGGTACCTATCAGGAGGCGCCGTTTCGTGATCCGAACTGGCAGCTTGTGAGGGTAAAGGGAAGTAAAAAAGCATTTTTATGGACATATGAAAAGGACGGGCTGATCCATTTAAATGTAAAGACTGATCCCAAATGGCGTGATTTTTGGAGGGACGCTTTTCCGGCGGTGATCCCCGGATGGCATCAGAATAAGGAGCATTGGAACACCATTATTTTAGACGGGACGATCCCGGATCAGGACGTCAGGCGCATGATCGCAGAAAGCTACGATCTGATCACAGACAGTCCCACCAAACGCATTTATGAAGCAGTGAAAAAGGTGCCAAAGGGAAAGGTGGCTACCTACGGTCAGATCGCAGAAATGGCAGGGGATAAGAAGATGGCCAGGGCAGTAGGAAATGCGCTGCATAAAAATGACGATCCGGAGCATGTTCCCTGCTTCCGGATTGTAAATTCCAAAGGAGAGCTGGCCGGAGAATTTGCATTTGGAGGAAGCGGCGTTCAGGCAAAGCTCCTTATGCAGGAGGGAGTACAGGTGGAAAACGGACGGGTAGACCTTGAAAAATATGGGATCAGGCTTCCCCTTTGACAGGTCTTTTTAAGCGGGACGGAAGAATGACTGATTGCGTCAAAAACATATGGAAGGATGAAGAACATGGAATTATTTATCACGATCTTAGTAACTTTTTTTGCGGGAATGGGAGCCGGACTGGGAACGGGATTTGCAGGGATGAGCGCAGCAGCAGTGATCAGTCCCATGCTGATTACCTTTTTACATATTGACCCTTATATAGCGGTGGGAATTGCCCTGTCCTCGGACGTGCTGGCCAGTGCCGTTTCAGCTTATACCTATGGTAAAAATAAAAATCTGGATGTGAAAAACGGACTGATCATGATGGCAAGCGTTCTGGTCTTTACCGTTGTGGGAAGCTATATTTCCAGTCTGGTACCCTCCACGGCCATGGGGAATTTCTCTGTTTTTATGACGTTTCTTCTGGGAATAAAATTTATTGTAAAGCCGGTGATGACAACAAAGGAAGCCATGCAGGGGGTGTCCGCCAAAAAGAGAGCCATCCAGTCCCTGGTATGTGGGACTTTGATCGGATTTATCTGTGGCTTTGTAGGAGCCGGAGGCGGTATGATGATGCTCCTGATCCTGACAAGCGTCCTTGGCTATGAGCTGAAGACTGCAGTGGGAACCAGTGTGTTTATCATGACCTTTACGGCCTTTACCGGGGCGGTATCCCATTTCGCCATTGGAGGAATGCCGGATGTGCTGGTATGGGTGCTGTGCGTGATCTTTACCCTGATATGGGCCAGGGTGGCGGCCGTTTTTGCAAACAAAGCCACGCCCAAAGCCTTAAACCGTGCAACCGGAGTGATCCTGGTGGTGCTGGGGATCGTAGTCATGCTTTTTTCTATCTTAGAGACCTGATAAATAAAGGAGCGTGTCTATGCTCTTTTTGATCGGAAACGCTTGACAAGATAAAAGCAGGGAGATAATATATCACTGATATATATCAGTGATATATTTATGGGTAGAAATAGTAAAATCTACATTGAAATGAGGAAAAATGAAAGAAAACAGCAGCACAAAAGCTCTTTTTCTCAAGCTTGGAAAGAGGGAATTTCTGGAGCATGGTTTTAAAGGGACGTCCCTTAGGAAGATTGTAAGCGAGGCCGGGTTCACACTGGGAGCCTTCTATGGGTATTATGCTTCCAAAGAGGAATTATTTGAGGATCTGGTGGGAGAAATGGCAGCCTACATTGAGAACTATGTGAAGGGGATCTATGAGGCAGTAAGGAAATATCCGCCCAGGCAACGCATGAATCATTTGACAGAATGCTTTGAAGAAAAGCTGCCGGAAGCGGTAGACTACTTTCTGGAGCATCAGGAGGAGCTGAGGCTGATCCTGATAAAGGCAGATGGAACCAGGTATGAGCATTTTCTGGAAAACATGGTAGCCATAAGCGGACAAAATGTCCACAGTGACAGACTGTGGCTGGCAGCAGATGACATGACATTTACTCTTTTGATGGGGGCCTATTATTCCATGCTCACGAAGGTGATCTTAAGCTGTGGGGACCGCCGCCAGATCATGAAAACAATGATGGAGATCCAGTCCTTTTATCAGGTGGGATTTCAATACTTTGTAAGGGAGGATGAAAAGCATGCTGAAGTATAAGGGAAGCAATTACACTATGATTTCAATGTTTGTCAAAAAACCAATGATACGCAGGTACGGGAAAGAGCAGACAAAAACGTGGATTAGACAGGGACGGGGCATTTATCGGGAAATGCTTTCCCAGGTGGAGGACATTGGCTCGGATAATCCCATGGCAGCCAACATTTATATGGGCTTTGTGTTTATGGCCATCTGGAAGGCAGCAAACGGAAAGATCACGGCAGATGATTTCCGGATCGTGACCAGGGAAATGATGCAGAACCCTCTGGTAAGAAGGATCAAGGGCGGAGTGGATATGAATAAGCCCGAGGATCTGGAAAAGATGAAGAA
>FR894542.1:13841-19420 GCA_000436115.1 Firmicutes bacterium CAG:534 | reverse complement strand
TGTTTCTGTCCTATTTAAAGCGCTCTGGTAGACTGGCGCAGAACCAGTTCTCCTTCAAAGATCTTATGCTGTCCTCTGGCCTTTTGTGCAATCATATCAAACATGAGCCTTGCTGTTTCCTGTGCCATTTCCTCTGCCGGCTGTTTCAGGGTCGTCAGGGACGGAGTCATATAGTTTCCGATCTTCACTCCATCAAATCCCACCAGGGAGATGTCTTCCGGAATGCGGAAGCCTGCATCCACCAGTGCTTTCTGTGCCCCGATCGCCATAATATCAGAGATCGCATACAGCGCCGAGCACGGGATCTTTTTCCTGATAAATTCTTCTGTGACTGCATACCCATTTTCCAGGGAGTAATCCTGGATTTCCGGTCTCATTGCCAGGATCAGCTCCTGCCGGATCGGTATCTGATGCTCCTTAAGCGCTCTCTTATAGCCCTCAAGCCGCAGGGTACTGATGGAAGCCCTTTCTGCCTTTTCACAGATAATGGCAATATCCCGATGACCTGCCTGGATCAGATAATTTACCAGCCTGTAGCTTTCTTTTTCATCATCCACGGATACGGAACAATACTTTACCTTTTTTTCATCCAGCGCAACTGCTCCTGCTGTACTCAGCACAAAGGGAACCTGCAGCTGGGAAAGCTTTTCTTCATTATGTACAAAACAGCCTCCCAGGAAAATAATGCCTTTCAGCCTTTTTTCTTTCACAAGCTGAAGCGCCACGTTCACCTCATCTTCACTGGATTTTACATGTCGCAGCACCATGGTGTATTTTTTCTTTTTGATCTCCTCTTCAATGTCGCGTATCATTTCATGGAAAAAGGAGTTGTCAATTCCCTTGACCAGAACGGCAATAGCCTTTGCCGTCTGTCGTTTTAAATTCCTGGCGCTGTTATTGGGAATGTAGTTATGTTCCTTAATGACCTGCATGACCATCTGCCGGGTCTCGGGACTGATATCCGGGTGATTGTTGATCGCCCTGGACACGGTACTGACTCCCACTCCGCAGATCTGCGCTACATCCCTGATCGTGATCTCTTCCATAGGGATAAACCTTTCCAAAACATAAGTCTAGCTTCTTCCGTACAACTTTGTCATATCCTTTATCTCTTCTGCAAGCTCCTTTGTAAAATCGTCTTTCTTCATCCTCCATCTCCAGTTGTTTCCAAGAGTAGACGGTGTGTTCATTCGAGCCTCAGATCCCAGTCCGAGATAATCCTGCATGGGGATAATAGCCGTATCTGCCACGCTGCTCATGGCGCATCTGATCATTTCCCAGTTGATCTGCACCTTTCTTCCCCGCAGATTAAGGTAGCTCTGGCAAAGCTTCTTATCCTTTTTGGAAATCGCCTGATACCAGCCTATTACCGTATCATTATCATGGGTTCCTGTATATACCACACAGTTCTTCACATAATTATGGGGCAGATAGTCGCTTTCCTCCCTAGAGTCAAAGGCAAATTGCAGCACCTTCATCCCCGGATATCCGGATCTTCTTACCAATTCTAACACAGATGGGGTTAAAAACCCAAGATCTTCTGCAATAACGGGCTTTTTCCCAAGTTTTTTCTTCATCACAGCAAAGAAATCATAGCCGGGGCCCTTCTCCCACTTTCCGTTCTCTGCCGTCTTTTCTCCGTAAGGGATCGAATAATACTCGTCAAAGCCCCTGAAATGGTCGATCCTGACCACATCATACCTTTCAAAGCAGGCCTTCATGCGCCTCATCCACCAGTCATAGCCTGTTTTCTTATGATAGTCCCACCGGTACAGCGGGTTTCCCCACAGCTGGCCTGTGGCAGCAAAGGAATCCGGTGGACAGCCGGAAACGGCAACAGGATTTCCTTCTTTATCAAATTGAAAAAGCTCCGGGTTTGCCCAGGCATCCGAACTGTCAAAGGCTACATAAATCGGAATATCTCCGATAATCTTTATTCCCTTTTTGTTGGCATAGCTTTTTAATTGCTTCCACTGTAGTTTAAAGATATATTGCTGAAACTGATAAAATAAAATGGTTTCCTGCAGCTTTTCTTTATACCTTTCAAGCGCCTCCGGTTCTCTTCTTTTAATATCCTCATCCCAGCCTGCCCAGCAGACATAGCCAAACAATTCCTTCAGCGCCATGTACAGCCCATAATCCTCAAGCCAGTAAGCATTCTCCTTAACAAATGCCTTAAACCCCGGATCCTCGCAGATCCCGCTCCTTTCATAGGCGATCCTGAGAAGGGAAAACCTGTTCCGGAAGAGCTTTTCGTAATCGATTTCCTGCTCCTTTTCTCCAAAATCAAAGCTTTTACATTCTTTTTCTGTCAGGTAGCCCCTTTCTATCAGATCCTCCAGGTCAATGAAATAAGGATTTCCCGCAAAGGTAGAAAAGGACTGGTAGGGGGAATCCCCATAGCTGGTAGGCCCAAGGGGCAGGATCTGCCAATAGGACTGTCCTGCCTGGCTTAATCTGTCAACAAACTCATACGCTTCTTTGGAAAAAGAGCCAATTCCATAATCAGAAGGCAGACTGGCTACAGGAAGCAAAATCCCGCTTTTTCTCATCATTGTCTGCTCCTTTCTTTTTAGCCCTTTACTGCACCTGCTACTACGCCTTCAATAATGTATTTCTGGCAGGCAAGATAAAAGATGATAATGGGAACAATGGACATGACCAGAATGGCCATCATAGCGCCCATATCCTTAGCTCCATAGGAGCCTACCAGATACTGTACCGCAACCGGGATCGTCTTATAGGGGGTGCTCAGTCCGATCACCAGATAAGGAAGCAGGTAGTCATTCCAGATCCACATAGCATTTAAGATGGAAACCGTAATTGCTGTTGGCTTTAAGATCGGCATCACCACTCCAAAGAAGGTCTGCAGCGGATTGCAGCCATCGATCATGGCAGCCTCCTCGATCTCAAGGGGAATGGACTTGATAAAGCCGCTGAACATAAACAGGGACTGTCCTGCTCCAAATCCCAGGTACAAGAATACAATTCCCACAGGATTATTTAAATGGGTAAGATTCGCCAGCTTGGACATGGAGAACATTACCATCTGGAACGGAACGATCATGGAAAAAACAAACATATAGTAAAGGATGCTGGTTACTCTGCCCTTCACTCTGATGATATAGTAAGCGGTCATAGAGGTAAAAAGCAGGATCGCCGCTACGGAGAAAACAGTGATAAATATGGACCAGCCAAAAGCTCCAAAGAAGTTGGTCTTTTGAATGCCATTTATATAGTTGGTCAGTCTGGAAAAGGTTTCTGCCGTAGGAAGCGCAAAGGGGTTATCGCTGATGTAAAGCTTTCCCTTAAAGGAGTTCATTACTACGAAGTAAACAGGGGTAATAAATAAAACCACCAGAACACACAGGATCACAAATATAATTGCATCTGATATTTTCTTTGCCTTCATTACTGCTCCACCTCCTTACTTCTGGTAATCAGCAGCTGCGTAAGCGCAATGGCTGCTACAATGATAAAGAACAGAACTGCCTTTGCCTGGCCTACGCCTTCAAATCCGGTTCTTCCATAGAAGGTGCTGTAAATATCAAGGGCCAGCATTGCTGTTTTCTTGCTGGGCGCTCCAGCCGTCAGGGCCAGGTTCTGGTCAAAGAGCTTAAAGCTGTTGGAAATCGTCATAAATAAGCATATTGTTATCGACGGCATTACCATCGGTATTTTCACTTTAAATAAGGTCTGAAGGCTGGTAGCTCCGTCAATCTCAGCTGCCTCGATCAGATCTGTAGGTACGTTTTGGAGACCTGCAATGTAAATGATCATCATATATCCGATCATCTGCCAGTTCATCAAGATCACCAATCCCCAAAATCCATAGGTTGCGTTAGCCACCAGGGTGGTCTCATACTTCAGCAGCACTGCATTGATCATCTGCTGCCAGATATAACCTAAAATAATACCGCCAATCAGGTTCGGGATAAAAAATACGGTACGGAAAAGGTTGGTTCCCTTGATCTTTCTTGTCAACGCAAGGGCAAGCACAAAGGCAAACAGATTTACGGTAATGATCGATACTGCCGAAAATTTCAAGGTAAATAAGAATGCGTTGATAAAATCCTTATCAGCAAATATTTTAATGTAATTGTCAAATCCGATAAACTTTGCGTTTGTTATGGTTTTAAATTTGCAAAATGACAGATATACGCCCATAACAAACGGAATGATAAATGCAAACGCAAATGCACAAAGAGTTGGTAAAACAAAGATCGGGAAATATCGTTTTAATGTCTTTTGCATAAACTCTCTCCTATCAAGAAACCGGGGCAGTGGAGAAGACTCCACTGCCCCACATTTTCATCTTTTTATTCGGCTTCCTTCAAAGCTGCTTTTTCAGCTGCCCATCTTTCTACTACAAGGTTCTTAACATCGTCCCAGGTAATGCTTCCTGATGTATACTCAAGAAGTGCTGCTCCGAAGTCATCCTTAAACTGCTGGCTGGGGAAGGATGTAAAGTTCCAGGATACACTTGTCTTGGAAGTATCAGCCATATAACGGATTACTTCCTGTGCAAGAGGATCAGTAGGCTTTTCGTCATCAGCAAAGGTATCAAAAGGTGCGATGAAACCAAGGTCATTGGTAACGGCTGCCTTTCCTTCATCAGAGTTGAAGAGCCATTCTACAAAGGCAATGGATGCTGCCTGATCCTCTGCGGATGCCTGGCTGTTAATGGAGAAGAAGTTCTCGGTACCAGTACAAAGTCCCTGGCTTTCCTCACCTGCTACTCCTGTGTAAATAGGAAGGAATTTCACATCTTCTGCATTTACAACGTTTCCTTCCACGCCGGAGATCTGTCCCCATGCCCAGTTACCGTTCTGTACCATTGCTGCCTTGCCCAGTGCAAACTCTGCCATGGAGTCATCTACGGACTTACTGCCTAAAAGGCCGGGTGCTGTACAGGAGTTGTTAATGTAAAGATCAAAGATATTCTTGTAGTTGTCGGAATATGTAAACTCAAGGTTATCTGTATCTGTAATTCCCTTATCCTTGTACTCATAGTATACAGGGATGTTAGCAAGGTGTGTCTGCCATCTCCAGTCTTCACCGGGTGTTAAAGAAGTGGAAGCAAATACGCCTTCAATGCCAAGCTCATCTTTTCTTGCCTGCATATCCTCTACAACAGCCTTTAAGGTATCAAAGTTATTGATCTCATCCATGGAAACTGCCTTTGCTCCATCCAGTGCAAAATACTTCTCCATAATAGCGTTGTTATAAATAATGCCGTATCCTTCTACTACATAAGGAATACCATATACGCCACCGTCTTCTCCGGTTACTGCAAGGCTCTTATCCAGAAGCCAGCTGTAAAGATCCGTATCCTTCAGGTCTGCACAGTAATCCTTCCAGTTTTGATAACCGATAGGGCCGTTGATCTGGAACAGGGTCGGCGCCTCTGCATTTGCGATCTCGGACATTAAGGTCTGCTCATAGGTTCCGCTTGCTGCAGTCACTACCTTAACAGGAACTCCTGTCTCTGCAGTATATTCCTCTGCTAACTTCTGCCATACCTCATCAACCTCGGGTTTAAAGTTTAAGTAGTAAACCTGGCCGCTTGCTCCGTCTGC
>FR894542.1:13195-13772 GCA_000436115.1 Firmicutes bacterium CAG:534 | reverse complement strand
CTGCAGGAGCTGCCTCCTCTGTCTGTGCTGCGTCTTCCGCTGCTCCTGTTTCTGCGGGAGCCTCACTGGAATTTCCGCATCCAGCTAATAAAGAGGCTACCATACCTGCACAAAGTAATGTGCTGATCAATTTCTTCTTCATAATTTCTACCTCCATAAATTTGAGAAGTTTCCACTTGTTGGAAACGTTGTCGGAAACGTTATCGGTAACGGTTGCGGTAACGTTTCCAATTAAGTTAATTGGATAATATCATACTGCCAGATAATGTGCAAGAGGTTTTCTTATTTTCCTGTAAGTTTGGATATAATAGGCAAATAGTAAGGGTACGTTTTGTCTATATTACACAAAACGTACCCTTATAGTCATCTTATCTTCCCAGAATTCTTATCTGAATACAATCTCTCCCGTATCTGCATTCATGCTTTCCACAATGGCTAAGGACTCCACTCTCACGCCCTTATCCCGAAGAAGCTTTCCGCCTGTCTGAAAGCCTTTTTCCACGGCGATGCCCACGCCCTCAATGGAAGCGCCTGCGCTGTGGACAAGATCGATCAGCCCTGCCACTGCACAGCCATT
>FR894542.1:12932-13187 GCA_000436115.1 Firmicutes bacterium CAG:534 | reverse complement strand
TGCCACTGCACAGCCATTTGCAAGAAAGTCGTCAATGATCAGCACATGATCCTGCTCATTTAAAAATTTCTTTGCTACGATCACATCATAAACTCTTTTATGAGTAAAGGATTCTATTTTGGTGGTGTATTGCTCTCCATCCAGATTAATGCTTTGGGATTTCTTGGCAAAAACCACCGGAACCTGAAAATACTGCGCTGCAATACATGCAATACCGATCCCGGATGCTTCAATGGTCAGGATCTTATTGATCTC
>FR894542.1:11923-12887 GCA_000436115.1 Firmicutes bacterium CAG:534 | reverse complement strand
CTGAACTCCTTTCCCATTTCATTAAACAGCTCTACATCCATCTGATGATTTAAAAAGCTGTCTACCTTCAGTACATTTCCCGGCTTTACGGTACCGTCCCTGCGGATTCTCTCTTCCAAAAGCTGCACGTCGGTCTCCTCCTTATGTGTTATGTGTCTTTTATATTATTGTACTACTCTTCCTCTACCTTTATCAACTGCTTTCTGCTCCATTTTCCGGTGGCATACCTGCAAAAGGAAATCAGAAAGTTTGCCGTCCATCCAAGGGGCACTGCATACCAGACTGCCGCCACGCCCAGTTTTTGTGCAAAGAGAAAGGCAAACGCAACGCGGATGCTTAAATTGGCCAGATTAGCCAGGGTAAACACAAACACATCCCCCGCTCCCCGAAGCACTCCGTCCGTGATGGCTTTCAGGCCGATCATGACAAAGAAGAAGGCGATGAAAGACAGATAGGCATTCCCTGTATCGAAGGCTGCTCTTTCGCTTTCTGCCTCCAGAAACGCTGCAATGATCTGCCTATGGAAAAGGGTCAGCAGAACGCAGATCACGATCGCAAAGGAGACCACCAGCCTTACCGCAGCATGATACCCCTTTTTCACCCGGTCAGGCGCTCCTGCGCCCAGATTTTGGGCTGAAAAGGTAGACATGGCATTTCCCACTGCGATCATGGGGACAATACACACGGACTCGATCCGCATCCCCGCCGTATAGCCAGCCAGCACAGAAGATCCAAATCCATTGACAACAGACTGTACCAGAAGCATTCCTATGGATACGATAGACTGCTGAAGCATGGATGGGATTGCAACGGTTATCATCCCCTTCAGCATGGCCGGATCATAAAGCTTTCCCTTTTCCTCCTGCGCCTGAAATCCTCTCATAGCCCTGCGAAGAAGCAGCAGGGAGATCACCGCCGACAGGCCCTGGGAAAACACGGTGGCCACTGCCGCTCCTGCCACTCC
>FR894542.1:5291-11910 GCA_000436115.1 Firmicutes bacterium CAG:534 | reverse complement strand
TGCCACTCCCAGTTTCATCCCCCCTACCAAAAACAGATCCGTAAGGATATTGAGGAAGGAGGAAAAGATCAGCAGATACAGCGGTGTTTTGGAGTCTCCCAGTGCATTAAAAACGGAGGACAAAATATTATAAAGGAACAAAAACGGCAAGCCCACAAAATAAATGTCCAGATAGAGCACGGCGTCCTTGAGAATGTTGGCCGGCGTGCTCAGCGCAGACAGGATCCTATGGGAAAAGAAAAATCCAAAGGCTCCCAGCAGAAAGCTCAGCACAAAAAAGCTGATCAGCGCCGTGCTGATCGAAGTTTTCAGCTTCTGCAGCATCCCCGCCCCCAGATACTGGGCGGTGACCACAGAGGCTCCCATGCCGCCGCCAATGGCGATCATCACAAAAACTGTGGTAAGCGAATAGGAAGCCCCCACTGCCGCAAGCGCTTCCTCTCCCACGAAGCGGCCAACGATCACAGAATCCGCAGTGGTATATAATTGCTGAAATAAATTTCCAAGGATCATGGGCACAGCAAAGGAAAAAAGTGAACGCCCAGGCTGATCCGTAATCATGCTATATTTTTTCATCTTTCTCCCGTCTTATCTGATATAAAGAATATTCCCTAATAGCGTACCCAGAAAATGCCCATACATGAATGCTTCATATTCTTTCCAGTTTACATAATATTCTTTTCCCCAGGAAGAAATTCTAAAATATCCTGTTTCATCTGCAGGATCAGTAATCCACTCTGTCACCACAACATAATGTGCCGTAACGGACGCTGATTTTTGAAAACAGAAAGAGCCCTGCTCTTTGGTATAAAAAGCAAGGCTGTCCTTTTTTTCCTTGGGAAGAACCATTTGCGGAATACAAAGGATCACGGGAATGTCCTTTTGCAGCATTTCCATAATCCTGGAAAAAAGCTTTTTCCCGGACCATCC
Organism: Firmicutes bacterium CAG:534; assembly: GCA_000436115.1. GTDB lineage: Bacteria > Bacillota > Clostridia > Lachnospirales > Lachnospiraceae > Suilimivivens. The sequence continues at coordinate 10,980 of FR894542.1, read as the reverse complement.
CCATTTTGCCCTTAAACTGCTCCCGCTTCTTCGCATGGCTTTATTAAATCCATGTGCAAGCTGCAGTCCGCCATAGCCTGCCTTTGGTAAAAACCCCAAATGCGCAAACACCCGGCCTGCGTATTCTACATACTGTTTTTCTTCCAATATTCGGTTTACATAACTTTTGTTCCAGCTTTGTATACAGGAACTTTTTTTCGCTGCAAGGTAAAGAAGCAGATCCCCAAAAGCAACTGCACCGCAGCCACTGCTGCGTTTACGCTCCTGCCGGCCCACAGTCTCCTTTGCAAAAAACCCCTGATCCCCGCCATAGGTGATCTGGCCGTTTGCCCGTCTGACCCTGATATATCTGTCCGCTCCCGTAAGACTAACTGACATAAGCTCTCCGCTTCCTTATGCTTGCTTATAAATATGCTGTCAAATGGCCTGTAATGCCTGTGCCAGGTCGGCAATTAAATCCTCTTTGTCCTCCAGACCGCAGGAAATCCTCACAAGTCCTGCCGGAACACCGGCTTCAAGCAGCTGTTCCTCCGTCATCTGTCTATGGGTGGAAGTCGCCGGATTCAGACAACAGGTTCTGGCATCTGCAACATGGGTCTCAATCGCTGCCAGCTTTAAATGCTTCATGAAGGCCTCTGCCGCCTTTCTGCCTCCCTTCAATTCAAAGGAAACAACGCCGCAGCCGCCGTTTGGCATATATTTTTTTGCGAGTTCATAATACTGATTTCCGGGAAGCCCGGGATAATTCACATAAGCCACCTGCTCCTGTTTTTCCAGGAATTCCGCTACTGCCTGCCCATTTTCCACATGCCTTGGCATTCTCACATGGAGGGATTCCAGTCCCAGATTTAAATAAAAGGCGCTTTGAGGCGATTGGATGCAGCCAAGATCCCTCATAAGCTGGGAGGTACATTTTGTAATAAATGCCCCTTCCTTTCCAAATTTTTCTGCGTAGGTGATCCCATGGTAAGATTCGTCCGGCCTGCAAAGCCCGGAAAATTTATCCTGATGGGCCATCCAGTCAAATCGGCCGGCATCTACAATGGCTCCCCCTACTGCCGCCCCATGGCCGTCCATATATTTTGTGGTGGAATGCGTCACAATATCTGCTCCCCATTCAATGGGTCTGCAGTTTACCGGGGTGGGGAAGGTATTATCTACAACTAACGGTACTCCATGTGCATGTGCGGCCTTTGCAAATTTTTCAATATCCAGTACGGTAAGCGCCGGGTTTGCAATGGTCTCCCCAAAAACCGCCCTTGTATTTTCCTGAAATGCTCCGTCTAGTTCCTCCGGCGTACAGTCGGGTGAAAGAAAGGTTACTGAAATCCCCATCTTTGCCATGGTTACGGAGATCAGATTAAAGGTTCCTCCATAAATAGACGAAGAGGCCACAATATGGCTTCCCGCCTCACAGATATTAAACAGTGCAAAGAAATTGGCGGCCTGTCCGGAGGAGGTCAGCATGGCTGCGCTTCCTCCCTCAAGGGCTGCAATCTTTGCAGCCACATAATCATTCGTAGGATTTTGCAGTCTGGAATAGAAATATCCGCTTGCTTCCAGATCAAAGAGCTTTCCCATATCCTCGCTGGTATCATATTTAAAGGTGGTAGACTGTATGATCGGGATCTGTCTGGGCTGCCCGTTCCCAGGGGTATATCCTGCCTGCACACACTTGGTATTCATCCTGTAATCGCTCATATCCTTCTTCCTTCCGCAAACGCCATTCGTCCCATTTTTAAACCAGTACCTTCAGACTGTCCGCAAACTCCTTAATGCGGGAAGCATTCACATACTTCTTGATCTTGTCATCCTTTGCAATCACCAGCGTAGGGGCCTGCATCACCCCATATCTTGCTGCCAGCTCCATATTCTCCTCCGCATCAATCAGAAGGTAAGGAAAATCCTTCAGATATTCCTTGGCAAGCTTACAGTTCGGACAGGTCTTTGTGGTAAACAGGTACGCAACCCGCTCCGGGTGTTCTACGGAAACGGAAGCCTTTGGCTCCTCATAATCCGAAAGGGTCACAACACTTGTAATGGGACGCTTTAAAACAGAGCTTCCGATCTTGTAGGTTTTCCGGTTTGCATATTCCTGCAGCTTTCCGTCATTCCAGTTCTGGACAGGTCTGTAGTAGCCTGTGATCCTGCTGTAAACCTCCGTTGTCTTTCCGCAGTGAGGGCATACCTTCTGCTCTCCTGCAAGATAACCATGCTCACGGCAGATGGAATAAGTAGGAGAAAGCGTATAATAAGGCAGCTTATAATTTTCCGCAATGGTTCTCACCAGATCTGCCGCAGCCTTCCAGTCCGGAAGCTTTTCGCCCAGAAATGCGTGGAATACCGTTCCTGATGTGTAAAGGGTCTGAAGCTCATCCTGAATATCCAGAGCGTCGAAAATGTCCTCAGAAAAATCCACAGGAAGATGGGAGGAATTGGTATAGTACGGCGTATCTCCCGGTTTTCCCGCTGTTTTGATGGCGGGCCATCTCTTTTTGTCATGCTTTGCCAGACGATAGGTCGTACTTTCTGCAGGTGTTGCCTCAAGGTTATATAAGTCTCCGTACTCCTCCTGATAATCGGAAAGGCGGTTCCTCATATGGTTCAGAACCTCTTTGGTAAACTCCTGGGTCTTCTTATCGGTCATATCGGCTCTCAGCCAGTTTGCATTTAAGCCTACTTCATTCATTCCGATCAGGCCGATGGTCGAAAAATGATTGTCAAAGCTTCCAAGATATCTCTTGGTATAGGGATATAAGCCCTCATTTAAGAGCTTGGTAATTACCTCACGCTTCATCTTAAGGGATCTTGCCGCCAGATCCATCATTCTGTTAAGACGCTTATAAAAATCATCCTTATTTGCTGACAGATAAGCAATCCTTGGCATATTGATCGTCACAACGCCAACGCTTCCCGTGCTTTCTCCTGATCCAAAGTATCCGCCTGTTTTCTTGCGAAGCTCCCTGAGGTCAAGGCGGAGCCTGCAGCACATGCTGCGCACGTCGCTTGGTTCCATATCAGAGTTGATATAATTTGAAAAATAAGGGGTTCCGTATTTAGCTGTCATCTCAAACAGCAGCCTGTTATTTTCTGTATCAGACCAGTCAAAATCCTTGGTAATGGAATAAGTGGGGATCGGATACTGGAAGCCTCTGCCGTTGGCATCACCCTCGATCATGGTCTCAATAAAGGCCTTATTAATCATATCCATTTCTTTCTTGCAGTCCTTGTACTTAAAATCCATTTCCTTACCGCCCACAATGGCCGGAAGCTCTGCAAGGTCACTGGGCACGGTCCAGTCAAGGGTAATGTTTGAAAAAGGCGCCTGGGTTCCCCAGCGGCTAGGCGTATTTACCCCGTAAATAAACGCCTCGATGCATTTTTTCACTTCTTTATAAGAAAGATTGTCCACCTTTACAAAGGGAGCCAGATAAGTGTCAAAGGAAGAAAAGGCCTGTGCCCCTGCCCACTCATTCTGCATAATCCCCAGAAAGTTTACCATCTGATTACACAAAACAGACAGATGGGCTGCCGGCGCTGAAGTGATCTTGCCTACGATCCCTCCAAGCCCTTCTGTGATCAGCTGCTTTAAAGACCAGCCTGCGCAATATCCTGTAAGCATGGAAAGGTCATGGATATGGATATCGGCATTGCGGTGGGCCTGTGCGATCTCATCATCATAAATTTCCGAAAGCCAGTAGTTTGCCGTAACTGCTCCGGAATTGCTCAGGATCAGTCCTCCCACGGAATAAGTAACGGTAGAATTTTCCTTTACACGCCAATCCTCTACCTTAACATAGCTGTTCACCACATCCTTGTAATCAAGAATGGTGGATTTCATGGTGCGCATCTTTTCCCGCTGTTTACGGTACAGAATATAGGCCTTGGCAGCCTCCTCATAACCGGCCTGTCCAAGTACCTTTTCCACGCTGTCCTGAATATCCTCCACATGGACGCCGTCTTCCTTCACCTTTCCCTGAAAATCAGCCGTTACACGCAAAGCCAGCAGATCGACCACATCATTGTTGTACTGGACATCTGTGGCATTAAACGCCTTCATAATAGCGTCACTGATCTTCGTTAAGGTAAAATCTGTGACTTCTCCTCCTCTTTTGATTACCTGAAACATGAACATCCCCTCCAAATTCTTCCCGTGTACTTAGTCGAAAAGACACTCCGTCCGGCTTGTAACCACATGACTCTGGTTGACATAACCTTGGAAATGCCGCTTACATTTAGCATACCATCATGACCCAAAAAAGTCAACAAAAAGCACAACATATTATGTTAAGTACATTATGTAAACACAATATGTTGTGCAATAAATTAAAGTTGCATTTAATTTTATTTTGAGCTTATCTGGTCTTTAAGAAAATATATTCTCTCTGGGCCTCCTGATCATCAGGATAGGTTCCCAGATAGCTTTTCATCAGGACAGAAGCCTTCTGAAAATCGTGGAGCTGTTCATAGGCAATGATCTCATTTAACTTCAGGGTCTGGAGCATTCCATTGTCCTCAATATTCATTGCCGTCTGAAAGGCTGTGAGCGCTCCCTCATAGTCTCCTACCTTCATTCTGCAAAGACCAAGCTGGTTTAAAACCTGGGCATTCTGATTTCCGCTCTCAAGGTAGGTATTGTAAACGCTGATGGCGTAATTGTTATCTCCCAGGGTTTCATAGGTTTTCCCCAGAAATAAAACTGCCTCGTAGCCGCTTTCTTCTCTGGCCTTTTCCAGGTAAGTCCTGGCGTTCTCATAATCCTCCAGATAATAGCAGATACGGCCCTTTTCATAGTTGGTCATATTTCTGGTTCCGCCGTCCATTGCTGTCTGAAGATATTCCTTGCCGGTTTCCCCGTAGCCGTTTGCATCCAGTACGCAGTAGATCTCGATCAGCCTGTCATACCCCGTAGGATCCAGTGTGATCACTTTGTCAAAGTCCGCCTTTGCCTCCTCTAACCTGCCTTCCTCGGTACAGATCACCCCACGCAGGTAATAAGCATCCTCGGCGTCCTCCAAAAGTCCGATGATCGCATCATAGACCTGAATGGCTTTTTCCTTTTCTCCCTGCTTATAATACGCTGTTGCCAGATAATAATTAATATCATAATCCAGAGCGCTTACTATTCCGCTGCTGCCGGACAATGCGCTTTCAAAAGCCTGTGCTGCTTCCGCATACATGGTCTTCCCCATATATGCCAGACCTTCGCCTCTGTTTACTAATCGTTCATCCTCTCCTGCTTCCCTGGCCGCCGCAAAGCTCTCAAGGGCGCTGTCATACTCCAGCGTCTTTACCTGCTCCATGCCGGCACTGATATAATCACTTTTGGCTGCGCCGCAGCCGGAAAGAAGCAGGGCTGCATAAAGAGCCGCAAAAAGATATGTTTTTTTCCTCATGGTATCGTTCACTCATTTCTCTGGGCTGTCTTACATGTTTCCTCTGATTTTATTATACGTTATCCCCCGGCTTTTTCAACTTAATTTTCCAGGAAGATCTGCTTTCTCAGTCCCTTTGGGTAATGATTTTTCATGATGCCTCCCGCAAGCTTTCCCCATCCCGCAGAATAGTCCTCCGAAAGGATCAGATACCACCCCTTTTCTCCTTGGGCGGCAAAGGTTTCCCCTGCCATATAGCCTGCAGCTTCCTTGGGTGTAAGCCGAAGGGAATAAAGAGCCTCTTCCGCTTTAAG
>FR894542.1:0-5270 GCA_000436115.1 Firmicutes bacterium CAG:534 | reverse complement strand
AAAGAGCCAGTGCATGGGAAGGCTCAAACCGGTTCTTTTTGAGCGTTCCAAGATGAAGTCCTGCCCGCAGCACCCGGAGTCCCTTTAAAGAAGGAAGCTCCGCCGGTACCAGATAAAGCTGGTCGCCAAATGTGAGATATTCCCCGGAAAGCTCTGTTTTTAAATAGCTTTTTCTAAACTCTGTCCACTCCGGATACTTCTTTTCCGGATCTGTCTTTTCAAACCCGAAGCTGCTGCCCCTGTCTGCTTTACTGCTTCCATCCTTCTGTAATAGGGCTGCAAAATGTCCCTCTCCCTTTAGCTTATGAGGCCACAGCCTTACCGTCTTTAGAAGCTCCTTCTCCATTTCCCAGCCCCCACGAAACGCTTCCGTTTCCCGAAGGAAAGCCGGATTTCCGCATTCCATTCCACCGGTAAGGGGCACCTCCTTTAAGTGAAATTCCGGGTGCTTTATCAGAAATGCCGCAATCGCTCCCTCATCCTCCTGAGGTGCAAAGGTACAGGTAGAATACAGTAAAAGCCCTCCGGGACATACCATCCCCGCTGCGCTTTCCAGAATATCCTGCTGCCTCTGGGCGCACAGCTTTACATTTTCCTCGCTCCATTCTTCCACTGCCTCTTCATTTTTGCGGAACATTCCCTCCCCCGAGCAGGGAGCATCCACCAGCACCTTGTCAAAATAAAGGGGAAAATGCTCGGAAAGGACAGCCGGATCATGGTTTAAAACCAGGGCGTTCCTGATGCCCATGCGTTCTATATTTTCGGAAAGGATCCGGGCCCTTTGGGGGTGGATCTCATTGCATACCAGAAGGCCTTCTCCCTTCATGGCATCCCCAAGCTGGGTGCTTTTGCCTCCCGGCGCTGCGCACAGATCCAGCACCTTCTCCCCCGGCTTTACGGAAAGCAGGGCCGCAGGGGCCATGGCGCTTGCCTCCTGGATATAGTAAGCTCCCGCTTCATGAAAGGGATGTCTGCCGGGGCGCTGCTCTTCCTTATAATAATATCCCCCTTCTGCCCAGGGTACCGGTTCTTTTTGGGAAAGAAGGCACAGGGACTCCTCAAAAGGATCCTTCAGGTGGTTGATCCTGAGGGAAAAATATCTGGGATGCTCATAGCTCTCCAAAAAAGCAGCATATTCTTCTCCGAGCATGTTTTTCATTCTGGTTAAAAAGGCTTCCGGCAGCATTGTTTCCTTCCTCATTCCGTTTCTATCTTTTACTTATTAATAAAATACCAGATTCCTGTCATGATTTCCATACAAAGGCTGTATTTTGCTAAACAAACTCTGCGATTTGTATATTGTTTTTTCTTTTTCTATCTTCTATAATCGTGAAGGAAAATGACACTAGCTAAATTATAAAGGGAAGGATCGATTCGAGATGAAAGAAGAAACCAAAGCTACCCCCATGGAAAAATTGGCCACCTTTATCGTTGATAAACGCAACCTGTTTTTCCTGCTTTACATTTTCGCCATTGTATTCTGCTTCTTTTCAACGAACTGGGTCAAGGTGGAAAATGACATCACCACTTACCTGCCTGAAGATACGGAGACCAGACAGGGCCTGACGCTTATGAATGACGAATTCATTACCTATGGCACTGCCAGAGTGATGGTATCCAATATCACCTATGCCACCGGCGAAACTCTTCAGGACGAGATAGAAGATATTTCCGGTGTTTCCGGTGTGGAATATGACCATACGGAAGACCATTACAAAAACTCTTCCGCCCTTTTTACGATTACCTTTGACGGAACCAGTACAGACCAGGTCAGCATTGATGCCATGCATGACATTGAAGACCTGCTCGCCTCTTACGATACCTACATAGACACCGAGGTGGGAGAAGACAGCGCCGCAGATCTGAAAAGCGAAATGCAGGTTATCATCGTCATTGCAGCGGTCATTATTGTGGTAGTCCTTACGCTTACCTCGCGTTCCTATGCTGAGGTTCCTGTACTGATTGCCACCTTCGGAGTTGCCGCCATCTTAAATATGGGAACCAATTTCCTTTGCGGCACCATTTCCTTTATTTCCAATTCCGTTACTGTGGTCCTGCAGCTTGCACTTGCCATCGACTATGCGATCATCCTGTGTCACCGTTTCAGTGACGAGCATGAGACCCAGCCGGCCAGAGAGGCCTGCATTACAGCGCTTAGTAAGGCTATCCCGGAGATTTCCTCTTCCTCCCTGACCACCATATCCGGTCTGGCAGCCCTTGCCTTTATGCACTTCCAGATCGGTCTGGATCTTGCAACGGTTTTGATCAAGGCTATCATGCTCAGCCTTTTATCCGTATTTACCCTGATGCCCGGACTGCTCATGCTGTTCAGCAACCTGATCGATAAGACGAAGCACCGTAAGCTGCTGCCTGCCATCACTGCCATTGGAAAATTTGATGTGATGACACGCTTTATCGTTCCGCCCCTTTTTGCAGTGGTTCTTGTGATCACCTGCATTTTTGCCAATAAATGCCCCTACTGCTACAGCTACACGGATCTGACCACTGCCAAGCAGAGCGAAAGCCAGATCGCATACCAGAAGATCAAAAGCACCTTTGGCACCAACAATATGGTAGCTGTGATCCTTCCGTCCGGCGATTACAAATCGGAGGGAGCGCTTCTCCGCGCCCTGGAAACATACCCGGAAGTGAAATCCGCCATGGGACTTGCCAACATTGAAGCCATGGATGGCTATGTTCTGACGTCTGCTTTAAATCCAAGGGAATTTTCAGAGCTTGCAGGCATTGAGTATGAGCTGTCCAATCTCCTTTACTCTGCCTATGCAGTCAATGACGACCAATACGGACAGATCATCAACGGACTTGACAATTACCAGGTTCCCCTCTTTGATATGTTCCTGTTTCTGAAGGATCAGATGGAAAAGGGAAATATCACTCTGGAGGGCGATATCCAGGATACGCTGGATGACCTGTTCGATCAGCTTGAAAAAGCCAAGCTGCAGCTCAAAACAGACGAGCACAGCCGAATGGTCGTGTACTTAAATCTGCCGGAGGAAAGCCAGGAAACCTTTGATTTCCTGCAGGTCATCCATCAGGAAGCGGAAAAATATTATGCACCTGAAGACGTTTATGTAGTGGGAAATTCCACCAGTGATTATGACCTTTCTTCCTCCTTCAGCAACGATAACCTGATCATCAGTATCCTGTCTGCCCTGTTTGTAATTATCATCCTGCTGTTTACCTTTAAATCCGCAGGGCTTCCGGTACTGCTGATCCTGGTCATTCAGGGAAGTATCTGGATCAATTTCTCCTTCCCTTATCTGTATGACGAACCGCTCTACTTCCTGAGTTATCTGATCGTCAATTCGATCCAGATGGGTGCAAACATCGACTATGCCATTGTCATTTCCAGCCATTACAAGGATCTGAAGGCAGAGATGCACCCCAGACAGGCTATTATCGAAGCGCTTAACGAAGCATTTCCGACCATTTTCACCTCCGGTTCCATTCTGGCCGTTGCAGGTGCGCTGATCGGGCAGCTTACTACCAACCCCATCATTGCCGCCATCGGCGACTGCCTGAGCAGAGGAACCATGATCTCCATTTTCCTGGTACTTGCAGTTCTTCCTCAGATCCTGGTGCTTGGTGATAACATTATCGAACATACCAGCTTTGAGCTGAACCGGATCAACCTTGCAGCAAAATCCTACAGCGGAACCATCCGTGTCCAGGGTAGACTTCACGGTAAGGTAAACGGCGTAATGGACGGAGCTTTCTACGGCATCATCCGGGGTGAAATGGAGGCCATGATCACCTCCGGAAGGGCAGAATCCCTTGATAAGGAGAACGAAGGGGATCTCACCTCCCCGCCGGAGCTTCCCGATACGAAGCAGGATACCCCCGCCCCTGAGAAAGGAAGGAATGAAGATGAATAAAAAAGAGTTTACGCTGAAATATAAAATGATCTGCCTCTTTATGGCATTTCTGCTGGCTCTGCTCTGGCCCTTTTCCTATCTGAGCGTACAGGCAGATGATAAACCAGCCTACGATACCGCAGATGCTGTTCATATTTCCACTGCAGCAGACCTGATCTCCTTTTCCCAGAGCTGCGCTATGGACACCTGGTCACAGGGAAAGCTTTTTGTGCTGGACAATGACATCGACCTTTCCGGCACTGATTTTTCTCCCATCCCGACCTTCGGCGGCATCTTCTTGGGACAGGGCCATTGCATTACCGGCTTTACCCTGACCGCCGGCAGCAATTATACCGGCCTGTTCCGCTATATCCAAAAGGATGGGGAGGTTTATAATCTTTCCGTAAGGGGCGTGCTGGAGGCCGAAAGCACTCATTCCGGCCTTGGCCTGATTGCAGGCTGCAACTATGGGATCATCAGTAACAGCTATGCTGACGGCGACATCAATGGGGGCAGCGAAGCCGGATTGATCGTCGGACTGAATGAAACCTCGGGAGTGATCACAAACTGTATCGCTTCCGGCACCATCTATGGCAGCCATCTGATCGGCGGCATTGCCGGCAACAACCATGGAAGTATTACGAACTGTACTAACCACAGTAATGTGAATACCATTGCTTCCAGCAATGACATCAACCTTTCTTCCATCGATGTGGAAGCAACTCTCACCGATATCCTTACCACTGAAAATGCAGCCTCCGTTACCGACATCGGAGGCATCGCCGGTACCAATGACGGACTGATCCGTGCCTGTGTCAATGACGGCGCTGTAGGCTATCAGCATGTGGGCTACAATATCGGCGGCATTGCCGGCAGCCAGATGGGCTATATTGAAGGCTGCATCAATTATGGTACTTTAAACGGCCGAAAAGACGTCGGCGGCATTGCCGGCCAGATGGAACCAAGCAGCGAAATGGAATACTCCCAGGACACGATGGAAAAGCTGGATGTGGAATTTGACAAGCTTCACGATCTGTTGACCCAGCTCGACCGTGATGCCAGCGGAGCCTCCACTTCCCTGACCGGACAGGTGGATCAGCTGCTGAATTCCGTAGAAGGCGCTCAGTATGCCCTGGATGATATTTTAGCACAGGCCAGCAATGATTTTTCTTCTTATTCCAAGCTTACAGATTTAACTACCCTGCCTTCTCCAAGGCCGGTTTCCCTGGAATTTTTGGATGAGCTTCCGACCATGTCACCCTGGGCAAGCATCAGTCCCACTCCTACCGCCACTGCGGAGCCCGGCGCCACCCCAACCATAGCGCCTACTCCAACGGCTACACCGGAATCTTCTGCTACGCCGGAGCCTACTGCTGCTCCTACCGCCACGCCTGC
>FR894541.1:81113-91487 GCA_000436115.1 Firmicutes bacterium CAG:534 | reverse complement strand
AAAACTCCACTCGCCTCTTTGGCGAGTGGAGTTTTAATATAACACTATTCTTTTACATTTGTCAATTATTTTTTACTTTTCCGTACCTGCTTTTTTCTTAACAAGCTCTTTCCCGGAATTTACAACAATCACAACACCCAGGATCATTAATAAAACAGCAATGATAAGCTGTAATCCCTCAACAAGAAAAACTGCCGTTCCTGCGCCGTAAGCTTTTACAAGTGCGATGGTTCTTTCCACCAGAGCGGTAAAGGTTACGCACAGCATAATGATCAGCGGAGGGAATAAGGTCTTATTCTGTCTTCCGGTAACCTTCAGGAATACACAGAGGGTAATCAGTACCAGCGCGCTGAGCAGCTGATTTGCGCTTCCGAACAAGGGCCAGATATTGGAATATCCTATTTTTGTCAGGATATATCCACAGACAAGTGTGAGAACTGTGGCAAAGTACTTATTGCAAAGCACCTTTCTCCATCCTTCCGCATGCTCCATATCGTCTACGCTGAACAGCTCCTGGAAGGACATACGTCCGATTCTGGCAACGGAATCAAGGCTTGTAAGCGCAAGTGCAGATACGCACATTGTCATAAAACACTGAGCTACATATACCGGAATTCCAAACATTTCCAAAAATCCAGCAACACCGGATGAGAAGATCTGGAAAGGTGTTCCAGCAGCTGCTGTTCCGTCTGCTGCCGCTGCTGCACCTGCAACGCAAAGTGCAAGGACTGCCAGAAGGCTTTCCAAAACCATGGCGCCATAGCCAACCTTCAGCATATCTTTTTCATTTGCAATGGTCTTAGAGGATGTTCCCGAGGACACCAGGCTGTGGAAACCGGAAACCGCACCGCAGGCAACCGTTACAAACAGGATCGGGAACATATCTCCCAGCTTTTCATTATGGAACCCTGTAAACGCAGGCAAATTCATGGCAGGATGTGCCACCAGAAGGCCGACCGCTGCTCCGATGATCATTCCTGCAAACATAAAGGTGGTCATATAATCCCTGGGCTGCATTAAAAGCCACATAGGAAGAACGGCTGCCAGGAATATATAAGCAAACGTTATATAAGTCCAGGCATCCTTTCCTGCTTCAAGAGGAAGCAGCATTCCAAGTACCAGTGCTGCAACGGTACATGCCAGACCTACAACAACCTGCTTAGCGCCTGTCAATTTGAATTTCTTCTGGATCAGGCCAAATACAACTGCAAATGCAATAAATAAAAGAGAAATGCTTCCTGCTGCACCATTTACTTTTGCAGCCTCTGAAAGCTGCGTCACCCCTTCTTCTGTAACGGTATATGCGTTAAAGGTTCCTGCAACCATATCCGCAAACGCTGCGATAACCAGCAGGGTGAACAGCCAGCAGAATAAAAGAAACAGCTTCCGGCCTGTTTTTCCAATATATTTTTCAATTAAAAGTCCCATGGACTTTCCTTCATTCTTAACGCTGGCATACAAAGCGCCAAAGTCCGTTACAGCGCCAAAGAAGATGCCTCCTAAGACAATCCACAGAAGGACGGGAACCCATCCGAATACTGCTGCCTGGATCGCTCCGGTCACAGGGCCTGCACCTGCAATGGAAGAAAACTGATGGGCGAAAACGGTCCATCCGTTTGTGGGAACATAGTCCTGACCGTCCTCCTTCAGTACAGCCGGGGTCTTTGCATTAGGATCAATACCCCACTTTTTTGCAAGGTAGCGGCCATAAAACATGTAGCCTGCAGTCAGGCAGGCGGCTGCTACAAGTACGATTACCAATGTGTTCATGTTATTTTTTCTCTCCTCTTCTTTTTCTTTGGGAATAAAATATATAAAAAAACCTCCGTCTTCCTTTCAGAAGACGAAGGTTATTCCCCGCGGTACCACTTCTATTGCCGGATCATCCGGCCACTTTGTTCACATCCTCTGCCCGTGCAGATGAATATGTTCCCTTATAACGGTGGGCCTCCGTTCTGGATTACTTTGCGTTCACCCAAACAGCTCTCAGGGGATAATTTTTTCGGGGCACTGCCTTCTCACACCAGCCGAAGGCTCTCTGAAAATGCTGTAGGAAAAAATCCTGTCCTGCTCATTGCATTTACTTATTTTTTATAAGCTACATTTTATCCCTCTCGTTCAAAATGTCAATAGACTTTTTTTAATCTCTTAAACATTGAGCACGCTCAGCCCCCAGCTTTTCAAAAAATAAATGATAAAGCCTACGATCAAAGCCGCCTCTCCTGCGCCGATCACGATGCCCAGCAGCTTATCAAGCCACTTGATGACAGGCAGTTTGGAAATTAATTCCAGGGAAGTAAACAAAACATGGATCAAACGATAGACCGCACAGACTACCAGAAGAACGATGACCATCTGAACCACTTTTCCAATTTCCCGGTTCAGATAACTTCCAATGGCCCCAAAGATCAGCAGAACACAGACTCCTGCCACCGCCATTGCTATCAGGGAAATGATCTCCTGAACCATTCCCTTTCTAAATCCTACTGTCATTCTCCATATAAAGATGAGTGCTATTATGATCAGTGCTGCATAATACATATTTTATCCTTTACTATTTCAGCTCCAGTAGATCTAAGGAGTCATTTGTAACCGCCAGATATTTATATACGGAAGATGTGGGGATCAGCAGGGACGTGGTCTTATCAAAAGTCCCTAAATACTTGTCTACCCCTTTCATGTTGCAGATCTGGCATTCCAGATCACTGTAGATAATGATCTGATCCTTATGAAAGATAATATTTGAATACTCTATGTCAAAAAACTGGGAAAGCACCTTACTGCCCGAAGCATTATAGACATCCAGGCGATACGCCGCAGTGCCTGTCTGGTCATGGAATACCAGTCCCACATAATTTTCATTATAGTATACGCTCTGTATTTCTTCTTCCAGAAGACTGGACGCTACATTTGTAGGTCTCTCCGCACCGTTAAAAAACACAATCCTGTCATCTGACACGGCAAATGCCGTACTGTTATTCATAAACTGGATATAGGGGATCACCGTATTCAGGTAATCATATCCGCTGACATAGTTATCGGCTTCATTTTTCCCCACTTCTCCAAAATTGTAAAAAGCAACAGAAGACTTCATGCTTCCACTGTCCACATAAAGATAGGATACTGCCATGATCTTCCCGTTAGGCGTAAGAGAAATACTCACCGGATACCCGCTTTTGTCCATGGTTGCTTTTGCCCTTACAATCGGCTCCTCTGTATTTTCATTTCCATTGTATACATAAATTCTTGTCACATCAGAGTCATCCAGAACCGCTGCCACCACTCCATTCTCCGAAACGCAAAGTTCTCTGATTGGCAGATTGGTATTAACGGTTCCTCCGGTCCCGTTTTTATTTACAACATAAATCGTACGGCCGTTATAGTCTCCAATGGCGGCCGTTTCCCCCGAAATTGAAATCCTGGGAGACTGCATTTCATAGGTCAGATTCCAGATCGCATTTCCCTTTGTATCAATACAGCTTGCCCCATCTTTGCTGTAAAGAAGAAGGCTGCCTCCTAAATCCTTCACCTCTGCCCCCTGCACCACTGTCACCGGCACGGAGGATGTGGTAACATTTTCCGTAAACACCTTATCCCGCCACTGAACCAGCAAAAAAGCAGCTACTGCAACGATCAGCAGAATACAGAGCACGGCTCTGTAAAAAAGGGTGAGCTTATGGCTCCGTATCTTTTCCTTATAGTCAATGCTTCTGGAACCGCTTTGTGTTCTTTCTCTTTCTTTCCAAAAATTCTGTATCCTTGACATAGATAAGTCTCCAAATCCTTTGTGCTGCTTCGTCTCCGCTATCAGCCCTGCAGAGTATCCGCCATAAATACTGCTCTTTCCGCTGCCTGTGTGAACCCCTGCATTTTATGATAATCGTTCACGGCAAGGACTGCAATGGCTGTAAGGATCACACATACTCCATAAAGAAAGCTTTTTAAAAGGTCTATGGGATCAAAGCCTTTCTTTTCTTTCACAGAAGCCTTCTTCCTCTTTGCCGCTTCCTTTTTCTTTTCCCGTTCATAGCAGGAAATGAGATAATTCTGCATAGGCTCATTGGATTCATAAAATACATAATAGCCCTTAGGCTCCTCTGTATCCTTTTCCCCATAAATATTGACATAGCCGATCAGGTCGTATTCTGAAAAATAATCGTTTCTGACCTGTTCCTCACATCTGCCTTCCTCTATCTCATCGATCACACAGCAGGCTCCGTAAATGAAATAATAGCACTTGTCCTCTCTGCGCAGAACCCTTCCGAAAAGCGCTGCCCTGATGGGAAGCAACTCGCTTTTTCTTTTCAGTTCATTCAGATATGTATGTACATAATCTTCCACATAGATCCGGCACTGACTGTCTGTGTTTTCCATTCGTTTGATCACTTGCGGTAATTTCATCTTTTCCCCTGGCATTTTCTTTTAGTCTATCACAACCTCTGCCAAAGAAAAGATGTAAAGCATCGTCAAAAAGTGCCACAAAGCTTATTCCTATGGTACAAAGAAAGATTGACAAGGACAGTTCTGCCTTGTCAATCCTCCGGCATCTATTTAACTGAATTTATAAATCGTAGTGGTGTCATAGCTCCTGTCCGGTCCGAAAACTGCAGAAGGAAACTGCGGCTTATTTGCCGTATCAGGATAATACTGCGTTTCCAGACACAGGCCGCTTCTTCCTGCGTATTCTGCACCGCCCTTTCCGGCATGAGGCGCAATGGAATTTCCTGCGTAAAACTGTACTCCCGGAAGATCCGTAAAGGCCTCCATGGTACGTCCGCTGGCCGGATCAGTGACAACCGCAAAGCTTCGGATGCTGCCGTCTGCACCATCGATCACCCAGTTGTGATCATAGCCCCCTGTCATCTTAAGCTGATCATTATCAGCATCAATATCCCGTCCTACCGGCTTTGCGCTTGTAAAATCAAAGGGTGTTCCCGCTACAGGAGCGATTTCTCCCGTAGGGATGGCCCCCGGAACAATCGGCGTGTAATTTGAAGCCTTCAGCTGCAGAACATGATCGTGGATCTTTCCTTTTCCTGCTCCTGACAGGTTAAAGTAAGAATGATTTGTCATGTTGATGATGGTCTTTTTATCGCTCTCAGCATGATAATGGATCCTAAGTTCATTTTCTTCCGTAACCGTATATGTAACGCTTACCTTTTTATTTCCCGGAAAGCCCATGCATCCGTCTGCATCCTCAATGGAAAATGTGACGCTTTCTTTTCCTTCTTCTGCCTTCCAGATCCGCTTATGATAGCCCAGCTCCATATCGCTGTGAAGATTATTTTTACCATCATTTACGCAAAGTTTGTAGGTTACTCCATCCAGTTCAAATGCAGCTCCCCCGATGCGGTTTGCATTAGGCCCTATTGTGGCGCCAAAAAAGCTTCCGTTGGTAAAATAAGGCTCCAGGGTATCATACCCAAGCACCACATCTTCTGCTGTTCCCTTTCCATCCGGTACAAACAGATTTACTAAAATCGCTCCGTAATTGATCACACCAGCTTTCATTCCTTTTCCGTTTTCCAACCAGTATTTATAAATTTCCTGGCCGTCTTTTGTCTTTCCAAACAGTTCTTTTTTCATTTTTCTGCCCCCATATATCGTTTTTATAGTTCTGTTCTGCCCTCTAAAGCACGAAGCAGCGTTACCTCGTCAATATACTCCAGATCTCCGCCCACCGGTACGCCGCTGGCAATTCTGGTTACCTTAATTCCGGTTGGCTTGATCAGCTTGCTGATATACATTGCCGTTGTCTCACCCTCCAGGCTTGAATTTGTGGCTATGATCACTTCCGTTACCGGCCCTTCCAGCCTGGCGATCAGTTCCTTCAGCCTGATGTCCCCAGGCCCTATTCCAAGCATGGGAGAGATCGCCCCGTGCAGTACATGATAGACCCCTTCATATTTTCCGGTCTTTTCATAGGCTGCAAGATCCCTGGTATTCTCCACTACCATGATCGTGCCGTGATCCCTTCTCCTGTCAGCGCAGACCGGGCATATCTCTTTGTCTGTCAGTGTAAAGCATTCCTTACAGTAACGAACATTTTCCTTTGCCTCCAGGATCGTTTTTGCCAGACGCTCCACCTTGTCTTTCGGCATGTTAATCAAATGAAAAGCCAGGCGCTGTGCCGATTTGGAACCAATGCCCGGAAGCCCGGACAGTTCATCTATTAACTTATTGATATGTCCGCTGTATAAATCCATTAAAAGGGTAAGCCTCCTCCCAGACCAAGACCACCCGCCATTTTGTTCATCACTTCTGCATTTGCTTCTTCGGCCATCCTCAGTGCTTCATTGGTAGCCGCCATTACCAGATCTTCCAGCATTTCAATATCATCAGGATCTACAACCTCAGCAGACAGCTTTACCTTTGTTACTTCCTTCTTGCCGCTGACGGTTACCTCTACGGCGCCGCCTCCTGCTTTTGCTGTAAACTCCTTGGTCTCAAGCTCCTTTTGATTTTCTTCCATCTGACGCTGCATTCTCTGCGCCTGCTTCATCAGGTTATTCATATTGCCGGGCATTCCCCCCGGAAATCCTCCACGCTTTGCCATCTTAAACCTCCAACTCTAAACTTGTATGTGTATTTTACTATTATAAGCTGTGTGATTGCAACCTAAAGTTGATCTCTAAAAATCGGACAGCTCATCCTCTTCCACTTCTTCTACTTCCATATGGATTGCCTGGCCGATCGCCTCTGTCAGATCCGGATAAATTTCTCTGGGATCTCTTCCCTGATTCGTTTCGGGTATGGTGATCTTGACTTCCTTCCCCACATAATCAGAAACCAGCCTCTCCAGCTCTTCTTTATGCGCTGCTTCCTTAAAATATGTTGAATTAAGGCTGCCGTCCGTGGGTTTCAGCACCACCAGCAGGCTTCCGTCGCCGCCCAGGCTGGTATAAGAATCTTTCAGGTAAGCCTTCATAGGCATGGAAGTCTGTGCTATGATAGCCGGCCATTTTCCCGTAACCTCCTGCACATCCGCAGGAATAGCCGCCGGCAGCGGAGCCCGTTCCCTGTGTTCAGCCTGCAAAGCCCCCTGGGCAGAAAGTCCGGAAAGAGCCTGTGCCGATATGGGTAATCCGTTTTCTATTTTTTCTTCCAGCTGACGGATCCTGTCTGTCAGGGACTGCAGATCCGTTTCCATTGCCGGTCTGCAAAGCTTGATCAATGTCATTTCTACCAGGATCCTTCTCTGGGTTGCAAACCGAAGCTGTCCGGAAAGCTCTGAAAGCACTCTGATGTACCGCATGATCACATCATTTTCCGCCATCTTGGCTTCTTCCTTAAGCCTGGCCAGATTTTCTGTGGACATGTCTATAATATCTTCAATGCCGTCCGCTGTTTTTATAAGAAGCAGATTTCTCAGATACCAGGTAAAATCTGCCACAAATTGCGTCAGCTCCCGTCCTTTAACTACAATTTCCTCCAAAAGCTCTATCGCCTGCGTTACATTTCCTTCAAGGATGATCCTTAAAAGCCGGCTGAAAACCTCCGTATCCACTGCTCCCAGCACATCCAGCACTTTATCGTAGGTGAGCTCCTGCCCAAAATGGAATGCAATGCACTGATCCAGAAGGCTCAAAGCATCACGCATGGATCCGTCTGCCATTTTTGCAATATAACGGACCGCCTTTTCCTCAATCTGAACCTGTTCTTTTTCTGTAAGCTCCTTTATCCTTTCAGAAATAGTGTCTATGGTAATTCTTTTGAAGTCGTACCGCTGGCACCTGGACAGGATCGTTACCGGGATCTTATGCGCTTCCGTTGTAGCCAGAATAAAGATCACATAAGAAGGAGGTTCCTCCAGCGTCTTTAAAAGAGCGTTAAAGGCTCCGATGGACAACATGTGTACCTCATCGATAATATAAACCTTATATTTTCCGGTTGCGGGAGAATAGGAAACTTCATCTACAATTTCCCGGATGTTATCCACGCCGTTGTTAGATGCAGCGTCAATTTCAATTACATTCATGGAAGCGCCTGCCGCAATGGCTTTACAGGCAGCGCATTCCCCACAGGGACTTCCATCCACCGGGTGCTCGCAGTTGACCGCTCTTGCAAAGATCTTCGCAATGGTTGTTTTTCCTGTACCCCTGGTTCCGCAAAACAGATACGCATGTCCGATGCGCTCTGCCCTGATCTGGTTTTTTAATGTAGTAACAATATGCTCCTGCCCTTTTACATCTTCAAAAACAGCAGGCCGAAATTTTCGATAGAGCGCTGTATATGACATTCCTTAATCTCCAAAGCAGATTCCCATCAATTTTGCTTCCTGCACAATAGAAGCGTCCGGTGCGATCATCTTCAGCTTACCGGCAACCTCTTCTAGAGGAACCTTTACGATCTCCCTGTTTTTATATCCCACCATAAAGCCGTATTCGCCCTTTAAGATCAGCGCTCCTGCTTCTGCGCCGAGCCGGCTTGCAAAGACTCTGTCATATGCACAGGGGCTTCCTCCTCTTTGTGTGTGGCCGGGCACCGTCACCCTGACCTCATGTCCGGTCTTCTCTTCGATCTGCTGTGCCAGCTCATAAGATACCGAAGGGAATTTATAGCCTTTCATTTTCTCTTTATATTCTTTCTTGGAAAGCTTTGCATCCTCCTTGGAGATTGCTCCCTCCGCTACTGCAAGGATCGTAAACCTGCTGCCGTTTGCATTTCTTTCCTCTATCTTCTGAACCACTTTGTCAATATCATAAGGGATCTCAGGAAGAAGGATAATATCTGCCCCACCGGCCATACCTGCATTCAGGGTCAGCCATCCTACCTTATGTCCCATAACCTCTATAATAAAAACTCTTCCGTGGGAAGCTGCTGTTGTATGGATGCAGTCAATCGCATCCGTTGCAATGTTTACTGCGCTCTGGAAGCCGAAGGTCATATCTGTTCCCCACAGGTCATTGTCAATGGTCTTGGGAAGCGTAATGATATTGAGCCCTTCCTGGCGAAGCAGATTGGCTGTCTTATGGGTTCCGTTGCCTCCCAGGATCACAAGGCAGTCCAGGCAGAGCTTATAATAATTCTGCTTCATGGCCTCTACCTTGTTAAGTCCGTTTTCATCAGGATCCTTTATGGTTTTAAAAGGAGTACGGGAGCTTCCAAGGATCGTGCCGCCCTTCGTAAGAATTCCGGAAAAATCCTTTCCCTCCAACATGCGGAAATTTCCGTAGATCAGACCTCTGTAGCCGTCCAAAAAGCCATAAATTTCAACTTCTTCTCCGCTGTTTACCAGACATTTTACCACGCCACGCATAGCTGCGTTTAATGCCTGACAGTCACCGCCACTGGTTAACAATCCTATTCTCTTCATCCCCAAAGCCTCCTTCTTGTGTCAAACAAATCTTTTCCGTAAACAAAAACCGAATATAGTATACCATAAAACTGCTCTGTTGTTCAATTTTTGTCCTGATTATGAAAAAAATCATAAACCGACTGCGCCGCCGCCCGGTTCATTCCCTCTGCCTCCAGCAGCGTTTCAAACTCTGCCTGCTTTATTTCTTCAATGGAGGCAAAATGCTTCATTAAAGCTTTGCGCCGCGTCGGCCCTACCCCGGGGATCTCGTCCAGTACAGATTTTACCTGGGCTTTGGATCGAAGGGATCTGTGGTATTCAATGGCAAATCTGTGGGCTTCATCCTGAATTCTGGTAATTAATTTAAAGCCCTCGCTTCTCCTGTCAATGTCAATCTCTTTATTGTTAAAGTATAGCCCTCTTGTATTATGATTATCATCCTTTACCATGCCGCAGACGGGAATGTTCAGCCGAAGCTCTTCCAAAACCTGGAGCGCAATGTTAACCTGTCCTCTTCCGCCATCCATCATCAGAAGATCCGGGAACTTTGTAAAGCTTCCAAATTCATTTTCCAGCTCTTTGTCATCCAGAATTTTTCTTTCCTCCATGCCATGTGTAAACCTTCTGGTAAGCACTTCCTTCATGCAGGCATAATCATCCGGCCCCGACACGGTTTTGATCTTAAATTTCCGATAGTCGCTTTTCTTGGGCTTTCCCTTTTCAAAAACCACCATGGATCCCACATTGGCAAAGCCGCTGATATTGGAAATATCAAAGGCCTCCATTCTGTTTACTTCCTCGAGTCCCAGAAGGGAAGCGATCTCCTTTACCGCTCCGATGGTTCTTCCTTCCTCCCTGCGGATACGCTCCTTATCCTGTGAAAGAACCAGCATGGCATTTTTCGCCGCAAGCTCCACCAGTTTTTCCTTTGCTCCGATCTTGGGGATCCTGATATAAACCCTGCTGCCTTTCCTCCCGGTCAGCCATTGTTCTATGACCTGAATATCCTCAATCTCTTCCTGCAGGATCAGTTCCCTGGGAATAAAGGGCGTTCCTGCATAAAACTGCTTTACAAA
>FR894541.1:29257-81022 GCA_000436115.1 Firmicutes bacterium CAG:534 | reverse complement strand
CGATCAGCTTTCCCCCTCTGACAAAAAATACCTGGACTACCGCATCCCTGTCATCGCAGGCCAGCGCAATGATGTCCTTATCCTCCCCATCACTTTCTTCCATTTTCTGCTTGGATGCGATCTGCTTTACGCTGTTATACAGATCCCGGTATCTGATGGCCTCTTCAAATTCCAGATTTTCCGATGCCCGCTGCATTTTTTGTTCCAGCTCTTTTAATGTATCCTGATAATTTCCATTTAAAAAGGCAAGAGCCCCTTTTACCTGCTCCTGATATTCTTCCCGGGTAATCTTTCCCTGACAGGGCGCCAGGCACTGACCGATATGATAATTAAGACATGCTCTTTCACCTCCCACTTCTTTTGACAGATTTCGATTGCAGGTTCTCAGGCAGAAAAGCTTGTTGATCAGTTCAATCGTATCCTTTACCGCCCCTGCGCTGGTATAGGGGCCGAAATACCTGGAACGATCCTTCTTCATCTGCCGACAGAACAATACCCTTGGATAGTCCTCTGAAACTGTCACCTTAATGTAGGGATAGGTTTTATCATCCTTCAGCATGGTGTTATATTTAGGGCTGTGCTCCTTGATCAGGTTATTTTCCAGAACAAGAGCTTCCAGTTCCGAGTCGGTTACAATATATTCAAAACGGGCAATCAAAGTCACCATCTTGTCGATCTGAGGTCCCCTCCCGATATTTTTCCGAAAATAGGATCTGACGCGATTATGCAGATTGATCGCTTTTCCGACGTAAATAATATTGTCGTTTGCATCATGCATGATATAGACACCCGGGCAATGAGGAAGCTTTTTCAGTTCCTCCTGAAAATCAAACATCTCTTTTCTCCTTATAAGTAAAGATGGCACCAGAAAACAGCTGTTACTCCGCTTCTGGTGCCCTTTTATTTATTGAAATATATCCGTGGATGTTCCGGAAAAACGGCCTCTTGGCGCTTCTGACACAGGCTTTTCTTCCCTTTCCTGTATTTCAGGCTCCTGCTGCAAAGGCTCTGCTTCCTTCTCCTTTGCTTCGTTCTGCTCTGCCTCCTGCTTTTCCGTTTCCTGCTGCAGCTTTGATTCCTCTTTCTCTTCCGGCTCCGGAATTCCCTTTTCTGCACGGTAGATCTTCATAAATTCCTTACCGCTTATGGTTTCCTTCTCGATCAGATGGGCTGCCAGCTTATCCATGAGCTCCCGATTCCCGGAAAGCATTTCCTTGGCTTCCTCATAGCATTCCTTCAGGGTCTCCATCACTTCGGTATCTACATCTGCCGCTGTTCTGTCGCTGCAGGTAAGCCTTGCACCGCCGCCCAGATATTCGCTTTCCACCGTTGCAAGCCCCATCAGACCAAAGCGTTTGCTCATTCCAAATCTGGTGATCATGTTGGTTGCAATATTGGTTGCCTGTTCAATATCGTTGGCCGCCCCTGTTGTTACATTGCCAAAAACCAGTTCCTCTGCTGCCCGGCCTCCCAAAAGTCCAACCAGTCTGTTATGAAGTTCTTCCTTCGTCTGTAAATACTTTTCTTCCTCAGGCACCTGCATCACATATCCAAGCGCTCCCATAGTTCTGGGAACAATGGTGATCTTCTGCACCGGTTCTGAATTTTTCTGGAGCGCACTGATCAGGGCATGCCCCACCTCATGATAGGATACGATCTTGCGCTCTTCCATACTCATGATGCGATCCTTCTTTTCCTTTCCTACCAGTACCTGCTCTACTGCCTCAAACAGATCCTTCTGGGACACAAATTCTCTTCCATGCTGCACGGCGTTGATCGCAGCCTCGTTGATCATATTGGCAAGATCTGCACCAACCGCCCCGCTGGTTGCCAGCGCAATGGCATCCAGATCTACGCTTTCATCTAAATGGACATCCTTTGCGTGAACCTTTAAAATTTCCACGCGCCCCTTCAGATCCGGCTTATCCACAATAATTCTTCTGTCAAACCGTCCCGGACGAAGCAATGCCTTATCCAGGATCTCCGGTCTGTTCGTTGCCCCCAATACCAGAATTCCCTTGGAGGTATCAAAGCCATCCATCTCTGAAAGAAGCTGGTTTAAGGTCTGCTCCCGCTCTTCATTTCCGCCGCCGTATTTATTGTCACGGCTTCTGCCGATGGCGTCAATCTCATCAATAAAAATAATACAAGGCGCATTCTTGGTGGCTTCCTTAAACAGATCTCTTACACGGGAAGCTCCCACACCTACATAAAGCTCTATAAAATCCGATCCGGAAAGGGAAAAGAACGGAACCTTGGCTTCCCCTGCAACAGCCTTGGCCAGCAGGGTTTTACCGGTACCGGGGGGGCCTACCAGCAAAGCTCCCTTAGGAAGCTTCGCACCGATCTTGGCATATTTCCCCGGGTTATGCAAAAAGTCCACTACCTCCTGCAGAGATTCCTTGGCCTCGTCCTCACCTGCCACATCCTGAAAGGTAATGCCGGTTTCTCTCTGTACATAGACCTTTGCGTTGCTCTTTCCAACGCCCATGGGGCCTCCGCCCTTGGACATTTTCCGAAACAGAAAGCTCAGCAGCACCCACATTAGCAAAAACGGGAATACATAGGAAAGCAGGAAACTCAGCACCGCTGCAGATCCATCGGCAACCTGCCCCTTTACCTCTACTCCATGCTCTAACAGCCTTGCCGTAAGGGTGTCGTCATCTTCTATTTTACCGGTATAATATGTGACAGAAGGATTTACTCCATACAGGTAAAGAAGGGGAGACTGATTTCCCTTTTCAGCCTTAGGCTGTACATATACCCGGTCAGGACCTACAATAACCGATTCTATTTTTTCCTCATCCAGCATGGTGATAAATTCGTTATAGGTGATTTCCTTTTCGGAATCCCCTGTTAAAAGCTTGACAAAGGAGCTCACCAGAAGCAGAGAAATCAGCGCTGCAATGGCAAACATAATGATATTTTGTTTTTTGGGATCCTTCCCGGAGCCGTTTCCTCCCGGGCCGCCGCTGCCGCCGTTCCCTGCGGGGCCTGTGTTCCCGCCTGTTCCTCCATCATACTGGTTTAAATTATTCTCACTCATTTAGTTACTCTTTCCTTTTAATATTGGTTCACTGGTTAAATCCACACCCAGCTTTTTAAACGTTTTAGTATCCACATCCGAAAGCATGACAGAGGTATGCACCTGACAGCCCTTTAATTTGGGAAGCTGCTCTAACGCCTTTCTCGCATTTTCATCATTCAAAGCGGAAATGGACAGTGCGATCAGGACCTCATCCGTATGGAGTCTGGGATTTTTGCCTCCCAGATACTTTGTTTTCAGTTCCTGGATCGGCCCAATGGCTTCCGGTGAGATCAGATGCGTGTCATGATCCACACCGCACAGAAATTTAAGCGCATTCAGTAAAAGTGCGGCTGATGCTCCCAGAAGATCTGTGGTTTTGGAGGTGATAATGGTTCCATCTGCCAGTTCAATAGCCGCTGTGGGTACATGAAGCTTCTGCTCTCTCTCCCGTGCCGCTACTGTCACCTTTCTGTCATCCGTTGTGATCTTGGCCTGTTTCATCAGAAGTTCGATCTTATAAACTTCATTTTCACTGCCCTTTCCCTTCACAACGTTATTCACTGCAGTATAATAGCGCCTGATGATTTCCATGTAGGACGCTTCCTGACACACGGCATCATCCACAATGCAGTTTCCCGCCATATTGACGCCCATGTCCGTAGGGGATTTATAAGGATTTTCTCCATAGATCCCTTCAAAAATCGCATTGAGCACCGGAAAGATCTCTATATCCCGGTTGTAATTAACAGCCGTTTCCCCATAAGCCTCCAGGTGAAACGGATCGATCATATTGATATCATTCAGATCTGCCGTTGCCGCTTCATATGCCAGATTGACCGGATGCTTCAAAGGAATGTTCCAGATCGGGAAAGTCTCATATTTAGCGTATCCCGCCTTGATCCCTCTTTTATTGTCATGGTAAAGCTGCGAAAGGCAGGTAGCCATTTTCCCGCTTCCGGGCCCCGGAGCTGTCACAACCACTAAGGGTCTTGTCGTTTCAATATATTCATTCCTTCCATATCCCTCGTCGCTGACAATCAGCGGAATATTGGACGGATACCCTTCTATTGTATAGTGCAGGTAAACCTTCACATTTTTTCTTTCCAGCTTTTCCTTAAAAGCAACAGCTCCTACCTGTCCGGCAAAATGTGTCAACACAACGCTGCCAACATATAAGCCGCGGCTCTCAAATTCCTTCATCAGTCTCTGGACATCCTCATCATAAGTGATCCCCAGATCTCCTCTTACTTTATTCTTTTCGATATCGGCTGCATTTATGACAATAATAATTTCTGCTCTGTCCGAAAGCTTCATAAGCATCCGGAGCTTGCTGTCAGGTTCAAATCCCGGAAGGACGCGAGAGGCGTGAAAATCATCGAACAGCTTTCCCCCAAACTCCAGATATAATTTATCTCCAAATTTGCTGATCCTCTCCTCGATATGCTCAGACTGCATCTTTAAGTACTTTTCATTGTCAAATCCGACTCTCATTATCCCTCCCTCTCCTTGGCATATCCTGCCCGGAGCCATCCCGTATATACTGTTTTTTATTGTAGCACAGCTCTTTTAATTAATCCATAAAAAAGGAATGAATGAATATCAAAAATTTATAAAATTTTGTTGACAGCATTTTTCCCCAGTGCTAAAATTTTTCTGTAATTGCAAAGGTGCTATGACAATGGCTCATAGTGTCTTTTTCTTTTTTATGGCACAGTAAATTATACAAACTAAGGAGTAACTATGGCGGTAAAATATGTATTTGTAACGGGCGGCGTTGTTTCCGGACTAGGCAAGGGAATCACAGCCGCTTCTTTAGGTAGGCTGTTGAAGGCCAGAGGCTACAAAGTAACCATGCAGAAGTTTGACCCCTATATCAACATTGACCCCGGCACCATGAACCCCATTCAGCATGGCGAGGTTTTTGTTACGGAAGACGGAACAGAAACAGACCTTGATCTGGGGCATTACGAGCGATTTATTGATGAAAATCTGGACAAAAATTCTAACGTGACTACCGGTAAGATCTACTGGTCCGTTCTTCAAAAGGAACGCCGCGGCGATTACGGCGGCGGAACCGTACAGGTCATTCCTCATATCACCAATGAGATCAAGAGCCGCTTTTACCGCAACTTTTCTGATGAAGAGACCAGAATTGCCATTATCGAAGTAGGCGGCACGGTGGGAGACATTGAAAGCCAGCCCTTTTTAGAGTCTATCCGCCAGTTCCAGCATGAGATCGGACATGAAAATGCTATTCTGATCCATGTGACCCTGATCCCTTATCTGAAGGCTTCCCAGGAAATGAAGACAAAGCCTACCCAGGCCAGCGTAAAAGAGCTGCAGGGAATGGGAATATGGCCCGATATCATTGTTTGCAGAAGCGAGCATCCCCTTACCCAGAGTATTAAAGACAAAATTGCTTTATTCTGTAATGTACCCAACAATCATGTTCTTCAAAACCTTGACGTTGAATATCTGTATGAAGCGCCTCTTGCCATGGAAAACGAGCATCTTGCACAGGTTGCCTGCGAATGTTTAAATCTTGACTGTCCGGAGCCTGACCTGACCGAGTGGAAGTCCATGGTTCAGGATATGCGCAATCCTACGGATGATGTAACCATTGCCATTGTAGGGAAATATGTTCAGCTTCACGATGCCTATATCAGCGTTGTGGAAGCCCTTAAGCACGGCGGTATCCCCAATCATGTTACCGTTCATTTAAAATGGATTGATTCTGAAACCGTCACACCCGAAAATGCAGATGCTCTTTTCGCTGATGTAAATGGCATCCTGGTTCCGGGCGGCTTTGGCCCAAGAGGAATTGACGGCAAGCTCTGTGCCATCACTTACGCAAGAACCCATAAAATTCCTTTTCTCGGTCTCTGCCTCGGCATGCAGCTTTCTATTGTGGAATTTGCACGCAATGTAGTAGGCTTTAATGATGCGCACAGTATTGAGTTGGATCCTTCTACCACCCATCCCGTCATTGCACTTATGCCCGATCAGAACGGCGTAGAAGACATTGGTGGAACCCTCAGGCTTGGCTCTTATCCCTGCGTACTGGACAAGACCTCAAAAGCTTATGAGCTTTACGGAGAAGAAACCATTCACGAAAGACACAGACACCGCTACGAAGTCAACAATGATTACCGCTCTGCTCTGACAGAACACGGCATGAAGCTTTCCGGTCTTTCTCCTGACGGAAGGATCGTGGAAATGTGCGAGCTGCCGGATCATCCTTTCTTTGTTGCCACCCAGGGACATCCTGAACTGAAATCAAGGCCCAACAGACCGCATCCGCTGTTTAAGGGCTTTATCAAAGCCGCTATGGATCACAAAAAAACTGAGAAATAAACAAAAACTGCCTGCTTTTTCATCCTTAAAAAGCAGGCATTTTTTCCCAGATCTGCAAACCTGCACAACTTCTTCAAAGAATTTGATCAGCTGAAAAAGGGCGAGCCTTATCGAAATCTGAAACCGGTGATCCAAATCAGTCTCCTTATCTTGCTGAGAAGGATGACACAATTAATGAGCAGGCAGCTCTGATTGCCGACCTGAAAGCCCAGCTTGCCAGATATCAGGGAAACGGGGCATAACCAAAAGTTCCACAACCAATTTTTATAATTACTGCACCTCAGATAGATCAACTAAATCTACCTCGGGTAATTTAATGCCTTCTTCCTCAATGAACATCAGCATATAAATCGGATAATATACAATATTGCCTTTTACCTCAACATTAAAGTTTGACAAAACAAAGGCTTCTTCTATAGAATAATTGGATATTTCCATAACATTACTGAGTGCCGAGTGCCGCGGATAGTTCTTACCGCTTTTTACCTCAATTGGTAGCACCTTACCTTTATATTCAATAACAAAATCCAATTCACCAAATTTTTTACTATTATAATAATACAGCTTAAATCCATGTACTTTCAATTCTTGTGCAACCACATTTTCATATAATGCACCATTATTGATGTCTTGATCGTCGGACAAAAGCTGCTTTTTGGTAGCTCTACCATAAAGGCTTGTCAACATTCCAACATCAGATAAGAACAATTTAAATAGACTGCTTTTAGCGTTGAGCAAAAGAGGAATTGTCGGCGCTGCAACATTATATACAGGAAGTGCAACACCCGCATTTGCGAGCCAGATGAAATTGTCCTCGCTGCGTGAATACTGAAGGCCTTTTTTCAAGTCCGCAAAATTAAAACGTTTATTACTATTATTAAGCTCGGCTGGAATTAAATCATAAATCTTTGTCAGATATGGTTTCCTGTCCTCTGTTTCGTAACGAGTAAAATCTTTTTTGTACTGCATTACAATATCATTGTGTTCTGCAATCACATCCTCCAGATTTCTTGTTTCTTTGAATGTTTCCACCACTGATGGCATACCGCCCACATTCAAATACATATTAAAAATTTGCATCATACGCTCATGGACAGATTCATTTACAGGCTTTCTTTCAGCAAACGAACGATAAAGTGATGCCCTGAGGTCTTGGGAAAAATTGTAAATTTGCAAAAATTCCTCGAAGTCAAGAGGATACATCGTAAATGTTTTCAGATATCCAACAGGCGCAGATTTTATATTTTTCAGTTCCACGCCAAGAAGTGAACCGCTGAACACATAACGGAATGAGCCTTCGTCCACCCAAAACTTAATTTTTGTTGCTAGCTCTTTAAATTCCTGTATCTCATCAAAAAACAAAAATGTTTTTCCACGATGAAACGGTTTGTCTGCAAACAGAGAGAGATTGGCGATCAAATCATCGACCGTTTCGCTTTTCGCAAGCAAATCAACAAGTGAAGGTGTTTTCAAAAGATTGAATTCAATATATTCGCAGTTCTCATTTTCAAGCACCTTTCGAATGATATACGTTTTTCCTACTTGTCTTGCACCATCAATCAATAAGGCTTTTTTATCATTTGCAATCCATTTACAGATTTCTTTCTCTATTTTTCTATACAACATACACCTGCGCCTCCTAATATATTTATATTAGGCCGCAGTTTGTCATTTTTGCAACAGATTTTCAAAGTATTTTGTTGTTTTTTCCTGTAATATGTTTTTTAGAATGATACTTTTTCCAAATAAGTAAAACTGGGGGTAAATAGCAAAGGTAAATAGCAAATTTAACTTCCGTTTTGCAAAAGTAACTTCTGTTTGAATTATTTTTGCAAAATTAACTTCGGAATATCTTTCTGACGCTTTTGAACAACCTTAATAATAGGTTTAGAAAAGTGATATTTTATCTCTGCATAAGACAGAATATGATCCAGAACGGAATAAATACTTTTTTGTACACTTTCCGAAAGCGTCATACAGGCAAATGATAATTCCCGTTCGATACATTCGCTTGTAATATTTTTTAGTCTAATAGCTTTCAGAAAGAAATTCCTCTGCTGCCTGCCCAAATGTAATCCCTACTAATTTAGATTTTTCTTCTATGGAAATGACGGTACATAACTCGCCTTTTTTTATCAGCATCTTCTTTTTGACTTCTGTATAGGATCGTCCATAAACAGAACGTACCTTCTTTTCTCCGGTCTCCAGTGTGAGAATCAGCCTTCCTTCCCATCTTCCGTCTTTTCGCTTGCGTATATTTTCGCCTTTTCTTGGCATAGCCTCTCCCTTCTGACCACTTAGTGACCCTTTATTTTTGCTTTTTCTTACTTATAAATGCCTTTTATTTATTTCAAACAAAAAAATGACAGATTATATCCTTTTACGCCATATTTATTGACAGATATTTTTATAAATGTTATAGTTTATATGTTTTTAAGATAGTTTCAGTTTTAAATATAGTTAAAATAATAATATATTGATAAAAATGTATTTCCTAGATTAAAATAATCTACGAAAAAATCTATCAAATGGTAGGTAACGTTTTTACCTACCATTTTTGGTAAAAAAAGAACTTTTAGCAGGCCACCTCGTGCTAAAAGTTCTTTTTTTCAATTATATCATTTTTTCGTTTTCTTTACATTCTTGCATCCTGGACGTTCTCTTTAAACCAATCATAGGCAAGCTTCACTCCTTCTTCAAGCTCTACCTTATGGCTCCATCCAAGGCTGTGAAGCTTTGTAACATCCGTCAGCTTTCTGGGTGTACCGTCCGGCATATCCTTATTCCATACGATCTCTCCCTCATAGCCCACAACTCTTTTCACTGTCTCTGCAAGCTGCTTAATGGTAACTTCCTTTCCTGTTCCAATGTTTACATGCTGTTCTCCTTCATAATTTTCCAGGAGGAATACGCAGGCATCTGCCATATCATCTACATACAGAAACTCGCGGAGAGGTGTTCCTGTTCCCCAAAGTTCAACCGTAGGTGCTCCCTGAACCTTTGCCTCATGGAACTTCCGGATCATTGCAGGCATGACATGTGATCCCTGGAGGTCATAATTATCATATGGGCCATAAAGATTTGTAGGCATACAGCTGATAAAATCATCTCCATATTGTCTCTTAAAGAATTTACACATTTCAAGTCCTGCAATTTTGGCAATCGCATAGGCTTCATTTGTCACTTCCAGGGGGCCGGTCAAAAGTGCGTCCTCCGGAATTGGCTGGGGCGCCATTCTGGGATAAATACAGGTGCTGCCCAAGAACAGCAGTTTCTTTACATGGTATCTGTGACAGCATTCGATCACATTACATTGGATCTGCATGTTTTCGTATGCAAAATCAGCAGGCGTGGTATTATTTGCATTGATCCCTCCTACCTTTGCTGCTGCCAGCACTACAACATCCGGCTTTTCCTGTTCGAAAAAGGCTCTCACTGCTGCCTGATCCTTCAGATCAAGCTCCTTGTGGGTACGCCCGATCACATTTTCATAGCCCTTTGCTTTCAGGTTTCTGACAATGGCGCTTCCCACCAGCCCTCTGTGTCCTGCCACATAAATCTTATCTGTTTTTTCCATTTCCTTGTACGCTCCTTTGGAGCTTCTCCTTTCCTGTCCCTTTCTCTTATCTGAGGCTATTTGGAATGAAGTACATCCCGAAAGCCCTCTTCTATGGTATTCCCTCTGAAAATGTCCTCAGCCTTTGCCGGGGAAGAGGGGAAATCCTCATATCCTGTTCTGTCTCCCTCCCTGGGATAATAAAAAGTATATCCATGCAGTTCATAGGAGATCGTTTCATAATTCTCGTAATCCTTTTGAAATACAAGGTATCTGGCAGTTGCCGTATCCAAAAGCTCTCTTCCAAAGGCTCCCGCCTTATAGGCTCCTAGCAGACATACCATGACAAAATATAAACGAAAGCGGTCTGTCTGCGGACTGATCCTTAAATAAAGCAGCCCCCATGGAAGCACAGCCGCAAGCCACAAAAACACACAGCCATATCGGATCAGCGGCGCACTGAAAAGCCAGAACAGAAAACAGCAGTTCAGGATCCCTGCCACAAAGAGCGGATCCTTCAGCTCCTTTTTTTTCTTGATTAAGGCCCATAATGCCAGCAGGATCCATACCAGAAGTCCGCTTACCGCCAGGATCAGAAATATCTTATTGATTCCATCCAGCTTTGCAAAATATTCCGGGAACCAGCTGGCAAACGGTCTGCCGTATTCCGTCACATCCGTAAACCCTCTTCCATATACCTTGATCTCTCTGGCATCATACTCCGCCATCCCTCTGGGAATTTTAAAATCAAAGGAAAAAAGATCTATAAAGGTAAAAGGATACAAAAGCCACCCTGAAAGAATGACATTTCGGATCAGAAACGGCAGAAAAGCGCCGGCGCCGATCCCAATAAATTTCAAAATATCCTTTCCTTTTCTTTGCCGGATCAGCATCCACGCCGGTTTCCACACAAAAAGAAGTAAAAGTGCACCTGACAGCTTTACACTGACGATCACCACTGCAAGCACACACAGCATGGCGTATGGTAAATAAGACTCCTCCCTCTCCTCAGACAGCTCCAACCACCTGATCACCAGAAAGAAGGTCAGAAGCACCATAAAATAATCCGATGCCGGAGATACCATTTCATCAAAAATATTCAGAAGATAATAGATTCCCAAAAGCCTTACCAGATCTGAAAGCTGCGGCTTTTTCAGCCGCTGCCTGGAAAAGACCTTCAAACAGCTTACCGACAGCCAGAAGGCCAGAAGGCCTGCGACGCAGTGAAAAGACTGCCCGCCCAGAAAGGCCATGCTGTACAGTGCGGAAAGACAGAAGGATGCACTGTTATATGCCAGCCTGCTATGTAAATTTCCAAGTCCCGGAACAATTCCATATTCCTCGATCCACCGGATACTCTGCGCATGATACAGACTGGTATCATAATGGATCACTCCCATGCTGCTTCCATAAGCAAACAAAAGAAATAACGCTGCAAGCGGAAGAATTCTTCCCGGAGTAATGGTAAGCCGCAGGGTCTGAAGCTGCTTTGCATACTGCTTCCGAAAGCAGATCAGGCATAAAATACAGACAAAGAGCAGTACCAGATTTGCCACCAGTCCAACTTTCCAGAAGATACTGAAAATCTGGGCATACACCGTCACTGCTCCAATTCCTGCATATAAATATGAGATTTCTCTCCCCGCCTTAAAATCTGCAGACCCTGCCATGGCTTTGACTGCCGCAAAGCCAATGATATAACAGGTTAACATGATATAAAGCCAGATCAAAATCACGGAAATCATTTTATTTGTCCTTGTACTCCTTGCAGCTTAATCCTGCAATTTCCTTCAGGTCAGCATCCATCATCATTGCAACCAGGCCGTGGAAGTCAACATTTCTCTTCCATCCAAGTTCCTTTTCAGCCTTTGCCGCATTGCCCCACAAAAATTCCACTTCCGCAGGACGGTAAAACTCAGGATTTACATCTACCAGCAGCCGGCCGCTTTCTGCATCATATCCCTTTTCATTCACACCGGTTCCTTCCCATTTGATGGAAATTCCCAGCTCCTGGAATGCAGCTTCTACAAATTCTCTTACCGTATGTGTCTCATTGGTCGCCAGCACATAATCCCCCGGAGTATCCTGCTGGAGCATCATCCACATACCTTTTACATAATCTCCTGCAAAGCCCCAGTCTCTCTTAGCATTCAGGTTTCCAAGAGAAAGCTTTTCCTGCTTTCCGGCAATGATATTTGCAATGGCAAGGGTGATCTTTCTGGTTACAAAATTCTCTCCTCTTCTGGGGGATTCATGGTTAAACAGAATACCGTTGCATGCAAACATATTGTAGGATTCCCTGTAGTTTACCGTGATCCAGTAAGAATAAAGCTTTGCCACACCATAAGGGCTCTTGGGATAAAAAGGAGTTGCTTCACTTTGGGGTGCTGTTTCCGGCAGTCCTCCAAAAAGCTCTGAAGTAGACGCCTGGTAATATCTGCAGTTTCCACCGTTTACCCGGATAGCCTCCAGAAGCTTTAAGGTGCTGACGCCTGTTGCTTCTGCCGTG
The DNA here is from genome assembly GCA_000436115.1 of Firmicutes bacterium CAG:534. Taxonomy (GTDB): domain Bacteria; phylum Bacillota; class Clostridia; order Lachnospirales; family Lachnospiraceae; genus Suilimivivens. Next base: position 68,575 of record FR894541.1, on the reverse strand, counting down.
TACTCGGGTACCTCAAAAGACACGCCTACATGAGACTGTGCTGCCAGATTATAAACCTCATCCGGGCGGATATCTGCAATCAGTCTCATCAGATTGCTGGAATCTGTGGTATCTGCATAGTGCAGGAAAAATTTCACCTTATTATACTCGGATTGAAGGATATGATCGATCCTGGAAGTATTGCTGATACTGTGTCTGCGCACCAGTCCATGTACCTCATATCCCTGCTCTAACAAAAACTCAGCCAGATAAGAACCATCCTGCCCTGTAATACCTGTGATCAATGCTTTTTTCTGCATATTAATTCTCCTTTTGCTTATGATTTCCTTCTGTTACATCCAAATTCCCAAAATAACTGCAATGGCAATCCCCAGGATTGCTCCCATCAGAACCTGAAGAGGCGTATGACCTACAAATTCCTTCAGCCTCTTTTCAGGGCTGATCTCTTTTCCCATATTGGTAAAGATCTCCAGCATCTCGTTCAGCACTCTTCCCTGCTTGCCGGTCTCCCTGCGGACTCCCATGGCGTCATACATCACAATGATCGCCAGCATAATGGTGATCGCAAATTCCGAACTTCCGGCGCCGCATTCCATACCGGTTGCAGTTGCCAGTGCGCATACCGTTGCGGAATGGGAGCTGGGCATTCCGCCGCTTCCAACCATTCTCTCCGCTACAAACTGCTTGGTCAGGATCATATGGATTATGGTTTTGAGCACCTGGGCAACCATCCATCCCAGTGCCGCCGACACGAAAATCCGATTATGCAATAATTCCGTAATAAACTCCATTAAAGTAATTCCTTCATATATAATGCAATGGCGTCATGCCAATCTGCAAATCTGTAATCTGTTGTAAGCTTCAGCATATAATTTTCCAAAATGGAATAGGCAGGTCTGGGCGCTTTTGCACCAAACTCCTCGGTTGTAATTCCAACTACCTCTGTGGGCTTTCCTGCCAGGCGGAATATTTCTCTGGAAAAATCTGCCCAGGAACAGCTTCCTTCACAGGTAGCATGGAATAATCCGTAATTTTCTGTAAAGAGCAGGTGAGCAATGACTCCGGCAAGCTCCTTGGTACTAGTAGGGCTTCCCACCTGATCCCGGACTACCCTGACCTGATCATGATCTTCAGATAATCTGAGCATAGTTTTTACAAAATTTTTGCCATCGCCATAAAGCCATGCCGTTCTGAAGATAAAATACCTGTCCGCAAAATCTTTGACCATATTTTCCCCGGCAAGCTTTGTTTCTCCATAAACTCCCTGAGGGTTTGGCCTGTCAAATTCAAGATAGGGTCTTGTCCCCTTTCCGTCAAACACATAGTCTGTAGAAACATGGATCATCTTTGCTCCCGTTTCCGTTGCCGCAATACTTAAATTCCTTGGCCCGATAGCATTGATCCTGTAAGCGTTGTCTACATCGCCTTCACAGGCATCTACCGCCGTATGGGCTGCACAGTTAATGATCGCATAAGGCTTTACCTGTCTGGCCAGCTCAAGGACCTTGTCTATGTTGGTAATATCAAGCTCAGCTACATCCGTATTTACAAATTCGATCTCGCTGTTTCCCTGCAGTTCAAGGTTGATCGCACGTCCTAACTGTCCGTTACAGCCTGTCACAATGATCTTTTTCATTTTCATTGTTCTTCCTTTCTTAATCTGTTTCCTATTGTACCCTGTAAATCCGTTTTACACAAGTATTTCCTGGAAATACTTCCGTTTGCCCGTAATATTTTCTTAATATTTTTGTATAACTTTTTACATAAAATGCTAGTGACGGTCAGGTGCATATATGCTATAATGAACTTCGGGTGATTACCTTTTAATCACCATTTTTTATGAACGAAAGCGAGGATGTACTGATGACAAAATTGCAGGTTTTCTTTCTTGCAGCCCTGTCCTCATCCCTGTTGCTGTTTGGATGCGGCAAGGACACGGAAGAAACTATTCAGCCTATTGTGGAACCTATCGTAGAAGCCCAGCCTGAAAAGCAGGTGGAAGATACTGTAGAAGCTGAAGATACCGCCGCGGAGGATGAAGCTCCCCCGGAAGAAGGAATGGTACGCAGCCCTCTAACAGGCGAATGGATTGACGGCAGCCTTGAAAACGCACGTCCCATTGCGGTCATGACCCCTAACGATTCCAGCGCCCTTCCTCATTATAATCTTTCCAAGGCAGATATTCTTTATGAATGTCCCGTGGAAGGTAAGATCACCCGAAGCATGGCAGTGATCAAGGACTGGGAAAGCCTTGACCGGATCGGAAATGTAAGAAGCTGCCGTGATTACTTTGTTTACTGGGCTTTGGAGTGGGATGCCATTTATGTCCATTTTGGCGGCCCCTTCTACATCAGTAATATTATCGAGCAGGATACCACCAACAACATCACGGGATGTACCTATGGCGACGGCGGAAAGGTAGGATTATTTGAAAATGCATTTTTCCGTGCAACAGATAAATCCGCTCCTCAGAATGCATACGCCAGCGCAGAGGGGATTAACAGCGCTATTACAAAATTTGATTACTCCAAGACTTACCGCGAAGATCTCTATCAGCCTGACCACTTTAAATTTGCTTCCAGCAAGGAGCCAAATACACTTTCCGATTACAGCGACAGCATTGAGGCAACAGAGATCGATTTAAGCCCTGCATATCCCATTACCAAGACCTCCTTTACCTACAATGCAGAGGATGGTCTCTATTATCGCTATATGTACGGCAATCCTGATGTGGATGCTGCCAACGATAATCAGCAGCTTGCATTTAAGAATGTTCTGGTTCAGTTTACTTATTATGAAGTAAGAGATCAGAAGGGTTATCTGGCTTTCCAGGATCATGATACCACACGGGATGGTTATTACTTCACAAACGGAAAAGCAATTCATGTAAACTGGAAAAAAACAGCCGATTACGAGCCCACCAAATATTATGATGATAACGGAAACGAAATCAGTCTCAATACTGGTAAAACAATGATCTGTATTGTTGAGGACGGAGACAGCATAAGCATCAACGGAAACTCCTTCTCATAAATACAATATGAGGTGTCTTATGAAAAAAAATTTACTGCTATTGCTGGGGCTTGCAGCATCTGCTGCTATGTTGTTCTCCGGCTGTGGCAAAAAGGACAGCTCATCCGACTTAGAGGTAAACGAAACTCTGCTTCCTGTGGAAACACAGGACGCAGAGCTTTTTCCTACTGAGGAAGATGAAGCTTCCGCAGAACAAAGCCAGGCAGATGACATGCCTCCCCGGGAAGGGATGGCTAGAAGCCGTCTGACAGGCGAATGGGTTGATGAGGATGTGGCAAACACGCGCCCTATTGCCGTCATGATCCCCAATTCCAAAACCGCCAGCTATTACGGCCTGTCTAAAGCGGGCGTTCTCTATGAATGTAATGTAGAAGCAACTATGACCCGTCTGATGGCAATTTTTGAAGACTGGGAAGGCATGGATAAAATAGGAAATATTCGGAGCAGCCGCGATTACTTCATCTACTGGTCTTTTGAATGGGATGCCATCTATGTCCACTTTGGCGGCCCCTTTTATATTGATGACCTGGTTGCCCGAAAGGACACCCAGAACATTGACTGTCTCTCCAACGAAGCCTATTACTTCCAAAGCCCTGCCAAAAATGACACGGACTGTATGTTTACCGACGGGGAACGCATCCAGAAGGCTATGGAACGGCTGGAATATCCCAAGGAATATCGTGCAGATTATGCAGATGCCCAGCATTTCCTTTATTCCGCTGACAGTGATCCGAATACCCTGGAGCAATATCCTGATGCCATTTCCGCAGGCAAAGTTGATATGTCTCTGGCTTACCCGATCACCAACTGTTATTTCCTTTACAATGAAGAAACCGGACTTTATGACCGTTATCAGCATTTATCCGGAGATGTGGAAGGGCCGCACCTTGACACGGCCAACAACGAACAGCTTACCTTCAAAAATTTGATCATTCAAAACACTTATTATGAAGTGAGGGATCAAAAGGGCTATCTGGCATTTCAGTGCCATGACACAACCAGGGACGGTTGGTACTTTACAAACGGAAAAGGCATTCATGTAACCTGGGAAAAAACATCCGATTACAGCGCAACGCGTTATTATGATGATGACGGAAATGAGATCCGGCTTAATACCGGCAAAACCATGATCTGCATTGTGGAAGATGGAGACAGCTTCCAGGTCGATAACAAAACTATCATTTCTAACCGTAACGTTACACAAAACAAGGAGTGAAGCAGCGCTTCACTCCTTAATTTGTTTCCTGATATTCTACTTACTACTTCTGATCTGATTTTGTTTTATTCTCCCAGACCATTTTCAATGGCTTCTACCAACGCCTTTAATGCTTCTTCCTCATCCACGCCCTCGCAGACAAACTCAATTTCATCCCCGCATTTTACACAGGCTCCAAGCACACTGAGCACACTCTTGGCGTTAGCAGTGTTATCCCTGAATTTAAAGGTGATGAGTGACTTAAACTGCATTGCTTCCTTACATAAGATTCCTGCCGGTCTTAAATGAAGACCTGTAGGGTTTTTAATAACCACCTTCTGGCTTACCATATCCATTCCTCCAATTCCTGTTACAACATAATATTCTGAATCAGCTCCGCAAGCTGTTTTGCATCATCATCAATCATCTTCTTATCTTTACCCTCTATCATCACACGAACCAGAGGTTCTGTACCGGAGGGTCTGATCAGCACGCGTCCTTCCCCGGCATATTTCTCATCCAGCTTTTGGATCGCATCTGCAATTTCAGGATAATCCATATATTTTTCTTTCTTATGGTTGGGTACCTTGGCATTTACAAGCGCCTGTGGAAGCACCTCCATAATTGCTGCAAGCTCTGACAGCGGCTTTTCTGTTTCCACTAAAACCTTCAAAAGATGCAGTGCTGAAAGAAGGCCGTCACCTGTGGTATTTTCTTTCAGGAAGATAATATGACCGGACTGTTCCCCGCCAAGACTGGCGCCGATCTCACGCATGCGCTCCAGCACATAACGGTCTCCTACCTTCGTCTGTTCCATATGAATGCCGTTTTGCTGTCCCATCAGGAAAAATCCCAGATTACTCATTACCGTTGCAACAATGGTATCTCCTGAAAGCTCGCCCTTTTCCTTCATGTGATTTCCCACAATCGCCATGATCTGGTCGCCGTCTACGATATTTCCCTGCTCATCTACGGCAAGCAGTCTGTCTGCATCTCCATCAAAGGCAAGCCCGATATTCGCTTTCTCATATACCACCCTGGCCTGTAATTCCTGCATATGTGTTGACCCGCAGTTTGCATTGATATTGGTGCCGTCCGGCATATTGTGAATTGCTACAATATTTCCGCCCAGCTCCCGTAAGGCTTCAACAGAGGTATAATACGAAGCTCCCTCTGCACAGTCCACTACAATCTTAAGTCCGGTCAGATCAACGCCTACAGCCTGAATGGAATGATTGATATATTCCTCTCTTGCATCGGTACGATATTTGATCTTTCCTACATTGGAGCCAATGGGAAACTTTATTCCGCTCATATCATTCCTGATGTAGCTCTCGATCTCATCCTCAAGGGCATCCGGAAGTTTGTACCCGTTGCCGTCAAAAAACTTGATCCCATTAAATTCCACCGGGTTATGAGACGCCGAAATCACGACGCCGGCATCCACCTTATATTTCCTGGTCAGATAGGCTACCGCCGGTGTGGGAATCACTCCTACATAAACGGCATTGGCTCCCACCGAGCAGATGCCTGCCATCAGCGCATTTGCAAGCATATCCCCGGAAATTCTGGTATCACAGCCTACCATGATGGTCGGCTTATGCATATTCTCCCTTGTGAGAACATAGGCACCTGCCTGCCCAAGCTGCATTGCAAGCAGTGTGGTCAGCTCATCATTCGCCACTCCCCTGACGCCATCTGTACCAAATAATCTACTCATGATCTTACTCCTCTCCTAAAGGCCTTACTCTGTTACCGCCTCTGTCTTCGATATATGCATAGTCACCGTAACCGGCTCAAGCAGTCTTACATCCTCGGGCAGGCCAAAATCCACCTCAACTGTGTAATATCCCGGCTCCGGATCTTCCATTCCGTTTTGTTCCATCCATTTGGCAATATCGACCGTCCCCGAAATTGCAGAAGCCTGCAGGGCAGCCACATCTCTTGAAAGACCGATGACTTCGATGACAAAGCTTTCCTCCAATCCTGAAATGCTTGCATCATAGCCTTCCGGTTTATTTGTGATCCTTACTCTTTCCTGCCGGATCTCCAATTTCTTGGACATTTCAGCTTCGATCCGCACAGTGATCGCCTTCTTGGCATCCTCGGAATCAGCCAGGAAAACGTTGGCAGGCAGATAATTCCTGATATCGATCTCCGTGGTGTAATCCTCAGAAGCATCTGTAATATCCACTGCCTCTGCAGGAATTGCAATCTCAGAAATGCCCTTGATCACACTGGCTTTTCCGGCAATGGTAACAGTTGTTCCGTTGCCTTCAATCTCTCCCGTTTCCTGATAGCCTGCTGCAGGTATTCCGGTAGTGCTGAAGTTCACCGGCACAACAGCCGTCTGCCAAATTCCTACCTTTACGCCTACCGTCTTAATATTCTGGGTAATGTTATCTGCATTGATCACATTATCGTCCGCATCATAAAGCCTGATCTCTGCATTGGTCACAATATCCGTCGTCATGCCCGTTACATCAACATCCACACTGGCACGGGTGATCTGCTCGATGACGGATTCCGGCCCCGATACCCTGACAAGGTTCTGATCCGTAGTAATATCTCCTACCATATAGCCCTCCGTTACCTGGCCGGATACGGTAGCCTTCAAAGAAAGTGCTTTTGTTTTCTTATTTTCTATTTTCAGCTTTACCGTATCAATATTTCCGGTAATGCTGCTAATATCCTTACTTGAAATATCCGTCGTCAGCTTAATGGATATGGTGTCCAGGCTGCTGAGTTCACTCACATCTGCCGTTGCAATAATATTTTCTGACTTCAATTCACTTAGCACAGAATGGGGCGCTCTTACCGTAACAGTCCCTATGGTATCCGTTCCGTCGATCACCTCATACACCTGTCCGGAATCTGTGATCAGTTCCGTGTTTAAAAGCTTCACAGGGATATTATGATAGTAATCAGATACTGTAGGATTGTTAATGGTTGTAACCACAAGCCAAAGGATCACAGCCGAAAACACTGAAGCAAGCTTCAGTCCAAGATTATGAGTTAATCTGTTTTTCACTCTTAGACCTTCCTTTCCACAGAATACGCTTTTTGGTTTCCTCCTCCGGCTTATTCTGTATTGCTTTCAGTTTTTCCTTCAGTGCGTCGCCGCTTAAATTCCGGTCAAGGTTTCCGCCATAAGCAACGCTGATCTTACCTGTTTCCTCGGATACGATCACCGTCATGGAATCTGTTGCCTCAGAAATTCCTACGCCTGCCCTGTGCCTTGTGCCAAGATCCTTGCTAAGCGCCATATTATCAGACAGAGGGAGATAACAGGTAGCTGATGTTACACGATCCCCCCTGACGATCACTGCTCCGTCATGAAGCGGCGTATTTTTTTCAAAAATATTGATCAGAAGCTGACTGGTAACAATACCGTCCACTTCAATTCCGGTTCTTTCGTATTCGTCAAGCGGCTGATCCTGCTGTACAACAATAAGGGCACCGGTTTTCACCTTGCCCATTTCCACACACGCTTTTACAATTTCATTGATTGTTCTATCGGAGAAACGTCCTTCTCCCGGTTTCTTCCCAATCTCAAAGGGCATAATAGAGCTGATGATATTTTTCCTGCCCAGCTCCTCCACAGCCTTGCGCAGCTCCGGCTGCAAAATAACCACAATGGCCATGACTGCCACGCTGAACAGATTTTGCACGATCCACAGGATCGTTGTCATCTCAAAGTACTCTGCCAGCAAAACAAACACAGCAATCACAAGCACGCCTTTAAGCAAAGACCATGCCCTTGTATTTTTAACCCAGACCAAAATATGATACAGCAGAAAAGAGAGAATAATGATCTCTACAATATCTGCAATTCTGATTCCCGATATTCTAGACAAGTATGTTTCTGCAATTTCTAAACCTCGTAACATTTAATACTTCCCCGTTACACTTTATTCTTCACCCTCTGCAGTCTCCTTGGCAGCTCCTCCTATCTGCGGGAAGCAGCCTGTGAGCTTCTCTTTCTGGGGGTATTGATCTTTTTAACCGTCTTATACGGTGTTGATACTGTGATCTTCGGCACAGCCTTCACATAGTAATAATACTCATCATCCTCAAACTGAACCTTTTCTGTTCTGTTATAATCCACATGGAATGCAAAAAACTCTACTACCTTTGCTATCAATGCAGATACCGTGGTTCCCAGGATAATTCCCAAAATAGATACATTGGTCTCCAGAACAAGGTCTCCTGCCAGCAGAACAATGATCTCTGCAACGGCGCCGGTTACAATGGCTGCCGTCCATGCGTACTTAATGGGCATTCTCTTGACCAGATATACCAGGATCACCGTAACGGCAAAGGTAATGATGGTAAGAAGCATCTCCTTATTATTCAGAAGTCCATCAATGATAAAGCGGAACTTGGTTGCCATATCCTCCATTTCCATACCGGAAAGTACCGTAGCGCTGTCTGCAATATAGTTGATCATATAGCTGACTACCACGCCGCAGCCAATGGAAATTGCACTGACCGGTGTTCCGATCAGCCCCATTGCCAGAGGCATCACATAGGGGATCTTCAAAAGAAAGCACATAGGCACCAGCAGCACCACCAGTGTGTCCTTCGGCGAAAATCTGAAATACAGCAGGAACATTACCAAAAACAGCACAAATGCAATGATGGCGCATTCCATGGATAAAGCATAAAAATGCAGGATGATAAATGCTGCTGCAACAAAAATAATGAAATTCATGGGCATAAAGGAGCACATAAGCGCAACGATCAACACAATAGAGGTATTATCGATCTTGTGCATGTATCCCACTTTTCCATTGATCATCATTAAAGAAGCCAGTGCAAGCACAAGCTTTAAAAGAGGCTTCAGATACACCTCATATTTGCTGATAAAATTTTTAATATATTGTTTTGCAACCAGTAAACTTGTCATATTCATCACCATGCCTTTCCAAAATCTGCAAACTTTGGGCCACAGGCACAAATTTGCGTGCGAAAAAAGCATTATTCACACTGTTTTCCTCATTATTTATCGTACATAGATGACAGTCTTCTAAGGCCGTCATAATAATGCTTCAGATTTTTTCTTGCTTTGTTGTATCTGCTGGCAAAATATACATAGGAGATCACTCCATAGCCTCCTGCCGTACATAAATACAAGATAGCTATGTTTTTCCCATAGCTCAGCAGATCCATTTTGTAAATGTCCTGCATCAGCGTCTCAAAATTATAAAATAAATAGACGCCAAAGACTGCAAAAAATGAAATCGTAGCTGCAACTACAGATTTTAAAACCTGAAAGCCTATATAGTCACCTCTGTAATAATGAGTAATGGCAATATCCTTTTTTCCCTCATTTGCTTCATAGGATGACAGTCTGGTCATAAGCATGACCCGTTCTTCATTGATCATAAGTTTTTGTCTCCACCGGTTTCCTTGGAAAGATAGCGCATTCTATCCCCATCTCTCTTGATCTCCGGTCTTTTCTCTACCTTAGGCGCAATGTCTTTTCCCATGGCATGATTAAATCCCATCGTCATTTCCTGCTTACATTTCTCGCAAAAACGGCCTGAGCGCAGCATAGCCCCGCATCCCTCACAGGGAATTCTGATCGGGGAATCCTCTGCAAACTGCAGACGGTCTTCCCGGATCCACTGATTGATCTGTGCAGGCTCTACGTCACATTCTCTGGACACCTCCGGAATGTCGGCCCCGTGATGATCCTGGATATATGCCTTTACCTCCTGGAATTTTGCTTCCAGCTCTTCCTTGCATCTGGGACAAATTCTGGGCCCCATTACATAATTAAAAATCCTGCCGCATCTTCTGCAATTCCGTACATTCATAAATCAAACCCTCATCCGATGGTCAGTGTCATGAAATACACACTTTCCACTCCGCTTTGATAAAAAGCCTTTGCCATGGCATCAATCGTACTGCCTGTAGTATAGATGTCATCAATAATTACAATCGTCTTTAATTTTACATCATTTTGGCAGATTTTGAAAGCCTTTTTCAAATTATTTTGGCGTTCCAGGGGCCCAAGATCCTTAAGCGGTGCGGTTTTAACGCATCTCCTGATCAACTTTTCCCTTACCGGTATTCCACTGTATTTGGAAAGCTCCCTTGCAATCAGCTGAGCCTGGTTATATCCCCTGCGTCTCATCCTTGACCAGTGGATCGGTACCGGCACAAGGGCGTCCGGCTTGACCTGTTCCAGAAAGCCTCTTTTCTTTTCATACAGATCTCTGCCATAAAAGCGGGCATATTCAGGTCTGTTTCCATATTTAAAGCGGAATACGGACTCAGCCATGCTGCCCTGATCGTAAAGCGCCGTTCCCTTAATGAAGAAATGTTTGTTTCTGCTGCAGTCCCTGCAATATTCCTGTTCCTGTCTTGCAAGCTGCTTTCCGCATTTCATGCAGCAGGGTTCTTTAATATAAACGATTTTGGGCAGACACTTACTGCACACACCCTGCCCCCGTATATCAGAAATATCATCGCACACTGCGCATCGTCTTGGAAATAGCAGATCCGGGATTATTTTCTGCAGCTGTATCATTCCTCCTCCATTCCTTCCGTTTCTTTAATCCTGTCGCACAAGCTGGTATAGCGCCTATGCTGTTTTTCATTATGGATCATTTCCGCCACCGTTTCGGCGCTTCCCAGAATCGTGACGCATTTCCGCGCCCTTGTCACTGCCGTATATAAAAGGTTTCTGTTAAATAACATCTTAGGCCCCGACAGAAGCGGCAGGATCACCGCCGGGTACTCGCTTCCCTGAGATTTGTGAATGGTCACTGCATATGCCAGCTCCAATTCGTCTAACTGGCCATATGGATACTCGATCCGCTTCTGCTCGTCAAATTCTACCGTTACAAGCTGTGCTGTATCATTGATCTCTACGATCATTCCCATATCGCCGTTAAATACACCCGTCCCCTTATCTATGGGAATCCCATATTTGCTGAGGATCTCCCAGGTGATCTGGTAATTGTTCTTCACCTGCATCACCTTATCTCCCTCTCGGAACAGCTTTTCTCCCGAGGCATATTCCTTCTTTTTCTCTGATGGAGGATTTAAATATTTCTGCAGGATCCCATTTAAAACCTCCACCCCCAGATTTCCCTTTCTCATAGGTGTGAGCACCTGGATCTCATAGGGCTTTGCCTCCACATACTTCGGCAGCATTTCTCTGATCAGCTGGATCATGTGTTTATAAATAACGCCTGCATCTTTTCTTTCCAGGAAAAAGAAATCTTTGCTCTTATTATTCAATATGATCTCTTCCCCCCGGTTGATCTTATGTGCGTTTACTACAATATCGCTTTCCCCGGCCTGCCTGAAAATCTTCTTTAAAATAACAACAGGGAACGCCCTGCTTTCCATGAGATCATGAAGCACCTGCCCCGGCCCCACGCTGGGAAGCTGATCCACATCTCCCACCATGATCAGCCTGGTTCCCACACTTACGGCGGCAAGCAGCGCCCGAAACAGATGAATATCCACCATGGACATTTCATCAATGATCACCACATCTGCCTCCAGCGGATTTTCCTCATTTCGTTCAAACCTGGCTCCCGCTGTATCCTCTTCCACTGCGCCGTTGATCTCCAGAAGTCTGTGAATGGTTCTCGCTTCATAACCGGTGGCTTCTGTCATACGCTTTGCTGCTCTTCCCGTAGGAGCCGCCAGCAAAATGTCCCTTCCTTCCATTTCAAAAAAACGGATAATGGTATTGATGGTCGTGGTTTTTCCCGTTCCGGGCCCTCCTGACAGGATCATCAATCCGGATTTTACACTTTGAAGCACTGCTTCCTTCTGGATTTCATCCAGGCAGATCTCCTGCTCCTTCTCCAGTTCCCGGAACAAAGCCCGGACCTTTTCCTCCTCTGCCGGAAGAAGCTCCTCCTGTATGGTCACATTCAGATCATGCAGCATCCGAGCGCAGGAAAGCTCTGCATAATAATAGGACAGTGCATAAACCCTTTTTTCCTGATCCTTTTGCTTGATCACCAGCTTTTTGTCCATAGCAAGATTCATGATCTGCGGCAGGATCGCTGTCTGGTCTACCTGCAGCAGCAAGGAAGCGTTCTCCGAAAGAACCTCGACCGGAAGATAGGTATGGCCTTCTGTGGTTCCTCTCAAAAGAGTATACAATATCCCGCTTCGGATCCGATAATCGGAGTCCGTGTGAATTCCGATCTTGGCTGCAATCCCATCGGCGATCCGAAATCCCACTCCTTCAATGTCTTCTGCCAGTCTGTATGGATTTTCCTTCATCACGCCGTAAAGCTCCATTCCATACCTGTTATAAATTTTTACTGCCAGGGAATTTGAAATACCATATTGCTGTAAAAAGACAAATGCCTCCCGCATGTCCTTCTTCTCAATCACCTGCACTGCGATCTCTCTTGCGATCCTTTCACTGATCCCCCTTACCTCTGCCAGACGCTCCGGTTCCTCCTCCATAATGCGGAAGGTTTCTTTGCCGAATTTTTTGACGATCCTTGCAGCCAGGGCTTCCCCTACCCCTTTAATGGCGCCGGAACCCAGATAACGTTCCATGCTGACTGTATCGTCCGGCGCCACCATATGGCTGGTCTTCACCTTAAGCTGGCGTCCGTAAACAGGATGTTCTACATAAGTTCCTGTAAGCTCCAGGCTCTCTCCTGCCTCCACTGCTTGAAAGGTTCCCACGCAGATCAGTTCCTCGCCATCCGTTTCCAGGCAGAGCACCGTATAACCGTTTCCTCTGTTCTGGTATATAATATGGTCAACATATCCTCTGACCGTTTCCTCCACTGCTTCTCTCCTCCCGCAGGTTTGAAATATCCTGGCATTACATAAAAAAGCCACCTAAAAGAGACAGTGTAAGCACCATCCTCTTTCGGCAGCCTTTATCCTCTTTGTTTCGTTTCTGATTACTCCAGATTATAGTTTCGCTTCATCTGTTCATAAAGCATTTGCGCAATTCCAAGCCCCTGTGTTTCCGTAGATGTCTTTGCCAGCGCCTGAATGGTCTCATCTCCGAAATAATCCACCAGATTACCATTGGGATCGCTGTCTTCCTCTGATTTAAAGCAATCCACTGTTTTTTCCATTTCTTTAAAAACCTGCTCCAAAAAATAGGCTTCAAATTGTTTGCAGGCATCTAACAGCTCGTCCCCTGTGGCATTGGCATAATCCGTGCCGTCTATTGTTTCTTTCAGCTTGGTCTCCGCTGTATTTTGATTTTGTAAGTACTCCGCATAAGCAGAGGAAATTCCGCCCAGTTCCATTTTTCATCCTCACCGGCAGATGCGTTGGCATCTGCATTAAGTTATGTATTAACGCTTAAGATTGTTTGCCGTCTGCATCATCTCGTCTGTGGTTGTGATCGCCTTTGAATTCATTTCATACGCACGCTGCGCCACGATCAGATTTACCATTTCATCTGCCACCTGCACATTGGAGCCTTCCAGATAGCCCTGAACCATACGGCTCTTTGTTACGTTTCTGTTGGTGGCTTCATTCATTACCGTTCCGCTTGCAGCGGTAGCTGCCCACAGAGTATCTCCTTTTCTCTGTAATCCGCCCGGATTATTAAACTGATACATTCCAATGGTAATTCCCAGTGACTGAGGATTGTTCTGTGCATCGGGATAGCAGATCGTTCCATCCTTTGTAATGGTGATCTTGCTGGTAACATAGTTGGCATTTAAGGTAATGGTTCTTCCGGTAGAGCTGAGTACCGGCAGACCATCCTGATTGGTCAGGATCATGCCATTTCTCCCGTTTGTAGCCCAGGTAAAATCTCCGTTACGCGTATAATAGGTATTGCCGTCACTGCCCTGGATCGCAAAATAGCCGTCACCTTCAATAGCAAAAGCAGTATCGCTGTTTGAGCTTAAAAGGCTTCCCTGGGTAAAAATAGAGTTAATGGAAGAATTTCTCACACCCAGACCCACCTGTGAGGTTGTAGGCTTAGGATCTCCGTTTGCCGTTGTGGTTGCCGTCTGAAGGGTCTGGTACAGTAATGACTTGAACTGTGCCACCTGGGACTTATAACCTACCGTATTGACATTTGCCAGATTATTTGCGATTGTATCTACATTTGTCTGCTGCGCATTCATTCCTGTTGCCGCTGACCATAAACTCCTAACCATTTGCTACCTCCTTAAATCCTTCCAAGCTGATTTGCTGCAATATCCAGTGTTCCGTCATAGGTGGTGATCACCTTCTGGTTGCTTTCATAAGCCCTGGAAACCGTGATCATATTTACCATCTCTGATACAACAGATATATTTGATGTCTCCAGATAACCGGCCCTTACTTCTGCCGCCGCATCCTTCTCCTGTGCTCCGTCAATGGGCTGGAAGTAATTTTCTCCGTAACGCTCCAAATAATTATAGTCTTCAAAATCCGTCACCTGAATGGTTGCGACAGCGGAACCGTTCTGAATGATCTGTCCGCTGGAATTGATTTCTGTTTCTTTTAAGGGGTCAATTTTGATGGCTCTTCCATTTGTATCGAGAACTGCATCTCCATCCTGGGTCACAAGATTTCCCTGCTGATCCAGCGTGAAGTTTCCATCTCTTGTATATTTTACAGAAGTGTCTCCTGCCTTATTGGTAAATTCCACTGCAAAAAAACCGGTATCCGTAAGCGCCAGATCATAAGGATTTCCTGTTCCCTTGATCGGCCCCTCCGAAAAGTCGGTATAGCCTTCACCGATCTTCACACCCGGATTGTTCACTCCAATCCTTCTGGCTGTGTGATACCCTTCCGTCACATCCTTGATCTTGTATGCCAGAACGCTGTCAAAGGACTGGCTGGTAGCGCCCTCCTTCTTAAAACCATTGGTGTCTGCATTGGCCAGATTATTGGTCAGCACATCCATTCTGTTCTGTTCGTTGATCATCCCCGTATAAGCAGTGTATAACCCTTTTACCATATACTTTACCTTTCCTTTGAAAACTTCCCCCGGTTTCTAGTCTTCCTTATATCCTGCCAGAAATTCTACATATTTTCCTGTACCGATGGCAACAGCCGTCATGGGATCCTCTGCTGTCATAGTATTGATGCCTGTCTTTTCTGCGATCAGATCCTCTAATCCTCTTAAAAGGCTTCCGCCGCCTGTAAGTACAATTCCTCTGTCTGCAATATCTGCTGCAAGCTCCGGAGGCGTTTTTTCCAATACACTGTGGATCGTTTCAATGATCTGCGACGTAGTCTCACGCAGCGCTTCCTCTGTTTCCTCGGAAGATACCTTTACGGTCTTGGGAAGACCTGTTACCAGATTACGTCCTCTTACATCCATATAATCCACTTCCGGGCGCTTAAAGGCTGACCCGATCTTGATCTTAATATCCTCTGCCGTTCTTTCACCGATCAGCAGATTATGTTTCTTTCTCATGTATCTGACAAGGGCCTCATCAAAATCATCCCCTGCGATCTTAATAGATGCGCTGACAACCGTACCACCCAGGGAAATAACCGCAATATCCGAGGTTCCGCCTCCAATATCTACGATCATATTGCCGCAGGGCTTTGAAATGTCAATTCCCGCTCCGATAGCCGCAGCAATGGGCTCCTCAATAATGGAAACCTCTCTAGCGCCTGCCTGAAGAGTAGCGTCCTCAACAGCCTTCTTTTCCACCTCTGTAACGCCGCTGGGCACACAGACTGCAATCCTGGGCTTCCGGAAGGTTTTCTTGCCAAGAGCCTTCTGAATGAAATATTTCATCATCTGCTCCGTAACCCGGTAATCAGAAATTACACCCTGACGAAGAGGGCGGACTGCTACGATATTGCCCGGCGTTCTTCCAAGCATCAGCCTTGCATCCTCTCCAATCGCCTTGATCCTGTTCGTATCTCTATCAAAAGCCACAACGGAGGGCTCCTTCAGCACTACGCCTCTCCCTCTGATGTAAACTAAAATGCTGGCAGTTCCCAAATCGATTCCAATATCCGTATACTGCATTGACCTGTCCCCTTTCTATGGATTTTCTATTTTCATATGAATAATTAAGTCATTATGGACACACTAAATTATTATAACCCATAGAAAAAGTTTTTCAAAGAGAATTCATAAAAAATTAACAAAAAAAGACGCAGTAAAACAGGCTGCGGATCCTTCCGCCCCGATTGACCGCGTCCATGCTTATTTATTTATCGGTATTTTTTCAGATTTTCTTTATATTTATCCAGCATTTTTTTGATATACTGCCCGGTGTAGGACTCCGGAACCTTCGTTACCTCCTCCGGCGTTCCGCATGCTACCACTGTTCCTCCTCTGTCGCCGCCTTCCGGCCCCATATCAATGATATAGTCAGCCGTTTTGATCACATCCAGATTATGCTCGATCACAACCACTGTGTTTCCGCCGTCTGCCAGCCTGTGAAGGATCTCCACCAGCTTATGGACGTCTGCAAAGTGCAGACCTGTGGTAGGCTCGTCCAGAATATAAATGGTATTTCCCGTACTCCGTCTGCTCAGTTCCGTCGCCAGCTTAATTCTCTGTGCCTCCCCTCCGGACAAGGTGGTGGAAGGCTGCCCCAGCTTTACATAGGAAAGACCCACGTCATTTAACGTTTCGATCTTACGCTTGATAGAAGGCATGTTTTCAAAGAAGGGAACAGCTTCCTCCACCGTCATATCAAGCACATCATAAATATTCTTTCCTTTATATTTAACCTCCAAAGTCTCCCTGTTATACCGCTTGCCTCCGCACACTTCACAGGGAACATAAACGTCCGGCAGAAAGTGCATCTCAATTTTGATAATTCCGTCTCCACCGCAGGCCTCACACCTGCCGCCCTTTACGTTAAAGCTGAAGCGTCCCTTCTTATAGCCCCTTGCCTTGGCATCCGGCGTTCCTGCAAACAGATCCCTGATCATATCAAAAACGCCTGTGTAAGTGGCGGGATTGGATCTGGGAGTCCTTCCGATCGGGGACTGGTCTATATCAATGACCTTATCCAGCTTATCCATTCCCGTAATGTCCTTGTGCTTCCCCGGAATGGTTCTTGCCCTGTTCAGCTCCCTGGCAAGACGCTTATACAGGATCTCATTCACCAGAGAGCTTTTGCCCGATCCGGACACTCCGGTTACGCAGGTCATGACGCCTGTGGGGATCTTTACTGTAATATTTTTCAGATTATTTTCCTGGGCTCCGGTAATCGTCAGCCAGCCTTTGGGTTTTCTTCTGTGATCCGGTACCGGCACCTGTATTTTTCCGCTTAAATATTGTCCTGTCAGAGATTCCGGAACCTCCATGATCTCCTGCGCCGTTCCCTGTGCGATCACACGCCCTCCATGGGAGCCTGCTCCGGGTCCGATATCCACAATATGATCCGCCTCAAGCATGGTATCCTCATCATGCTCTACCACGATCAGGGTATTCCCCAGATCCCTGAGGTTCTTAAGCGTCCGCAGAAGCTTATCGTTATCTCTCTGATGAAGTCCGATACTGGGTTCATCCAAAATGTAGCATACCCCCACAAGACCGGAGCCGATCTGCGTTGCAAGTCTTATTCTCTGCGCCTCACCGCCTGACAGGGTAGCCGTTGCCCTGGAAAGGGACAGATACTCAAGCCCCACATCCACAAGGAAACCTACTCTGGCCCTGATCTCCTTCAGAACCTGCCGGCCGATCAGCATCTGCTGGCTGCTTAACTGCATCTCCTGCAAAAACTTCTGAAGCTCACGGATGGACATGGAAGTGATCTCATAAATATTCTTATCGCACACGGTAACCGCAAGGGATTCCTTTTTCAGTCTCATTCCCTTACATTCCTTACAGGGTGTGATCCGCATGTAGGTCTCATACTCCTGCTTGATCACGTCCGAACCGGTTTCCCGGTACTTCCTTTCCATATTTTTGATCAGGCCCTCAAAGGCTACCGGGTAGACCCCTTCCCCTCTCTGGCCCACATAGTGGACTCTCACTTCTCTTCCGTCCGTGCCGTGGATCAGCATATGATAAATGTGCTCAGGAAGCTTTTCTATGGGCGTGTCCAGACTGAAGCGATACTCCTTTGCAAGAGCCTGCAAAAGG
Source organism: Firmicutes bacterium CAG:534 (assembly GCA_000436115.1). Lineage (GTDB taxonomy): Bacteria > Bacillota > Clostridia > Lachnospirales > Lachnospiraceae > Suilimivivens. Next base: position 50,330 of record FR894541.1, on the reverse strand, counting down.
GCATTGGTAAAGCTTCCTTCCTCTTTGCTGGACTGCCAGCCCATAACCTGGATCGCCCCCTCGCTGATACTGAGCTTGGGATCCGGGATCATAAGCTGGGGATCAAATTCCATTTTATACCCCAGTCCAAAACAGACCGGACAGGCGCCAAAAGGATTGTTAAAGGAAAAGCTTCTGGGTTCGATCTCGCTGATACTGATCCCACAGTCAGGGCAGGCAAAGCTCTGGCTGAAATTAATCGTTTCCCCTCCGATCACATCTGCCATCAAAAGTCCTTCTGCAAGGGCAAGTACGCTTTCCACCGAATCCGTAAGTCTTCTTTCTATGCCGGGCTTCACCACAAGCCTGTCCACAACGATCTCAATATTGTGCTTGATATTCTTGTCCAGCTTGATTTCTTCCGTAAGCTCATAAAGGCTTCCATCCACCCGTACTCTTACATAACCTGCGCGCTTGGCACGCTCTAATACCTTTGCATGCTCGCCCTTTCTTCCCCTTACCACCGGCGCTAAAAGCTGTATTTTGCTTCCTTCCGGCAGCTCCATGATCTGATCTACCATCTGGTCTACGCTTTGTCTCCTGATCTCCTTGCCGCAGGAGGGGCAGTGGGGAATTCCGATCCGGGCATATAAAAGCCTGAAATAATCATAGATTTCCGTAACCGTACCCACGGTAGATCTGGGGTTCCGGTTTGTGGATTTCTGGTCTATGGAAATAGCCGGGGACAATCCTTCGATCTTTTCCACGTTTGGTTTTTCCATCTGTCCCAAAAATTGTCTTGCATAGGAGGACAGGGATTCCATATACCTCCTCTGTCCCTCTGCATATATGGTATCAAAGGCCAGAGAGGATTTTCCCGATCCTGACAGGCCCGTCAGAACTACCAGTTCGTTTCTGGGAATATCCACATCCAGGTTCTGCAGATTATGCTCATTTGCCCCTCTGATCTTAATATATTCTCTTGGTCTGATTTTAGGTGATCCCATTTGTTCTTCTGACATGTTCATTTCAGTTCCTTTCCGATCTATAGCTTCTTTCTGATCTCTATCAGTTTATCGCGAAGCTCTGCCGCAGCCTCAAAATTCAGATCTGCCGCAGCTTTTCTCATTTGCTTTTCAATCTGTGCCGCCAGCTTTTCAAGTTCAGCCCTGCTCATAGACTCCGGATCCTTCTCAAAACGCATTTCCTCCTTTGCTATCACCTTGGAAATGCTGATCAGATCCCGCACCGCTTTCTTAATGGTCGTAGGCGTAATATTGTGCTCCTCGTTATATTTCTGCTGGATCCTGCGTCGTCTTTCTGTTTCTTCAATAGCGGCTTTCATGGAATCCGTCATCTGATCCGCATACATGATTACATGTCCCTGCGCATTTCTGGCTGCACGTCCAATGGTCTGGATCAGGGAGGTTTCCGATCTTAAGAAGCCCTCCTTATCTGCGTCCAGAATAGCTACCAGAGAAATTTCCGGAATATCCAGTCCTTCCCTTAACAGGTTGATGCCTACCAGTACGTCAAATACATCCAGACGCATATCGCGTATGATCTGTGCCCGTTCCAGGGTATCAATATCGGAATGAAGATATTTGACCCTGATCCCCACATCATTCATGTAATCTGTCAGATCCTCTGCCATCCGTTTCGTCAGGGTTGTGACCAGAACCTTGTTATGCTTCTCAATCTCCTTCCGGATTTCCGAGACCAGATCATCGATCTGTCCCTCCACGGGACGGACAGAAATTTCCGGATCGAGCAGTCCTGTGGGTCTTATGATCTGTTCCGCTCTTAATAGCTCGTGTTCCTTTTCGTAGGCGGCCGGAGTTGCCGAAACAAACAGCATCTGGTCTATATGCTGCTCAAACTCGCCAAAGTTAAGAGGTCTGTTATCTAATGCCGAAGGCAGTCTGAAGCCATAATCCACAAGGGTTGTCTTTCGGGAGCGGTCTCCATGGTACATGGCCCCGATCTGAGGGATCGTCATATGGGACTCATCTATGATGATCAGATAATCATCCCCAAAGAAGTCCATCAGCGTATGCGGCATTGCCCCCGGTTCCATCCCTGCCAGGTGGCGGGAATAGTTTTCAATCCCGGAACAAAAACCGGTCTCCCGCAGCATTTCAATATCAAAATTAGTCCGCTCTGAAATTCTCTGGGCTTCCAGAAGCTTATCCTCACTCTTGAAGTAACGGATCCTTTCTTCCAGCTCCTTCTCAATGTTTTTGCACGCTGCATTGATCTTTTCCTGGGGCACCACATAATGGGAAGCCGGGAATATGGCTATATGTTCCAAAAGAGCATGAACCTGACCGGTAAGGGGATCTGTTTCTGCAATGCGGTCGATCTCATCTCCGAAAAATTCCACCCGGATAAGATAATCGCCTCCCTGTGCCGGATAAATCTCCAGCACATCTCCTCTGACCCGGAAGCATCCCCGATCCAGATCCATATCATTTCTGTCATATTGGATCCCGATCAGTTCCTGGATCACCTGATCCCGGTCCTTTATCATACCCGGTCTTAACGAAACGATCATTTCCTGATAATCATCCGGGCTGCCCAGTCCGTAAATACAGGACACGCTGGCAACTACCACCACATCCCTCCGCTCGGACAAAGAGGCTGTTGCCGATAACCGCAGCTTATCAATTTCATCATTGATGGATGAGTCCTTTGCGATATAGGTATCTGAAGAAGGAACGTACGCCTCCGGCTGATAATAATCATAATAGGACACAAAGTACTCCACTGCATTTTCAGGAAAAAACTCTTTAAATTCTCCATAAAGCTGGCCCGCAAGAGTCTTGTTGTGGGCAATGACCAGAGTGGGCTTATTCAGTGCGGCGATCACATTCGCCATGGTAAAGGTCTTGCCGGAACCGGTAACACCCAGAAGCGTTTCAAACTGGTTTCCCTTCCGAAAACCTTCTACCAGTTCCCTGATCGCCTGCGGCTGGTCTCCGGTAGGCTGATATTCGCTGTGAAGTTTAAAAATCCCCTGCTCCTTTTGCACAACAATCCACCTCCTGCGATTTTGTCCATGCAATATCATAGTGTGAAAAATCTTTTATTAATATACCACACTCCATTTTATTTGTACATCACTTTCAGAACATTTGTTCTTTTTGTTTTTCTCTTTTTTCTTGCGCAATTTATAGTATAATAGAAAGCATTAAAATCATAAAAAGATTGAAGGAAATACCCACATGAATTTCAGCGAAAAATTAAACGAATACATACAGTCTCTTCCCTGTACCGCCAAGGAATTAAGCGAGCTTTCCGGCCTTTCACACGCTACCCTCAGCAGGTATCGTTCCGGAGAGCGCATTCCACAGCTTCATTCCCATGCGCTTGACCAGCTATGCGGTGCCATTGCAGAGCTTTCTGCCAAAAAGCTTCCGGAGGGTATGTCCAAGGCTTCTATTAAGGAAGCGTTTTCCAAATGCAGTGATCTGGCAGCCATCAGCAAAAAGCAGCTCTGTGAAAATTTCAACACTCTGATGACCATGTTAAACGTTAATACTGCAAAGCTGTGTCAGTATACCAATTACGACAGCTCTACCATCTTCCGTTTTCGCAATGGTTCCCGTCAGCCCTCCGAGCCTGTCAAATTTGCTGCCGACGTATCCGAGTATATTGCCGCAGAGGCAGCTTCTCCTGCCGACCATGCAGTTCTGGCAGAGCTCTTATCCTGTTCTTCAACGGAACTGGAAGATCCAGAGATCTGCTGTGCCAAAATAAAATCCTGGCTTTTAGATTTTCGGTCTGAATCCTCTGACCACGTTTCTGATTTTTTGAGTAAGCTGGATACCTTTGACCTGAACGAATACATTAAAGTCATTCACTTTGATGAAATGAAGCTTCCTCCTACCATGCCCTTTTCCCTTCCCACCTCCAAAGCCTATTTTGGACTGGAGGAAATGGTGGAAAGTGAACTGGATTTCTTAAAGGCAACTGTGCTTTCCAGATCCACCGAGGCTGTAACCATGTATAGCGATATGCCCATGGAGGAAATGGCAAAGGATCCCGAATTTCCGCGAAAGTGGATGTTTGGTATGGCCATGATGCTGAAAAAGGGGCTTCATTTAAATCAGATCCATAACCTGGACCGCTCTTTTGAAGATATGATGCTTGGCCTGGAAAGCTGGATTCCCATGTATATGACAGGGCAGATTTCTCCTTATTATCTGAAAAATGTGCAGAACAACGTTTTCTGCCACCTGATAAAGGTTTCCGGCGCTGCCGCCCTTGTGGGAGAAGCAATCTCCGGCTTTCATGGAAACGGAAAATACTATCTGACCAAATCAAAAGAAGAGGTTGCCTATTACCAGGGCCGGGCAAAGGAGCTTCTTCAGAGCGCCTGTCCTCTTATGGATATTTATCGTCAGGAACAGGCCGGTTCCCTGAAGGCCTTTTTGATGTCAGACGCCCACACTTGCGGAAAACGTAAAAACATTCTTTCCGCCCCGCCTCTCTTCACCCTGCCCGATGAAGACCTGCGCAGGCTGCTGACCCGTAATTCTATTCCGGAAAAGCTGCAGACAGAAATTATGTCCCATGCCCGGAGCAGAAGAGAACTGGCCGAGCAGCTCCTAAGCAAAGGCAGTATTGAAGACGAAATCCCCATGCTTTCCAGGGAAGAATTTAACAGGCACGGCGTTCTTCTGCCTCTTTCCTTTATGTTCTGCGAAACGGATATTTCCTATACTTATGAGGAATACCTTCTTCACCTTGCCAGAACCCGGGAATATGCAAAAGCTCATCCCACATACCACTTTACAGAAATGGACAGCCCTGCTTTCAGCAACCTTCAGATCCATATCCATGAAGGGCAATGGGCTATGGTATCCAAAGGGAATTCTCCTGCCATCCATTTCGTAATCCATCATCCAAGGCTTAGGGAAGCCATTGAGCACTTTGTCCCCCCTGTCCGGGAGGCATGATCCTGCAGCCGCCACATCCTTCTGATTTTTTCCGGTTTGGAAAGTGCCACTTCGGAAAATATTACTTTTCCGACAGATTTCTATTATATGATGTAAGAAAAGGACATCAATAAAAGAAATCTATGTCGGTAAAAGGAAGTCTATCTCATATGTTGATCAAAAGAAAAACATTTTCCGTACTTATCCTGTTGTGTGCAGGATTCTTTCTGGTTTCCTGCAAAGCAGCATTTTCCCTAAACAATTCTTCCAGTTTAAAATCTTCTTCTCTGTCTGCGTTGTGCGACGAGACTGCTCAAAAGCTGTCAAATGATGACGACCTTTGGAAGCTGGCAAAAGATCTACAACATTAGAAAAAGGAGTGACCTACCATGAAGCAGATCAAAATGAAAAAATTTCTCTGTGTTTTACTGGCAACCGCCCTGCTTTGTACCGCCTGTACCTCCTGTGGTTCCGCCTCAGGCAAAAAGGATCAGGTGTTTTTACAGCAGGTGGAGCAGTCCATTACAAAGGCCCAGCCCATTCTTAATGACTGCATTTCCATTGCAAGCAATATGGCCAGCAGAACCTATGGGCTTGTCCCCGGAGAAGATGTCTCCGAATATGTGGAGCTGTGCCGTTCCAATGCAGAACTGCTGGATCAGAAGATCGGAGCGCTCCGCAAGTGCATGCAGGAAACCGAGCAGCTAAGCGCCCCTTCAACAGAACGGGGGCAGGCGGTTTATGATGCGCAGCAGGAATATTACACAGACGCCCTCGCTTCTCTTTCAGTGATGTACCAGACGCTTTCTTTTTACGTCAATCAATATGACGAATGCACCGTGCTGCTGGATGCGATTGCCGGCTCACAGGAAGACTATCAAAGCTATCTATATGAAGTTTATCAGGCTGCCCTGCAGGTAAAAGAGCAATATAAGGCACTGGATACTCCCTCCTACATGGAGGAGATCTGGCCCCTGTACTCTTCCTCCGTGGATATGATGATCAAATATCTGGAAGCGGAATCCTGGGGTACCACGGGGGATGTGCTCCGTTATTATTCTGCCGCTCAGATCATACAGCGTATGAGCATCGTTGCCGGCGCCTATGAAACTACGATCAACGACCTGCTCGCCAGCGAATACATACACTGCGCCGATACTCTTGATGCCAATTTGAAGGTGCTGGGCGAGGAAATCATGACTGCCTGTTCCGGCGGCGTTCTTCCTCAGGAAGGCTATATGACAAAGGATCCTGTGGTTTTTCTTCACTATACCATGACCGATGAGATCTATCCCAATCTCTACCCGGCTGCAAATTCCATTGTCAATCTGATGATCTATACGGATAAGGGAATCGGAAGCGTGACTGTCACCGCTGAAATTCCCGGATTTACTCAGGTTTATGAGCAGAAACTGACCATTACGCCGGAGATCACCTACTTGATGATCAAGCCTCCCATTCTTTCCGAGATGCCCGACCTTTCTTCTGCCAGGGATACCCAGATCATCTTTAAGATCACGGATGACATTACCGGTGAGGTTCTTGCACAGGACAGTAAGCCCTTAAAGCTGTACAGCATTTACGATTACCGCCCTTACAGCGACGAATTCGGAATTATCCAGAACGATAACGTACTGGCATGGATGACTCCTGAATCTGACGGTGTTCTTGCTGTGCGCCGCAACGCTGTTGCCTGGCTGGAAAACACCTTCGGCAGCTCCAACGGAATTCTTCCCGGTTACCAGTACAGCTATGGCTATGGCCAGGGCGAGGAGGCCTATGTGACCATGATCCAGGTGGCCGCTATCCAAAGCGCCATCAGCGCCATGGGAGTACGGTACAATATGGGCGCTTATTCCCTGAATGCTACCCAACGGGTACTGATGCCTGATGCGGTCCTTGCCAGCCAGTCCGGTATCTGTATCGAAACCGCCATCCTGATGGCCAGTGTACTGCAGTCCGCAGATATGCACCCTATGATCGTATTTACTCCCGGCCATGCCCAGGTTGCAGTAGAAACCTGGAGCGGTTCCGGTCAGTATTTCCTGATCGAAACAACCAAGCTGCCCTTTGACGCCACCGTGAATGACGTCAATAATCTGATCGCCTACTACAGCAGTGAAGACTGGGCAAATTACCTGGGTCAGAAACAGCAGCAGGCACAGGAATCCGGCGGTATGGTTTATGTTGTGGATTGCGATCTTGCAAAGGATCTGAACATTAAAGGACTTGCTTATTAAAGAGGAGGCTGATACATGAAAACAAGAAAATTTAAAGGCATTTCCATTTTATGCACCTTGCTTATTTTTTCACAGTTATTTGCCCTTGCAGGCTGTGCCCCCAGGCGCAGCAATGTCTATATGGAACGTATGGGAAAGGAGGCTGCCAAATGGGCAGAAAACTATGACCACGGCAATCCTCCATCCCTTACCGTCTATATCACTACAGGAGATTATGCGGAAGATCCTGTTTCCATCAGCAATCCGGAAACGATCAACAATGTATTTGACGCTCTTTCCGATATTACCGTCCAAAAGAAAGCGGATGAAAGTGAGGATCGAACCACCTACACCTTTACCTTTGCAGGTACGGACGGTTCCAAGCAAAGCTTCACCTTATGTGGTGATGACTGCGTGCTTCTTGACCAGAAGATCTATCACGCCACAGGAGTTGACAACGTACTGAATGCCGCCTACCTTTCCGTAGAAGATGACGAGTCTCTTATGGGAGACCTTGACTTTGAGGATTCCCTTGCCCGGACAGAGGAAGAGGAAAACGAACCCCAGGAACAGGAAAACGATGCAGACGCAGACACGAATGCCGAGGAAGGAACTGACTACGGTGATTATACGGTATTCAGCAGTGAACCTATGGAATTCTCTTTCCTGTATCTGTCTTCCTACACGGCCCAGATGTCAAACGGCGGCGGTGCCGTTATCTACACAGGAAGCACCCTGGCCGCTCCCTTCCTGCAGATCCTTCATGTACTGAAAGGGCCTGATGCCTGGCAGTATCTGGAAGAGCAGAGATACAGCGCACAGATGCAGTTTGAAGAAAACCTGCTGGAGGACAGCGGAGAACCCACTCCTCTCGGCGTAGAGGGCCGGGATATTTACGGAATCCGTTTTGCTTACCCGGACAGCAACACCGGCGCCACCTTAGAGGTCATGAGCTTTGCCGAAAACCTTTCAGACCAAAGTGTTGCCGTATATACCGCTACCTATTTCCAAAATGACCCTGACGCTACTATCCAGGCTCTTAAGGATGCTATGAACAGCTTTGTTCCCGATGCCTCCTACTATACCCAGGGCAGCAGTTCTTCCGGCCAGACCTCTCCCGATCAGAGTTCTGACCCGCAAACCTCCGCTGCTTATGAGTTGGAATATTATGACGGCGGCAACTTTACCATGAACCTTCCTAAGGGGTGGAAAATCGAAACAGCCGGCGAGTACGCAGGCTTTGGCTTTCATGCCTACGATCCTGCCAATCCTGATGTACAGATCTTCTATTATGGAGAGCTGGGGCCTTATTTCCGAAGTGAGGAAGGCAAAGCCACTTACCAGCAGATGTCCCCTGCCGGCGACCCCTATAAGTATGGTTCCGTTCTGACACCCAAAACGGTTCTTGGCTGCCTGAGCGGCATGGATGAATACGAACAGTTTTACAATTCCGTCATGTCGCCTGCCCATAGCTTCCCTGTGCTTCATGATCTTTCCAACATATCAGAACAGCCTATTACCACGTTTTTATCTGATATTGCTGTTTCCGAAAGCATGATCATGGCAGATCTGACTTCCGCTTCAGGAAGTCCCTGCGTAGGCATTTTTCAGGGGTCTATTGCGGACGCAAACCCGTATGACACCTATGATTTTTCACCCAGCGTCTGCGCCATGAATATATTCGGGGTTGTGGCTCCCAAAAGCCTTTTTGCCAGCGTATCTCCTACACTGACCAGATCTCTTTGCAGCTTCCGGTTTACGGAGGAATATATTAAAGAGGGAATGAATTATACGGACGCCATCGGCCAGAATGCCGGAGAATACTCCCGCCGCAATATGGAGATGATGGATAACATCACGGAAAATTTTATTGACTATATTAACGGCAGCTCTACTAGCTACACAAATTAAGATCAGGGGACTGGAAAAGTTGGTCTGCACATAAAACCACTTCGCAAATAACAATTCGCAAGCAGTGCACTTTGAAGCCGTCGGTACTTAGGTGCTGTATTTCAGCACCTTATGTACCACTACGGCTGAGAGTAGCGGGAGCGTGCCTGCGGTGAATTTGTTCATTTGCGAAGTAATCAGAAAAGTGCAGCCTCTTATTTTCCAGTTACCTGATCTTCTTTAAGACTTCTATTGCCTTTTCCACCTGATTATCTGTTCCATCCGCATCATATGCTTCCTGGTCATATTCCAGCTCAATATCAGGGGTAATTCCAATGCCGTGGATATTGCGCCCGGAAGGAGTAAAATAGGCGCTGACCGTCAGTTTAATTGCCGTTCCGTCATTTAATCTGTGGATCCTCTGAACAATTCCCTTTCCATAGGTGGTTGTTCCTATCAGTGTGCCCTTGTCATAATCCTGAATAGCTCCGGCTAAGATCTCAGATGCGCTGGCGGAATAGCCGTTCACCAATACCGCAAGGGGGATCTGAAGCTCGTTTGAGCCATCTCCGGTATATTCCTTACGTTCTCCGTTTTTATCCTCCGTGTAAACGATCATTCCTTCCGGTAGGATCTTTCTTGCAATGTCTACTACCGCAGTCAGATCTCCTCCGGGATTGCTCCGAAGATCCAGGATCATGGCCTTCATGCCATTTTCCTTTAAATACGCCATGGCCTCCGTATACTGGTCTACCGTAACCGTATCAAACTCCCGGATACGCAGATAGCCAATGCCATCCTCATTTTCCACCATACCGTAATCCACGGTCGTGCTTTCGATCTGCTTTGCTCTTACAATGTCAAGCTCCAGGTAATCAGCTTCCCCTTCCCGGTAAATCGTCAGGTGGACGGTTGTTCCCTCTCTTCCCTTGACCATGCTTACCACCTTGGTTACACTAAGGCCCTGGGTATACTCTCCATCTACCTGATAAATAATATCTCCCTCTAAAAGCCCGGCCTCCTTGGCAGGAGTATCCTCCATCACCCCTGCGATCATGGGCATATTCATTTTCTGATCCAGGCTGATATAAGCGCCAATTCCGTAAGAAACGCCCTGATTGCTGTTCAGCACATCTTCAAGCTCTTCCTTGGAATAATACTCTGAATAGGGATCATTTAAGGCCTCCACAATCCCCTTATATACCCCGTCCTGAAGCGCCTCCGTTGTAACCTCTTCTCCATAGTAATAAGTATCAATCACCTCTTCTATGGTTTTCATTTTCTGCATGGTTTCTTCCGTAACAAGCTCTTTGTTTTCCCCTGCCTGTTCCTCCATCCGCACGCTCTTTAGCGTTCGGATGTTTTGAACTGCATAAAAGGCAAAGGCCGTGCCTGCCATGACCACGGAAGTGATCAAGATTCCGCAGAGAATTCCCTTTCCAAAGCTGCTGCCCTGTTTTTTAACCATTTCCTCTGTCTGGGGAGCCTCCCCTTCAGATGTTATATTTTCCACATCCTCTGATGACTGATTCAATTCCGATCCATCCTTTCCCATCACTTATGATCTCAAATAACTCCATGGATTTACATAGCTTCCATTTAATCTCACGCTGAAATGCAAATGATTTCCGGTAGATCTGCCGGTTGTTCCCACTGCAGCGATCTTGGCCCCTTTAGAAACCTCCTGCCCCTTGGAAACATATAACGCCGATGCATGCATATAGATCGTGTAGAGACTGTCTCCATGATCGATCATCACATAGTTGCCCATGCTGCTGCTGTAATCCGCCGCTACCACCTTTCCGTCATACGCTGCAAGAATAGGGGTTCCTCCCGGCGCAGCCATATCGATTCCATTATGAAATTTCTGAATTCCCAAAATAGGATGCATACGATTACCATAGTCATCCGAAATTCTGGTATAAGAAGGCGCAGGCCATGTGAAAACGCCGCCGTCATATTTTCTTCCCTGCTCTGCGGCAAGTCTTGCCCTCTCTTCCGCTACTGCCTTTTCCAGTGCGGAAATCGTTTCGTTCTGAGCGGCAATATCTGCCTCATATTCCTTGATGGCCGCTTCCTTATTCTGAATATCGGAAGATACCTGGTAAATTTCCTGCTCCTTTGTGGCGATCAGTTCATTTAAGGAAGCTTCCTCTTCCTCCTGGGCTGCCTTTGCTTCGTCCAGAACCGACTTTTCTTCCTCCAGGCTCTCCTTACATAGCGCAACATAATTTGCGTATTCTACATATTCATCCAGCTTCTTGCGGTCATAGCCGGAAAGCATTTCTATATAATCTGCCCTGTTCAGCATTTCTCCAAAGCTTTCCGAGTCAAAAAAGACCTCCATGGCCAGACTGTCACCCTTTTCATACATGAACTTGATCCGGCTCTTCATGGCTTCATACTGCGCCTGCTGGGTGGCAAGCGCCGTTTCCAGTTCAGCTTCCTTTTCCGTGATCTCCTGCTCCTTCGTTTCGATCAGCGCTTTCAGCTCATCGATCTTCGCCTGGATATCTGAAAGGTTGCCGTCCAGCTCTGCCACATAGCTTGCCAGATCAGCCTTGGATGCTTCTAACTGCTTCTTTAATTCCTTTACATTTGTCAGCCCGCTCTGCAAAGCCTTTTTTTCTTCCTTTGCTTTGCTGATCTCCGCTTCCTTTTGCTTAATGCTGTCATTGGTCAGTTCACTTGCAAAAGCAGTATCCGGATACCGCAGGGCCATTCCGAAAATCAGCGCAAAGCCAAGCGCCACACACAAAAACCTTTTCCACCGCTTCATTCTTTTATCCTTATACTCTCAGATGCTTTCTGACCGTTATAATACTTCCCAGAAAACCAATCCCGACTCCCATGGCAATGGATACCGGAAACAGCGTAGAAAAGATGGTTTCCACAGGAAGAAAGGAAAGCAGCTTTGAAAGGGAAGCAAATCTTTCCACAATGTATGCGATTACCTTGTTATAAAGTACATAAATAATACCGGTAGGGATCAGTGCGCCGATCACACCGATCAGCATACCTTCGATCACAAAAGGAGAACGGACAAAAAAGTCGGTTGCTCCAATATATTTCATAATGGAAATTTCCTCTTTTCTCACAGAGATACCGATAGTTACCGTATTGCTGATCAAGAAAATAGATACTGCAAACAAGATCACAATAATCCCCAGAGAAATATATGCCACCAGGGCATTTACGCCTGTCAGCGTAGCTGCCGTAACCTCGGAACGGTTTACAAGCCTGATCCCTTCCACACCCTCCAGATAGGTTACAAGAGCCGGCTGCATCGACACATCATTTAAATAAATTTCATAGCTGGCAGAATCCGCAAGAGGATTTTCCGTAAAGCCGTCCGCATATTCTCCCAGATATTCGTCCTTAAAGCTATTCCATGCCTCATCCGCAGAAATAAAGACCTTCTTGGAAACCTCCGGCCTTTTGTCGATGAGTGCGCCGATCTCTTCTATCTTTTCCTGGCTGATCCCTTCATCAAAGAAAACCGTTACCGATACGCCTTCCTGAGCCGTTTTTACAATATTTTGAAAATTGGCCAGTACAGAATAAAACATTCCAAAGAGAAAAAGGCACGCTCCAATGGTTGCTATGGAAGCAAGTGAAAACCACTTATTTCTGAATATATTAACAAATCCCTGCTTGATGGTATAAAAAAATGTACTAATCCTCATCGATATAACCACCCTTTTCCTCGTCGCTGACAATAACGCCCTTCTTCATTGTAACGACTCTCTTTTGCATTGCATTTACAATTTCACGATTGTGTGTTACCACAAGTACCGTTGTTCCATTTTCATTGATCTGCTCCAAAAGCTTCATGATCTCCCAGGAATTCTTGGGATCCAGATTACCTGTAGGCTCGTCGGCCAGCAGAATACTTGGCCTGTTTACCAAAGCCCTTGCTATGGCTACTCTCTGCTGCTCTCCGCCGGAAAGCTGCCTGGGCTTTGCCTTATATTTTCCTGCCAGACCCACTGTGGCAAGAATGCTGGGAACATTGCGCTTGATCTCCTTGCTGGGCACCTGCACGATCCTTTGCGCAAAGGCTACGTTTTCATAAACGTTGCGGTCCTTCAGCAGCCTGAAATCCTGGAATACGATCCCAAGGTTTCTTCTGAATTTGGGGATCTTTCTGTGACGGATCCTGGTCAGATCATAGCCCATGACGTTGATGCTGCCTGAAGAGGGAACCAGTTCTCTTAAAAGAAGCTTGATCATGGTGGATTTTCCGGATCCACTGTCGCCTACAATAAAGACAAACTCTCCCTTTTTGATATGTAAATTCACATTGCTGAGCGCCGGTGCTCCTGTCGTATACACCTTCGTCACATCCTGAAGGGTAATGATCTCATCCTGATCCCCTGCCAGTCTTTTTCTTCTTTTTCCTCTACTATCGGTTCTTGCCACTTTTTTCACCTCTGTACCTTATATCTTGATTTTAATATTCAAAGCTTTCCATATAATTCATATACTTTACAACCATAAGTGCAATCCGGAATGTGATCGCATCCTCAAAAACCCTCAGATCCAGTCCGGTATTTTTCTGCAGCTTATCCAGACGATAAACAAGTGTGTTCCTGTGAATGAAAAGCTGTCTGGAGGTTTCAGAAACATTCAGGCTGTTTTCAAAGAACTTATTGATCGTTGTAAGTGTTTCCTCATCAAAGTCATCCGGGCTCTTTCCTCCAAAGATTTCTTTAATGAACATTTTGCAAAGGGGAATGGGAAGCTGGTAAATCAGTCTTCCGATCCCAAGCTCGCTGTATGCAATGATATTTCTTTCATCGAAGAAGATCTTCCCTACATCCATGGCCATTTTTGCTTCCTTGTAGGAACGGCTCACCTCTTTGATCTCCTTTACAACCGTGCCGAAGGCAATATGGATCCCCGTCATGCCTTCCCGCTCAAGAAAGCTTTCCATTGCCGTCGCTGCCTTTTCAATTTCCCTAGTATCATCCCCGTCTGTCAGGTCCTTTACCACGATCACATTGTTTTCATCTACCGCAGTAACAAAGTCCCTGCTGCCGCTTCCATAGAAGGTACGCATCATCTCGAGAATATTATTGTCTTTTCCTTCAGCTGTTTCCACAATCATAACGACCCTCTTCACATCCGTCTGGATATGAAGCTTTTTAGCCCTGCTGTAAATATCGATCAAAAGCAGGTTATCCAGCAGAAGGTTCTTGATAAAATTATCCTTATCAAAACGCTCCTTATATGCTACCAGCAGTCCCTGGATCTGGAATGCCGCCATTTTCCCCACCATGTAAACATCTTCGCCGGTGCCTGCAGCAATCAGTACATATTCCGGCTGTTGATCATCATAAATCTTAAAATACTGAAATCCCTTGATCTCCTGGGAATCAGCCTGTGATTTGGCAAATTCCACTGCCTCCGGCCCGCATGCTGCCATCCCCTGCGTTGTGGAAGCGGCCTCCTTCCCGTCCGTGTCCGTAACCCCAAAATCGACTCTGGCGATTGCCTTCAGCCCCTCAATAGTATTTTGCAGTATCTGGTTAGAAATCATATCTCCCTCCCCCTTCTCAAAGCTATACCCTATACATTTTAAACAATGGTTTTTCTTCCGATCTGCTTGAAAGTCCCTTATTTCTTAACGCTTTACTTATCATTTTAATATAAATACACAAAGAAATCTACCTGTAATTATGATTTTTTTGTGTATTTTTATGCTCTTTTCCTGGTTTTTCCACTTTATGGGCCTATACAACCTACACAAAACGGCAATTTTGCGTTTTTACACTTTTCTTTTGGGCTCCCTGTGTTATAATGAAAGTAGAAAAAAGGCTGTAAACAGAAATGAATTACAGTGCGCAGCACCTGCAGGTGAAAGGTTCGTGCGCAGAATGGAGGCAGTATGAACATTCCGGAATTATCAACCACACTCTCTAGCATTGAGCTGAATAATAAAGTGGGCCTTGCCGTACTTGACAAAGCCCTTGAAAATTCTGAAAGCGCAGGAGCAGGACTGATCGATATGATCAGTCGTTCTACCATGGAGCTTTCTGTAAACCCTTATGTGGGAAGCAATTTTGATATGACTGTTTAAAACCTCTGCAGCAGGCTTCCGATCAGCAGCTGCAAAATTCCCGTCATAACCAGAACGCAAAGGACAAGTCCAAGGATCACCGGCAGGGTGATGAGCTTGTCCTTTTTTTGTTTACTTCTTTTCCAAAGCATCTGAAACTCTACGCTTCTTCCCTGGTTTTTCCCTATCCATACTAACACCGCCCACGCTAACGGCAGCGTAACCGCTGTCAGCACCAGGTAGGCGCCGATGGTATAAAGCATAGTATCTGTGGTGATCATTTCCATCTGCTGTGCATAAAAATCTTCGTTATTATTTAAGATCGTATACATCAGGATCACCTGGCTGCCATTGATCAGCCCATGATAAAGAACGGAGGACCACAGGCTTCCTGTGGCTTCCACCAGAAGAACCGCCAAAATCCCCATTACAAAAGCATAGCCTGCCTGGTTGAAATTCAGATGGATCATGGCAAAGACAGCCGCTGAAAGCAGGGCTGCCCCAAGATTTCTTCCGCTCCGCTTGTAGGAACCATAATAGGCTCCTCTGCAGGTCATCTCCTCACACAAAGGAGCTAAAACGGCCATGGGGAAAAACAGGCCCAGGAAAGACTGATTTCCCGCAAAAAAGCCGCTCATCATCTCCACTGCCGTATTTTCCACCCAGATCTGGGAAATCAGGTTGGGAAGCGTGATCGCAGGCTGGGTCAGAATGGTAAATAAAAGGATCATAAAAAGAGAACTTATCTTCATTTTATGAAATCCCAGAAACTGCGGCAGCTTTTCTCCTGAAAGCAATGCCGTTATCAAGATGGGAAGCAAAATAACGGCTTCTGCAAGCAGAATATTAGCCAGAGCGCTTTCTGCAACCTGAGGGAAGGCAAACACTATCACATAGCTTGCCGTTATATATAACACAATGGTGATCAAAAAAATCCAATTTGCCTTTTTACTGTTCATGGGAAACCTTTCTAATGCCATCCGGCTCTATGACGATCAGTCTTTGCTTGTAAAGACTTCCTACCGCACGTTTAAATTCATTCCTGCTCATGCCGGTCTTTTCACGGATCACTTCTGCTGCTGCCTTATCGCTGAAAGGGAGCCTGCCTCCTGCCTGATCGATCATTTCCATCACCCTGACAGCGTCCTTCTCGATTTGAAGGTAAGCCTTATCCTTCAGGCTGAGGGTTAATTTCCCGTCCTCAAGCACCTTCACCACCCTGGCGCTTACTCTGTCACCCGGCCTGTATTCTGCCGGTTCTGCTGCTGGGATCAAGGCACTGTACCTGTCGTCCACCGCCACAAAGGTTCCAAAGCGCTGACTGACCTCGTATACTATTCCCTCTACCCTGTCATCCTTCCCATAAGGGCTGTCAAGGCGCAGATAAGGGTATACCTTCATGGTTGTGCACAGTCTTCCGCTTTTGTCGATATAAAGCGCTACAAGACAGAAATCCCCCGGCTTAACACTTGCCGTCTGTTCCTTAAAGGGTAAGAGCAGATCCTTTTCCAGAGACCACTTTAAAAAAGCGCCGATCTTTCCTACCTGAGATACCTCAAGCACCGCCGTTTCTCCTACAGAAAATTCCGTCTGCCTGGTAGTGGCGATCAGCCTGTCCTTGGAATCCCGGTAAATAAACACATTCAGGCTGTCACCGACCTGCGCATCCTCTGAAACCTCCTTTGCCGGAAGCAAAACACGTTCTCTTTCCTCCTCCGGCTGCCGGATATCCTCCAGATATACCCCAAAGGATACGATTTTGGCAATGGACAAATCCTGTCTTTCTCCTAATCTGATCATTATTTCTTATCCTTCCCGTAACACTCTTTTCCCTGCAGCTCTACGATACAGCAGACCGCATCCTGCTCATTTTTCAATACTACAATATATCTTCCCTCTTCCGTAACTGCCGTATAGGGGATTAAAATATCATTTAAATATGCCTGTTTTCTGTATTCAGCGCGGAGTTGTATGATTTGCGGCATTTTTGTGATACAGTCCATGGCGATCTTTACATACTGGCCATTGTTTACATGCTGATTGGTATCCAGATGATGACTTTTTATCTGGATCTCCGATCCGGGGCTGAGTTTCTCCGGCACCTTGATCTTCCTGGGCTCATAATCCATTTGGATCTTGGGCTCCAGCACATATTTTCCAATCATTTCCTCTGTCGGCCGCATGGGAGTTGCATTTTCAGTGTGGATCAGGCTCCAGAGGGTATTGGCACAGGCAATCCTCTTTCCCTCTTCATCTATCATAACAAAATTTCTGAAACCCATAAAGCCCTTAAATTCATAGGGCAGAGTTCCCACCGTTACCGTTTCTCCCAGAACCGGATAACGTTCCACCTGGATCTGCCAGTAAGACATCACCCAGACCATATGCTGCTTTTTTAAATATTCCGCTCCGATCCCCAGATCCTCTGACTGAAAAGTAGAGCAGTCCTGAAAATAATCCAGAAGCGATTCTATTTTTAAATGTCCCGTTGCATCAAGCTCACTGTATCTGATCCTGGTCTTGTAGCTGTACATGGCTTCTCCTTCCTTATATAAAATATAAAGAAAACTCCAACGCATTCGGTTGGAGTTTCGTAGCTGGGCTACAAGGATTCGAACCTTGAAATGACGGAGTCAGAGTCCGTTGCCTTACCGTTTGGCGATAGCCCAATGTTGATTACCTTTGGTATTATAACTGATTATTCTCCGTTTGGCAAGCCCTATTTTCCTATTTTTTTTGTTACTTTTTTGACAGGCTGTTTTTTTTGAGATACTTGCCCCTTTTTTCACGAAAACATGTTTTCAATCCCTCTGAAATCTGTTATCTTTTTCCTATAGACGTGTTATCAGGAGGGTTACAAATGAGGTATTTTTTTGACGGGAAAATCGAAAAAAACGGGGGCCTTTATACCATCCGCATCCCCTTTAATGTATGGGAGGTCTGTAAGCTGCGGGATGTGATCAAAGCGGATATCGTTCTGGATAACCGGATCATCGACTGTGAGCTTACTCCTGACGGAAAAGGCGGAAATTATCAGATCCATCTGACGGAAGCGGATGTCAGCACCATTAATATCAATCAAAAGCACAAGATCCTTCTCCACATTACCGGCAGCCTGATCCAGATGAACCAGAACAGTCCTTATGACTTTGAGCATCCCATCCGCAAGATCGACCACATTGATGTGATCATCCAGCCGGAGGACGGCTTGTGTGGTCAAAGCTGTGTTGCCATGCTGGCCGGAATTACCATTGCGGAAGTGATCACCGTTATGGACTGCAGGGAATGGCAGGCCACCATGGGCAGAATGATCTCCGCACTGAATTATTACGGGATCGATCACAGTGATGTGATCATGTACACAGAAGGAAAGCCCGCTACACTTCCCAAGTGCTGTATCCTTATGGAAAAAATGGGAAGGTACTGCCATTATCTCATTCATTTCGAAGGGAAATTTTATGACTCCAATCTTGGCATCTTAAACGAATATGATATGAGTAAGCTTCTTGGCTACCTGGAAGTAAAGGTTGATTAAACTAAGTTTTGAACATTCCAAAAGCCCCGGCATTGCCGGGGCTTTTGCTATTATTATCTTAAAGGGAGGGTAAGGATTACCTATTTATACTTCAAACATCAGGTCTGCATAGCTGGGAACCGGCCATGCCTTCTTGTCTACCATCATTTCCACTTCATCTACAGGGGCACGGAGCTCATCCATGGCTGTTTTCACAACATCCTTGTAGAAGAATGCCTGATCCTTTACGTTATCCATTGCTGCAGCCTTTGCTTCTGCTTCTTCCAGCTTTGCCAAAGCTGACTTTACTTCTCCAAGCTTTCCGTTTACAGCCTTCAGGATTTCTGTCTGTACCTGTGCGTCTGCTCCTGCATCCTTTACTGCAACCACGGTATCTGCCAGTGATTTTGTATACTTAACGATTGCAGGCACATACTGCTTGGAAGCCATGTCGATCATGGTAAGTGCTTCAATATTAATGGTCTTCGCATAGGTTTCATAGAGAACCTCTGCACGGGACTCCAGCTCTGTCTTGGTAAAGATGCCAAATTTCTCAAACAGATTTACGGACTTTTCCGTAGTAAGCGTATCTACAGCTTCAATCATGGACTTAATGTTGGGAAGTCCTCTTCTTTCTGCCTCTGCTACCCACTCGTCTGAATAGCCGTTTCCGTTAAAGATAATTCTCTGATGCTTTGTCATGTATTCCTTGATCAGGTCATGTACTGCAAGATCAAAGTCATCTGCCTTCTCCAAAATATCAGCAGCCTCGCAAAATGCTTCTGCCACAATGGCATTCAAGGTCGTGTTGGGGCTTGCAATGGAGTCAGCGGAACCAACCATACGGAATTCAAACTTATTGCCGGTAAATGCAAAGGGTGACGTTCTGTTTCTGTCGGTAGCATCCTTTGTGAAATCAGGAAGAGTCGATACGCCTGTTTCCAGTTTTCCTCCCTGAAGCACATGTGCTGCCTCACCGGTCTCAACAAGCTGCTTTACCACATCCTCAAGCTGTTCCCCAAGGAAAATGGAAATGATTGCCGGAGGCGCCTCATTTGCACCAAGTCTGTGGTCGTTTCCTACATCAGATGCGCTCTGACGAAGCAGGTCAGCGTGAATATCAACTGCCTTGATAATGCAGGCTAACACTAACAGGAACTGAATGTTTTCGTTCGGTGTATCGCCGGGATCCAAAAGGTTCACTCCATTATCTGTTGTAAGAGACCAGTTATTATGCTTACCGGATCCATTTACACCTGCGAAGGGCTTCTCATGGAGCAGGCAGGTAAGGCCATGGCGGCCAGCCACCTTCTTCATGGTCTCCATTACAAGCTGGTTATGGTCAACGGCAATATTAGCTGTTTCATAAATAGGTGCAAGCTCATGCTGTGCAGGCGCAACCTCATTATGCTGAGTCTTTGCAGTAACTCCAAGCTTCCACAGTTCAATGTTCAGATCCTTCATGAAGGCGCCGATACGCTCACGAATGGTTCCAAAGTAATGATCTTCCATTTCCTGTCCCTTAGGTGCAGGCGCTCCGAATAAGGTTCTTCCTGCAAAGATAAGGTCAGGTCTCTTTAAATACTTTTCTCTGTCAACCAGGAAATATTCCTGCTCAGGCCCTACGCTTGCAACCACCTTAGTTGCTTCCGTGTTGCCGAACAGACGGACAATACGGACTGCCTGCTGGCTGATCGCTTCCATGGAACGAAGAAGCGGTGTCTTCTTATCCAGCGCCTCTCCCTTATAGGAGCAGAATGCTGTAGGGATGCAGAGGATCACGCCTGTAGCGTCTTCCTTTAAGAAAGCAGGTGAAGTAATATCCCATGCTGTATATCCTCTTGCTTCAAAGGTTGCACGAAGACCGCCTGAAGGGAAAGAAGATGCATCAGGTTCGCCCTTTATCAATTCTTTTCCGGAAAACTCCATCAGCATTTTTCCATTCTCATCTGGATGAGAAACAAAGGAATCATGCTTTTCTGCGGTAATCCCGGTCAGAGGCTGAAACCAGTGAGTATAATGGGTTGCTCCGTTTTCAACGGCCCAGTCCTTCATTGCTTTTGCAACAACATCTGCAGCTTCCAGCGACAGCTCTCCGCCCTGATCCATTACCTTGATTACTTCCTTGTAAACATTTTTGGGCAGGCGCTCTCTCATGGTAGCGCGGGTGAATACTTTACTCCCAAAGAGTTCTTCCACATTTACTAATTCACTCATCTTAACTACTCCCTTTCCTTGTATTTTTCCTTAAAAACAAAAAATGCTCCAAAAAAACTTTTGGAACATCTTCGTTCATAATACTTATAAGAAGGATTTCCCCTTCGTTTTTTATAACATACCCTATAATTTTCTAAATTGCAATACCCTTTTTCCATTTTTATCAGTTTTGGCGAAAAAGAATTATCACAAAAGAAAAGCCCTGTGCATGTTGTACAACATCACTTTTCTGATAGAGACAGCATTTCCCTAC
>FR894541.1:25236-29240 GCA_000436115.1 Firmicutes bacterium CAG:534 | reverse complement strand
AGCATTTCCCTACATCTGCGGATCCTGCTTTCTACCTGTGCGGCTCCCCGTCCTTCCACCTGAAAACAGCTTATTCCTGCCTGCACCAGGGCAAAAAGCTCTGAAAGTCTGTCCGTTTCCTTTTCTGCGAAGATGTAGGTACCGGTTTCATCCTCATACACCGGCATATACTCGCCTCTTCGTGTCTCCTCTGCCAGCATCTTACGCCTTAATCCCTCTGCTTGATCTCCCAGATAGCTTTTCAGGAGCCTTCTTCCTGATCTCGAAAGACACCTTGGCCCCCACAAAAGACAGCCAAGCTCCAGCTTTCCTTCCATATGCTCTGCTATATTCTGCATCTCCGGTATGGACAGCTCCTGTGTAAGATAGATCCTGGAAGCGCCATAATCTGCCCAGAACTGTGCTGTCAGTTCATTGGTATTGTTCATCCACGCAGAGATCTGGATCTGCAGGTTTTTGGTCTTTTCCTTTGCAAGGGATACTACTCCCGGATCTGCCAGGATCACCCCGTCAGCCCCTAAGCTTTCCAGGGTTATTAAATTTCTTTCTGCCTCTTTAAGATCTGCATTATGGGCAAACAGTTCCATCTGCACCACGGCCTTTGCCTTTGCCTGATGGATCCCTGCTATCTCCCGTTCGATCTCCTCCTCCGAAAAGCATTTCCCTGTTTTCTTTAAGCAGATTTCATCCGCTCCTGCTTTCAGCGCAGCTGATAATTCCTCATGATCGCAGACCAACGCCTGCAGCTTACCTATGCTCATGCCTGTTCCTTCTTTACGCTGACCGTTACCCCATCTCCTATGGGAAGGATATCTGTCTGCAGTCCCTCATGATGCGTTAATTCATACAAATACTCACGCATTCTGCTGTGGATCGTCCGATCCCTTCTGGTCACGGCATACCGTGACTGCAGTACATCTCCATCCTGAAGCACATTATCCGAGATCAGGATCCCTCCTGTGGGTAACAGTCTTAAAATATCAGGCAGGAAATGGATATACTGCCCCTTAGCAGCATCCATGAAGATCATGTCATAGGGCCCCGTCAATTCCTTCAGGATCTGGGTGGCATCCCCTTCTATCAAGGTGATCTCCTTCTCTTTTCCGGCCTTTTTAAAATTTTCCCTTGCAATGGGAATTCTTACTTCATACTTTTCAATGGTGGTAATATGACAGTCCCTGGGGCCGTATTCGCTCATCAAAAGCGCAGAAAACCCGATTGCTGTTCCTACCTCCAAAATCGTTTTGGGCTCCTTCATTGCAAGAAGAAGCTTTAGCAGATTTTGTACCTGTGGTCTGATGATTGGCACATCTGTCTTTTTTGCATATTGCTCCAGTTCTTCCAGAAAAGGCGTATTCCCCGTATCAAAAGAACTGATAAATGTACTGATTCTCTCTTCCGTGATCACCGCTGACTCTCCATCTATTCCCCCTGCATTTCAGGGTTCTCCAAAATATTCTCTGAAAGGGCGTCCTCCTCTGCACTCTGCTCCACTTCCGCTTCTGATGCCGTATTCTCTTCCTGTGTGTCCTGCTGGGCAGGGGTTGACATGATCTCCAGCATCTGTGCCGCCGTCATGTCGGTACTCAGATCATATATTCCGGGTTTGATCTCCTTATGGTAAGCAGAAAGCAGCTCCTGTACCACAAACAGCCTTGCATCCTCGATCAGGCCCTTTTCCTCTAACATCTGCGCAATATCCTTTACCGTCATATTCTCGGAAATACCAACCGTGATGGTTCTCCCTCCTGCAACGGAAACAGGCTGATCCGCAAAAACCCGGTATCCAAAATCATACGCCTGGCTGGCTCCCTTAAATGCAAACAGCACCACCCCGGCAATCACTACTACCTTTATGATCGTTTCCAAAACAGTTCCGACAATATATCCGGCTTTCATAATGTCACTTTGTCCTTTCCGTCAAGACTACTCAAAGTCAAGCTCCTGTGTCACAAATGTTTCCAGCTCCTGCATCAGTCTGCAAAAGGCAAGCTCTGCCTTTAAAAAATCGTCTACAATGGGATTTTCCCGAAACTTCTCATATTCCCTTTCAAAAGCATCCATTTTATCAAAAAGCTCATCTACCTGGGTCGTACTCTGCATTTCGTAATTCTTTTTGCGGTATTCATTGACCTTATCGTACAGCTCCGGTGACTTTTTAATCTTTTCAAGCTGATAGCAGTACCTTTTGTAAATATCGGAATTCTTAATTTCCTTTACATACCTTACAGCAGCTGCTTCCATTTGTACATCCAACATTTCCCCTTCTCCTCACCTGTCAGATTAAACTTCCATAATAATAGGCAAAATCATAGGACGGCGCTTTGTCTTTTTCCATACATAATCCCCAAGGGAATCCTTGATGGAACTTTTTAATTTTCCCCAGTCTGCAACGCCTCTTGAAAGGCATCCCTCTACTGCGTCATTCACTACGATCCTGGCTTCTTCCATCAGCTCGTCCGACTCTCTCACATACACAAATCCTCTTGAAACAATGTCCGGCCCGCTTACCAGTTCATCACTGGCGCCGTCCAGCCCCAGAACCACGATCATGATACCATCCTCGGCCAGGTGCTGTCTGTCGCGGAGCACAATGTTTCCTACATCTCCAACGCCAAGGCCATCTACAAGGATATCGCCTACCGGCACCTTCCCGGTGATCTGCGCCTGCTCCTCAGAAAGCTCCAGCACGTCGCCTGAATGCAGGATAAAAATATGATCCTTTGCAATGCCAAGCTCGCTTGCAATCTTTGCCTGTGCCTTCAGATGCTTGAACTCCCCGTGTACGGGAATGGCATACTTGGGGTGAACCAGCGTATAGATCAGCTTGATCTCTTCCTGGCAGGCATGTCCCGACACATGGACATCCTGGAAAATAACGTCTGCTCCCTTTAAAAGAAGCTCGTTAATGACATTTGTAACAGCCTTCTCATTTCCCGGAATGGGATGAGAGGAAAAAATAACCGTATCTGTAGGCCCAATGGAGATCTTGCGGTGATTGTCCTCTGCCATACGGCTTAACGCAGCCATGCTTTCGCCCTGGCTTCCCGTAGTAATGATCACCGTCTTTTCCACCGGATAATTCTTTAACTGTTCAATGTCGATCAGGGTATTGTCCGGTACATTTAAGTACCCCAGGTTCGTGGCAGTATCAATGATATTGACCATGCTGCGGCCCTCTACTACCACCTTTCGCCCGAACTTGTAAGCAGAATTAATGATCTGCTGAACCCTGTCCACATTCGAAGCAAAGGTTGCTATGATGATCCTGGTATTTTTGTGTTCCTCAAAC
The DNA here is from genome assembly GCA_000436115.1 of Firmicutes bacterium CAG:534. Taxonomy (GTDB): domain Bacteria; phylum Bacillota; class Clostridia; order Lachnospirales; family Lachnospiraceae; genus Suilimivivens. Next base: position 25,948 of record FR894541.1, on the reverse strand, counting down.
AGAATATCAAAGGTTCTCCCCACCGTTCTCTCAGAAGGGGTAAAACCGGGTCTTTCTGCATTTGTGGAATCACACATCAACGCCAGAACGCCCTTTTTCCCAATTTCCGCAAAACGCTGCAGGTCAATGGCGTCACCGAAAACCGGTGTATAGTCCACCTTAAAGTCCCCTGTATGCACTACGATCCCGGCAGGAGAATAAATTGCAAGCGCTGCCGCATCCACAATGCTGTGATTGGTCTTGATGAATTCGATCCGAAACTGTCCTAAATTGATGGACTGTCCAAATTTCACCACCTTGCGCTTGGTTGTCCCTGTCAGGTTATGCTCCTTTAATTTATTTTCTATAATGCCCATTGTCAGCTTTGTAGCATAGATGGGAACATTAATATCCCTGAGTACATAAGGAAGGGCGCCGATATGATCCTCATGGCCATGAGTTATCACAAATCCCTTCACTTTTTCTATGTTGTTTTTTAAATAGGTCACGTCTGGAATGACCAGATCGATGCCAAGCATGTCATCCTCCGGGAATGACAGGCCGCAGTCTACCACAACAATACTGTCCTCATATTCAAAGGCAGTAATGTTCATGCCAATTTGCTCAAGACCTCCAAGCGGAATGATCTTCAGCCCTGAGCTGCTTTTCATTTCATTTTTCTTCAATCAAATTTACCTCCATATTTCCTGCAGTGCCTGTAGCGTTTTTCCGG
>FR894541.1:0-25171 GCA_000436115.1 Firmicutes bacterium CAG:534 | reverse complement strand
CTCTTCCGCTCTCGCCAGCGCTTTTCCCGCAGCATCACAGTCCATTCCAGCATATCCATGAACCGGCAAAGCCCTAACAGTAACTGTATGATTATTTAGAAACAGCTGCCAGGCCGATCCCCCCGGGCAATCTGTTTTTCTCTTTTTCAAGAAAGTTCTACATCCTCTAACAGGTTCTCGAATACTGCAGCCACCGCTGACAGCTCCTCATCATCCTCGACCACTTCAAAGGTACTTTCTTCCTGTACGTCTTCAGAAGGAAGCTCCTTTAAAATCAGCGCTTCCCCATCTCCTTCTTCCACATCCGTCACCAATATATATTGGATTCCGCCGAGCATGGTCTGCTCCAGTACATAAAACGAAACCGTTTCCCCTGTATCTAATGTAAATTCAACTTTTTCCATTGATCAGTTTCTCCTGTTATCCAAAAATCCCTGTAAAATAAGGGTTGCGGCTATCTTATCCACATATTCCTTACGGTTTTCACGGCGAACCCCAGCTTCCATCATCAGCTTGTCTGCCGCCACTGTTGTAAGCCTTTCATCCCAGGTATGTACAGGAAGTCCCGTGCGCCTTTCCAGCTTGTCCTGAAATTCCAGAGTTGCCTCTACCCTGGGGCCGCAGGTATCATTCATGTTTTTGGGCAGTCCCAGAACGATCTCACCTACCTCGTATTCCAAAATCAGCTCTTCGATCCTGGCAAGTGTCTGCCGTAACTTGTTCTCATCCTTCCGGCGGATGATCTCTATTCCCTGTGCTGTCAGAAACAGGGGATCACTGATTGCCACCCCCACTGTTTTTGAACCATAATCAAGCCCCATAATGCGCATAAATCTGTACTCCTACTGCCAGTGATTGCTTCGGATGTATTCTGTGAGCATTTCCTCTACCAGCTCATCCCGTTCTACCTTCATGATCTTGCTTCTGGCATTTTTGTAGCTTGTTATATATGTAGGATCGCCTGACATGATATAGCCTACGATCTGATTGACGGGATTATAGCCTTTCTCTATTAACGCCGCATATACATCGGCCAGAATTTCCCTGACGCTTGTTTTATCTGTTTCTACTCTGAAAAATCTTGTATTTCCCAAATCCTGCATGTATAACCACCTCTGCCTGCAACATTCATTACCCTTTATCTTACCCTATTTCCAAAAAAAGTTCAATTCCTTTCCGGTTCAAACGCCAAAATGTCCTGCGACAGGAACTCTGTACATTTTCCATAAAGTACCTGTCCGGACAGGCTCTGATCCGTAAGGACGGCACCCTTTATATACTCCCTGGTGTGTCCGATCTGATAGCTTTTTCCGTTTATTTCCTTTGCCTCTTCAAACAGGATCTCCGCAGGCTTTTGAAGATGCCTTTCCCTGTACTTCATGGACATTTCCTGTTCCAGCAGGGCAAGAGCGCCGCTTCTTTGCGCCTTTACGGCTTCCTCTATCTGGCCTTCCATCTCTGCTGCGGGAGTGCCCTTTCTTTTGGAATATTTGAATAAATGCATTTCATAAAAGCCGACCTTGGCAAGGAATGCTCTGGTAGCTTCAAATTCCTCTTCTGTTTCGCCGGGAAAGCCTACGATCACATCCGTTGTAATGGCCGGATCCTGAAAAGCTTCTCTCAGCATACATACCTTTTCATAATATTCCCCGGAAGAATACTTTCTATTCATTCTCTGTAATACAGTGTCACAGCCGCTTTGCAGGGACAGATGAAAATGGGGACACAGCTTATCACATTCTGAAAGACGTTTCAAAAATTCCGTTGTGATAATCCTGGGCTCCAGAGATCCCAGCCGGATCCTGCTGATGCCGCTGATCTCGTTTACGGAAGCGATCAGCTCGGAGAGCCCGCTCTTTGAAAAGTCAGTTCCTCCCGTCATTCCGTAAGAGCTTAAATGAATGCCCGTCAGTACTACCTCCCGGTAATTCTTTGCGGCAAGCCCCTTTACCTCTTCCAAAACCTCCTGCTTCTGCCTGCTTCTGATCCTGCCCCTTGCATATGGGATAATACAGTAAGAACAAAACTGATTACAGCCATCCTGAACCTTAATAAACGCCCTGGTATGCTCTGCCGTCTGCCTCAGCTTCATTTCTTCGTACTCGCTGGTCTTTCCAATATCGATCAAGGTTTTGCCGTGAAGCGTCTTTTCCGTTGTTTCCTCCCCGGCTGCCCCGGTCTTTTCCCTTTTTGCCAGGAATTCCTCCAAAATGGGCACAAGATCCTTTTTCTTATTATTCCCTACGGCAAGATCAATGCTTAAATCCTTTAAAACCTCTTCATTTCCCGCCTGTACATAACAGCCTACTGCCACTACCACTGCCTCCGGATTTTGCTTCTTGGCCCGGTGGAGCATCTGCCTGCTTTTTCTGTCTGCAATGTTGGTCACGGTACATGTATTGATAATATAAATATCGGCTATTGCGTCAAAAGGTACAATTTTATATCCCTTTTCTTGTAACATTTGTTGCATAAAGTCCATTTCGTATCCGTTTACTTTACATCCCAGATTGTGAAATGCTACACTTTTCATATTATTCAACCCTTTTTTTGTATTGTTTTAGCATTGACTTTTCATTTTCTACCCTTTACTATAATAGCAGAAGGTATGAACAATTTTAAGGAGGTAATTACAATGAAAACAGTTCAGATTTCATTAAATTCCATTGACAAGGTAAAATCTTTTGTAAATGATATTACAAAGTTCGATTATGACTTTGATTTAGTATCCGGAAGATATGTTATCGATGCTAAATCTATCATGGGTATTTTCAGCTTAGATTTATCCAAGCCTATCGATCTGAATATCCATGCAGAAGAGAATGTTGACGATGTTCTGGAAACATTAAAGCCTTACATGATCTAAGGGATTACATATCCTGTGACAATTCTGAAAGCGCAAGCCAAGCGGCCTGCGCTTTTTTTCTGCTTTCTTACTCGTATTTCACAACCACCACTTCATCTGTATCAAGAGCCTTTTTCACCAGCTCGTCAATGCCCTCGGCCAGATTTTGCTCATGCCGCTTGATCACGTTTAAATTAGGCTTTGTTACCGGATGCTTTGCCACAAAAATGGTGCAGCAGTCCTCATAAGGCAAAATCGATGTTTCATAAGTGCCGATCTTTTCCGACACCTCTACGATCTCCATTTTGTCAAATCCGATCAGGGGCCTGAATACCGGCAGCGTACACACCTCATTGGTAACAGCCAGCGACTGTACGGTCTGTGAAGCAACCTGTCCAATGCTCTCTCCTGTAATAAGCCCAAGGCACTCATTTTCTTTAGCGATCTGCTCTGCGATCTTCATCATATACCTGCGCATGATGATGGTCAGCTCCTCATGGGGGCATTTTTCATAAATATAAAGCTGAATATCCGTAAAATTAATAATATGCAGATAGATCGGCCCGGAATATCTCGAAACCAATTTTGCAAGATCGATCACCTTCTGCTTTGCACGGTCGCTGGTATATGGCGGCGCATGAAAATATACGGCATCAATCTTAACGCCTCTTTTGGCGATCATATAACCGGCTACCGGGGAGTCGATCCCACCTGATAAAAGCAGCATTGCCTTTCCGTTGCTTCCCACAGGCATTCCTCCAGGCCCGGGGATCTCAATGGAATAAATGTAGATTCTCTCCCGGATCTCTACATAAAGACGCATCTGCGGGCTGTGTACATCTACCCTCATCTCCGGATAAGCGTCTAAAACAGCCGCCCCAAGCTCCATGTTCAATTCCATGGAATTAAGGGGATAATTCTTTCTGGCCCTTCTGGCCTGTACCTTAAAGGTCATGTTCTTGTCCGGGTAAACCTTGTCCACATAGTCCACAACCGTCTTGGCAAGCTCGTCAAAGCCTTCATCTGAAACAGCTACTACCGGGCAGATCGCCGACACGCCAAACACGGTTTTCAGGTTGTCCACCGTTTCGTCATAGTCAAACTCCGAAAGGGCATGGACATAGATCCTTCCCTCCGTCCTCGTCACCTTAAATTCACCCTCGCAGCGCTTCAACGCATATTTTACCTGCTGTGCAAGCGCCTCCTCAAAGAGATATTTATTTTTGCCCTTTACTCCGATTTCCGCATATTTGATCAAAAAAGTCGTAAACATATTTTGTACCTTTCTCTATGGGCAGGGGCAGGGAGCAACCTCCCTGTCCCCTTAACTTCTGGTATATTTCCTGAGCATGGGAATTATATCATACATTGTCCTTAAAGTATAGTCGATCTCCTCTGCCGTTGTAAACACTGAAAAGCTGAAGCGGATGGTGGACCCCAAAAGCTCCGGTTCGATCCCCATTGCCTTTAAGGTAGCGGAAGGCTGAGGCTTGTGCGCCGAGCAGGCGCTTCCTGCCGATACATAGATGCCCTTATCCTCCAGCGCATGAAGAAGCACCTCGCTTCTCACGCCCCTGATGGATACGCTGACAATATGAGGGGCTCCCGTTTCATCCGGGTGTCCGTTGACAATCACATGATCCAGCTTCTGAACTCCCTCTACAAATGTTTTTTTCAGCTCATACAGCTTTGCCACATCCTCGTCGAGCTTCCCATACATAAGCTCTACCGCCTTGGCAAGTCCTGCAATTCCCGGAACATTTTCCGTGCCGGAACGGATTCCGTTTTGTTGTCCGCCTCCAAACAAAATCGGTTTCAGCTTTACCTTCTCATCCACATACAAAAAGCCGGTTCCCTTAGGGCCATGGATCTTGTGTCCGCTGACAGACAGCATATCGATCTTCAGCTTTTTAGGAAAAATCCTGTATTTTCCATACCCCTGGACTGCATCCACATGAAACAGGATCCTGGGATTTTTCCTCTTGATCAGCGCCCCTGCCTCTGCAATGGGCTGCACGGATCCCACTTCATTGTTTGTATGCATAATGGATACCAATATAGTTTCGCCTGTGATCGCCCTTTCCAGATCCTCCAGGCGGATACAGCCCTTTTCATCAACCGGAAGATACGTCACCCGAAAACCTTCCTCCTCCAGGTGCTTCATAGTCTGCAGGATTGCCGGATGCTCAATCTGTGTTGTGATCAGATGTCTGCCGCTTCTGCAATTTGCATATGCGCCTCCCATAAGCGCCAGATTGTCGGACTCCGTCCCGCCTGACGTAAAAAAGATCTCCTTTTCGCTTACCTTTAAATTTCTGGCAAGCACTTCCTTTGCATAACGAATATATTGTTCAGCCTGAACTCCCTTTCTGTGTAGACTGGAGGGATTTCCATAGTCTTCGCACAGGATCTGCGTCATCAGGTCTGCTACCTGAACAAAGCATTTGGTGGTTGCTGAATTATCTAAATAAACCTCCATCCTCTTACCGGCCTTTCTGAATCAAAATCTTCTATTTTTCTATTATTAATATATGTTTACTGTTCCAGATGGTACATTAAAATGGATAATACCGCCATGCCGGCCGTTTCTGTCCTTAAGATATGCCTTCCCAATGTGACCGGCATCACTTCATTTTTCATGGCCAGTGCGATCTCTTCCGGATCAAAACCTCCCTCCGGTCCTATGAACACTGCAATATCCTGTCCGGGACTGATCCCCTCTATGATTTCTTTGGTTTTCTCCATTCCTTCTGCCAGCTCGTAGGGGATCATTTTGACCTGTATGTCCCTGCTGTAAGCAACGGCCTCAGAAAAGCTCATCACCTTTTGCACCCTGGGAATGATTCCCCTCTTGCTCTGCTTGGCTGCTGCCTTGGCAATTTCCTGCCATCTTGTGAGCTTAGATGCTTCCTTCTTTTCATTTAATTTCACTACGCAGCGCTTTGCCGCAACCGGAATGATCTCATAGGCCCCCAGCTCCACTGCTTTTTGAATGATAAGCTCCATCTTATCAGCCTTAGGCAGTCCCTGAAAAAGATAGATCCTGGAAGACAGCTCCAGTCCATCCTCCTTAATAAATCGGAGTTCGCACACAATCTCCTCTTCTTCCAGTGAGAGAATGCCACACCGATATTCCTTTCCGTCACTGCCGTTGCTGACCGCAATTTCCTCTCCGGACTTCATGCGGAGCACATTTTTAATATGGTTGACATCTGAGCCGGTGATCGTGATCCGGTTTCCCTGTATCTGACTGGGCTCTACAAAAAATTGATACATGCTTCTCTCCCGGTATTAATTCTTCCTTGCCGTAACGCTGACCCATTCTCCCTGATAAGTCACCTCAAGGATCTCAAGTCCGGCCTGCTCTACCGCCTGCTTTACAACCTCTTCCTTATCGTCGATAATGCCGGAGGTAATGTAAATTCCTCCCTTTTTAAGCTGATGGGTAATGACAGGGGTAAGAGGCACCAACACCTCCGCCAGGATATTTGCCACAACGATATCATAGCATTCATATCCTACCTGATCCTGCACGGAAGGCTCTGTGATGATATTTCCGATCATCATGGTAAAATCAGCAGTATCGATATGATTGGCCTCCATGTTCTCCCTTACCGCATCCACTGCACAGGGATCCAGATCCGTTCCAACCGCTCTTTTTGCTCCGAACATCAGGGAAAGGATCGCAAGGATCCCGCTTCCGGTTCCCACATCAAGAAGTACCGTTTCCGGTGTTACATACTTGCGCAGCTGCCGGATGCAAAGCTGCGTGGTATCGTGCATTCCCGTTCCAAATGCTGTCCCCGGGTCAATATGGAGAACCATTTTATCCTGATCCTCACAGGCAACCTCTTCCCAGGAAGGGATCACCAGAACATCATCTATTGTAAACTGATGGAAATACTGCTTCCAGTTATTGATCCAGTCAATATCCTCTGTCTCCTCAATGCAGACCGTTCCCTCTCCGATCTCCATAAATTCCCTCAGCTCGGAAAGCTCTTTCTCCACATCGGAAAGGATCTTTTCCGCCGTCACCTGTTCTCCCTGCAAAAGCAGTACCGGATAATTACTTTCTGCCGTCCGCTTTTCTGTTTCTTCTACAAAAAAGCTTAAATAAGCAATTCCGTCATCCTCCGGGCCTTCAGGTAAAATATCTACAAACATCTGCTCCTTTTCCAGTGCAGTCAAAGGGATCTTGTCCTCGATCTGGGCGCCCTCAAGTCCGATATCATAAAGCGTGCTGATAATAATATCCTCTGCATCTGTAATGGTCTTTATCCTAAATTTCATCCATTTCATTTTTTTCATAACCCCTTTCAGGAAGCATATGTGCAGTTGCATCTTACGAAAATTAATATTATCATAAAAAGCAGACAGCTACAAGAAATGAGGTAAGAAAATGATACAGGATATTTCTCCCCACATATATCATAATGAATACAAAAATCTTTCTCCCAAGGATCAGGATTTTATCCTGATCTTTCAGGGAAATACCGTTTTGGTAAGATTCCAGGATGATAAGCTGCGGTATCCCACCTTTTCCGAGGTCAGGAATTTTTCTTTGGGCTATCATTATCTGTTTTCCATTGATGAATATCAGTATTTTCTGGCCTATGCCCTTTCAGATAATACAAGCGCTTCTCCTCTTTGTCTGCCGGGATATACCTATGAAAACGTCAGTCTGTTCCGCAGTGCGTTTTCCAGGCATACTGCTTTTGCAGGGATTACCGCACATCATCTTTTCGACTGGTATCAGTCCAATCAGTTCTGCGGCCGCTGCGGTCATTCCCTGATCCCGGATACCCGGGAAAGAATGCTGTATTGCCCCGCCTGCCGCCAGATGATCTATCCCAGGATCTCTCCTGCCGTTATTGTCGGTGTGATCAATCAAGATAAAATCCTCCTGAGCCGGTATACCGGAAGAGCCTACAAAAAGTATGCTCTGATCGCAGGATTTACGGAAATTGGGGAAAGCGCAGAACAGACGGTCAGACGGGAGGTAATGGAAGAAGTCGGGCTTAAGGTCAAAAATATCCGCTATTACAAAACCCAGCCCTGGGCTTTTTCAGACAGCCTTTTGATCGGTTACTTTGCAGAGCTTGACGGTTCGGACAAAATCACCCTTGATACCAGTGAGCTTGCAGAAGCCGGATGGTTTTCCAGAAAAGAAATCTCTCTGGAGGATGACCATGTCAGCCTTACCAGAGAGATGATACGCATGTTTCAGGAAGGAAAGATCTTTTTCTGACCTCTGCACTTACAAAAGAAAATAGCCACTAACGTACTAAACAGGGTAGCAACGATTGCCGGCGCTATGATCCCCGCAGGATCCACGCTTCCATATTGCTGCCTGTATGCGATCATATTTACCGGGATCAGCTGCAGAGATGAAATATTAAGGATCAGAAATGTGCACATTTCCCTGCTTGCCGTGCGCGGTCTTCCTGGCTTGTTCCCATCCTTTCTGTATTCCGGATTTTTTCTTTCCTCCTCCAGCTCTGCCAGTGCTTCCATGGCCTTTAACCCGGCCGGCGTACACGCCCACCCAAGGCCAAGTACATTTGCAATAATATTCATGGAAATATAATCTCTTGCCTTATGCTCCCTGGGGATCTCAGGAAACATAAAGGAAATAAACGGAGATAAGGCCCTGGTCAGCTTAAGGAGCAGCCCAGACTTTTCTGCAATCTCCATCAGTCCTACCCAGAGCGCCATCACTCCTGCCATGGTAATACAAAGGGAAACTGCTTCTCCTGCACTGCTAAGCGCTGCCTCGGTCACTTCCTTCATATTCCCGCTGAGCGCTCCGTACAAAATTCCCAGCCCCAGCATAACGGCCCATATATAATTCAGCATGCAGATACCCTTTCTTTTTTAGTATCTTATGCCTATAAATGCGGTAATATATCCTTCTTTTTATGGCTGTGCTTATTTAAATACATTTCCTTGTCCGCCTGACTGTCTATGGTTTCATAATCCAGATAATCCACATGATCGGCACTGTAGGATCCAATACTGATCTGTACCTCAAATGACTTCCCGGATACCAGGTTATAATCTGCCAGTCTGCGCTCTATAAAATCCTGGATTTCCTGGGCCCTGGACCTCCCTTGTCGGCTGAGACTTGCAACAACAAACTCATCTCCATCAATTCTTGCTGCGAACTCTTCTTCCGTCATGGCCTGTTCTATGAATTTCCCTACCTGCCTGATCACCGCATCTCCCTCGCTGTGCCCATAGCATTCATTGATAAACTTCATATCATCAATATCCATAATGATCAGGGTAAGGTATGGAAGAACAGCATCCCCTGCAAACAGGTTCCGGATCTTTTTCTTATAACCCTTTTCATTATACAGGCCGGTCAGTTCATCCTTGCTCATAAGCTGTTCCTGTGCCGCCCTGCTCCAATAGCTCTCGATCATCGTCCTGACATTCATGCAGAAGGTATATAAAAAGTCGAAGCGAACCTCTTGCATCTCATAGGTTACCGCTATGTATCCAATGAAAAGTCCCTGGATATTCAGCGGGATAAAAAGTACCTCTCCACTGATCCCAAGCACTCTGCTGGTTCCGGTGATCAGTTCTCCTCTGCCCAGCACTCTGCCCTCGTTTTTTCCTCCCGGGAAAAGATGGGAAACACAGATCGTCCCTTCTTTATAGTATGGCCGGAACTCTTCCTCCTGATCAACCTTTTCAAACGCCTCCTCACTGGATTCCTTTTCAGAGATTTTCTGCCAGATCTCCTCCCTGAAGCAGAGCCAGTATTCCCTGCAGTGAATATCCTCTACCAGCTCTTCCGTTACTGCGATCAGATCCCGGATGGTTTCACAGGCGTTTGATGCGGAAAATTTATTGGCAATTTTCTGCATGTAATCATCCCGGATGCCCTTCCTTACCTGATAGGCAAACAGCTTTTCCGTAGCACTGTAAACATGGTTTTCCTGACAGCCGCAGGAATGTCCGATCTGCATTTTATAAGGGATCCAGGTCACTCCCTTTTCTTCTTTTCCCTGCAGCAGCTGATCCGCAAGCTCCAAAATCGTTTTAGCGGCTCTTTCCCAGTCATAGGACGCTGTTGTGAGTCTCGGATCATGATATTTTTCAATTTCGATTCCGTCAAAGCCCGTAACCAGTACATCCTCCGGAACCCGGATGGAAAGCTCCTTCAGTCTGTCGCAGACTGCTATTGCCATGGTGTCATTGGCACAGATAATGGCCTGGGGCAGCTCCTTTTCCTGAAGAAAACGATCCAGCACCTCAAGTGCGCCGTCATCCCTGAAATTGCCATATCCCGTACGGTTTTCTTCAAAAGGAATTCCGTTTTCCTCCAGAACCTTTTTGTATGCGCCAAAACGTTCCTTTGAAAATTTTGATTTCTCATCTCCGCCAATATAATTTACCCTGCGGCAGCCATGCACCTCTACAATATGCCGCACAATGGCCTCAAAGTTTTCCCTGTAGGTAAAGTCAATGCTGGCGCACCCCTTCATCTGTCTGTCCACACTGATCACCGGCACACCTTCCCTGATGGCCCTGTCAGCGATCTCTCTTCCCACATCCACGCCTTTAAAGGTTTCCGGCATGATCACAATGGCATCAAAAGCAGATACATCTATTAAAGAAAAGATCTGCTTTTCCCCATAGTCATTGATATCATCAAAGTAAAGATCTGTCAGTGTGGAAAATACAAATGCCTTATAACCGTATTCCTTTGCATACCTGCACAGAAAGCCGATATGCTCTGCCTGTTCTTCCCGGTTAAACCTGGAAATACAAAAAGCAATAACCTTATATTCCTTCCCCTGCGAATACTTCCTCACCCGGCATTCCCCCAATAAATAATTTAATTAAATTATAGCATAAAATGACCTTTTTTGCTTCTCAAATCTTATCCCCATATGGAAAATTTCTGCCATTTCTATTATAATCAGAGCAGGAGAAAAAAATATGACATTTAAAGTAAAAATACTGCCTGTATTCTTATGTATTGTCCTGTTCCTTTTCGGATGTCAGAAAAAGCAGGAGGCTTATGTATCCGCTTCTACCACCATCAGGGACAATACACCGGTCTGCCTGGTTCCTTCTGCAGACGGCAGGATTGTCTTTTCAAATGAATATGTAACAGTCGATGCTTCCAATGCTTCCGAAGGATATATCATGGCCGCCTACCTTGGAAGCAATTCCAACGTCAAACTGCAGCTCACCGGCCCTGACTACATGACCTACACCTACGATATGGTCAGCAGTGATTATGAAGTATTTCCATTGTCTGCCGGAACAGGAGCTTATACCGTAGGCGTCTACGAAAATGTGGAGGGCAGCCAGTACGCCACTATTTTTTCACAGGAAATTCCTGTTGAGATCACCAATGCCATGGGGGCCTTCCTTTATCCCAACCAATATGTAAAATTTGACGCCTCCAGCCAGGTCGTGGCTGCCGCCAAGGATCTGTCTGCAAATTGCCATGATGATCTGGAAGTCATCATCAGTGTTTATAACTATGTGGTAGAAAACATTACCTATGATTATGATAAGGCCGAAAATGTAAAGAGCGGCTACATCCCTGATGTGGATGAGATCCTTCGCTCCAAAACGGGAATCTGTCTGGATTACTCCTCTGTTATGGCAAGTATGCTCAGATCCCAGCAGATCCCTACCAGACTGGAGGTGGGTTATGCCGGCGAAGCCTATCACGCCTGGATCAGCACCTATGTAGAGGATCAGGGCTGGGTCAACGGGATCATTCAGTTTGACGGCCAGAACTGGTCTCTTATGGATCCCACCTTTGCTGCCAATGCAAAAGAAAAAGAACTGAAAAGCTTTATCGGGGACGGAAGCAATTACGTCACCAAATATATTTATTGAAAGGCATGGTGCTTTTATGAAACAGCCAAAAATTTTATCTAATACGGAAATTGCCGCTTTTTGCCGCCAGACAGCCCTGATCATCAAAGCCGGCATCACACCGGCCGAGGGCATGGACATTCTGATCCATGACACGGTCAGTAAGGAAGGAAAGGAGCTTCTTACCCAGATCGGAAATGCCTGTAAACAGGGAGAATATTTTTCAAAGGCTCTGGAACAAACCGGCGTTTTCCCTAATTATGTGATCAAGCTTACTGCACTTGGAGAGGAATCCGGCAACCTGGACACGGTTCTGCTTTCCCTTGCGCAGTATTACGAGCGTGAGGAGGCCATTTCCGAAAGCATCCGCTCTGCTGTTACCTACCCACTGATCATGATTGTTATGATGCTGGTAGTCATCTTTGTGCTCATTGTCAAGGTGCTTCCTATTTTCCGTCAGGTCTTTGTACAGCTCGGTGCGGAAATGAGCCCTCTGGCCCGGACGCTCCTGCAGGTGGGCAATACTCTCAGCAGATATTCTATTGTTATCACGATTCTTTTGTTTGTGCTGGTAGCTGCCTGCATGGCCTTTTACAGGCTTCCTGCGGGGCGCAAAAAGATCACTGCGTTTTTAACCCGCTTTCCACTGACCAAAAGCTTTTATGACAAGGTGGCCGCAGGACGTTTTGCCAGCGGTATGTACCTTGCCTTTACCAGCGGCATGGATACCTATCAAAGTCTGGATATGATTTCCGAGATCGTGGAAAACAAAGCCATGGCTGACAAAATAGAGCTTTGCAAAAAAGAGCTTCTTCAAAATTCCAACCTGCCGGAGGCCCTTGCCCATGCAGAGATCTTCTCCAATCTTTATTCCCGCATGGTTGCCGTTGGGTTTAAATCCGGTTCCATCGATGCAGTTATGAAGCAGATTGCCCAGAACTATGAAAAGGAAACGGATAAGCAGATGAGCAGGATCATTTCTATTATTGAGCCTACCCTGGTCATTCTTTTATCTCTTGTGGTAGGCATTATCCTTCTGTCTGTTTTACTTCCTCTGATGGGCATTATGTCCAGTATCGGTTAAGGAGACTATTATGAACCGCTTTTCATCTAAAAATGACAAGACCTTTTTTCCAAGGATAAGGGCTATCTATTTTATCTGTCCTATGCTGATCCTGATCTTCGTGCTTTTGCTTTCTTCCATTGGCAGCACCACGGTCAGCAGACAAAAAGAAAGCCTGGAAACCGCTCTGAATAGAGACATCATCCACTGCTACGCTGTGGAAGGCTTTTATCCCCCAAGTCTGTCCTATATGGAGGAGCATTATGGTCTTACTTATGATAAAAGCCTGTTTTTTGTTGATTATCAACCGATCGGCTCCAATATCCGACCGGATGTCACCATTGTAACCCTGAAATAATTCTTACCCTATGGAGGCCTGTTGTGCTGGAAAAACAACAAAGACATATTATTGATATCTTTTTTGTTATTGCACTCTTTTGCCTTTTTGCCCTTTCCGCCATTTTTCTGATTTCCATTGGCGCTGACATTTACGGCAAAACAGTCACAAACATGGAAAACAATTTTAATACCAGGACGGCACTTGCTTATATAACGGAAAAGGTGCGTCAATCCGACAAAGACGGGCAGATTTCCGTAGGACAGTTAGAAGATCTGCCGGCTCTTGTGATCACCGAAGCTTCCACGGGCAGCAGCTATCAAACTTATCTCTACGCCTATGAAGGGCACCTGAAAGAGCTGATGTGTAAATCAGATCTTATTTTAGGACCTGAAGCCGGTCAGGATATTCTTTCCGTTTCCGATTTTACACTTGCCCCGGTAAACGACAATTTACTGAAATGCACGATTTCCCTGTCATCTAAGGAAAGCTATGTACTTTATATCTCTATACACACAGGAGGGCTGATGCACCATGAATAACAATTCTTCCAGATCAGGCCTTTTCCTGATGGAGCTGATCGTTTCCATTCTTTTCTTCTCTTTGGCCGGCGCTATCTGTGTAAAGCTTTTTGTTGGCTCCCATCTCTTAAGTCAAAAAAGCGTGGAGTTAAATCATTCCCTGGAATGGTGTCAGAACACCGCCGAAATCTTTTATGGCTGTCAGGGAGATGAAACTGTTATGAATGAAATTTTGCAGGGCGATCTGAGCTCTGATGAGGAAGAAAGCACGATTACCGTCTATCTGGACCAGGACTTTCAGCCTGTTTCCCAGGCAGATGCCTGCTCCTATGTTTTATATGCGTCCATTACAAAAAACAGCCCCCTTCTTTCCTGTTCTGTTTCCGTATGGAAAGGAGACGCTGTTTCATCTGCTTCCTCTTCCATTTATGACCTGACAGTTACCCTGTATCCTCAAAAGGAGAACCTTTATGAGTAATGAACCTGTTTCCAGAAAAAAGAATTATGGCCTGAACATCGGCACCTCATCTGTGCTCATTATTATAGTGATCCTATGTCTTGTCTGCTTTGCCGGTTTATCGATCACCAGCGCCAATGCTGATTACCGCTTAAGCCAGAAGCTTGCAGAAAGGACCACTGCCTATTATTCTGCCTGCAATGAGGCGCAGCAGACCCTGTATGATCTTTCTGGCAGGCTGGCGTCCTTCTATGAGCAAAGCGACAGCAGAGATGCCTACGAGCAAAAAATAAAAGAGTCTCTTACAGACTCTTTTACCTTTGATTGTACGATCAATGAAAATCAGATTTTGCGCGTATCCGTATCACCTGTTTATCCTTCCACTCCGGATCAGGACTATTTGCAGGTAGACAGCTGGCAGGTCATAAACCTTTCCACCCCTGAGCTTGACCAGTCCTTACCGGTCTTCGGAAGCGATTAACACCCCATGCACTACCGTTCTGTTATCGCTGTGCAGTCCATGGCAGGTAGATAGTGTAACGATCTTATCTGCGGAAGTGATCTCCTTATCCCAATACCATGATGATACCTTCTGGATATATTCGATATAATCCTGCTGATCCTCCTCGGAAGCGATCAGGTTATAGGTTTCTGATTCCACATTTGTAATATACAGGGAAGCAATCTCATACATGAAAGCCTTATCCTCTGTAAAAACATAGAAATAAGGATCTTCCTCCACAATAGAGGTATCATTCATCAGCTTCTTTAAAGAACCAAACATGGTTCCATTTCTCATATTATGTCCGTAAATAATGGTGTTGTAATCACTGAAGTCCTTCCTGTTAAGGAAATCCATGAAAATAGCTCCTGAGCTGACCTTCTCATTTTCAAAGGTGTAATGCGTATAATATTCATTATCATCCCCACGCACAATAGGGTAACTGAGATCCAGCGGTTCGTAGTACAGCCATCCGACAATATCATCATTGATTTCCCTCAGCTGGTCAAAATCAATTTCAAGGGAAACCGGGATTACAGACTCTGCAGTCTCTTCCTCCAGATCCTGATCCTGCTGTGACGGAAGCTGCGCCTCCGGCTCCTTTACTACTTCCACATACTTTTCGAGCTGCTTATATTCATTAATTCCCTTTTGGTACTCTCTGGTCAGTAAATAGATATTGACAGAGGCAACTACCATGATTACAAGACAAAATCCCAAAATTATTTTGTAAATATTTTTCTTCATATCCTTCCCCGTTTCCAATTACAATCCCTTTTCACGCTTCAACAGCTTACCCTTATTTTACAATAAAGGCCCTTAAAAATCCACAAAAAAATACCACATCCGAAGATGTGGTATTTTGAAATTAGCTTTAGTAGCCGAACTCCTGTGCCCAGAACCACTGTCCATTACTTCCAATATGGATTGCAATGGCGCCTGATGTGAATTCTGCATCCATGATGTTAGCCTTGTGTGTAGGAGATGCAAGCCATGCATCTACTGCTGAACCAGCGGTAGCATAGCCCTTTGCAAGGTTCTCACCATACATCAGGTTACTGTTAACTGTCCACCAGTCAGAGCCATTCGGACGGGTATGTGAGAAAGACTCAGATGCCTCTACAGCTCTTACTGCGGATGCCTGCTCAAGACCGGAATTCCATGACAGTGCGCTGAGCCCTGCCTCCTGTCTCTTTGCATTCACAATGTCAAATGCTGCCTGCGCTGCTGCCTGTGAATCTGCACTTCCTGAAAGAGAATCTGCCAAGCTGACCATTTCAGGTTCGATATAAACTATGCCGTCAGCAGGAATACTATCATCTCTTGCCGCTGCCTCCTGTGTAAGCTCTCCTACTTCTTTGATAGCGGTATTGTAATAGAAAATACCACCCCCTGCTAATACCAGTGCAAGCGCTAAGCAAATTCCAACTTTAGTAATTTTTGCTTTACTCATACTTAACACTTCCTTCCCTTTCTCTCCCTATGGGAGAAAATTCCATACTAAAGTACTACTTTTTCTACTTATATAGTACTACATCCATCAAAAAATACAAGTACCAAATTACCATTTTCTTGAAAAACTTTTTCCTGCTATAGCAAGGCCTGATATACCTCCCGTTTGCTGATCCCCCGGTCCGCTGCCACCAGTTTCATAGCTTCTTTTTTGTCAATATTCTGGTCGGTATATTGCTTCATATGTTCTTCTATGGAAATGCCTTCCCACTTGATTTTCCGGCTGTTTTCAAGGCTTTCCCGGCTGAGTCCTTCCAACACAAGAACGTATTCCCCTCTGGGTTCGTTTTCCTGATAATAGGCTACCGCCTCCGTAAGCGTTGTAGGAAAGACCGTCTCAAATTTCTTGGTCAGTTCCCGGCACAGGGTGATCCTTCTTTGTCCAAGGGTACTAGATAATTCCTCTAAAGTGCGTTTCAGATGATGGGGCGCTTCATACAGGACTATGGTTCTCGTTTCCTTCTGTAGCTCCTGAAGGACAAATTTCCTGTCCTTCTTGTCAGAGGGCAGAAATCCTTCAAAACAAAATCTCCTGGTGGATAGACCCGAAAGAGTCAGCGCCGTAATACAGGCGCAGCACCCGGGCAGGGAAGTAACAGGGATCCCTGCCTCCTGACACTTTACAGTCATAACCTCCCCCGGATCCGAAATACCGGGAGTGCCTGCATCTGTGATCAGCGCAATGTTTTTCCCTTCCATAAGGTTTCCGATCAGTTGATCCGCCTTATCATACTTATTATATTCATGATAGCTTGTCATGGGCGTTCTGATCTCAAAATGGTTTAAAAGCTTCAGACTGTTTCTTGTATCCTCCGCTGCGATCAGATCCACCTCCCGAAGGGTATCTACCACTCTCGGTGTCATATCCTCCAGATTGCCAATGGGTGTTGCACACAGATATAATGTTCCTGTCATTCTTCCTCACCCTTCCGCTGCCCTACAGGCAGCCAGCTGTCTTGTCAGTAGCCATAAATCTCATAGATCTCGTCTGTATATACACCCGGCTCCCTGTAGACGATCAGGGGCTTTTCTACCGTTAATCTGGGACGCCCTCCCCTGTTTGCTTCCAGAAGTACCATATTGGGTTCCCGGTCGATAAAGGGGTACACCAGTTTCATTCTCTTCGGTTCCAGGCGGTACTTTCTGAGCAGCACCATAATGTCTGCCAGTCTGAAGGGCCTGTGAACCATATAAAAATTTCCTCCAGGCACAAGAAGCTTTGCAGCCTGGGCGATCACATCCTCCAGGCTGCAGAGCAGCTCATGCCTTGCAATCGCTTTAGGCTCCTCAGGATTTGTAAGGCCGTGATGCTCTGTCATATAAGGCGGATTACTGGTTACAACATGAAAAGAAGCAGCTCCAAATAGCTTGTCTGCTTCCTTGATGTCTCCGGTTACGATCTCTATTTTATTTTCCAGCCCATTCAGCACCACACTCCGCATTGCCATGTCTGCACTGTCCGGCTGGATCTCAAGCCCCACAAAATGCTCTGCCTGGGTTTTGGCTTCCATCAGGATGGGAATGATCCCCGTTCCGGTTCCAAGATCCAGCACGCGGTTTCCTGCGCCTGCCCTGGCAAAGCCCGACAGGAGCACAGCATCCATCCCGAAGCAGAACCTTCCGGGGCTTTGGATGATCTTATAATGATTTCTTTGAAGATCATCCACCCTTTCGTTTTCTTTTAATGTTATCACTTTGGGCTTTGTCCCTTTCTAGGTGATGTGCAGGCTTTAATTATCATCAAGCTTGGATTTTCCTTCTTCCTTTTCCAGCTTTTCTAACTCCTTCAGCTCTGCTGCCTCTTTGGCATCCATCTTATTGTGCTTATGACGTTTCTTGAAACGCAGCTGATCTACCCGGTATTCCTGGATTTCCTTTTCATCTCCCACATCCACGATCACCTTTACAAGCTGACGCAGCACATTAACGCTCTGCACTTCTCCCTTAAGGCCGTCCTCTGTGGTCACATGATCTCCTACTCCGGGAAGCCTGCGGTTCAGTTCCTCATAGGTCTCCTCCTCATGCTTCAGGCAACACATCAGTCTTCCGCATACCCCTGAGATCTTTGTAGGATTTAAGGAAAGATTTTGTTCCTTTGCCATCTTAATGGAAACCGGTACGAACTCTGATAAATGACTGTGGCAGCATAGCTGTCTTCCACAGATCCCAATCCCGCCAAGTATTTTAGTCTCATCCCTGACGCCGATCTGCCGAAGTTCGATCCGGGTACGGAATACAGACGCCAGATCCTTGACCAGCTCTCTGAAGTCGATCCTTCCATCGGCAGTAAAATAAAACAGAACTTTGTTATTATCAAATGTATACTCCGCATCGATCAGCTTCATTTCCAGTCCATGCTTGCGGATCTTTTCCAGGCAGATCTTAAATGCCTCTTTTTCCTTTTCCTTGTTTCCGGCCTCCTGCTCGTCATCTCTTTGGGTGGCAATGCGCAGAACCGGCTTTAAAGGCTGGATCACTTTCTTTTCGTCTACTTCTCTCGGATCTCCTACTACCGTTCCATACTCAATGCCTCTCGCCGTTTCTACGATCACATGATCGCCGCGCTTTATCTCAAGGGCTCCGGGATCAAAAAAATAAATCTTCCCGGCTGTCCTGAAACGTACACCTATTACCTTTACCATAAAATCTATAAACCTCTCTAATTCTCTTTGATCGTCATCAATAAAAGCTCCATAGTCAGATCAAAATTCACGTTGGCCGTCAGCCTTTGCTTTGCCTTATCCAGTCCATCTATGATCGTTTCAATTCCTTCATAGGTACTTTTATCTGCTACTCTTCTAATATACTGTATTTCCTCTTTGAAAATCAAGTGATTTGCATCATGTGTAGCCTTAAAGAGCAGAACATCACGATACCATACGGAAAAAATATCCAGATAATCATTGACATCAAGCTTATATTCGTTGATCCTCTTGATTGCGGACACAACCTCATTGATCTCCATATCCTTTATACTCTTCAAAAGGGAAACCGCTTCTTCCTTTACCTTGTCAAACTCTTCACTGCCTGCCAGAATTTTAGCCTTTCCCACATTTCCTCTTGCAAAGGCAACACAGATATCCGCCTTATAATCGGGAATTTCCATACTCTGCATTAAGTATTTCTTTACCTGTTCGTCCCTGGCAGGCTTCATGCTCAGGATCACACACCTGCTGAGGATCGTAGGAAGCAATGCTCCTACGTTTGTGGTTAATATCAGAATGACAGCATACTCAGGCGGCTCCTCCAATGTTTTCAAAAGTGCATTCTGCGCCTGAACCGTCATTTTTTCTCCATCGCTGATAATATAAATCTTTTTGGGACCGCTGTATGGCTTGATCGCCACATCCCCATTGATCTGGGTTCTGATGTCATCTACGCTGATGGTATTTGGCTTTTCATGAGTCAGAAAAATGATGTCAGGATGATTTTTGCTCAGTGCCTGCTTACAGGAATGGCATTCCTGGCAGGGTTCCGTATCCTGTCTGTTTTCGCACTGAAGCGCCATGGAAAAAGTTTTGGCCAGAAATTCCTTCCCGCTGCTTCTTTCCCCACTGATGATATAGGCATGGGAAACCTTATTTAACCGGATAGCATTTTGAAGATGCTCCTTTATCTGTTCCTGTCCTACAATATCTGCAAACCTGCTCATATTCCCTCCTCTTTTGCCAAACCCGCAGCCCTGTCAGGTTAATATATCAAGAAGCAATCCTCTGATCTCTCCGATCTTTGAAAGAATTGCCAAATGATCCTGTTCATCCTTCATAAGCTCTTTTGCCAGCTCGTCCAGATTTTCATCTACCAGACGGATAATGCCATAAACCCGGTGCCTTCCTTTTCTGTCCAGAAAGTTTTCACGGCTGAAGGAGTGGGAGCGGCTTATGATCTCATTCATAAAATCCTTGATCAGCCCCCTGTACTTCTTCATATCTCTGATGTCTCTCTTTTTTGCCAGCTTATCCCCCTGCATGGTAATCTCTTCCATCAGTGTGCCAAGCCTGGCCTGAAGCTCCTGTTCTTCAATATGGCTGACCAGCGTAAATTTAAAGTTTCCATCTGCCTCCCGCACGGGCGCAGCCGCTTCTGTTTGTGATACAGGCATTGCCTGGTTTACCTTTAGATCCATGCCGGTCACCTCCCATCAAACATTATGTAAGATATATTCCTTGATCTCTTCCACACACTTTGTAAGCTCTGTATTGCAAAATCTGTGCTCAATCCCTGCTTCTGCTATTTTTTCCTCAGAAAAATCCCTTGCATCTGCCAGATACCTGCGGCACATCTCCTCATACCCCGGATGATCCTGCCTTTTTTCCCGATCCAGCGCTCTCTGTAATCTGACGCCGTCATCTACCTCCAAAAGGATGGGAAGCATCTGTTCCCTTCCATAATACGCCGACATCTTCAAAAAGGATTCCAAAGTTCCGATCATCAGGTAACAATTCCTTTGCAGGTCGATCTGACCATCATCAACCGTAAAATATCTCCACACCCCGTAATAGGTCTGATAGGCTCTGGATTCAATAACCTTTCCCTGTGCATTTAGCTTCTCATATCCTTCGTCATCCGTAAAGTGGTATTCTTTTCCTTCTTCTTCCCCAAGACGAATAGGGCGTGTGGTATAGGGAACAACCCTTTGAAGGCGGCCCTCCTGCCACTGCAGAAGCCTACTGTAAACCGTATCCTTCCCCGTAGAGCTCTTCCCCATTAAGTATACCATTTTTCCCATATAAATTAAACCTCAACAACACGAAGCATGTTGGTTCTTCCGGATACTCCCAGCGGAACTCCCGCTGTAAGAACAACCTTATCTCCTTTTTTAATATATCCTGCCTCTTCAGCGGCACGAACCGCTTCATCAAACAGATCCTCAGCAGTGCTTTCCCTTGCGATCCAAATAGGCGTCACTCCCCAGGAAAGACTGAGCTGACGGCAGATCCTTGGACTTACGCTGCAGGCAATGATGGGGCAGTTTGGCTTATATCGTGAGATCATTCCCGCCGTAAAGCCGGAAATAGTAACGGTAATGATTGCTGCCACCTTCAGATCCATTGCGGTGGTACAGGTTGCATGAGAGATCGCCGTGGTCACATCAAAGCTGTCAATATGCTCGCGCCTTTTCATTCTGCTGTTATAATCAATATCCTGCTCTGCTCTTTCTGCAATCTGAGACATGGTCTTTACCGCCTCTACCGGATAAAGGCCTGCGGCGCTTTCCCCGGAAAGCATGATCGCAGTTGTTCCATCATAAATTGCGTTTGCCACATCCGCAACCTCGGCTCTGGTAGGTCTTGGATTTTTGATCATGGAGTCCAGCATCTGGGTTGCAGTCACAACGTGCTTTCCCTGTGCTTCTGCCATTTTAATCATTCTTTTCTGTACTACGGGAACCTCTTCCATAGGAATTTCCACTCCCATGTCTCCTCTTGCAACCATAATTCCGTCTGATACAGTCAGAATGTCCTCCAGGTTTTCAATTCCCTGCATGTTTTCAATTTTAGCAATGATCTTCATGTGGCTGTTATGCTCATCCAGGATCTTACGCACTTCCAGAATGTCTTCTTTACATCTTACAAAGGAAGCGGCAATAAAGTCAAATCCCATATCACAGCCAAACATAATATCACTTCTGTCTACTTCGCTGATATAGGGCATGGACAGCACTGCACCGGGTACATTAACACCTTTATGATTGGAAATCGGCCCTCCGTTGACCACTGTACATATAATATCGGTCTCTTCAATGGAATCCACCACCATTTCGATCAAACCATCGTCGATCAGAATAGTGGTTCCCGCAGAAATATCATTCTTCAGGTTCTTATATGTGATGCTGACCTTTTCATTATTTCCGAGGATATCCTCTGTGGTGAGAATAAACTTCTGTCCGGCGACAAGCTCTGTTTTTCCGCCTTCTATGTCCTTCAGTCTGATCTCCGGTCCCTTGGTATCAAGAAGGGTTGCTACCGGTATTCCCAGCTCATTGCTGATCTTGATCACACGATCAAATTTCTTCTTATGCTCCTCATGGCTTCCGTGTGAGAAATTAAATCTGGCTACATTCATTCCTGCGATCATTAATTCCCGCAGCTTCTCCTCACTTTCACTTGCCGGTCCAATCGTACAGATAATCTTTGTTTTTCTCATTTTCTCCTCATTTCTGTGGGGTTACCACTTTCATTTTCTCATATTTTTTAACAATAGATTTCATATCCAGAATTTCCTTCGGAATGACCTCCCCCGGAACAAGGAGGGGGATCCCCGGAGGATACAAGCCTACAAATTCCGCTGCAATTCTGCCCGTAGCAGAATAAATGTCCACCTCATCATAGGCCGCTTCATAGGCCTGCCACATGGGCAGCCTCTTCTGTGCTCTGAAAATAACTTCTTGTGTTCTTTCCCTGAATGGAAGCTTCTCAATAAATTGATCCAGTTCACAAAGAGCTTTCCTAAGGCGCCTTATGCCGGCTTTTTGATCTGCCATGGTTAAGATCGCCGTCACATAGGCTCCGCTTGCCATTTCCATCTGAAGATGATATTTCTTCTCCAGCCGTTCCATGAGCTCCTGCCCTGACATTCTGCCGCTTTGATCATAGATCAGAGCCTTTCCCGGTTCTGTGCCGGGACAGAGCTTAAGATTTTTAAGCGCTGCGGCTGTGTCCTCCAGCTTTCTCCTGAATTTGACAACCTTATCCAGCCCCTCGTATCCCCTCTTTTTTACAAAAGCAATGCTCTCATCTATGCCTGCCATCAGCACATAGGACGGGCTGCTGCTTTGATAAATATGCAGGTATTTTTCAACCTCATTCCTACCAATCAGATCCCCGTTTATATGCAGAAGCGCGGTCTGCGTAGGCGCCGGCAGGGTCTTGTGTACACTGTGGATCACCGCATCTGCGCCCTGCGCCACGGCATTTTCGGGAAATGCAGGATGAAACCCAAAATGGGCTCCGTGAGCCTGATCCACGATCAAGGGCAGATCATACCTATGAACCATGTCAGCAATTTCCTGCACATCTGAACTGATGCCGTCATAGGTTGGCGAGGTGATCACAACTCCACAGATCAGCTCCTTCGGCTCTTTTCCTTCTTCCTCAGATAAAACTGCTTTTATCTGGTTTTCTATGTCCTGCGCCCTGATCTCCCCGGCAATTCCATGGCCTTTTAGCAGCTCCGGATATACATAGCAAAGCTCCAGATGATTTAAAAAAGCCGCATGGTACACGGCCTTATGGCAATTTCTTGCAAGGATCAGTTTCCTTCCTCTACCGGAAGCCGCTGAGATAGCGGTTAAAATCCCTGCCGTACTGCCATCGATCAAAAAATATGTGTGTTCCGAATGATAAAGCCGGGCCGCCCGCTCCTGAGCCTCCTTTATGATCGATACAGGATGATGCAGATCGTCAAACCCGTCTATCTCCGTAATGTCCAACCGGTAAAGCTCCGAAAGCGGTCCGCACTTAAAATTTCTCTTATGTCCCGGCATATGAAAAGGATAAAAATCACTTTTCCCGTAGGCTTTCAAACGGTCATAAATCCCTTTCATGCCTTTGCACCTGCCCGCTTTACCGGTCTGTGAGCCATCCTCCGAAGTCTCAGGGTCTCGATCAGGGAACAGTACTTATCGGCGGCAGTGACGATCCAGGCTTCCCTGCACCTGGGCGGCACTACGGTCAAGGGCCACATATGTTTTTTAATAATATCCCTTTCTCTTTTAGAAAGAGTATATTCTTTATCTGCATTGCGAAGCGCGATCCCCGGATGATAAAAGCCATGCAGCCTCTGGAAATTACTTCTTGCCTTATCATGCCAGTCATAGAGAAAATAATCGTGCAGAAGCGCTCCCCTGATCAGATCCCTTTCATTACATCCGGCTCCCAGAAATCTGCTCAGAGCAATACTCTTCCCCGCTACGTCCATACAGTGATTGTAGACAGGGATAGAACCATGCTGGATATAATTCCTGGTACTTTTAAAATTTGATGATGACAGGATATCAGAAGCATGTTCCTTCAATAAACGATAAAATTCCCTCTTCTGCTCATGTCGTTTTCTTAATTTTTCAAGCTTTGCGGCGTATTTGTCCTTCAAGTTTTCAGTCCTCTTTTTCCTTCTTGCAGATACATTTAAACTCACAATTATATATTTTACCATAGATAACGTTTCAAATACATCACTTCACCCCAAAAACCATGAATTTTTAACATAAATTTTATAGCATGGTAAGGATAAAAGCTGCATTTCAGCCTTCCCTGAGAAATCTGCAGTCTGAAATCTCCTGTAAAAGAAAAAAGAAGGCCGATACCCTTCTTTCAAAGTGTAACGATCCTTCTCTTTTGCTTATCTTATTTTGTTATTTATACCAAATTTGCTGCCATCAGGCGCTTGCGAACCTCATTTCCTACCAGAACCGCAAGGATAATCTTCACAAGGTCACCAGGTATGTAAGGAATAACGCCTGCCATAAGCGCCGCACCAAATGTCATGCCCGTCTGGAATGCCAGCCATGCAGTTCCAAAAGCATACAGGACAATCGTTCCCAGAACCATTCCCACAAAATACATTGCCAGCTTTCCGGTAAACTTTTCAACAAAATAGCCTCCAATCAAAGCCAGAAAAATATAACCGATCAGATACCCTCCCGTAGGTCCAAAAAACTTGGCCGGCCCACCGGAAAATGCGGAAAAAACTGGAACTCCCACAAGACCGATCAACAGATAAATCAAACAACTTATGGTACCCTTCTTCCACCCCAGAAGCATCACGGTAAAATAAATTGCCAGATTTGCAAATGCAATCGGAACCGGCGAGATCGGAATGGTAATGGTAAAAGGCCCTAAAATACAGATAACCGCCGCCATAAGTGCTATAAGTGTCAGGGATTTTACAGATTTGTTTTTCATTGAGGTAAGTCCTTTCTCTGATGTCCTTATTATGATATTTGCTTTTGTTATTCTTTTGGAAAGATAACTCTTTGTCTCTTTCCTTCGTCATTTTATCTCATAGGCTTCCTATTGTCAACCTTATCTTATTATGGGTTTACATTTAAGATGGTAAAAAAAGATGCCCAGAACCGGAATCGAACCA
>FR894540.1 GCA_000436115.1 Firmicutes bacterium CAG:534 | reverse complement strand
TAAACTCTTAACTGATGTAAAGCCCATTCACTGCCAGAAGATTTTTTCGGATATGGCTGATGAGGGCTATAAGACGACTACCATATACCAGACGCGGATTGCTCTTTATAACATGTTTGAGTTCGCCAGAGAGAATGATGTACTTATTGCGAATCCATGCAAGAAGTCGTTAAAGAGCGATATGGGAAAGCCTTCAGATAAGAAAGAAGCTCTTACGATAGACGTTCAGAAAAAGTTCTTAGAAGCTGTGGTTGGCTACAGCTATGAGAATCAGTACCGCTTCATATTACAGACCGGACTTCGTACAGGTGAGCTTATAGGACTTAAGTGGAGTGATATCGACTTCGAAAATCGTACCATGAAGATTGAGAGGACGATGGAATATCGCTATAAGGTAGGTGAGTGGAGAGTTGGTCCACCTAAGAGTAAATCCGGCTACCGTACAATTCCTCTTACAGACGAAGCAATTCGTATTCTTGAAAATCAGAGATCAAAGAATAAGAGCTTAA
>FR894539.1:23820-45969 GCA_000436115.1 Firmicutes bacterium CAG:534 | reverse complement strand
TAAACTCTTAACTGATGTAAAGCCTATTCATTGTCAGAAGATTTTTTCTGATATGGCTGACGAAGGCTATAAGACGACTACCATATACCAGACGCGGATTGCTCTTTATAATATGTTTGAGTTCGCTAGGGAAAATGATGTACTTATCGCGAATCCTTGCAAGAAGTCTTTAAAGAGCGATATGGGAAAACCTTCAGATAAGAAAGAAGCCCTTACGATTGACGTTCAGAAGAAGTTCTTAGAGGCTGTGGTTGGCTACAGCTATGAGAATCAGTACCGCTTCATATTACAGACCGGACTTCGTACAGGTGAGCTTATAGGACTTAAGTGGAGCGACATCGACTTCGAAAATCGTACTATGAAGATCGAAAGGACGATGGAATATCGCTATAAGGTAGGTGAGTGGAGAGTTGGTCCACCTAAGAGTAAATCCGGCTACCGTACAATTCCTCTTACAGACGAAGCAATTCGTATTCTTGAAAATCAGAGATCAAAGAATAAGAGCTTAAAGCTCGTGCCGATGGAATGGAAGGATATTGTCTTTCTTTGCAGAAAGGGAACACCGGTCAAGAACAGCACTTATGATACAGGGCTTTTTAAGTATTGTGACCGTGTAGGTATTCCGAGATTTTCGATGCATGTACTCAGACATACTTTTGCGACAAGGTGCATTGAAGGTGGAATGAAACCCAAGACTCTGCAGAAGATTTTAGGTCATTCCAACATTGGTATTACCATGAATCTGTATGTTCATATTACAGAGGATGAAAAACATAGAGAAATTGACTTAGTGGCTGACGCGTTAAAAGTGGTATAAAACTTGATGCGAAATTCATCTCCGTGGTACTCGATGTGGTACTCGGTTAAAAACACGAATCGCGGAAAGCCAGTAAAATAAAGGAAAAATGAAGGAGATGAATATATTATGAAATTAGGAATCGTAGGACTTCCCAACGTGGGAAAGAGCACTTTGTTTAATTCTCTCACAAAGGCAGGAGCGGAGTCGGCAAACTATCCTTTCTGTACCATAGATCCCAATATCGGTGTGGTAGCAGTGCCGGACGAGCGCTTAAAGCTTCTTGGGGACATGTATCATTCCAAGAAGGTAACGCCGGCTGTTATTGAATTTGTGGACATTGCAGGACTGGTCAAGGGGGCCTCCAAGGGAGAAGGACTGGGAAATCAGTTCCTTTCCAACATCAGAGAGGTGGACGCCGTGGTGCATGTGGTACGCTGCTTTGAGGACAGCAATGTGATCCATGTGGATGGCAGTGTAGATCCCCTGCGTGATATTGAAACCATTAATCTGGAACTGATCTTTGCGGATCTGGAGGTTTTGGAAAGAAAGATCGCCAAGACCGGCAAGGCAGCAAGGATGGATAAATCCCTTGCCAAGGAGGCAGCTCTTCTGGAGAACCTGAAGGCGCACCTGGAGGATGGGAAGATGGCACGCAGCTATGTCACAGAGGATGAGGACGAGCTGGCGCTTCTTGCTTCCTACAATCTGCTTACCTATAAGCCGGTGATCTTCGCGGCCAATGTGGCAGAGGAGGATCTGGCAAATGACGGAGCCGACAATGCGGGCGTGGCAGCAGTGCGGAAGTTCGCAGCAGAAAACGGCAGCGAGGTCTTTGTGATCTGTGCGCAGATCGAAGAGGAGATTTCAGAGCTGGATGAGGATGAAAAGGCAATGTTCCTGGAGGATCTGGGATTAAAAGAATCCGGTCTGGAAAAACTGATTAAGGCAAGCTATCATCTGCTTGGCCTTCACAGCTTCCTGACCGCAGGAGAAGATGAAACCAGAGCATGGACCATAAAGATCGGTACCAAGGCTCCCCAGGCGGCCGGAAAGATCCATACGGATTTTGAGAGAGGCTTTATTAAGGCAGAGGTAGTAAACTATAAGGATCTTTTAGAACAGGGCTCCCTTGCGGCGGCAAGAGAAAAAGGCCTTGTAGGAATGGAAGGAAAGGATTATGTGGTAAAGGATGGCGATGTGATCCTGTTCCGCTTTAATGTGTAGGGGAAAATGATGGAAGCTATGGATATTGCGTTCCCCAATCTGGGGATCTATCTTCATAATATGCCTAGGGGCTTTTCGATATTTGGCTTTGAGATCACGCTTTACGGCGTGCTGATCGGGATCGGCATGCTGGCGGGGATCCTGCTGGCGGCCCACCAGGCGAAGGTGGCTGGTCAAAATCCTGATATTATCTGGGATTTTGCCATTTATGCCATTGTATTTTCGATTGTAGGGGCCAGATTATATTATGTGGCATTTGAATGGGATATGTATAAGGATGACCTGCTGTCCATTTTCAATACCAGACAGGGCGGCCTTGCAATTTATGGCGGCGTGATCGCAGCATTTTTGACACTATTCATCTATGCGAGGCTTAAAAAGCAAAATCCCTTCTGGATCATGGATGCCTGTGTGCCGGGACTGATCCTGGGACAGGCCATTGGAAGATGGGGAAACTTCACCAATCGCGAGGTCTTTGGAGAGTACACCGATAACCTGTTTGCCATGCGGCTTCCCATTGAAGCAGTAAGAGCCAGGGATATTTCAGAAAATGTGGCGTCTCATATTGTAGAAGGAACTAATTATATCCAGGTACATCCCACCTTTTTGTATGAAAGCTTATGGAACGTGGGAACGCTGGTTTTCCTCCTGCTTTACCGCAGGCATAAGAAGTTTGAGGGAGAGCTTGCCCTTTATTATCTGGCTGGCTATGGGCTTGGAAGAGCCTGGATAGAGGGGATCAGAACCGATACCCTGTTTATCCCGGGAACCACAGTACCGGTATCTCAGGTACTGGCCGTTGTGCTGTTTGCAGGGGCTGTTTTGGCAGATATTTTCATACGCCTGTGGCGCCGCAAAAAAAATGATAAAAATTTTTCTTGAGAAGAGTATCAATATCTAGTAAGCGCCAAAAGGCTCCTACACTAGATATGGTAAAAAGTGAATAAATTCAGTGTTTATGCGCCTTGCGGGTTCCCGCAGGGCGTTTTTTTGTACTTGCTTTGGGAGGGAAAATGAGTTAAAATAACCCTAAAAGTGGTGAGAAGTGGTAGAAAGTGATACAAAAGTGGTAGAAAGTGGTACACTTTTCTATTTTCTTCCCGTGGCAGACCACTTGATGAGAAGGCAGGATGGCAGAGTCATAGCCACATGGATGGGTTCTTATGCATATGTTTATGGGAGAGTACAACCATACATTGGATGCTAAGGGCAGACTGATCATTCCCTCCAAGTTCCGAGAAGTATTAGGTGACGAATTTGTTGTGACAAAGGGAATGGATGGCTGTCTGTTTGTGTTTGCAGAATCCGAGTGGCAGGCCTTTGAAGAAAAGCTTCACAGTTTACCCATGATCGATAAGGAAGCCAGACAGTTTACGCGTTTCTTCCTGGCGGGAGCCGCCTGTGTTGAGGTGGACAAGCAGGGGAGAATTCTGTTGCCGGCAGTGCTCAGGGAATTTGCGGATATTACAAAGGACGCAGTTTTAGTGGGAGTCGGAAGCAGAGTGGAAATCTGGAGTAAGGACAGATGGGAAGGAACTGTGACCTATCAGGATATGGATGAAATATCCAAACATATGATAGAGCTTGGAATTGGTATTTAGGCTTAGAAGGGTGCAAAATGGCGTTTGAGCATAAATCGGTTCTGCTGACAGAGACCATAGAAGGGCTGCAGATCAGGCCAGATGGGATCTATGTGGATGGAACCTTAGGGGGTGGAGGCCACTCCTATGAAATTGCAAAGAGATTAACAGACGGCAGACTGATCGGCATCGATCAGGATCAGGCGGCCATTGAGGCGGCAGGAATGCGTCTTTCGCCTTTTGGAGATAAGGTAACCATTGTCAGAAGCAATTACAGGAATACCAGGGAAGTTCTTTCGGAGCTTGGCATTGAAAAGATAGACGGCATGATCCTGGATCTTGGGGTGTCCTCCTATCAGTTTGATACCAAGGAGAGAGGCTTTTCTTACCGGTTTGACAGTCCCCTTGATATGAGAATGGACACCAGACAGAGCTTTTCAGCAAAAGAGATCGTAAACGGATACAGCGAGATGGAATTATATCATGTGATCCGGGATTACGGGGAAGATAAATTTGCAAAAAATATTGCCAAGCATATTGTGATGGCAAGAAAAAAGAAACCAGTGGAAACCACCGGAGAGCTGTGTGAGATCATTAAAGCGGCGATTCCGGCTAAAATACGGGCAGAGGGCGGTCACCCGGCAAAGAGAACCTTTCAGGCTATCCGGATCGAATGCAACAAGGAACTTGAGGTGCTGCGGGAGTCGCTGGAAACCCTGATTGAGTTGTTAAATCCGGGAGGAAGGCTTTGTATTATCACCTTTCATTCCCTGGAGGACCGGATCGTAAAAGCAGCATTTAAAAAGGCAGAAAATCCCTGTATTTGTCCGCCGAACTTCCCGGTATGTACCTGCGGAAGGGTCAGTCAGGGGAAGGTGGTCACAGGGAAGCCTATTTTGCCGGGAGAAGAAGAGGTTTCGGAAAATCCCAGGGCAGCAAGCGCAAAGCTGCGCATTTTTGAAAAGAAGTAAAATAAAAAGCAAGGAGGCCGGGCATGGCAGTGAACAGCGGAAGAACGCCGAAAAGTGCATACAGAAGCAATGTCTATGTACAGGGAAATACTGCCGTGAGAAAACAGACAAAGAGAGAGCTGTACGAGCTGCCTCAAAGAAAGGCAGAGCCGGAGAGAAGGACAGGCACCAGAAAAGGAAATGCGGTACGGAGAAACAGGGAAAAGGCATTACACATGAATATGGGATATGTAGTGTTCCTGGTATGTGCCCTGGTGGCGGCGGCCTTTATCCTGACCTGGTATCTGGGACTTCAGTCTGATATAACAAACAGTATCAAAAACATATCCAGAATGGAAAGCAATTTAAATGAGCTGAAGCTGGAAAATGATGAAAATTACAGCCGGATCGACAGCAGCATCAATCTGGAAGAGGTAAAGAGGATTGCCATCCAGGAGCTGGGGATGCGGTATGCAGAAGAAGGACAGATCGTTACCTTCAGTGGGGAAGGCAGTGATTATGTAAGACAGACCGGAGAAATACCGGATTAGAAGGTGCAATATTGGACAGCAAGGCAAACAAAAAATTCACAATTAAAATGCAGAGAAAGCTGGTGGTATTATTCGGAATAATACTGCTGGCTTTTGTGGGATTATCCTACAGACTTTTTTCGATCACCAGGGACAACGGGGAACAATACAAGAAGCAGGTTCTTTCCCAGCAGAGATATGACAGCACCACCCTGCCCTATAAGAGAGGGGCTATTTATGATGCCAACGGAAGCATTCTGGCATCCAGTGAGAAGGTTTATAATGTGGTGCTGGATGCAGTAGCGGTCTCACAGAAGGAAGAATACCTAGAGCCTACCCTGACGGCCTTAAAAAGCCAGATCGGTGCAGACACCTCTGCGATCCGCTCTCATATTGCGGAAAACGGAAGCAGCTCCAGATACTATGTGCTTGCCAGAAGACTGGAATACGAACAGGTAAAGGGCCTGATGGAGCTTGTAAATGAAGAGGATTCCCTGGTAAAGGGGCTTTGGTTTGAAGAGGAATATAAAAGAAGCTACCCGGGCGGTTCCCTGGCCTGTGATGTGATCGGCTTCACCACCAGCGACAATGTGGGCTCCTATGGCCTGGAGGAATATTATAATGATATTCTGTCCGGAACGCCGGGACGGGAATACGGGTATCTGAATGACGACTCCAATCTGGAAAGGACAACGATCCCCGCCGAGGACGGAAACAGCATTATCACCACCATTGACGCCAATATCCAGAGCATTGTGGAAAAATATCTGAAAAAATATGACGAGCAGTACCATGACAATTACCGTGAGGGAAACGGCGCTAACAATACCGGCTGCATCATAATGGATGCCAACAGCGGAGAGATCCTGGCGATGGCCGGTTATCCGGTCTATGATCTGAACGATACCAGAAATACACAGGCGCTTTTGGGAATGCGGAGACTGGACGCCCAGGGCCAGAAAATGGACGAGTATATCAATGAAGAGAACTTGAGAGAGATCGAGGATGATCCTGATGTGCTTTATCAAAATCTGAATGCACTCTGGAAGAACTTCTGCATCAGTGATACTTATGAACCGGGATCCGTTTCCAAGCCCTTTACGGTAGCGGCAGGAATTGAAAGCGGAAGCATTACCGGAAACGAAAGCTATTACTGCGAAGGAAAGCTCCATGTGGGAGAACATGATATTGCCTGCCATAACAGATACGGCGACGGTTATCTGACGGTGACGGAAGGAATTGAACGCTCCTGCAACGTGAACATGATGTATGTGGCCATGGCTACAGGAGTCAGTACCTTTACCAAGTTTCAGCACATCTTTAACATCGGTCTTAAGACCAACATTGACCTTGCAGGAGAATCCAGAACCGCCAGCCTGGTGTATACAAAGGACACCATGGGGCCTACGGATCTTGCTACAAACAGCTTTGGACAGGGTTATAATGCGACCATGATCCAGATGGCGGCAGGCTTTACCTCACTGATCAATGGAGGCTATTATTATGAGCCCCATGTGGTGAAAAGAATTGTCAGTCCCTCAGGGGCAACCGTACAGAATATTGAGCCAAGGCTTTTAAAGCAGACGGTTTCGGAGACAACCTCCGCCCGCATAAGGGAAATGTGCAATACTGTTGTCACAGGAGAACACGGAACCGGTAAAACGGCAAGACCTGCGGGCTATATGATCGGTGGTAAAACGGGAACTGCCGAGACCCTGCCCCGTAAAAACGGACAATATGTAGTGTCCTTTATGGGATATGCCCCCGCAGACGATCCTCAGATCGTGATCTATGTGGTGGTAGACAGACCCAACGTGGCGGTACAGGATGACGCTAAGCATGCAACCAGGATCGTCAGAAGCATTCTCACAGAAGTACTTCCCTACATGGGCATCTTTATGACAGAAGAGCTGAGCGAGGAAGAAAGAGCGGAGCTGGAAGCATTGCAGATTGAGATCAGAACCCCTGCAGTACAGGAGGACGCAGAGGAAGAAGGCGGAGAGACAACCGGGGAGACAACAGGAGAAACAGAAGAAAATGCCCCGGATCAGGAAGAGGAACAACAGGAACAGAGAGCAGAGCCCTGGAAGGAATTCCCCATTGATCCGCAGACAGGATATGCCATTGATCCAAACACCGGAGCTTATGTAGATCCTGATACGGGAGCCGTTTTAGGAGGAAGCTTTGACCTGGGAGCATCAGAAGAGACGGCAGCCTCCCAGGACGCCGGGGAAGGCGACGGCGGACAAACGGCAGAAAACGGGGAAGAAGACACCGGGGAGGGCGGCCAGTAACGGAAGTGAGCCCCGGAGCGGAAAACAAAAAGAATAACCTCATGGAAAAGGAATAAATTATAATAATATCTTTTCCATGAGGTTTTTTATGCAAAAAAATAAGACCTTTATCAGGAAAAAGATAGTGTCTGTCTTTTTCTGCAGTCTGTTCCTTTTTTTGATCCTGGGAGGCAGACTGGTCTATCTGATGGTGTTTCAGTCTGATTACTATACCGGTCAGGCCAGAGAGCTTCATGAGAGGGAAAGAAGCATTAAGGCCGCAAGAGGAAGGATTTTGGATACCAACGGAAAGGTGATCGCAGATAACAAAACGGTCTGTACCATTTCAGTGATCCATAATCAGATAAAGGACCCGGACAGGATCGTTGAGGTTCTGTCAAAGGAGTTAGAGCTTTCGGAGGAGTATGTAAGGAAACGTGTGGAAAAATATTCTTCCATTGAGAGGATAAAAAGCAATGTGGAAAAGGAAAAGGGGGACGCCATCAGGGCTTATCAGCTTGAGGGCGTTAAGGTGGATGAGGATTATAAAAGATATTATCCTTATGGGGAACTGGCCTCTAAGGTTCTTGGCTTTACCGGCGGAGATAATCAGGGAATCATAGGTCTCGAAGTAAAATATGAGGAATATCTGAAGGGACAGGAGGGTACGATACTGACCATGACAGACGCCAGAGGGGTGGAGATCGCAGAGCTTGGAGAGGAGAGGGAGGAACCCGTTCCGGGAAGGGATCTGTATATCAGCCTGGATATGAACATTCAAAGCTACGCCACCCAGCTTGCCAGACAGGTGATGGAGACCAAGCAGGCGGAAAGGGTATCCATTCTGGTAATGAACCCTAAAAATGGAGAGATCATGGCCATGGCGGATGTGCCGGAATTTGACTTAAACCATCCCTATGAGCTGCCGGAGGGAACGGATATGGCAGGGCTTTCCGAGGAAAAAAAGCAGGAACTGCTAAACCGGATGTGGCGTAACGGCTGCATCAATGATACCTATGAACCGGGATCCACCTTTAAGGTGATCACCGCTGCCGCAGGACTGGAGGCGGGGGTGGTCACGCCACAGGATCAGTTCAGCTGTCCGGGATTTATCATGGTAGAGGATCGAAGGATCAGGTGCCATAAGACCACGGGTCACGGAGCAGAAAATTTTGTGCAGGCCACTATGAATTCCTGCAACAAGAAAGGCAGCATTCTGGATGTCCAAAATGCTGCCTTTGCAGGATCGTTTCTTATCCTAAAATAGCCTTGTCGTTTGAAAATTCCTCGCCACTGGCTGCCTCAAATTTATGAAGCAGATCTTCTACGGTGAGCTTTTTCTTTTCTTCTCCGCGGATATCCAGGATGACCTTGCCGTCATTTAACATGATCAGGCGGTTTCCGTGAGCAATGGCGTCTCTCATATTGTGAGTGATCATCAGAGTGGTCAGATGATCCTTGTTTACAATGTACTCTGTGGTTTCCAGAACCTTGGCTGCTGTTTTGGGATCCAAAGCGGCAGTGTGTTCATCCAAAAGCAGAAGCTTTGGCTTTTGCAGGGAAGCCATAAGCAGGGTCAGCGCCTGACGCTGTCCTCCGGATAACAGTCCAACCTTGGAGGTAAGACGATCCTCCAGACCCAGATCCAGAATCTTTAACAGCTCCCGATACTCTTCCCGTTCCTTTTTGGTAATACCGGGGCCAAGAAAGCGCTTTTTTCCACGGCGCTTTGCAAGAGCCAGATTTTCTTCTATGCCCATCGTTGCGGCAGTGCCTGTCATGGGATCCTGGAACACACGGCCCAGGAATGCGGCACGTTTGTGCTCGGACAGCTTGGTTACATCAGTTCCGTCAATAATGATCTGACCGGAGTCTACCGGCCATACACCGGCGATGGCGTTCATCATTGTAGATTTCCCTGCGCCGTTTCCACCGATAATGGTAACGAAGTCTCCGTTTTCCAGAGTAAGGGAAAAGTGGTCAAGGGCAAGCTTTTCGTTGACGGTTCCTGGATTAAAAACTTTGGTTACGTCTTTGATCTGCAGCATATTAATGGCCCCCCTTCTTTAACGCAGATGTGCGGAAGTATTTGCATTTCCAGTAAGGGATGGCAAGGAAGATGGATACTACGACTGCGGAAAGAAGTTTTAATAGATCCGTATCGATGCCCATCCAGATCACCACCTGTAGCACCATATAGTAAAGGATGGAGCCTAAGGCAACGCCGATCAGCTTGAAGCCGAAATTGTGGAAGACCTTTCCGAAAACAGCCTCTCCGATGATAACGGCGGCAAGACCGATTACGATAGCGCCGCGGCCCATGTTGATATCGGCAAAGCCCTGATACTGTGAGAGCAGGGCACCGGAAAGTCCTACCAGGCCGTTGGAAAGCATCAGACCCAGCACCTTGGTTAAATTGGTATTGATACCCTGGGCTCTTGACATATTGCCGTTGCAGCCGGTTGCGCGAAGGGCACAGCCAACCTCTGTTCCGAAAAACCAGTAAAGGAGCAGAACCAGAAGGATAATGCAGATGGCAACAACAAACAGGGTGTTTTTCAGAAAAGGAACATTTTTAATATATCGTAAAGAAACCAGTAGGTTATATTTGTCAACATTAATGGCCTGATTAGCCTTTCCCATAATCTTTAAGTTGATGGAATACAGGGAAAGCTGTGTCAGGATACCGGCTAAAATAGCGGGGATCCCCATAAAGGTATGAAAAATTCCGGTAACAAGACCGGTAAGCATGCCCGCAAGAGTAGCGGCAAGCATGGCAACAAATACATTCTGGCCGGAAAGCATCATCATGATGCAGACAGCACCGCCGGTACACAGGGAACCGTCAACAGTAAGGTCGGCGATATCCAGAATTCTAAAGGTGATGTAAATGCCGATGGCGGTAATTCCCCAGATCAGACCCTGAGCGATAGCACCCGGCATTGCATTCAGTAGATTTAAGATGTTCATTGGTCCCTCCAAACAAAATAAAATAAAAGCAACGGGGGAGCGCAGCATAGAGCTCCCCCGCTGCGGCCTGACAATTATTCAGCGATAGCTTCGTAGCCGTCAGGAACTGTAATTCCTAAAGTTTCACAAATAGAAGGATTGTACTTCTTGGTAAAGTTCGGTGCATATTCAATGGGCATGGTGGAGATGTCAGCGCCCTCGGAAAGGATCTTGACAGCCATCTTACCGGTTGCAACACCCAGATCATAATAGCTGATGGAAAGGGTTGCAACGCCGCAGCCTGCACAAATTCCTTCTTCACCTGCTACTACGGGAACACCTGCGGGAAGGCAGATGTTGTTGATGATCTCTGTATTGGAAGCAACTGTGTTATCAGTAGGCGCATAGATCACATCAACGGTGTTTGCAGCATTTGTCACAACGGAAGAAAGATCGTTGGAATCAGAGAATGCGTAATACTCGCAGCTGTATCCAAGCTCTTCCAAGTAGGTCTTGATGGTGTCTACCTGATACTGGGAGTTTGCTTCTGCAGAGCAGTATAAAAGGCCGACGGATTTGGCATCAGGGAAAAGCTCCTTGATCATATCAGCCTGTCCGTCAAGAGGGGCAAGATCGGAAGTACCGGAAATGTTGCCGCCTACGGTGCCTGCAAAATCACTGATCTCAAGAGCTACGCCATACTCGGTAACGGAGGTTCCCAGGATCGGGATCTCGTTGGTACCTGCAGCAGCGGCCTGCAGTGCAGGGGTTGCATTGGCAAGGATCAGATCAACGTTGTTGGAAACAAAGCTGTTGATGATGGTGGAACAGGTATTGGAATCACCCTGAGCGTTCTGCTCATCAAAGGTGACCTTATCACCAAGAGCCTCGGTCAGGGCATCCTTAAAGCCCTGGGTTGCAGCATCGAGAGCCTCGTGCTGTACTAACTGACAGATACCTACGGTGTAAGTCTTGTCTCCAGCGTCCTCTGTGGATGCGGTATCCTCTGCGGTGGTGTCCTCTGCAGCTTCAGTGTCTGCAGCTTCTGTCTCTTCTGCAGCGGAAGAGTCTGCTCCGGATGCGTCGGTAGTAGAACTGGAACCACATGCGGTAAGTCCGGCTACCATAGCAACGGTCAGCAGTAATGCTAACTGTTTTTTCATAATGATTTCCTCCTCTATTCTGATATGTGCGATGTTCTTTACATCGTCTTTAAGATTATACAGGTTTAAAGCGCTAAAGTCAACGGCACAAACATATCTTTCCGAACAGGGAATATATTTATGAAAAACGGAAGGTTTTTATATGAAGGAAACGCAGCAGATCTGGGAGCAGATGGCAGAGCTGCTTTTGGCAGAAGGAATGCTTTCCCGGGAGGAAGCCGTGAGACTGAAAGAAAAAGGAAGAAAGCAGGCGGTACGGGAGAAGGAGGGACAGGATGCGGGCAGCCATTTATAACAGATGCTCTACCGAGGAGGAAAACCAGAAAAGCGCTCTGATGATCCAGGCGGCAGAAAGCCTCGAGGTGGTACAGAAAAAGGGCTGGGAGCTGATCTGGCAGTATGTGGAGGCACAGTCAGGCACCAGTACAAGGAAGCGGCTGGAATATCAGAAGATGATTACCCATATTGAGGAGGGGCGGTATGATGTGATCGTCATCAAATCCATTGACAGGCTGGCCAGAAACGCTAAGGACTGGTACCTGTTCCTGGACTGCATTGCCAGAAATCATGTAAAGCTTTACTTATATCTGGAGCAGAAGTTTTATCTCCCGGAGGACGCCCTGCTTACCGGCATTAAAGCCATTCTGGCGGAGCAGTTCAGTAAGGAGCTGTCCCAGAAAATGAAAAGCGCCCACAGAAGAAGACAGGAAAAGGGGGAGGGGTTTAATATCACCAGGGAAATGTTCGGATTTGATAAGGTGGCAAGGGATCGTTATGTGCCAAATGAGAAGGAGGCGGCTTTTTTCCGGCTGGCCTGCAGCTATGCCCTGGAAGGAATGGGATACCGGAGGATCAGCAATCTTTTGTATGAGGCCGGTGCAAGAAGCAGGAAGGGAGAAAGGATCGGCCCGGCCCAGTGGCGCAAAATGCTGCTTTCGGAAAGGGCCTGTGGAACCGTGATCCTGCACCGGGAAGAGTATGATCTTGAGACAGGGGAAAAAAGAAGAGTGCCGAGGGAGCAGTGGATCGTGCTGGAAAACGCCCTTCCAGCGCTGATCACCAGGCAGGAGCATGACAGAGTCCTAAAGGCTCTTTCCGGGAGAAGCCGGAAAAAGCAGGTTCCCGTCTATCACGGCAAGTATCCTCTGTCCGGGAAGCTGGTCTGCGGGCAGTGCGGATCGGTCTTTTACCGGCTGAAGGGAGAAAAGAGCATCCGGTGGAAATGTGCAAGGGCTGTGAATGAGGGCAGGGATAGAGGGGAAGGGACAGGATGCAGCAGTCCCATACTTTCCCAGGAGCTTCTGTTTTCCCTTCTTGGGAAAACGCTTACAGAGGAAAGGTGGCTGGAAAAGCAAAGGGAAGTTTTTCTTAAGGATCTGTGCATGGTACTGAAGATGGGAGAGGACAGAGGGCAGAAGGAAGACCGGGAAAAAGAAAAGGAAAGGCAAAGGCTGATCCGGCGCAAGCGGGAAAAACTCCTGGAAAAGCTTCTGGCAGGAGTGGTGGAGGACGAGGATTACAGGCAGATGATGGAACGGCTTAACAGGGAGGAAAAGGCACAAAAGGGCGTACTGGCAGACATAAAAGAAGAAAACCGGCCATATACTGATAGCAGGGCACATTTTTTAAAGCTCCAGGAGCAGATAGAAGAAAAGCATCTGTGGGAGGAAGCTGTGGCCAGGGCGCTTCTGCAGGAGATCCGGCAGATCAGGGTACAGGAGGACGGAAGGCTGGACATCCAGTTTGCTGCCTACCGGGAACCCGGTGTTTATTACGGTAGGACTGAGACTGGGGGTGGAGAGATATTATCATTATTTTACCCAGTTCGGCCTGAAGGAAAAAACAGGAGTGGATCTGCCAGGGGAAGCGGGAACGATCATGCACAAGATGGAGGACATGAAAGCGGTTGAACTGGCAACAGTGTCCTTTGGGCAGTCCTTTCAGATCACGCCCATCCAGCTTGCCACAACGGTTTCTTCTATTATAAATGGAGGAAACAGAATCACCCCTCATTTTGCGGTAATGACGGGAGACTCGGAGCAGGCAGAGTTTATTCGGTTCTCATATCCGGTAAAAGAGCATATTGTATCAGAAGAAACCTCAGCTACCATGCGGATGATCTTGGAGCAGGTGGTTGCAGAAGGCTCCGGTAAAAACGGAAAGGTGGAGGGGCAGAGGGTGGGAGGAAAGACGGCGACAAGCCAGACCCTGCCAAGAGGAACCGGAAGGTATATTGCGTCCTTTGTGGGATTTGCACCGGCAGATGACCCGGAGGTGCTTGCTCTGTGTATTATCCATAACCCCCAGGGAGTTTATTACGGAGGACAGATTGCGGCGCCTGTGGTGCGGCAGCTTTTTGAAAATATTCTTCCTTATTTAGAAAAAAAGGATTATAATTGAGAGGTGCAAACAATGGCAAATGGCGAAATCATTGCCCCCATACTGATTTCTTTTGTGCTGAGCGTGGCCCTGGGGCCACTTCTTATTCCCTTTTTGAAGCGGATCAAGGCCGGGCAGACAGTCAGGGAGGATGGGCCGCCTACTCATTTAAAAAAAACGGGAACCCCTACGATGGGGGGAATCCTTATTCTTGCCAGTGTGACGGTAACGGCGGCGCTTTATGCAGGGCGCTATCCGAGAATTCTTCCGGTACTTCTGCTGACACTGGGATTTGGACTGATCGGCTTTCTGGATGATTACATAAAGGTAGTGCTCCACAGATCCATGGGGCTTTCCGTGCTGCAGAAGCTTCTGTTACAGCTTCTGGTAACCGGGGCGTTTGCCTGGTATCTGATGGAACAGCAGAGCATATCCCTTGCCATGCGGATTCCTTTCTGCAAGGGATATTATGTGGATTTTGGCTTTCTGAATATTCCGATCTTGTTTTTTGTGGTCATAGGAACGGCAAACGGAACGAATTTCACAGATGGTTTAGACGGCCTGGTAAGCAGCGTGACGGTGATGGTCGCCACCTTTTTTACGGTGGCCGCCATCGGGACACAAGGGGGAATTGCTCCCGTTACCTGTGCAGTGACAGGGGCGCTTTTGGGATTTCTGCTTTTTAATGTCCATCCGGCCAGTGTTTTTATGGGAGATACAGGCTCCCTTGCACTGGGAGGCTTTGTGGCGGCCAGCGCTTATATGCTGCAAATGTCGTTGTTTTTACCCATCGTAGGACTGATTTATGTGCTTGAAGTCTTGTCGGTGATTTTACAGGTGGTATACTATAAGGCAAGCGGAGGCAGGAGACTGTTTAAAATGGCGCCTCTTCATCACCATTTTGAACTGTGCGGCCTTAAAGAGACCAGGATCGTAACGGCGTTTTCCATTGTGACGGCGCTGCTTTGCCTGCTTGCGCTGCTTGGAATATAAGAAAAGAGGATAAACCGCAGGATGCGGCATGGAGGAAGAAAAATGGAGCTTCAAAATAAAAAGGTTTTGGTGGTAGGAAGCGGAAAAAGCGGGATCGGCGCAGCACATCTTCTGGCAAAGGCAGGAGCGGTTCCTGTACTGTTTGACAGCAACGAGCAGTTAGACCGGGCCGAGCTTTTAAAAAAGACCGGAAACATTAAGGGACTTTCCCTTGTTCTTGGCACAGTGCCGGAGGAGCTGAAAAAGGAGATCGTGCTTGTGGTCATCAGCCCCGGCGTTCCGGTGGACGCCCCCATGCTTTCAGAGTACAGAGAAAGAAACATCCCGATCTGGGGAGAAATTGAGCTTGCCTATGCCTTTTCAAAGGGCCGTGTGGTTGCCATTACGGGAACCAACGGAAAGACAACGACCACAACGTTAGTAGGACAGATCATGGAAGCCTATTTCCAGTCCGTATATGTGGTGGGAAATATTGGAAATCCTTATACGGAAATTGCACTGGATACCAAGGAAGATACGGTTACGGTGGCAGAGATCAGCAGTTTTCAGCTTGAAACGATCCACACCTTCCATCCTGCCGTATCTGCCATTTTAAATATTACGCCGGATCATTTAAACAGACATCATACCATGGAGTGCTATGTGGCGACCAAAGAGGCCATTGCTTCCAATCAGACCGTGGAGGATACCTGCGTGCTGAACTATGAGGATGCCTATACCAGGGATTTTGGAAGCCGCTGCCCGGCAAAGGTGGTATATTTTTCTTCCAGGACAAAGCTGGAGGAAGGCGTTTATCTGGATGGAGAGGAGATCATTCTTGCAAAGAACGGTGAGAAAAAGCCTCTTATGAACATCCACGACATGAACCTGGTAGGAATGTGCAATGTGGAAAACGTAATGGCTGCCATTGTCATCAGCATGGCCATGGAGGTTCCCATGAACATTATTTTGGATACCATCCATGTGTTTAAGGCAGTGGAGCATAGAATTGAATTTGTAGCGACCAAAAACGGTGTGGATTATTACAATGATTCCAAGGGCACCAATCCTGATGCGGCTATCCAGGGGATCCGGGCAATGACAAAGCCTACCGTGCTGATCGGCGGCGGCTATGACAAGCAGAGCGAGTATGATGAGTGGATCGAGGCATTTGACGGCAAAGTAAAGGCGCTTGTGCTGATCGGGCAGACCAGGGAAAAGATTGCAGAATGTGCAAGAAAGCATGGCGTATCTAACATCATTCTGGCAGATACCTTCCGGGAGGCCTTTGATCTGTGTGTTGAGCAGGCAGAGCCGGGAGACGCAGTGCTTCTTTCACCGGCCTGTGCCAGCTGGGGGATGTTCCCTAATTATGAGGTCAGAGGAAAGATGTTTAAAGAATTTGTGGAACAGATTGGAGTTTAAAGGTGGCAGAGATCAGAAGCTTTACAAGACAGGGCAAAAGAGCAAAAGCACAGCAGGAGACCTTCTTTGATTATACTCTGCTGTTTATTGTGCTGTTCTTACTGGGCTTTGGGCTTGTGATGCTTTATTCTACCAGCAGCTATGATGCCAGTCTGCAGTATGACGGAGACTCTGCCTATTTTCTGAAAAAGCAGCTGTTTTCCACGATCCTTGGTCTTGTGGCCATGATGGTGGTTGCCAATATTCCCTATTATTTCTGGAAAAGGTTTGCAAATCTGGGATATGCCGCTTCCGTTGTCCTGATCCTTCTGATCATTCCCTTTGGTATTGAAGCAAACGGTGCAAAGAGATGGCTCCGTGTGGCGGGAATTTCCATCCAGCCTGCGGAGATCGCAAAGCTGGGAATGATCCTGTTTCTTGCCAATCTGATCTACAATATCGGACGGAAGATCCGCACGGCAAAGGGATTTTGTTTTGTGCTGGCAACGCCTCTTCCGGTGTGCTTTCTGGTATGGAAGGTCACGGAAAACTTAAGCTCGGCCATCATTATCTTTGGAATTGCCGTTTTGATGCTGTTCGTGTCCTGTCCGGACTATAAAAGGTTTATCCTGCTTGGCCTTGCAGGGGCGGCAGTCTGTATTTTTGCGGTCTTTCTGATCAAAAATGCCAGCAGTACGGATGCCCTGGGCGTCCGCGGCACCCGTATCCTTGCCTGGATGGATCCGGAGGCATATGCTTCCGGCAAGGGGTTTCAGACCCTGCAGGCCCTTTATGCCATCGGATCGGGAGGCATTTTAGGAAAAGGACTTGGGCAGAGCATGCAGAAGCTGGGTTTCTTGCCGGAGGCCCAGAACGATATGATTTTTTCCATTATCTGTGAAGAGCTAGGGCTTTTTGGGGCAGTTTCTATTTTGATCATGTTTATCCTGCTGATCTGGCGTTTTATGGTAATCGCCAATAATGCACCGGATCTGTTTGGCGCCCTTCTTGTGGTGGGAGTCATGGGACACATTGCGATCCAGGTGATCTTAAATGTGGCCGTTGTAACCAACACCATTCCCAATACCGGAATTTCCCTTCCGTTTATCAGCTACGGAGGCTCCGCTGTCATGTTCCTTCTCATCGAGGTGGGAATCGTCCTGAGTGTGGGAAGAGGAATTCGGCTGAAAGATTTATAGTACAAGATACCATTTTTTAGCTCTGGCATATCTTAGAGTAGGTCTTGCTTTTTATCCCTTAATCTTGATTGGGAAGGTGATTGTTTGGATGCTATTCATGTCAGAGGAGGAAACAGGCTTTTTGGCGAGACAAAAATACAAGGCTCTAAAAATGCGGTGCTGCCGATCCTGGCCGCCGCACTTTTGATAGAGGATGTTTGTGTCATAGAAAACTGTCCGAGGATTTCGGATGTGCATCATATGCTCATGCTGCTT
The DNA here is from genome assembly GCA_000436115.1 of Firmicutes bacterium CAG:534. GTDB lineage: Bacteria > Bacillota > Clostridia > Lachnospirales > Lachnospiraceae > Suilimivivens. The sequence goes on along the minus strand of FR894539.1, from coordinate 28,292 downwards.
GAGGAGATTGGCTGTAAGGTAAAACGGTCTGACAAGGCGGTGACCATTGATGCCAGATATCTGTCGAAGGATACCATGTCCGGGGAAAATGTGACCGGCATGCGCTCGTCCATTATGCTTCTCGGGGCAATGCTGGGAAGAGTGGGCGAGGTGACCATGGCCTATCCCGGAGGCTGCGTGATCGGAGAAAGACCCATTGACCTTCATCTTTCTGCCCTTCGGAAAATGGGAGTAAGGATCTACGAAAAAGAAGGCTTTTTCACGGCAAAGGCTGTGAAACTGGAGGGCAGTGTGATCCGGCTTTCCATTTCCAGCGTGGGAGTGACGGAAAACGTTCTGCTTGCTGCGGTAAGGGCGGCAGGAGTAACAGTGATCCAGAATGCCGCCAAGGAGCCGGAAATCGTTGCGCTTTGCGAATTCCTGCGGGAGGCAGGGGCCGTGATTGAAGGGATTGGGGGCTCTGTGCTGATCGTACAGGGAGGCCATGAGCTCCATGGGATCCGCTTTAAGATCCCTGCAGACCGGATTGTTGCAGCAACCTATGTGATGGGAGTGCTGGGAACCGGAGGCCATATTTTCCTGGAGGATGCGCCTATCTCCCAGATGGAGAGCGTGATCCGGGCGGCAAGGCAGATCGGTGCAGAAATCACAGTTTCCCGGGAAGGGTTGAATGTAATGGCAGAGGAGGAACGAAATGCCATTCCGTTTATCCGCACAGAGGTTTATCCCGGCTTTCCCACAGATGTGCAGTCCCTTCTGATGGCTGTGCTGACCACTGCGAAGGGAGTCAGCGTGATCGAGGAGCGGATCTTTGAAAACCGGTTCCGCATTGCACCGGAGCTGAGAAGGATGGGAGCGGTGATCGAGCTTCAGGGAGATCATCAGGCTCTCATTGCCGGAACCGATTATCTTATCGGATGCCGGGTAAGGGCAAGTGAGCTGCGGGGCGGAGCGGCGCTTGTGATCGCAGGAGCCATGGCACAGGGAGAGACCATCATTGAAAACCGTCATTTTATTGAACGGGGCTATGAGGACATTACCAGGGATCTGCGGGAGCTTGGAGTAACCGTTTTTACAGAATAAGGATATGATGACAAAGAAAAAAACAAAAAAGAAAAAAACAGAAAAGAAGGTTTATGAGAAGGCTGAAAGGGAATGGGAAAAAAGTTCCGGCTTTTTCAAAAGACATAAAAGTCTTTTTATTCTGGGAGGCATGGGCATTCTTCTGATCGGAGGACTGATCGGAGCTTATCTTTATGTTCTTTCCAATTATGAGGTCACAACCGTATATGTGGAAGGAAATGTCCACTATACCAATGAAGAGGTCATTGGCATGGTAATGGAAGGGCGTTATGGAAATAATTCCCTTCTTTTATCCCTGAAATATAAGGACAAGAGTATTGTGGGCGTTCCCTTTGTGGAGAAGATGGACGTATCGGTGGTAGATCCCCATACCATAAAGATCGAGGTTTACGAGAAGGCCCTGGCCGGCTATGTGGAATATCTGGAGCATTATATGTATTTTGACAAGGATGGCATTGTAGTGGAATGCTCTGACGAAAAAACGGAAGGCGTGCCGCTTGTAACAGGACTTTCCTTTGACCATGTGGTTTTGTATGAACCCCTTCCCGTGGAGGATAGCAGTATCTTCCAGTCCATTCTGAGTATTACCCAGCTTGTGAACAAGTATGAGCTGTCCACAGACAGGATCTATTTTGGAAGCGACGGATCCCTTACCCTGTATTTCGGAGAGGTGCGTGCAAGCCTGGGAACAGGGGATAATCTGGATGAAAAGATCATGGAGCTTCAGTACATGCTGCCGGAGCTTTCCGGGAAGAAGGGAACCATCCGGATGGAGAATTATACAGAGAATACCAAAAATATTTCATTTGAGCAGGATTGAGAAAAAACTGAAATTTGTGGTTGATAAATCATAGAAAAAATTATATGATAATCTATATGAGTTTGAAGGAGGAATAACCTTGCTGGAAATTAAGACGAACGATGCGGAAGTTGCTGCCAAGATCATCGTGGTTGGTGTTGGCGGTGCGGGGAATAACGCTGTTAATAGAATGGTAGATGAAAATATAACAGGAGTGGAGTTTATCGGCATCAATACTGATAAGCAGGCACTTCAGCTTTGTAGAGCGCCGAAGCTTTTACAGATCGGCGAGAAGCTCACAAAGGGACTAGGAGCCGGTGCAAAGCCTGAGATCGGTGAAAAGGCGGCTGAAGAGAGCAGTGAAGAGATTGCTTCTGCACTGAAGGGCGCCGATATGGTGTTTGTTACCTGTGGAATGGGCGGCGGAACCGGAACCGGTGCGGCTCCTGTAGTGGCAAAGCTTGCCAAGGACATGGGCATCCTTACCGTTGGCGTTGTGACCAAGCCCTTCCGTTTTGAGGCAAAGGCCCGTATGATCAATGCTATCAGCGGAATTGAAAAGATCAAGGATAATGTGGACACGCTGATCGTGATCCCCAATGATAAGCTTTTAGAGATCGTCGACCGTCGGACAACCATGCCGGATGCACTGAAAAAGGCAGACGAGGTTCTCCAGCAGGCAGTGCAGGGAATTACAGACCTGATCAATGTACCTGCAGTCATCAATCTGGACTTTGCAGATGTACAGACCGTTATGAAGGACAAGGGCATTGCCCATATCGGTATTGGTACCGGCAAGGGAGATGACAAGGCCAGCGAGGCAGTTAAGATGGCGGTAGAAAGCCCGCTTCTTGAGACAACGATTTCCGGCGCAACTCATGTGATCATTAATGTTTCCGGTGATATTACCCTGGCAGATGCTTCTGATGCAGCAAGCTATGTTCAGGAGCTTGCCGGTGATGATGTCAATATTATTTTTGGTGCGATGTATGATGCTTCCCAGAGTGACAGCTGTACCATTACGGTAATTGCAACGGGACTTGAGGATGCAACACTGCCCACCAATAAACCACTTTCCCAGTTTGGCAGCTTTGCAAACAGATATGTAAAGCCTGTAACACCCAATATTTCTGTAAGACCTGGTGTGTCCTCTGCAGAAGGGGTAAATGTGATGCCGGGAAGAACACCTGCAGCGGGAGCGGCGCAAGCGCCCCACAGACCGGTTTCCGGTATTACAAGTCCTGGAGATATCAGGAGCAACGTGGCGGACAAGCCTCTTAAAATTCCTGATTTCCTTCAGAAGAAATAAGCTTGAGGATCATAAGGCTGCATGCCATGAAATGGTATGCAGCCTTTCAAAATTTCAGAAAAGAATTTGGAGGAATAGTGTGAAAAACAGAATTTTTCACACGTGAGATTTGTGTCTGCGCGCACTTGACACAAACTCGAGATGCACAAAGAGCGTGCGCAGAAATGGAGAATAAAATGGAACAGAACATTGCAAAGGAATGCCTTGCTTATATTGATCAAAGTGTAAGCTGCTACCAGGCAGTAGAGACGGCAGCAGAAAAACTGAACGAAGCAGGATTTGAGGAAATTTCGGAAAAAGCTTCCTGGAAGCTTGAAAAGGGAGGGGCCTATTATGTCAAAAGAGGGGAGTCGTCGCTGATCGCATTCAGACTGCCAAAGCAGGATCCCGCAGGCTACCATGTGGTGGCAACCCACAGTGATTCTCCTTCCTTTAAGCTGAAATCCCAGTATGAACTGGAAAGCAGCGGATATATCAGGCTGAACACGGAAGGCTATGGCGGGATGATCTATGCCACCTGGTTTGACAGACCGCTTTCCCTGGCAGGAAGAGTGGTGTATGAAGACCAGGGAAAATTACACTCCGTGAATGTCAATGTGGATGAGGATCTTCTGGTGATCCCAAGCCTTGCCATTCATATGAACCGGGAGGTAAATAAAGGGGTGGAATGGAACCCCCAGGTGGATCTTCTTCCCCTTATGGGAGGCGGGGATGCAAAGGGGTATCTGGAAAAGAAGCTTCTGGAATTTACCGGAGGGAAGGAGATTTTGGGAAAGGATCTTTACCTGTATGTCAGGGAAAAGGGCCGCTTTGCGGGAGCAGACGGAACCCTTCTGCTTTCCCCCAGATTAGATGATCTTTCCTGCGTTTATGCATCCTTAAAGGCGATCCTTACCAGAAAGCCAAAGGATTATTGCAGCGTGTGTGCCGTCTTTAACAATGAAGAGGTGGGAAGCCTTACAAGACAGGGAGCGGCATCCACTTTTTTGAAGGATGTACTGATGCGGATCTGCTATGCCCTTGGCGGGTCAGAAAGTGAGTATTTACAGCTTATTGCAGACAGCTTTATGATCTCTGCGGATAACGCCCATGCGCTTCATCCGGCTCATCCGGAAAAGGCAGATCCCGGAAACCGTCCGGTGCTCAATGGCGGGATCGTGATCAAGCATCATGGAGGACAGAAATATACTACGGACGCCTATACGGAAGGCGGGATGAAGTCCCTGTGCAGACAGGCACAGATTCCCTTTCAGGATTATCATAACCGTTCCGATGTGGCAG
>FR894539.1:14740-23806 GCA_000436115.1 Firmicutes bacterium CAG:534 | reverse complement strand
TGGCAGGAGGCTCCACCCTGGGAAATCTGGCTATGGCTCAGGCAGCCATAAAGGCGGTGGACATCGGACTTCCCCAGCTTGCCATGCATTCAGCGGTAGAGACTGCAGGAAGCATGGATGTTGAGGATCTTGTAAAGGTGCTTCAGGTCTTTTGTGAAAAATAAAGGTAAATAGAAGGATACAGACCGGTGGAAGGAACCATTTCCCGGTCTGTATTTTTTTATGCGATAAATAATCCCTTTTTGAACAATGGTTTGACAAAATGCGAGGGCCTTAATGTTTATAATGAACTGGTACTTCAAAGGAGGAGGTGAAGGTAAGAAGGTGCAGGAAGCCATATATCTTGACAGTGCTTTTCTGCTGAATCTGGTAATGGATCTGTATCTTTTGAAGCTGACGGCAAAAATTCTGGGAAAAACTGCCACTTTTTCCAGGCTGCTTGCAGGAAGCCTCACGGGAGCAGCAGTTTATTGTCTGATTCTCTGCCTTCCAGGGATACCGCGGTCTGTAAAAATGACAGCGGGCATGCTGGCGACAGGAGCGCTGATGATAAAGATCGGATGCAGAACAAAAGGAATAAAACAACTGATCAGGGCTATGGGATATTTATATCTTTTTTCCTTTTTGCTGGGAGGCTTTCTCCTTTTTGTAAAGGCAAGGCTTTCGCAGAATGCAGGGAGGATCTGGGAGCAGCATGAGGGAAAGATCCTTTGCATCCTTTTCCTTTCTTTCTTTTTGGAGACGCTTTTGGAGGCTGTGATCCATAAAAGCAGGGAAAGGAAAAAGAAGCTTTTCTGTGAGGTAAAGCTGAAGGGGGATCAGGGACCTTTGGAGGTAAAGGCGCTGGTGGATACGGGAAACGGATTAAGGGATCCCATTTCAGGAAAACCGGTAGCCCTTCTGGATCAGAAAATATGGGAAGATATGAAAAGTATGCAGAGACCTGAAAGGTATAAGCTCATACCGTATCACAGCATCGGAAGAAAAAACGGCATGCTGGAAGGGTATGAGGTGGATCAGGTGGAAATATGGGGAATAGAAGAAAAGAAGCAGTTAGAACATGTAATTATCGCAGTTTGCAGGGAAGAGCTGTCAGGTACGGGAAGTTATCAGATGATCCTGCCGCCTGAGCTGGCCCTATAAAAAAGAGCAAGGAGGAGAAAAATGGTATTTAAGGTAGCGATCCCGGGAAAGCTTCAGTTTAAGCTTTACAGACGGGAATCTGGGTTGCTGCTCTCCCGGCAGGGAGACGTTCATTATATAGGAGGATCGGAGGTGCTTCCTCCGCCCCTTGAGGTGGAAAAAGAAAATGAAGTCATAAGCGATCTGGGAACAGAGTATGAGGATGAGGCAAAGTCCATTCTTATTGAGCATAATCTGAGGCTTGTGGTTTATATTGCCAAGAAATTTGACAATACAGGGGTAGGAGTGGAGGATCTGATCTCTATTGGAACCATTGGTCTGATCAAGTCCATCAATACCTTTAACCCGGAAAAAAATATCAAGCTGGCAACCTATGCTTCCAGGTGTATTGAAAATGAGATCTTAATGTATCTTCGCAGAAACAATAAGACCAAGCTGGAGGTATCTATTGATGAGCCTTTAAATGTGGACTGGGATGGGAATGAGCTGCTCCTGTCCGATATTCTGGGAACGGACGAGGATGTGATCTACCGGGATATTGAAAGCGAAGTGGAGCGTAAGCTTCTGCTCAAGGCCATTGATAAGCTTTCTGAAAGGGAGAAAACCATTATCAACTTAAGGTTCGGGCTTGGCACCAGGGACGGACAGGAGCTGACCCAGAAGGAAGTAGCGGATCTCCTTGGCATTTCCCAGTCCTACATATCCAGGCTGGAAAAAAAGATCATGAAGAGACTGAAAAAGGAACTGCTAAAGGAGAGCGCATAAGTTAGCATTTCAGGTCTACGATAATGATGTCGGGACCGATCTGTTTGATATCCTTATAGGGAATAATGATGTCCGGCTCCTGGCAAAGGATATTAAGAAAACGGTTGCCGGAGGGAATGATCACCTTGCAGATCTGGCCGCTGCATTTGTCAAATTCCAGATCGCAGATTCTGCCCAGCTTTCTGCAGTCCTTCAGGTTGATCACATCCTTACATTTTAATTCGGAAAATAACATAGATAGGCCGCCTTTCTGGAAGTGATGGCAGGGTGTATATTTTAGAATATGCACCCTGCCTTAGTATTGTGAAAAGGCGGTGTTTGTGTTATCCTTTGCTTACACTTAAAAAAGGAGTCATGACAGATGAGATACCCTGATTTTTTAAAAGAAAATGGAACCATTGGTTTTGTGGCCCCGTCCTTTGGCTGTAAGTTGCAGCCCTACAGGGCGGCCTTTGAAAATGCCTGTAAAAAATGGAAGGAGCTTGGCTATCAGCTTGACCTTGGACCAAACTGTTTTGCAGGGGAAGGGATCGGGATCAGCAATACACCCGAAAAGTGTGCGGGGGAGCTTTTAGAGTATTATGCGAAGAAGGAAAATGACTGCCTGATCTCCTGCGGTGGAGGGGAGCTGATGTGTGAGATCCTGGAATATGTGGATTTCGAGGCCCTTAGACAGGCAAAGCCCAAGTGGTATATGGGCTATTCTGACAATACAAATCTGACCTTTCTGCTGTTGACCCTATGTCATACCGCAGCTGTTTATGGACCCTGTGCGGGGGCCTTTGGAATGGAGCCGTGGCACCCGGCCCTCCAGGACGCCATGGACCTTCTGACCGGCAAAAAGCAGAAGGTAGAAAGCTATGGAAGCTGGGAAAGGGAAGGAAAAAAGGATGAGGAGCATCCTTATGAGCCCTATTACTGCACAGAACCCTTAAAGCTTCGGATGTACGCACCCGATAAGAAGGGCGAGCTTAAGGAGGAAAGGGAACTGTTTATGCAGGGCAGACTTATCGGCGGCTGTATGGACTGCCTGGTGAACCTTACAGGTACGAAATTTGACCGGGTTGGGGATTTCCTGGAGGCCTACCGTGAGGACGGTTTCTTGTGGTTTTTAGAGGCCTGTGACCTGAATGTTTTTTCTATCAGAAGGGCTATGTGGCAGATGGAGCAGGCAGGCTGGTTTAAGTATGTGAAGGGCTTTCTCATAGGCAGGCCCCTGGCAGGGCAGGAGCTTATGGGGCTTGACCGTTATGAAGCGGTTCTGCCCATTGCCAGAAAGCACTGCGTTCCTATCCTTATGGATGCGGATCTGGGACACCTGCCTCCTATGATGCCCATTGTTACAGGGAGTATGGGAACGGTCAGGGCAAAGGATGACCATATGGAACTTGAAATGGAATACCGATAGGGGGGAGAGCGCATGGCAATTTATAATCTGATTGAAAAATATGAACGGGGAAACAGAACGGGCTTTGCCTTTGCCAGGGAGCTTAAGAGGATCTTTCTGATCCTGCTTGCCTCCGTTATCATGGCGGTGAACATCAAAAGCTTTATCCGGGCGGGAAATCTGATCCCGGGGGGCTTTAACGGCGTGACCCTGCTGATCCAGCAGGTAGGAAAGGAATTTTTTGGACTGAGCATTCCCTTTACCCTGGTGAACCTGCTTTTAAATGCCATTCCGGTGGTCATCAGCTTCAAATTTATCGGGAAAAAATTTACGCTGTACTCCTGTATGATGATCGTGGTATCCGGCGTCCTTACAGATATCATCCCAAGCTATCCGGTTACCCATGATACGCTTCTTGTCTGCATTTTCGGTGGGATCATCAATGCCTTTGCCATCAGCCTTTGTCTGTTTGCAGATGCTACAAGCGGAGGTACGGATTTTATCGCTATTTTCTTTTCCGAAAAATTCGGAGTGGATACCTTCGGCTATATTTTTGCCGGGAATGTGGGCGTTCTGCTGATCGCAGGAATGCTGTTCGGATGGAATGAAGCGCTTTATTCCATTATCTTTCAGTTTACCTCCACGCAGATGCTGCACTTTCTTTATCGGAGATACCAGAAGCAGACCCTGTTTATCATCACCTCGAAGCCGGAGGAGGTATATGAGCAGATCCGGCTGGCTACCCACCATGATGCAACCTTGTTTAAGGGAGTAGGCTGCTATGAGAAGAAGGAATGCAACATGCTCTATTCCGTGGTAGGGAGCGACGAAATTCGGAAGGTTGTGACAAAGATCCGGGAGATCGATGAGAAGGCATTTATCAATATTATGAAAACAGAGCAGATTACGGGGCGTTTTTACAAAAGGCCCATTGAAAACAATAAAAAATCTGCGATGGATGAGAGTTGATGTGATGGAAACTGTTCCTTATAATGTTTTTGTATCAATTTATGAGAGAATGGAGAGGACGATCAATGGAGCAGTTAAATCTTTCAACCACAAAAGATACGGAAAAAGTGTACAAAATGCTGGGTGACCTGATACATATGGATCGGGAGTTCCAGATTATGATAACGGTGCCTTCCGGCAGCAGGGAAACAAAGCAGGAGATGAAGACAACCAGTACACCGATGGTATCCGATGCGGATCTTGAAAGAGAAGTGACAGAGATGATCCATGAGATCGGAGTTCCGGCGCATATTAAGGGGTATCAGTATCTGCGGGAAGCTATTTTGATGTCCATTGAAAACCCGGATATGCTGGGGTCCATTACCAAGATCCTGTATCCAACCATTGCCAAAAAATATCAGACCACGGCAAGCAGGGTGGAGCGTGCCATCAGACATGCCATCGAGGTGGCGTGGAACCGGGGAAGGATGGAAACCTTGGATGCCATGTTCGGCTATACCATCAGTACAGGGAAGGGAAAGCCTACCAACTCGGAATTTATTGCACTGATCGCAGATAAGATCCGTCTTTTGTACCGATAAGAGAAAAAACTCCTTTCAAAGCCCTGACCGATGTTGTATAATATATTATCATTATATATGTGGAGGGTTTTTGATGAAAAAAATCTTATTTGTTGCATCAGAAGGGGTTCCATTTATTAAGACGGGAGGACTTGCCGATGTTGTGGGGTCTCTTCCAAAGTGTATCGATAAGAACTACTTTGATGTCAGAGTGGTACTTCCAAAATATACCTGCATGTCACAGGAAATGAAGGACAAAATGTCCTATGTCACCCACTTTTATATGGATTTCCATTGGAAAAATGAGTATGTGGGCGTCCTGTATGCAGAGGTAGACGGTGTCAAATACTATTTTATTGATAATGAGATGTTCTTTAATGGCTTTAAGCCGTACAGTGACAATGCGCTGTTTGAGATCGAGAAATTTGCGTTTTTCTCCAAGGCAGCCTTATCAATCCTGCCGGTGATCGATTTCAGACCCGATGTGATCCACTGTCATGACTGGCAGACAGGCCTGATCCCCGTTTATCTGAAAGAAAGATTTCAGGGCAGCGAGTTTTACCGCGGCATTAAGACGGTTATGACCATTCATAACCTGAAATTCCAGGGTAAGTGGGGCATCCAGGAGGTAAAGGATATTACCGGGCTGCCGGATTATTTCTTCACGTCGGATAAGCTGGAGCTTTATAAGGATGCCAATCTTTTAAAGGGCGGTCTGGTGTATGCAGACGCCATTACAACGGTGAGCCAGACTTATGCGGATGAGATCAAGACACCGTTTTACGGGGAACAGCTTGACGGACTTTTACGCGCACGCAGCAATGATCTGCGCGGTATCGTAAACGGAATTGACTATGACCAGTTTAATCCGGAGACAGATCCCTACATCCCTTATCATTATAACGCAGTTAATTTCCGCAAGGAAAAGGTAAAGAACAAGAGAGCGCTGCAGGAAGAGCTTGAGCTTGCAAAGGAAGACAAACGCTTTATGATCGGTATCGTGTCCAGACTGACAGATCAGAAGGGCTTTGACCTGATCACTTATATGATGGATGAGCTGTGTCAGGACAGCGTTCAGATCGTGGTACTGGGAACAGGGGAAGAGCGGTATGAAAATATGTTCCGCCACTTTGACTGGAAATACAATGACAGGGTTTCTGCAAATATCTATTATTCAGAGGCTCTCTCCCATAAGATTTATGCGGCCTGTGATGCCTTTTTAATGCCCTCCCTGTTTGAGCCCTGCGGCCTGAGCCAGCTTATGAGCCTGCGCTATGGAACAGTTCCGATCGTAAGGGAGACCGGCGGCCTTAAGGATACGGTTGAGCCGTATAATGAATATGAAAGTACGGGAACAGGATTTTCCTTTGTAAATTATAATGCACATGAGATGCTGGCAACGATCCGTTATGCAGAGAAGATCTACTATGACAGAAAGAGGGAATGGAATAAGATCGTGGACCGCGCCATGGCTGCTGATTTTTCATGGCATGTATCTGCAGCAAAATACCAGGAGATGTACGACTGGCTGATCGGATAGAAGTTTTGGAGCGTTTAGGGAATGCCGAATAACAAAAAAAGAGATGGGTTTATCATGCAGGCGGGGATCCTGGCAGCAGCCGGGATCATCGTCCGCGTGATAGGGCTTCTGTATAATACACCGCTGGTAGCCATTATCGGTGATGAGGGCTTTGGATATTATGACAGTGCATATGCGGCGTACAGCATTGTGCTTCTGATCTCATCCTACAGCATTCCATCTGCCGTATCCAAGGTGATCGCACAGAAGCTTGCGCTAAAAGAATATCGAAATGCACACAGGATCTTCCGCTGTGCATTTATTTATGTGCTGGTAGTCGGTGGTATTGCCAGCTTATTTGTGTTTTTCGGAGCAGATCTGCTGGTAAAGATGGACAGCGCAGTGCTTCCCCTTAAGGTTCTTGCGCCAACCATCTTTTTCAGTGGGATCCTGGGCGTTTTAAGAGGCTACTTCCAGGCCCATAAGACCATGGTGCAGACCTCGGTCTCCCAGATCATTGAACAGCTTGTGAATGCAGGGGTCAGCGTGGGAATGGCCTATGTCCTGGTTTCCTTTGCCGTCGGGCAGGATGCCAGCGTGAGGGCGTCCTATGGAGCCGCCGGAGGAACCATCGGCACCGGCGCAGGAGTCCTTGCGGGACTTCTTTTTATGGTTTTTGTCTATGTCCTGAATAAGAAATCCATTGACCGGAAGATCGAGCGTGACAGGAGCCATCAGGATGATTCTTATGGAGCCATCTTCAAAATGATCCTGATGGTGGTTACGCCCTTCATTATCAGTACCGGTATTTACAATATCAATAACTTTATGGATAAGACCATTTATCAGGTGGTGATGATGAATGTGCGGAATATGACCGAGGCGGCGGTGGCAACAGATCTGAGCGCCTTTGCCAAGGGCACAAAGATCTCCAATATTCCCATCGCTATGGCATCGGCTATGGCAACGGCGCTGATCCCCGGCATTTCCAGCGATTTTGCAAAAAAGGATCTAAAGGGCGTTCGGGATAAGGTGGCAAGGTCGGTTAAGGTTACCATGCTGATCTCTATCCCGGCAGCCGTAGGCATTGGCGTTCTGGCAAAGCCGGTGATGAAGGTGATCTTTCATCAGCCGGAGACCCTGGATCTTGCCTCCATGCTTTTAACCTGCATGGCGGTTACTGTGATCCTTTATGGGCTGTCCACCTTGACCCAGGCGATCTTACAGTCGATCGGGAGGATGAACACCCCGATTATAAATGCGACGGCGGCAGTGTTGATCCATGCAGGGATCATGGCAGCCATGCTGATCTTCCTGGACGAGGCCTACAGTCTGTATTATTATGTGGGAGCTACCGTGCTGTATGCCCTGCTTTTATGCGTGCTCAATCAGATTTCCGTCAGACATTATCTGGGCTACAGGCAGGAGATCGACAAAACCTTTCTGCGTCCTCTCCTGGCATCGACAGTCATGGGGGCGGCGGCCTTTCTGACATATCAGGGCCTTTATCTGCTGACGAAGATCAATGTGCTTTCCCTGGCCGTATCGGTAGGGGTTTCTGTGCTGATCTATTTCCTTCTGATCATCCGCCTGCAGGCAGTGACCGAGGCAGAGCTTGCGGGGATGCCAAAGGGACATATGCTGATCCATTTTGCAAAAAAATTAAAGCTTTTAAAGGAAGAACCTCAGAAAGAAGAACCTCAGAAGAAAAAGTCTCAAAAGCAAAATTCTCAAAAGAATAGACCGGATCCATTATTGGAAAAACAGCCAGTTGCTTTCCGGGAAAAGAACAGCGCTGATCAGAAAAGCATGACGGACGAAGACTACTGGCTGGACGATTAACAAAAAAATAGGAAATATCTGTCTGGCGGACAGAAAAAAGAATAGAAAATAACCTCCTGGAAATACTAGAAAAGTCGGAACAAGTAAACTATTCAGGAGGTGTTTTTATGGCAGATTTATCAGAACTGGAATTACAGAATCTTCGTCACCTGATCGGAGGATATGATGTAACCCACTGCAAAATGAAGGAGTACGCCCAGAGTGCATCGGATGCAAAGGTAAAGCAGTTTTTTGAAAAGGGCGCAAAGTCGGCAATGGAAAACAAGACTCAGCTTATGAAATTTTTGCAGTAGGAGGCAGGAACAATGGAAATGAATGAAAAGACCATGGTGGCAGATACCTTAACGGGAATCAACGGAGAACTGGTACGTTTTGGGGAGATGATCCCACAGACAGAAAACAAGGAGCTGAAGCAGACCTTAAAGCAGTTTCGGAACGCCTGCGAGCAGTCACAGGAGGAGCTTTATCAGATCGCAAGAGATAAATCCTATTATGTGCCGGCGGCAAAGGCAACACAGAAAGAGATCGAGCATGTGAAAAGTCTGTTTACAAGCGCAGTGATCTAAAAAAGAGGGCACCGTAAGGTGCCCTTAATCGTGAACCTGTGTGATGCCGGAAATATCATCATCAATGGCCATGGAGTAGTTGGTATAGTAGACCACAAAGCCGGGCTTGCTGCCGCCGGGCTTTTTAACGTTTTTCTTTTCCGTATAATCCACTTCTATTTTACTCTGGCCCCGTCCCTTGGAATAATAGGCGGCAAGTCTTGCAGCCTCCTCAAAGGTGGCATCCGGGAGAGAGGCCCCTTCTGATTTGACAATGACGTGGGAGCCTGGCATTTTTTTTGCATGGAACCACCAGTCATTTCCGCTGGCAAATTT
>FR894539.1:0-14686 GCA_000436115.1 Firmicutes bacterium CAG:534 | reverse complement strand
TACATAAATGGAAAATCCATCGCTGCTCAGATAATGGAAGGGTTTGCTGGTGATCTTTTGCTTTCTGGCAGTTCCCTTCCGGCGGATATACCCGCCGTCTATAAGCTCTTCCTTGATCTGGGTCAGATCTTCTTCCTTTTCTGCAATGTCTAAAGCCGTCTGGATAGACTCTAAATGGTCGATCTCTTCCTTCACCTCTTTGGTAAGGGCGGAGAGAGCTTCGTAGGTACGCTTCAGCTTCCCGTATTTGTCAAAGTATTTCTTGGCATTTTCAGAGGGAGACAGCAAGGGATCTAAGGGAATGGTAATGGTTTCCCCGGTATAATAATTGAGCGCTTCCATGGATTTGGAGCCGGTAGGGGTCTGATAGCCGTAGGTGTTAAGCAGTTCCCCGTAAATACGGTATTTGTCCTTTTTTTCCGTGTCCTTTATCTGGCGCAGCTGCAGATCATATTTTTTCAGGTCACGTTCCAGAGCGGTCTGGACGATCCTGCGCAGATCCACGGATTTCTGACGGATCCTGGTATACATGCTTTTTTCGGCGTAATACTGAGCCAAAAGCCCACTGATGGAAGGAAAAGATTTTTGTTCCTGCTCTGCGTACATGGTCAGGGGAATGGCGGCATATTCAGAGGGGGAACCCTGCTCATAGATGACGGTGGGCGAAAAAGCCCCTTCCTTTACCTGCTTCATAAGCGCGTCAAAGGAGCAGAAGAGCCGCTCTCCCGGTTCCGTTCCCTGGGGCTGTGACAACAGGGCAGTGGACTGATCCCCGTCGATCCCGCTGCGGTAACAGATCTCATGGGCCATCAGAGGAGAAATTCCCGTGTAGGTACCGTAGAGAGCCTTATAAACAGGCTGGTTTGAACGCAGCATGGCCTGGAAAAAGGAGTCCCTCGTCAAAGCAAGGGGATCCAGCTTGTCCTGGGTTTGAGGGATAAAATAGGGCCGCCCCGGCAAAACCTCGCGGACGGAGCTGACCATGCCGGAAATGTGCTTGATACTGTCGATGATCAGATCCTTTTCATCTGTAAAGATGATATTGCTGTGCTTTCCCATGATCTCAATGATCAGTTTTTTGCGGCAAAGGTCGCCCATTTCGTTCAGGTGCTCAATGTGCAGATGGACGATCCGTTCAAGGCCCGGCTGGGTAATGTCTGTGATGCGGCCGTTTTGCAGGTGCTTTCTAAGAAGCATGCAAAAGCCGGGGGCAGTCATAGGGGCCTGTTTATTTGCTTCGGTCAGATACAAAAGGGGGAGGGAGGCGTCTGCGGAAGCTAAAAGACGCTTCTGTCCTCCGTCTGCTGTTTTTATGGTAATCAAAAGCTCGTCGCTTTCGGGCTGGGCAATTTTATAGATCCGTCCGCCAATAAGGGTGTCGTGCAGCTGTTTTACCACTGCTGCAACAGTGATTCCGTCAAATGCCATAATGGAAACTCCTTTCTCATATCCTCCTATTATAGCCTATGGAGGAGAGGGCTACAACTTGTTTTTTCCCAGAGTTCTTGACGTTTAGGGCTCTTTCGCCTATAATAAATTGAAATCACAAAAGTGGGGGTTTATCATGATCAAAAGCATGACGGGATTTGGCAGATGCGAGGTTCAGGAAGCAGAGCGCAAGATCACTGTGGAAATGAAATCTGTCAATCACAGATATCTGGACGTTGCTATCAAGATGCCCAAGAAGCTGAATTTTTTTGAGGCAGCGATCAGGAATGAACTAAAGAACTATATCCAGCGCGGTAAGGTAGATATTTTTATTGCCTATGAGGATTACACGGATACCAATGTGTGCGTGAAATATAACAAGGAGCTTGCCGCAGAGTATATGGGGTATTTGAACCAGATGGCAGAGGACTTCCAGATGGATAATGATGTGAGGGTATCCACACTTTCCAGGTATCCTGAGGTTCTTACCATGGAAGAGCAGACCATTGATGAGGAGAAGCTCTGGCAGCTTTTGTCAAAGGCAATTAAAGGGGCTGCAGAGGGCTTTGTCAATACCAGGATCAAGGAAGGGGAAAATTTAAGGGAGGATCTGATAGGCAAGCTGGATGGCATGCTGACCCATGTAGATTTCATTACTTCCCGTTCTCCCCAGATCATTGCAGAGTACAAGCAGAAGCTTGAGGATAAGGTAAAGGAACTGTTAGAGGACGCCAAGGTAGATGAGAACCGTCTTCTGATGGAAGTGACGATCTTTGCTGACCGCGTCTGTGTGGATGAGGAGCTAGTAAGGCTCCGCAGCCATATTGAGACCACCAAGGACACTCTGTTAAAGGGAGGCAGCATTGGACGGAAGCTGGACTTCATTGCCCAGGAAATGAACAGAGAAGCCAACACGATCTTATCCAAGTCCAATGACCTGGAAATTTCCAATCATGCCATTGAATTAAAGACAGAGATCGAAAAGGTAAGAGAGCAGATCCAGAATATTGAATAAACCGGAAAGGCGCTTTATTGTGAATAAGCTGATTCATATTGGATTTGGCAATATTGTAAATGCAGGTAAGATCATTGCAGTTGTAAGCCCTGATTCCGCACCGGTCAAACGGCTTGTCCAAAAGGCAAAGGAAGAGGGCACAGCCATAGATGCAACACAGGGAAGAAAAACAAAAGCCGTGCTGGTAATGGAAAACAGCCAGCTTGTGCTTTCGGCGCTCCTTCCGGAGACCATTGCACAGCGAGCACAGGCGGAAAGCAGGGAAGAAGATGAAGCATAAAGGAATTTTAATCGTGGTTTCCGGTTTTTCAGGAGCTGGAAAAGGAACCCTGATGAAGCAGCTTGTTCATACCTATGACGATTATGCCCTTTCCATTTCCATGACCACCAGATCGCCCAGACCGGGTGAGGAAGAGGGAAAAGAGTATTTCTTTGTGAGCAGGCAGGAATTTGAGGAGAAGATCGCCCAGAACGGACTTATCGAGCACGCCTGCTATTGCGATAACTATTACGGAACGCCCAGGGATTATGTGGAGAAACAGTTAGAAAAGGGCAAGGATGTGATCCTGGAAATTGAGATCCAGGGAGCGCTTGAAATCAAAAGAAAATATCCCACGGCACTGCTTTTATTTGTGATGCCGCCCAGTGCAGCGGAGCTTCGCAAAAGGTTAGAGGGAAGAGGGACGGAAAGTCCCGAGGTGATTGCCAAACGCCTGAAAAGGGCCGGGGAGGAAGCAGAAGGCATCGAGCAGTATGATTTCCTTGTGATCAATGATAAACTGGAGGAATGTGTACAGCAGATGCACGAACTGATCAGGGCAGCCCATTATGCACCTCTTCGAAATGAAGAGATGATTCAAAATATGAGGAAGGAATTAAGGGAGCTGTAGGCTCTCTTTGGGAAAGGAGAAAAAATGTTACATCCATCTTATACTGATCTTATGAAGGTAGTAAACAGCGAGGTAGAGCCGGGGGAAGCGCCTGTGGTCAACAGCCGTTATTCCATCGTTATGGCAACCTCCAAAAGGGCAAGACAGTTAATCGCCGGAGAGGAGCCTTTAGTCAGCACGAAGAATGCCACAAAGCCTCTTTCCGTTGCGGTAGAGGAGTTAAATCAGGGGAAGATCAAGATCCTTTCTGATGAGGAAGAATAAGACAGTCATCAAAGGCTGACATGACGCTGCTGCGCAGGACGTGGCAGCGTTTGTTTGCTATTAGAATGCTTTGGAATGGAGAGGTTTATGAAGCTACTGTTTATTTCCCTTGGATGTGATAAAAACCTGGTGGATTCCGAGGTGATGCTCGGTATGCTCACGCAAAAGGGATATGAGATCACAGATGATGAAGAACAGGCAGATGCAGTGGTCATCAATACCTGCTGCTTTATCGGTGACGCCAAGGAAGAGAGTATTAATACCATCCTGGAGATGGGAAAACGCAGGGTAAGCGGACAGCTGAAGGCGCTGATCGTAACAGGCTGCCTGGCCCAGAGATACCATGACGAGATCCAGAAGGAAATCCCGGAGGTGGATGCCATCCTCGGCACCACGGCTACAGAGAAGATCGTGGAAACGCTGGAAAAGGTACTGGAGGGACGGCCGGAAAATTATCTGGAGGATCTGGATAAAAAGCCCGTGGGCGGGAAAAAGCGTGTTCTGACTACCGGCGGTTATTATGATTATCTGAAAATTGCAGAGGGGTGCGACAAGCACTGTACTTATTGCATCATCCCCAAGGTAAGAGGAAATTACAGAAGCGTTCCCATGGAGCAGCTTCTTGCGGAAGCAAGGGATTTGGCCGAGCAGGGAGTCAGGGAGCTGATCCTGGTGGCGCAGGAAACCACTTTGTACGGAAGGGATCTTTACGGGGAAAAAAGCCTGCCAAAGCTGTTACAGGAGCTTTGCAGGATCGACGGCTTGTCCTTTATCAGAGTTTTGTACTGCTATCCTGAGGAGATCACGCAGGAGCTGATCGACGTCATAGCCAGAGAGGAAAAGATCTGCAATTATCTGGATATCCCGATCCAAAGCGGAAGCGACAGGATCTTAAAGCGCATGGGAAGAAGAACGGATACGGCACAGATCCGTGAGCTGATCAAAAGGCTGCGGGAAAAAATTCCCGATATCTGTATCAGAACTACGCTGATCACAGGTTTTCCCGGGGAAACAGAGGAAGATCATGAGGCGACCATGGCCCTGGTGGATGAGATGGAATTTGACAGGCTGGGAGTTTTCACCTATTCCGCCGAGGAGGGGACGCCGGCCGCAGACATGCCGGATCAGGTGCCTGAAGAGATCAAGGAACGCAGACGGGATGAGATCATGGAGCTGCAGCAGGAAATTGCCTTTGAGGCAGCGGAGAACATGGTAGGCAGACGCGTAAAGGCCATGGTGGAAGGCAAGATTGCAGATGAGGATGTTTATGTAACCAGAACCTATAAGGATGCACCCGGAGTAGACGGCTACCTTTTTGTCAGCACACACAGAGAGCTGATGAGCGGAGACTTTATTGAGGTGGAGATCACAGGTTCCAACGAATATGATCTGATAGGAGAAGAAAGATGAATTTACCAAATAAACTGACAATGTTTCGTGTGATATTGATTCCTTTTTTTATTTTATTTCTGCTTGTACCCATAACACCCTATGACAAGTGGATCGCCCTTGGCATTTTTGTGATCGCAAGTCTTACGGATCTGTTAGATGGAAAAATCGCCAGAAAATATAATCTGGTCACCAATTTCGGCAAATTTATGGATCCGCTGGCAGATAAGCTGCTGGTGTGTTCTGCACTGATCTGCCTGATCGAGCTTCAGAAGATCCCGGCATATATGGTGATCATCATTATTGCAAGAGAATTTATTATCAGCGGTTTTAGGCTGGTGGCAGCTGATAACGGGGTTGTGATCGCAGCAAGCTACTGGGGGAAATTCAAAACAACCTTTCAGATGATTGCAGTCTGCCTTTTGATTGCAGATGTGGAAGCACTTTCTCTGTTTACCCAGATCATCCTGTGGATCGCAGTGATCCTGACCGTGGTATCCTTGATCGATTACATCATCAAAAATAAGGATGTTATGAAGGAAAAGGCATAAATGGAAGAAGCATTATTAAAAAAAGAAGAGGCACCGGAAAGCCGGCTTGTAAAGCTTCTGCTGGAAAAAGATCTTCAGATCACCTGTGCGGAATCCTGTACCGGGGGAATGATCGCTTCCCTGCTGGTCAATGTGCCCGGGGTTTCGGAGATCCTGATGGAAAGCTATGTGACCTATTCCAATGAGGCCAAACACAGGCTTCTTGGGGTGGAGCAGGAAGCCCTTTCGGAATATGGAGCGGTAAGCCAGCAGGTAGCATTTCAGATGGCAGAAGGGGCGGCCCGTGCGGCAGGTGCGGATGCGGCCATTGCAGTGACCGGAATTGCAGGGCCCGGTGGGGGAACTGCGCAAAAACCGGTAGGCCTTGTTTATATTGGCACTTATTTATGCGGAAACATAAGAGTTACAGAAAACCACTTCCTGGGGGAGCGGTATGAGATCAGAAAACAGGCGGCAGAAGCAGCGCTTTTACAGCTTACTGCGCAGCTTACGGAGCAGGGCTGATCAGGCAAAAGGAGAGAAGTATGGATCAGAAGTGGAGCGGCGGCAAAATAGCAGGACTGATCATCGGAGGATTGGCAGCGCTGTTTATCGCTTTTCTTTCCCTGGCAGCAGGGGTTTATTATCTGGGCACTCATTATGTGCTTCCTTTTATGGAAAGTACAGAGGATATTTCCTATGACGAAAGCCTTTTGGAGGAGCAGGAAGAGGACTGGGATCCGGAGGAAAAAGCAGATACCGTTGCGGAAGAATATTACGAGTTTGAGGATGACATTAAGGAGGATCTGTCCTACCAGGTTGATAAGGACGTCATAGAGGAATCCGAGGAAACGGGGATTGCAAAAATGATTGCGGAGCGTCCCTATGTGGTAATGGAGGATCAGGTTAAGGAAGATCGGATCAACGGACTGATCAAAAAGGAAATGGAAAAGGTACGGGAGCATATTGAGCAGACAGCAGGGAAACTCTCCAAGGAAAATGAGTTTCAGATGGAGGTAAGGAGCTACATTACCTATATGGACGAGGAAATCCTGAGCATTGTGCTTGAGGAGGACGGTTATCTGGACAATTCCTTTTATGAGAGCAGTTTGATCTCCCTGAATTTCGATATGGAAACCGGTATGGCCATGACCAACACCCAGATCCTGAAGATCGATGATGAGTTTACCATTGATTTCCGGGAACGCTGTGAAAAGCAGAACGGGGAGATTTACGGCCTGAATTATTATTCTGACCAGGACATCACAAGCCTTATGAACGAGGAATCCACGCTGATCCTGTTTTATACCCCACTTGGCCTTGAGGTAGGCTTTAATTATCCTGACGGCTGGGTGACGGTGACTTATCCTGATTATGAGGAGGATCTTGCCACTACCTTTTAAATGACGATCGGATGCAGGACAAAATCCCTGCATCCGATGATTGTTTACAGTCAGGTTGCACAAATCGGAAAGCTATGCTATCCTGATAACAGAAATCATTTCACAGCCCATCTTGTGCTGTACAAAGTCTGCTTTGCAAATCCGGCATTTTCCGCCAAAAGTTCAAAGCAAAAGAAAAAAAGAAGGGGGAGATGCCTTTGAGGGAGTTTTATTGGACACAGAAAGGTGTATTCTGTATTCAGGACATAAAAAGAAACAAAGAGATGGTTGACAAAAGCGAACGTTTGTTTTATTCTGATTAAGAACAAATGTTCTTGACGTGTTGACCTTTACACGGCTTTTTGTGCCGCGGACGCCACAAAATAGCCCTGGTCACAGAAACGGATCGAATATCCGGCCTGTGATTTTGCGACGCGAAGCGTCTGCGGAATGGAGATTAGTGTGAAAAATAGAATTTTTCACACGCGAGATTTGTGTCTGCGCGCACTTGACACAAACTCGAGATGCGCAAAGAGCGTGCGCAGAAATGGGGATTAAAATGGAAAAAGACGAAAAATTAAAGGCACTTGATGCCGCACTGGGACAGATTGAGAAACAATTTGGAAAGGGAGCAGTCATGAAGCTGGGGGATTCCTCGGCGCACATGAATGTAGAGACCATTCCCACAGGCTCTTTAAGCCTTGATATTGCACTGGGACTGGGGGGAATTCCCAAGGGAAGGATCATTGAGATATATGGGCCTGAGTCCAGTGGTAAGACGACAGTTACCTTACATATGATTGCCGAGGTGCAAAAGAGAGGCGGCATTGCGGGATTTATCGATGCGGAGCATGCTCTGGATCCGGTTTACGCCAAGAATATAGGAGTGGATGTTGATAATCTGTACATTTCCCAGCCGGATAACGGGGAACAGGCCCTTGAGATCACGGAAACGATGGTGCGTTCAGGAGCCATTGACATTGTGGTGGTAGACTCTGTGGCGGCACTGGTCCCCAAGGCAGAAATCGACGGCGACATGGGAGAATCCCATGTGGGTCTGCAGGCCAGGCTGATGTCACAGGCGCTGAGAAAGCTGACCGCAGTGATCAGCAAATCCAACTGCACCGTAGTCTTTATCAACCAGCTCCGTGAAAAGGTAGGCGTTTTGTTTGGAAGCCCGGAAACCACAACAGGCGGAAGAGCGCTCAAATTCTATTCCTCCGTACGCCTTGATGTAAGAAGGATCGAGGCCCTTAAGCAAAGCGGAGAGACCATTGGAAACAGAACCAGAGTTAAGGTGGTGAAAAATAAAATTGCGCCTCCCTTTAAGGAAGCAGAATTTGATATTATTTTTGGAGAAGGGATTTCCATGGTAGGAGATGTCCTGGATCTTGCGGCCGAGGTAAACATTGTCAATAAAAGCGGCGCATGGTATGCCTACAACGGAAATAAGATCGGACAGGGGCGTGAAAATGCCAAGCAGTACCTGAAGGATCATCAGGAAGTCTATGACGAGATCGCAGCAAAGGTCAGGGAACATTATGGACTTCAGGGGGCGGAAAAGGCCACAGAGCAGGAAGCTGCCGGATCCCAGGGGAAAAAGACGAAGGCAGAAGAATAAGCCTTTGCAGGAGCAGGAAAACATATGATCGTTACAGGTCTTTCAGAGCGTGATAAATCAAAAATAAGAGTGGAGATCGACGGACAATTCGCCTTTGTATTATATAAGGGCGAATTGTCTCGCTATGGGGTCAAACAGGGAGAGGAACTCTCCCCGGAGAATTACCGGATCATTACACAGGAAATACTGCCAAAGAGGGTCAAGCTAAGGGCTATGAACCTTTTAAAGAGCCGTGCCTATACGACCATGCAGCTTAGGGAAAAGCTGCGTGCAGGGGAGTACAGTGAGGAGTTTATAGCCCTGGCTATCGACTATGTTTCTTCCTTTGGCTATCTGGATGACAGAATGTATGCGGCTGACTTTGTGGAATACAACAAGGAAAGCAAAAGTAAACGAAGAATTCAAATGGATCTGCAAAAAAAGGGAATTTCAAAGGAACTGTTTGAGGAGGTCTGGGAAGAGACTGCGGGAGACGCCCAGAAGGAGCTGGAAACAAAGCAGATCAAAAGGCTGATGGAGAAGAAGCATTTTTGCCCGGAAAGCGCATCGAAAGAGGAAATCTTTAAAATGATGGGGTTTTTATACCGGAAGGGATTTTCAACTGATTTGATCAGAAATGTAGTTTCACTTGACATAACATCAATTTAAGTTTAAAATTTAGATGTTGTAAATTGCCTTTTAGAATGTTTTCTACATACATTCTATATAGATCAGAGTACAATGAAAACTAAATAAGGAGGTGCTCCTGTAAATGGTGCAAGTTTTGATTGCGGTAATCGTAACGCTTATCGTGGCTGCTCCTCTTTCCTGGTTTCTGGCATCCGTATATCATAAAAAGGTGTCTGAGACAAAGCTCGGAAATGCAGAGGATAAGGCCCGTGAGATCATTGATGAAGCTCTGAAAACTGCTGAAACCAAGAAGCGCGAATCCCTCCTTGAAGTCAAGGAAGAGTCCATTCGTACCAAGAATGAACTGGACAAGGAAATCAAGGAACGTCGTGCGGAGGCTCAGCGCTATGAGCGCAGAGTTCAGCAAAAGGAAGAGAACATCGATAAGAAAGCGGATGCGATCGAAAAGAAGGAAGCAAGTCTGGCAGCCAGGGAAGAAGAACTGGCAAAGCAGCGTGCGGAAGTTTCAAAACTGAACGAACAAAGATTACAGGAACTGGAACGAATCTCAGGACTTACCTCCGAACAGGCAAAAGAGTATTTATTAAAAATTGTTGAAGATGATGTGAAACATGAAACGGCTGTTATGATCAAAGAATTAGAGAGCCGTGCAAAGGAAGAGGCTGACAAGAAGGCCAAGGAATATGTGGTAACTGCTATCCAGAAATGTGCAGCAGACCATGTATCCGAAACCACAATTTCCGTTGTCCAGCTTCCGAATGACGAGATGAAGGGAAGGATCATCGGACGAGAGGGAAGAAATATCAGAACTCTTGAAACGTTGACCGGTGTGGATCTGATCATTGACGATACACCGGAAGCCGTTATCTTATCCGGATTTGACCCCATCCGCCGTGAGGTGGCAAGGATTGCGCTTGAAAAACTGATTGTTGACGGACGTATTCATCCGGCAAGAATTGAAGAAATGGTTGAGAAGGCGCAGAAGGAAGTTGAGGTAATGATCAAGGAAGAGGGTGAAGCTGCAACCCTTGAGGTTGGAGTACATGGCATCCATCCTGAGCTGGTAAGACTTCTCGGTAAGATGAAGTTCAGAACCAGTTATGGTCAGAATGCGCTTAAGCATTCCATTGAGGTTGCACAGCTTTCCGGACTTTTGGCAGCTGAGCTTGGCCTTGATGTAAGAATGGCTAAGAGGGCAGGACTTTTACATGATATTGGTAAGGCTGTAGACCATGAAATGGAAGGCTCCCATATTCAGCTTGGCGTTGAGCTTTGCAGAAAGTATAAGGAGTCCCCTGTGGTGATCAATGCAGTAGAATCCCATCATGGAGATGTAGAGCCTCAGTCCCTTATCGCTTGTCTGGTACAAGCTGCTGATACGATTTCCGCAGCAAGACCGGGTGCAAGAAGAGAGACCCTTGAAACCTATACAACCAGATTAAAACAATTAGAAGATATCACAAACAATTTTAAAGGCGTAGATAAATCTTTTGCAATTCAGGCAGGTAGAGAGATTCGTGTAATGGTAGTTCCAGAACAGATCAGTGATTCTGATATGGTACTTCTGGCAAGAGATATTTCCAAGCAGATTGAAGCGGAACTGGAATATCCCGGACAGATTAAGGTAAATGTGATCAGAGAATCGCGCGTGATCGATTACGCAAAGTAAAATCTATCATTCGTACAGAAAATCATGGCAGAACCCTTTGGGTTCTGCCATTTTTGGTCATATTGGATAAAAATTTGCAGATTAAGAAAAAATCTTCGTAAAGAGAAAAGCAAAAATAGCTTGTTTGCAGGGAATGAATATAGTAAAATAAGAAAGGCGTTGGATTGTATACAATTATCCAACGATACCAATTTGAACCAAGGGATAGAAGGAGGAAGATACATCATGAAAGCTTATCAGGACATGAGTAAAGAGGAACTGATTTCTCTTAAGGAAGAATTGAGTGGTCAATATCAGGAGGCAAAGGCAAAGGGATTAAAACTTGATATGTCTCGTGGAAAGCCGGCGCCTGCACAGCTTGATATGGAAAGGGACTTTCTTGATGTGATTCATCCGGATACAGACCTGAAAACAGAAAGCGGCATTGACTGCAGAAACTATGGACTGCTGGACGGCATTCCGGAGGCAAAAAAGCTGATTGGCGATATGCTTGGCGTTCCGGCAGATCAGGTGATCGTATGCGGCAATGCAAGTCTGAATGTTATGTATGATACAGTTGCAAGATCCATGCTTTTTGGCGTAATGGGCAGTACCCCGTGGTGCAAGCTGGATAAGGTTAAGTTTTTGTGCCCGGTACCAGGATATGACAGACATTTTGCCATTACAGAGCAGTTTGGAATTGAAATGATCAATATTCCCATGACACAGGATGGCCCTGACATGGATCTGGTAGAAAAATATGTAAATAGTGATCCGGCTGTTAAGGGAATCTGGTGTGTGCCGAAATATTCCAATCCTCAGGGCTATACCTATTCTGATGAGACAGTAAAGCGTTTTGCGGCCCTGAAGCCTGCAGCAGAGGATTTCAGGATCTTCTGGGATAATGCTTATGTGATCCATGATCTGTACGAGGACAGAAGCGATACCCTTTTAGATCTGATGTCGGAATGTGAAAAGGCAGGAAATCCGGATATGGTATATGAGTTTTGCTCAACCTCCAAGGTAACCTTCCCCGGCTCCGGTATTTCTGCTATTGCAGCATCCAAGGGAAATCTGGATTTCATTAAAAATATTATGACCATTCAGACCATTGGTTTTGACAAGATGAACCAGTTCCGTCATGTTCATTATTTTAAGAACATTGAAGGAATGAAGGAGCATATGAAAAAGCATGCGGCAATCATGCGCCCTAAGTTTGAAGCGGTGCTGTCTATTTTGGAGGAAGGCCTTGCAGGTCTGGAGATCGGTACCTGGACGAAGCCAAACGGTGGTTATTTTATCTCCTTTGAGACTCTTGAGGGATGTGCGAAGGCTGTTGTGGCAAAATGTAAGGAAGCCGGCGTAATCCTTACAGGAGCCGGTGCAACTTATCCTTATAAGAAGGATCCTGCAGACAGCAACATCAGACTTGCCCCTACCTTCCCCACCTTAGAGGAACTGAAGCAGGCGGCAGAGCTTTTCGTTCTTTGCGTAAAGCTTGTAAGTGTAGAGAAGCTGTTGGAAAGTAAATAAGTCGGGAAAGCGGTGAAGAAAGTTGGAAGAATATAAGAGATTATCCAGAGAGCTGGTTGCTCATGGAGCGATCATAGATTATTATCAGGATACCATGCAGATCCCCAATGGAAATATTGCAAAATGGGATTTCATCAAGCACAAGGGCGCAGCGGCAGTGGTTCCCATAGACGAACAGGGAAGGCTGATCATGGTCCGCCAGTATCGAAACGCCTTAGAGCGTTATACGCTGGAAATTCCTGCAGGCGGTCTGCAGACCCCGGAGGAGCCTACCAGGGATGCGGCAGCCAGGGAGCTTTCTGAGGAAACCGGTTATCATTGTGATCAGTTGGAGCTTTTGCTGAGCATCAGAACCACAGTAGCCTTTTGCAATGAAAAGATCGACATCTATGTTGCAGAGCATCTGACGCCGGGAAAACAGCATCTGGATGAGGATGAATATGTGCAGGTGAAGGCTTACCCCTTAGAAGAGCTGGTGGAGAAGATTTACGCAGGCGAGATCCAGGATTCCAAAACGGTAGCGGCGATCCTGGCCTACAAAGATAAGTATCACAAATAAAACAGCAGTTATTAAAAAAAAGAGTTCTGGATCCAGAACTCTTTTTCATATATTGGGACAAAAGCAGTTCGAGGCAGAAACATGCAAAGAAGGGTCAGGGAAAAGCGATACAGGATATGGGGCGCTCTTTTTCTGGGCGGCTTTTTCCTTGGAATGCTTCTGATGAACGTTTCCGGGGACAAACTGCTGGGGGAAAGCGGTATCTTTAATCCCGGCATGATGCGCCAGCTTGCCCTGGAGGAGATAGACGGAGGGCAGTTTTTGATTTATGTGCTGCGGCAGCGATATGGAATTTTGCTGGGAATGTTTCTGCTTTCGTTGACGTCCTTCGGACTGCTGTTCTTATCCGGAGCCGTTTTGTGGCAGGGGCTGCTGGCAGGAATGATCCTGGCATCGGCAGTGATAAGATTTGGCCTTAAGGGACTGCTGCTTATCCTGGGAATTTTCTTTCCCCATCAGCTTTTGCTGTTTCCTGCCTGGTTTTTGTTCCTGGATTTCTGTTATGCGGGCTTTATGAGCCGGGGAAGCGCTCTGATAGAGGGCAGAGGGGGACGGATGGAGCGGAAAAGAAGAGTGCGGCAGCTCTTATGGCTTATGTGGATCTGTGTTATGGTTCTGATCGGCTGTATACTGGAAAGTTATGTAAACCCAATTCTCATAGGAGACCTTGCAAAAATTTTTTATTAAAAATTTTTTACAAGATGTAGTACTGGAAGAAAATGGGGATTTCGATATGTTGTATTTAGAGGGTGAAAATGCCTGAAATGCCCGTAAAATGGGATAAAATTGCATTTGCTTTTCTGACATTTCTTGCTTATAATGGTGAATACACGCAGTTTATGTAAACAAAACAACAGGCGGGGAGTGGAAGCAGAAACCATGGAAACAGAAATCAATCAGTTCATGATTTATTTACATAATATCAAGAAAACCTCTGAGAACACGGAACTGTCCTATCGCAGGGATCTGATGAAGGTAAAGAACTATATGGAAGAGCAGGGGATTGAAAACGTAAAGGAAATTACGAAGAACAATCTTACTTCTTATGTGGGTTATCTTCAGAAGAATAAGTTTTCAGCAGCAACCATTTCCAGAAATATTGCTTCCCTGAAGGCGTTTTATCATTATCTGAGTAAGGAAGGAATGGTGTCTGAGGATATTTCCGATGCACTGCATGCTCCCAAAATTGAAAAGAAGATGCCGGAGATCTTATCCACCAAGGAAGTGATAAAGCTGTTAGAGCAGCCCTCCGGAAATTCACCGAAGGAGATCCGGGATAAGGCCATGCTGGAGCTTTTATATGCTACCGGGATCCGGGTGACGGAGCTGATCAATTTAAAGCTGTCAGATGTAGATTTGCAGGTCGGGTATATTGTGTGCCATGACGGAGGAAAGGAGAGGGTCATTCCTTTTGGCAATCAGGCCAAGGGGGCGCTGATCCGTTATCTGGAGGGAACGCGTGCGGCCATGCTTTCTGATCCCGAGTCACCGTATCTTTTTGCAAATTGTCAGGGACAGCCTATGAGCCGCCAGGGCTTTTGGAAGATCATTAAATTCTATACCAAGAAGGCCGGGATCACGGCAGACATTACGCCTCATACCCTAAGGCACTCCTTCGCGGCGCATCTTGTAGAGAACGGCGCCGATCTGCGAAGTGTTCAGGAAATGCTGGGGCATTCTGATATTTCTACGACACAGATTTATGTAAACCTTAATAAGAACAAATTGTGGGATGTCTACGCAAAGGCACATCCTCGTCATTAATAAATAATGGTCTGTCAGCCAGACCAGTCAGAC
>FR894538.1:74945-82868 GCA_000436115.1 Firmicutes bacterium CAG:534 | reverse complement strand
GTCGCACTTGATTTTACAACTTAGCAAATATTTATCAAATATTTATCACTTTTCATATCCGGCCGTCCCTTTTTGTGCCAGCAGAACCAGAAGCCTTACAATTTTTTCCATAGATTCCACAACACTGTACTCAAATCTGCCATGGTAATTGTGTCCTCCTGTGCAGAGGTTCGGGCAGGGAAGCCCCATATAGGATAGTCTGGCGCCATCTGTTCCGCCTCTGATGGGTGAAACCTTAGGCTCTATGGAAAGCTCCTCCATGCAGCCTTTGGCATTTTCAATTAAAAAGAGAGAGTCCGGATCTATTTTTTCCTTCATGTTATAATAGGAATCCGTAATTTCTGTTTTTACCGTTCCTTCCCCGTATTTCTTATTTAAGAAACGGGCTGTCTCCCGAAACAGTTCCTTTTTCGCTTCAAACCGCTCTCTGTCATGATCCCTTATAATGTAGGAAAGACTTGCGCTTTCCACCTCTCCCTCCATATGGGTCAGATGATAAAAGCCCTCGTATCCCGTTGTATATTCCGGGCGCTGTGAAGCGGGCAGTGCCGCTTCAAATTCCATTGCGATCAGCGCCGCATTTATCATCTTGTCCTTGGCCTCTCCCGGATGTACATTTCTTCCTGCAAACACAGCTTTTGCCGATGCCGCATTGAAGTTCTCGTATTCCAGTTCTCCGATCGCTCCCCCGTCTACCGTATAGGCAATATCAGCTCCGAACTGTTTCAGATCAAAGTGATCTACCCCTTCTCCAATTTCCTCATCAGGCGTAAAGCCGATCGCAATGGGGCCATGCTTGATTTCCGGATTTTCCAGCAAAATCTGTGCCATGGTCATAATTTCAGCAATGCCCGCCTTGTCATCTGCACCAAGCAGCGTGGTTCCGTCTGTCACGATCAGGCTCTGTCCCACATAGGAAAGCAGCTCCGGGAAAATCTCCGGGCTGAGCACAATATTCTGCTCTCTGTTTAAAAGGATTTCCTTCCCGTCATAATCAGAAATGATCCTGGGCTTTACATTCTTTCCGGAGCAGTCCGGCGCTGTGTCCATATGAGCAATAAATCCAAGCGTCGGCGCTGTCTGCATGTTTTCAGGATCATTTCCCGGTATTCTGGCATATACATAACAATGCTCCTTATCAAACTTTACCGAGCTGGCTCCCATCTTCTGTAATTCCTGCGCAAGAAGGGACGCTAACTCCTTTTGCTTTTCTGTGCTGGGAGAAGTTCCCGTATCCTCACTGGACTGTGTGTCAAGCTGCACATATCTGATAAACCGTTCTACCACATTTTCTGCCATTTTCCTTCTCTCCTTACTGCGATCTTTTCATCTGCAAACCTTCGCCTTCCAGCATCAATCTGTTCACAGAGCAAAAAGGAACTGCAAAATATGCAGTTCCTTTCTTATAAGCTATTTTTGACTGGTTATACTGAATTATTCAGCAATATCGGCATACATGAAATACCAGTAACCATAAGGTGAATGCCAGGAACCGGTGATCTTGTCGCTCTGTAACCAGAAGTCATTGTAGTATGCAACAGGAATACATCCAGCTTCTTCCATCAGAACATCCTCTGCGTTGTGAAGTGCGGTAGAACGCTCTGCTGCATCAAGAGTTGTTCTGGACAGTTCTATAGCTGCATCATAATCTGCATTGTTGAACTTACCATCATTGTTTCCGTTGGTGGAGTAGAACAGATCCAGCATGTTGGAAGGATCACTGTAATCTCCTACCCAGCCGTTACGGGCAACATCATAGTCACCGTTACGACGCATAGGTGTGAAGGAAGCCCACTCTACGATGTCAACCTGGAGGTCAATGCCCAGCTCAGCCCATGCCTGCTGTAAATACTCTGCAACTACCTTGTGGTAACCTGTATCGTTTGTAGAATAGGTAATGGTAGGGAATCCCTCTCCATTCGGATATCCTGCATCAGCAAGAAGCTGCTTAGCTTCCTCAAGGTCTGCTTCATAATTTGTGGTATCAATATATTCCTTGCCGCCGTTAGCGTTATCCTTGAACTGCTTTCCGTCTGTATCGATCCAGCCGGGGCCCATGAGGTTGCCGGCAGGAGAATAAGTTCCCTGCATTAAGGTATTTGCAACATAGTCACGGTCGATTGCAAGGCTCAGTGCCTTACGGACATCTGCATTGTTGAAAGGCTCTCTGTCAATGTTCATGCTCAGATAGTAGGTACCGATAATAGGATCTACATAGAAATCAGCATTCTCCTTCAGAGACGGGATTTCTTCTGTAGGAACATCCTTGATCATCAGAACTTCACCGGTCTGATATGCGCTGTATGCAGCGTTGGAATCCTCAATCAGGTTCCACTTAATACCATCAAGCTTGATTGCATCAGCATTCCAGTAGTAAGGGTTCTTGGTCATCATGATATAAGAACCAGGTACCCAGTCAGATACATAGAAAGGTCCGTTGCTGATATAGGTTTCAGCCTTGGTTGCCCATGCGTCGCCATTTGCTTCGACAGTTGCCTGCTGAACAGGGCTTAAGGTTGCAAATGCCGCAAGACTTCCGAAATAAGAGCAGGGAGCGCTCAGTGTTACGACTAAGGTGTTATTGTCGGTAGCTACTACCTGAAGGGCATCCAGATCACCTTCGATTGCCTTGTCATAACCCTCTACCATGGAAAGAACAGTCTCTGCATAAGGAGCTGCTACCATAGGATCACATACTCTCTTCCAGCTGTACACAAAATCATTTGCTGTCAGATCAGAACCGTCAGACCACTTCAGGCCATCTCTTAAATGGAAGGTCCAGGTAAGTCCATCCTCAGATGTCTCCCAGCTTTCTGCCTGTCCAGGTGCTAACTGGCCATTCTGATCAACTGCCAAAAGGCATTCAAAAGAATGTAATAACATGTTACCGCCATCTACTGCACTGTTTAATGCAGGATCAATGGTTTCGGGATCAGGTCCTACCTGTACGGATAAGATCTTCTCTCCTGCAGATGCTGCCGCATCTGCTTCGTCTGCTGTCTGATCATCGGTTGCTTCTGCTGTTGAGTCTTCTGTTGTTGTCTCTTCTGTAGCAGCATCAGAAGTTGTTGTTTCTGTTGCACTTCCACCACAAGCAGTAAGTCCGAGAACCATGGCAGCGGTAAGAACGAGTGCAAGAGCTCTCTTCTTCATAACTTTTCCTCCTCTAAAATTAAAATGTTTTTTATCAACAAAATAC
This sequence comes from Firmicutes bacterium CAG:534, assembly GCA_000436115.1. GTDB lineage: Bacteria > Bacillota > Clostridia > Lachnospirales > Lachnospiraceae > Suilimivivens. The sequence continues at coordinate 79,669 of FR894538.1, read as the reverse complement.
AGTTTCTGCCTTTGCAGGCAGTTATTCTGTATCTGTTATCACAAATATTTACCACAATTAATTGCACTTGTCAATATGGTGGCATGCGGCAAAATGTCCCTTTTCGATTTTTCTCCACTCAGGCACCTTCTGTGCACAGGTTTCATCTGCATAAGGACATCTGGTTCTGAACCTGCATCCTGAAGGGGGATTTAATGGACTTGGAACATCTCCCTCAAGAACAATACGCTTGCTTTCCTTGGCCTTCTTGGGATCCGCAATGGGAATGGCGGAGATCAGGCTCTTAGTATAAGGATGAAGGGGTCTTGTGATCAGTTCATAGCTGTCTGCAAGCTCTACCATCCTGCCCAGGTACATTACGCCGATCCTGTTGGAAATATGCTTCACCGCCGACAGGTCATGGGCAATGAACAGATAGGTCAGTCCCAGTTCTGCCTGCAGATCCTCAAACATATTGATTACCTGTGCCTGGATGGATACATCCAGCGCTGAGATCGGTTCGTCGCAGACAATAAACTCGGGGTTCACCGCCAGCGCTCTTGCGATCCCCACTCTTTGTCTTTGTCCTCCGGAGAACTCGTGAGGATAACGGTTTGCATGTTCGGAATTCAGTCCGACTCTTCTTAGCATTTCAATAATAATGTCGTATCTTTCCTTTTTATTTGCAGCGAGCTTGTGCACATCAATGGCTTCCCCAATGATATCTCCCACTGTCATTCTGGGATCCAGGCTTGCGTAGGGATCCTGAAATACGATCTGCATCTTTTTGCGGTAAGGAAGCATCTGCGCCTTGATCTTCCTTTCCACATCAAAGATCACATCCCCATCATATACAAATCTTCCCCCCGTGGGCTCGTAAAGCCTTAAAAGGGTACGTCCGGTCGTTGTTTTTCCGCAGCCGGATTCTCCTACAAGTCCCAGGGTTTCCCCTCTGTTAATGGTAAAGGATACATCATCCACTGCCTGGATGTATTTCTTGTTTTTACCGTAACCGCCGGCCGGGAAATACTGCTGTAAATGTTCTACCTGAACTAATGTATCACTCATTGGCCGCTCCCTTCTCCATCTCTTCCTTCTGGTTTAACCAGCACTGGGTATAATGAACCCGTCCAAACTTTGTAGCAGGAGGCATCTCTCTTAAGCAGATCTTCATGCACTTCTCACATCTGGGTGCAAACGGGCAGCCCTTGGGAGGATTTAAAAGATCCACCGGTGAACCCTCAATGGGGATCAGCCTTTCATGCTCCTTGGTATCGATCCTGGGGATTGACCGGATCAGGCCCTTGGTGTATTCATGCTTTGGTTCATAGAAGATCTCATCTGTGGTGCCATACTCTACGATCTTGCCTGCATACATAACGGCAATTCTCTCGCACATGCTGGCCACAACTCCCAGGTCATGAGTGATCATGATGATCGCCATGCCAAGTCTGTCCTTCAGCTCCATCATCAGCTCCAGGATCTGTGCCTGAATGGTCACATCAAGAGCTGTAGTAGGTTCATCTGCAATCAGAAGCTTCGGCTCACAGGCAAGTGCCATTGCGATCATAACCCTCTGTCTCATACCACCGGACAGCTCATGAGGATACTGCTTTAATCTCTTATCCGGCTCATTGATCCCTACTAACGTAAGAAGCTCTCTGGCTCTTTCCTTCGCCTGCTTGCGGTTCTTATCCGTGTGCAGCAGGATCACTTCCATAATCTGATTTCCAATGGTATAAACAGGATTTAAACTTGTCATGGGATCCTGAAAGATAATGGACACTTCATTTCCCCTGATCTTCCTCATTTCCTTTTCATTCATTTTTTCGATCTGATGACCGTTAAATTCAAGACTTCCGCCGATCAGCTTTCCCGGATATGCCGTCAGCCCCATAAGGCTGTAGGCAGTAACTGATTTTCCGGAGCCGCTCTCTCCTACGATGCCAAGAACCTCTCCCTCCCGCAGGTGAATGGAAACATCATTTAATGCCTTCACCTCACCGACAGGGGTAAAGAAGGAAAGTCTTTCGTTTTTGATATCAACAAGATATTCTGACATTGCTTTCTCCTCCTTAATTCTTCAGCTTGGGATCAAAAGCATCCCGAAGTCCGTCACCCAAAAGATTGAAGCTCAAAATGATCAAGCTGATCAAAAGAGCCGGAATAAACAATAAATAAGGATAGGTATTCATACCGTTTATTGCATCGCTGGCAAGACTTCCAAGGGAGGGAAGCGGAACTGCAACTCCCATTCCCAAAAAGCTTAAGAAGCTCTCTGTAAAAATGGAGGAAGGGATCTGCAGGGTTGTTGTAACGATCAGGGTACCGATACAGTTCGTCAGCAGATGCTTTTTAATGATCTTTCCATTTCCTACGCCCAGCGCTCTTGCTGCTGTAACGTACTCGCTTTCCTTTAACATCAGTACCTGGCTTCTGACCATTCTAGCCATTCCTACCCAGTACAAAAGGGCAAACACCACAAAAATACTGATCAGGTTTTCTCCAACCACGCCGACCCATCCAAAGCCCGGCGCCTCCTTGAGGCTGGCAAGGGGTGCCTTCAGTGCAAAGGACAAAAGAACGATCAACAAAATATCAGGAATGGTATAAATAATATCTACAATTCTCATCATTACCAGATCCACCCAGCCGCCGAAAAAGGCTGCCACGGATCCGTAAATGGAACCAATGATCAAAATAATGCCTGTGGCGATCAGACCTACTAACAGGGAGATCCTGCTTCCCATCATCACACGGATAGCATAATCACGCCCCATCTTATCGGTTCCGAAAATATGGGGAAATACCTTCTCTCCGGCATCGATCCTTGCCTGTTCCTGCTCGGAATACTGCATGGGGCGAAGGTTATTTGCTCCTTTGATCTGCTCTTTATAGGTATAAGGATAAAAGCTGGGTACAATGAAGGAAAAGATCATGACTATGATGATCACAACAAGACTGACCATCGCCACTTTATTTTTGCGGAGGCGGCGTGCGCCGTCCTTCCAAAAGCTTACGCTTTCCCTCATGACTACCTGGCTCTGCTTTTCTTCTTCTGTAGCCGGAAGAAAATCTTCAGGCTTTAATTTTAACTGAAAACTGATAGGATTCTCTTTCATGGACTGACTCCTTACTTTAATTTAATTCTGGGATCCACGATCTTGTATACAATGTCCACGATCACATTCATGACAATGATCAGCGTTGCCAGGAAAATGGTGGTACCCATGATCAATGTATAATCTCGTCCGTTGATTGCAGTAATAAATTCTCCGCCAAGACCCGGGATGGTAAAAATCTTTTCCACAACAAAGCTTCCCGTAACCGTATAGGCAAGCAAAGGCCCTACATAGGTGATTACAGGCAGGATCGCATTTCTGAGCGCATGCTTGAACAGGATCTTAAAGCCCGCAAGTCCCTTTGCCTTCGCTGTACGCATATAGTCCTGCCCCAGTACATCCAGCATGGAGGAACGCATCAGACGCATGATATATGCAGTGGGATAAAAAGAAAGCGCCATTACCGGCATCACATAATGCTTCCAGGAGGTCAGTCCCATCGTAGGCAGGATCTGCAGCTTCACTCCAAAGAAATACAGAAGGAACGTGCAGATTACAAAGCTCGGAACGGCAATTCCACAGGTGGAGATCACACTGATCAGACTATCCAGGAATTTTCCTCTCTTTAAAGCTGCAATACAGCCAAGGGGCACGCCCACGATCAGCGCTACCAGGACGGAAACACCTCCCACCCTTGCAGAAACCGGGAATTTCATCTTAATGATGTCCATAACCGTACGGCCTCTCTGCTTTAAGCTGTCGCCAAAATCTCCGTGACTGGCATCCAGCATGTACGTCAGGTACTGCTGTCCAAGCGGTTTATCCAAACCATATTTTGCCTCCAGTGCTGCGGTAGCCTGGGGACTGATCGCCTTTTCCGATAAGAACGGCCCACCCGGAACCATGTTCATCAGAAAGAAGGTCAACGTAGCCACTGCCCATATGGTCACAATGGCAAGTAATATTCTCTTTAGAATATATTTCAGCATTGCTTCACCTCATTAAATTGTTACTTTGATAAATATCGTATTCAAGTTAAAATATTAACATATTTTCTTCTTATTTTCCAGTCTAAAAGATAGAAAAAGTCAATAAGTTATATTTTGTCTTCTTTTACCAGCTTAATTTCGCCCTCAGAAATCTCAAAATCTGCCATCAGCTCATCATCTGCCATCTGACTGTAGGTGATGGTATAGGTCTTGTCCCCTAAAAGCAGATAGGTAAGCTGCTCCACCTTTTCGCCGTCCACTTCATAGGTGCTTCTCACCTTATATCCCGGAACCTGATCCATATCGATCTGCTCAAAGCTTTCGATCGTCAGGGACACTTCCTGTCCATTTTCTTGGAAGGCTTCTTCTACCAGGCTTTTGTATTCCTTTTCCGTCAGGCTTTCCGAGACTCTTCCGTTTCCTTCTCCCTCTGAAACCGAATAGTAAATATTGGAACTGTCAAGAGGACTTTTTTCATGAATATACATTCCGGGGATTTCCTCTGATTCCTGATACCTGGATGGGATCAGAACCACGCAGCTGCTTATCTTTGTCATGCTGCTTTGCTCTGCCGGTTCCTTTAATTCAAATTCCTGCATTTCTATGTAAGCTTCCGGTTTTTCCCCTTCCTCTGACAGCGTTCCTGCCACAGTGACCACCTCCTGGCTGCAGCCGGAAAGCAGCGCGGCCGCCA
>FR894538.1:42107-74915 GCA_000436115.1 Firmicutes bacterium CAG:534 | reverse complement strand
TTTTCTTTTCATTTTTATCCTCATTTCTGCGCACGCTTTTTGCGCATGCCGAGTTTGTGTCAAGTGCGCGCAGACACAAATCTCGCGATTGAAAAATTTTATTTTTCAATCTTTCCATCCTTTATGAAGGCGGCAATTCGGTTTTACCCGGCCTGCCGCCCTGTTCTCGTTTTTTATTTTTCAGCAAAGGTTGCGCATGCTGTCTCTCTGCTCTGGCTGGCTCCGTTTCCTTCTATATCAACGTGTGATGCAGCACATTTATAATTCTGATTGTACATACATTTCGTTGCCTCGCAGTCAATACTGATGACCTTGCTCGGATGAGCGGTAGAACTTGTAAAGCGATCCCTGTTATTCTGGGTAAAGCTCTCACAACAGGTCTCATCGCAGCAGCAGGCATGTGTTCCTCCTACCAAAATATCTCCCTTACAGCAGCATTCACTCTCATTGTAAGTGCAGTTTTTTACCATACATTTTAAATCAGACATTCCATTACCTCCATTTTAAAGCGCAGTAAGCACCTTTTCTTTGTAACGGTAACAGTATGTCCTTTTCCATTCCGGCTTATTCAGACGGTGTTTTCCCTGATCCTGTTAAAATCGCTCTGGGAATTAAAATTATAACATTTTGTGCACCTTGAGGTTGTATATTCATACCCGGTTTTTAAATTTTTTATTTGAATAGTGATTTCCAGAATGTTTTCTTCATTGGCGCGCCTGATCTGCATACGAGTGACCCGAAAGCCCATATACGCCTTTTCTTCCAGCGCCCAGTCCTCTTCCTCCCCGATGGACGTCCTGCCTTCCCGGTCGGTAACCACTTCCTGTGGATAATGAAAGGTCAAAAGGCCGTCATTGATCGTACAGGTCGTTTTGCGTCCTTCCCTGTCATAAAATTCGGCACTGCTCTCTATAAGTTCCTCTTCCTTCTGCTGTCTGCTGCTTATTACAATTCCATGTCCCTTTTCTGCATTTGCCCCGGCTAGTTCACCGGTCACCTTGTCAAGGAGCATTTCTCCTACGCTCTGTGCGTACATGGATGCCGTAAGCTCACTGTGCGTTACGACTGCAGAAGTGATCACGGAGACCGCCGCAGCCATAAAGATTGCCACCAGCGCAAAGGTAACGATCATTTCTGTAAGCGTAATGCCTCTGTTGTCCTTCTTCATTCTCAAGGCTCCTTTGCTTCAAAATAATAGATCGTGCCGTTTAGTGCTTCCTGATCTGCACGCATCAGGGTTCCCTTCACATAAAAGCTGCCATCCTTTCCGGTAAAGATCAGGCTGGCATCCTCCGCCACCGTTTCGTTTTCTGTTTCTCCCAGATAAAAGGCCTTGATCAGTCTGCTGTTATTTACCAGCATATCCTTGGAATTCATCATCATTTCCGTGGACAGCTTCTGTATCTTAAAAAAACTGGTCACGAACAGCAGAAGGAGGGCAAAGGAGATCACCACCGAGACCATGGTCGTTCCACGATTATCTTTTTTCCACATGCTTCCACTCCCACTTTTCATAGTCACCACTTCCCGTCATGTTCAGCTCATACAAATCGGTAATACTGCATGCCTGATCCTTGATCTTTGCCGTTGTCTCCACCCACAGCTGCCCCGGCCGTTCCTTCCTTGCCCCCGGCGTCCAGTACATGGTAAGGGAAAGCTCCGTGATTTCTCCCACGGTGCCGCTTTCCTGTATCTGAAAGCTTCTGACCGCATTTGCCCTGCTGTGGATCTCGTCCACGTTTTCCATGTAATAGGGCCAGGCCCCGGAGGATATATTTTGTTTGACATAATGCCACAAAGAAAGCTCTGTGGTATTTTCAGCCCTTCCCTTCTCTTCTGAAACTCTGTCAGAGTAGGAATACTGCGGATCTGTCAGCATTTTTTCCACTTCTTCACTGAAAGAAACCGCCAAAATACGGCTTTGCTCTGTTGCAAGCGTCCTGCCGGAGGTTCTCGTCAAAACAGAAGCCGTCAGGAAAAGTCCCATGGAAAGTGCCATGATCACCGCCATTACGCAAACCACAACAATGGTGGTAGCCCCGGTATTTTTGCTGTCCTTATTCTGCTTTTCCTGCACCTTGAGGCTCCTTTCTATTCAATGCCATAGTATCCGATCATATAATCATTTCTATGATCTTCCTGCCTGTCGGCAATGTTCACTCTTCCGTCCCGGTTTTTCCCTGTATAGGTAAAGGCTGTGGATTTATCGCTGTACAGCACGCTGTACACCTGCCCGGTATCCGGAGAAAACTCAACGGCAATGCAGGCGTTTAAGATCTGCTTATCCAGCAGAAACTCCTCGAAGATCCCATACAGCGCCTGATAGCCTCTGCTTTCCTTATCCTGTTTTCCCTGGTATTCTCCGGCTCTGTATTTTTCATAGGATTCCTTGTTTCCAACCAGATAAAAGATGCCCGCCTCTTTCATTTCAAGGCCGTTAAGCGTCTGTGCTGCACATTCTCCTGAGGGCGCTGTAATCATAGTCAGATCAAGCTTTTCCTCTGAAGCATCCTTAAGCTCCTCCATCTGTCCCCGCACGCTGTAACCGATCAGCTTGGTCTGTGCCGCTGAAAACAGAGTCTGCGCATAGCTGTTCTGCCGCTTAAAATCTGCATAGTCCTGATAAGCAAGTACCCCTGCCACACTTAAGGACGCCAGCATAAGAAGGATCACAAAGCTGACTGCCATTTCTACTAAGGTGAAACCACAGTCCTTTTCAAGCTTTTGCTCCTTATTCTTCATAATAAGCCACCTTCATCACTTCTTCCACCGTGGTGATGCCGTTTTCCAGATAATGCAGGGCCGCCTGCTTAAGCGTCCGCATTCCCTGATTTCTGACTGCGTATTCCTTGATCTCTTCCACCGGTGCGCTTTCCGTGATCAGTCTGCGCACTTCCCTGTCGATCATCAGGATCTCATGCACGGCAACTCTTCCTCGGTAGCCCGTATGGTTGCAGGCCGGGCATCCGCAGGCCTTGCGGATCATGCGCGGCTTTTCCGTATAGGACAGAGAAATCCCCAGAAGCCTTTCTTCCTCCGGCGTGATCTCCTCTAACTTGCTGCAGTCGGTACACACTTTGCGCATCAGTCTCTGCGCCACCACTCCTACCATGGAATTGGCAATCAGATAGGGTTCCAGCCCCATATCCTTCAAACGGATGGCTGAGGATGCCGCATCATTGGTGTGCAGCGTGGAAAATACCAGATGGCCTGTCAGGGCCGCACGCACGGAAATGGCTGCGGTTTCCGAGTCTCTGGTCTCTCCTACCATGATAATATCCGGATCCTGACGAAGGAGCGCCCTTAATCCGGTTTCAAAGGTAAGTCCCGCCAAAAGATTGACCTGCATCTGATTGACCCTTGGAAGGTTCTTTTCCACAGGATCCTCTATAGTAGAAATATTCACATTACGCTTTGCCAGCTCCTCCAGGATCAGATAAAGAGTGGTCGTCTTACCGGAGCCTGTAGGCCCTGTCAGATAAATGATCCCATGAGGGGATCTGAGCATGAGAAGGAGTTTTTGATAATCCTCATCCAGCATACCGAACTGACTGCCGTTATCGATCCTTGCATTATTGGACAGCAGACGCAGAACCGCCTTTTCCCCGAATACAGTAGGAATGACCGATACACGGATATTTAAATAGCCGTCCGGCTGTCTTACCTTAAAGTGGCCGTCCTGGGGAGACCTTCTCTCTGCAATATCCAGCTCTGCCAGGATCTTGATCCTGGCAATCAAAGAATTGTGGACATTCTTTTTCAGTGTTACATAATCGACAATGGTTCCGTCAATTCTCATTCTCACACTGGTCTTATCTTCAAAGGGTTCGATATGGATATCACTGGCATTTGTGCTGTACGCACGCTGGATCAGACTGTTTAGGAGGTTGATGATGGGAGTATCATCTTCTCCTTCCTCCACTTCCATCTCTTCCACGCTTTGGTCAAGGGAACGGTTTGCCTTATCTGCTGCTTCCCTTGCAGAGATTTCCGCATAATAAAAATGAATTGCCTTTTCCAGAGGCGCCTTTTCACTTAAAAAGATCGCAAGCTCCATTCCCGTGATCTGGCGCACATCCTCCAGTCCGTAAAAATTCAGCGGATCGTTGATCACCACCTGCAGTCTGTTTCCTACAGCCGCTACTGCAAGCACACAGTATTTTTCGGCAAGCTGCCTGGGGATCCTTTCTACGGCCTCCACATCCACAGAGAGCCCGTCTACGCTGATCACCTGGCAATCCATCTTGGCTGCCATAGCCTGCAGCATCTGATTCTCCGTAATATATCCCTGTTCAATCAGCACTTCCCCCAGGCGCTTCCCCTTCTGACCCTTTTGCAGCTCTAACGCCTTTTGAAGTTCTTCCTCTGAAAGGTAGCCCTGTTCTTTTAAAACATCACCTATTTTAAGATTTTTACCGGTCATTGCTTCCATTTGCGAACCTCCATTACTGATTACACATGAATATTTCCAGACTAATGGTAAGTCTGTTTGTCTTTACTGTAACAGGCTCTCTCTTCACGGTTTCCTGCTCTGTCTCTTCCTCTGACTGTGAATCAGTATTCCTTCTGTCTGCCTCCTGCTGCTCCTGGTATTCCGCAACCGTCCACTCCGTGCTGGCGATACTGATTGACGGATAGTTTGAAGAAAGATCATCGATCAGCGCCCACAGATCTGCCTCGCTGCCCTCTGCTACACAGGTAACTCTTGCTCCATAAAGGGAAAAGACCTGTACCTGTTCTTCCTCCGGCGGCTGTCCCATGGCAGCTTCCGCTATCCCTTCTTCAGAATACTGATACCATTTTACGTTATTGGGATTTTCCAGCATGGATACCGTCAGGCTTTGCACCTTCAGGTTATGGTTCAGCATCAGGGTCGTTGCCATTCTTTCCGCATCCTGGCTTTGAAGCCTCTGATAAAAGCGTGCAAGCACACCTGCAAGCTGTTCCTTTGTTGCCTGCTCCTGCGCTACCATGTCCTCTGCTCCAAGCACCTGGTCATCAAAAACGCTTGCCTGCTCCTTTGCCTTTAAAAGCTCCTGATCCAGCTCCTTATTCTTTTTGCTTAAAGGAGAAAACACCATAAACACAAAGAGAAACGCAATGATAAAGGCGACCAGAATGCCAATCATTTTTTTATCTTTTTCTGTGACTGAAATATTCATTCCCGCCTCCTACCTTCCTGCGCCTTCTGCCATAACGCATACCACATGGATACTGTATGTTTCCTCGCCAGGCAGTTTGGTATAGCCGCTGTATTCTACCGTTTCAAACATTTCCTGTTCCTGAAGCCCTTTGATAAAGCTGCTGATACTCTTTACATCCGTCGCAGAAGCCTCAAGCGACAGCACTCCGCTGTCCCTGTTAAAGCTGCTGATCTTTGCCGATACCCCTTCTCCTGCACATTCCTGTATCTTCTGGGCTGCACCGGAGGTCAAGGTAGGATAGCTCATAAGCTTTTCCCATACCTGCCTTGCTTCCATCATTTCGCTTTCCATGCTGACAATGTTGGTATCTGCCAGTTCATAGGAGATCCGGCCGTCTACGGAATCCGGAAGCTGCATCATCCTCTGCAGCCTTTCAATCTCGGAGATCCTGTTAAAATATCCAAAGGAAAGGATGCCGGTTATGACAAGACACACCGCAAGGACTGCGGCCGCAGGCAGAACCAGCGTCATCCTGGTCTTCTTTTTCCTGTTTTTCTCGCTGTTTTTCTTTAACTGAAGGATAAAATCAAGATTTTTCTCCTTCTTTCCATTTCCCTCCAGGGGATACACAAAATCCGATAATCCGGTGCTTCTGGATCTCTTCTTCACACGAAGCTTTTCCTCTTTGTAGATCTTGGGGAAAATCTGCTGATTAAATCCGCCGTTTTCTTCGATCACGGTCTTTAAGCCCGCCTGGTTCTGCCCGCACAGATAAAGCGTGCTGATCGGATCCTCCACATGCTGCGAGGTTGCGAACTGCAAAAGGCGGTCTACAACCGCTCCCGCTTCCTTGGCTAAGAGGTCAGAATCATCCTCTGAGAAGATCCGGTTCCTCTGGGAGTACAGGTAGATCCCCTTTACAAACAGGATACTGATGATCTCCTGTCCGTCCAGGATCTGGACAACACAGTTTTTCTTCTGGATGTCAGGGGACGCCATAAATCTTTTTACAAAAACGGAAAGCGCCGGTTCTACAGAAGTGATCTCCACTCCCGCCTGCTCAAACAAAACAAGGTAATGCTCTAAAAAGCCTCTTTCCGCAGAAACAGCAAGAATTCTCTGCATTTTCCCGCCGGGCAGCACCTCCAGAACATGATAGGCAAACACAGTCTGCTCCGTTCTGCTGTCAGCAAATTCCCTTTCGATCATCCTGCGCAGTTCCTGTCCGGAAACTCTTGGCAGCTCTAATACCCTGCTGTTTAACTGTGTACTGTTTACCACCAGGGTACATTCCTTCCTTGGAAGCTTATTTCTGCTGAAAAAATTCTTAATAAAGGGCAGAAATACCTCCTCATCCGTTACGATCCCGTTGATGATGCTTCCCTCCGGAGCAAGCTCCTGACAAATCAGAGCCGTGTTTTTGTCCTTCATTTCAACGGCCTGTACCAGACGGTTTGATAGATACAATATCAAAGCAATTCCCCCACCTTTCTTTAATAGTATGACATTGCCCCAATCGTTGAATAAGACTGATAGATCGGCAGCATAACTGCGATCATGATAAATCCGATCAAAAATGCCATTAAAATAATAAGCGCCGGTTCCAGATAGCTGATCAGCCGATTGATCGCCATCCCGGATTCATAGTCAAAGGAATCTGCCATAGAATCCAGCATCTGAACCAGATCACCGCTTTCCTCTCCCACTCTGACTACGGAAGGAAGCTTTTTGCGGAAGCCCTGAATGCTTTCCAGCGCTTCGCTTAAGGGACGTCCATTTCTGATCATGGCGATGGCCTCATCAAACTGTCCCTCTATGTAACTGTTTCCGATGGTTTTTCTTGAGATCTGCATCGCTGTAATGATCGGAATTCCCGAACTGTATAAAGAACTGAGATTTCTGGCAAACCGTGCAGTATAGATCACCATAAGAAGGTTGCCCACAAGAGGCAGCTTAAGCTTTCCCTTGTCGATCCACTGCCTTACGGCCGGCATTTTGCCAAGGATCACGATCACCACTGCCAGAACTGCCAGAATGGCCAGGATCCACTTCCAGTGCATTCCCACAAAGCTGCTGATGCCAAAGAGAACTCTTGTAGGCCCCGGCAGTGTGTCCAGACTGTCAAACAGATCCGTAAGCTGCGGCAAGATAAAGGCTATAATAAACACGAGCACTGCAAATACAAGCACTGCCAAAATCCTGGGATAAATCGTAGCCCCCCTGACCTTAACCCCAAGCTGATGTTCCTTTTCATAATGAACCGCAAGTCTTTTTGCTGTTTCTGCCAGCCTGCCGCTTGTCTCTGCAGCGCGGTACATATTGATCATTAAGAGCGGGAAGGCTCCGTTTTGCTGCTCCATGGCATCCGACACCGCTTCTCCCTGTCTTACCAGCTTCAGCACCGCCGTCAGGATCGTCCGCTCCTTAGGTTTTCTGGTTTCCTCCTGGGAAAGGATGGTCAGCGCCCTGACAAGCGTTACTCCCGCCCCTAACATATCTCCCAGCTCACGATTAAACTCGGAAAGCATCAAAAGCGGCAGCTGTCTGTTGCTTATCCCCTCAGTTTCATTTTCCGTACTGACCAGGAACTGATCCTTTTCCTTTAATTTGCGGTAAAGATCATCCTCATCCACGGCGCTTTGTATGCCGCTTATGATATTCCCCTGTTTATCCCTGGCCTGATACCTGAATTTTGCCATTTTTCTTCCTCCAAGAAATGCCCCGGAAATAAATACAGATTAGCGGTGCCAATGGCACCGCTAATATCCCTGCAAATTCCATTCCTGCTTATTGAACAACTGTCCAGATTCCGTCTGCCAGAGTTACTGTCGCCCCCTCATACTGAACCGTAATTCCCGTAATCGTAAAATACCCGTGATTGGAAGCCGAGCCGCTTCCCCCAAGCGTATCGCTTTCAAATACCACATCTGTGATCACTGCATCCTCCGCATCTGCCATTCTGAGGATCCTCTCCTTGTCTGCTTCGGAAAGGTTATGGTTTGCGCCGGACGCTGTTCCGTCCCATGCAGCATACTTTTCTGATTCAATGGCCTGTGCGGACATATACACGCTTCTTGCACTCAGCACAAACTGTTTTCCCTTCGCCTCATCGATCCAGCCAAGCAGTCCGGGAATCAAAATTGCTGCCAGAACTGTCAGGATCACCATGACCACAATCATTTCTACCAGAGTAAATCCCTTGTTGTCTTTCCCATCCTCTGCTCTTTTGGTATGTAAGATCAACTTGTCCATTCTTCCCCCCACACTTCCCGCATTATGCGATATAGATTTATTTTATCGTCTTTTGACTGCCTAGTCAATGTCAGATGCAACACTTTTTAGCTGATAAAGATTAAACCAGTATCTCTCCACCATAGCCTCCGAGATCTGCTGCGCTGTAATCTGTTCCTGTTCCCATTTTTCTATGATCTCATCCCTGGCATTTCCGCTTCCCAAAAACCACACCGTTTTTCCTGTTTCCAGCAGCTTTTGTAACCTGCGGATCCCCTCTTCGTCTGAAAACTCTTCCTCCACAAGGCTGTGATCCTGAGGGTACATTTCGGTGATCAACTTTTCCGTGCTCTCATACCACAGGTAGCTGTCATTTCCCAGATAATAAGAAATCACTGCCTGAAGCTGTCCGAAGTTGAAGATCAGAATGTCTTCCGTCCCGATTTCTTCAAGGACTGCGGAAGCCTTTTCCATCTGCGTCCGCTTCCACATCTCATCTCCGTAAAACGCCCTGTAATTTCTCACTCCCAGGCTGAATACCAAAAGGGATAACACCAAGAGGGCACGGTCCCCTTTCAGCTGTTTTCCCGCACAAACGGCAAACACCAGCCAAAATGCGCCCGCTGCGGGCAGCATGTACCGATACACAAAGATAGGCCTGATCAAAACGGAGGCCAGAAAGCCAAATACAATCGTTGACGCAAGGCAGCCCAGCGCTCCAAATAAAAAGCCCATTTCCTCTCTGTTTCTTTCCCCCTTTTCCTGTTTCAGGTAAGAAAAGATCTGTGCCAGAAGCAGGCCGCCGTACAGAAGGATCAGAAAAAGCGCTGTGGCCAGGTTTTCCTTTTCCCCGCCAAGCTGCGGCATAAACAAAAATTTCACACAGCCTAAAAGGGTTCTGAAGGATACCGGTTCAATCCAGTAATTTGCGCTCACCGCTTTGACCTGTCCGGTGACTGCAAGGAAAAGCCATGGGGCAAAAGAAGCGGCGCAGATCATCCCGCTCAGCAGGATCTTCTTCCATGCCTTTTTCTTAAAAAGAGCGGTCAGCAGATACAGATAAACCGCCGCTGCGGCCACACAGGCAAAATAGTGGGTATAGCAGGCAGCCACGGCATAAAGGGTTAAAAGGATCCAGTTCCTTTTCTTTGGCTGTTCCTGCCCGGAATATTCCAGTATAAGCTCATATCCGTGGAGCATAAGCGCCGTCACAAAGAACATGGCAAAGCCATACATCCTTACTTCTACCATATATCCCGGCAGCCCGGGCATTGCTGAAAGAAAAAAGCAAAAGAGCCCTGCCGTCAGCATTCCAAAGCGCTTTCTGACAAGCGTCATCCCATAAAGGTCACACAGCAAAAAAGGAAGCACTGATACCAGCTTGGCTGCCGCCACCGGCTGAATGCTTCCTGAAAAAGCCCCCGTAATGTCCACAAAGAGCTTTACGATCATATAATAAAGGGGTGGATGCACATCCCTTGCCGTAATCGAAATCAGCTTACCAAGGGGCTGATCTGCCAGCCCCATGGTAAACAGTTCATCATACCAGATATCACTGCTAAAGCAAAGGAAAACAGAAACAGCCTGCAGGAAAATCGCAGTCAGGAAAAAAACAATTCCTATGATCTCATTCACTCTTCGTTTCTGCTTCATTTATGGCTCCTTTGCATGTTTCTTTTTTATTTCTTTTCCTCGGTCAATTCTTCTTTTCTGATTGCCTTGGTTTCAATTTCCTCTGTGATCTGAGCAATGAATTCCGAAAGAGGCTTCACTCCCTCATCTCCGGCGAAACGGCTTCTGACCGAAACTGTTCCGTCCGCTTCCTCCTGCTGTCCGATCACAAGCATGTAAGGAAGTCTGTCCATTCTGGCCTCCCTGATCTTAAAGCCGATCTTCTCAGAACGGTTATCTACCGTCACATCCACACCGGCCTTAGCCAGCTCCTTTCTTACCTTTTCCGCATATTCCTCATACTTCTCAGAAATCGGAAGGATACGAACCTGCTCAGGGCACATCCAGGTAGGGAACTTTCCTGCATAGTGTTCGATCAGCCATGCCAGTGTTCTCTCATAGCAGCCAAGGGAGGTTCTGTGGATGATATACGGCCGAACCTTATCCCCGTTCTGATCGATGTAGTACATGTCAAAGTTTTCTGCGATCGCACAGTCAAGCTGAACCGTACACATGGTATCTTCTTTTCCATAAACATTCTTTGCCTGTGTATCGATCTTAGGGCCGTAAAATGCCGCTTCTCCCTCTGCTTCCACGAACGGAAGGTTTTCCTCGATAAGTACCTGTCTTAAGGCGTCCTGTGTTTTCTCCCAGTACTCGTCATCTCCCAGGTATTTCTTCTTGTTATTGGGATCCCACTTGGAAAGACGGAAGGTAACATCATCCTGCAGTCCCAGCGTTTTCAGGATATAAAGGGTCAGATGCAGGCAGTTTCTGATCTCCTCCTCTGCCTGATCCGGTCTGATCACGTTATGGGCCTCTGTAATGGTAAACTGACGTACTCTTGTCAGGCCGTGCATTTCACCGGAATCCTCTGCCCGGAACAGAGTGGAGGTCTCACTCATACGGTAAGGCAGATCCCTGTAAGACTTCTGGGTATTTTTGTACACATAATACTGGAACGGGCAGGTCATAGGACGCAGTGCAAACACTTCTTTGTCCTTTTCTTCATCGCCCAGCACAAACATACCGTCCTTATAATGATCCCAGTGTCCTGAAATTTTGTACAGGTCGCTCTTGGCCATAAGGGGCGTTCTGGTACGCACATATCCCCACTCTTTATCCTCCAGATCCTCGATCCAGCGCTGCAGCTTCATGATCATTTTGGTTCCCTTGGGCGTGAAAAGAGGAAGTCCCTGTCCGATCACATCTACCGTGGTGAACAGTTCCATTTCACGTCCCAGCTTATTGTGGTCTCTTCTCTTGGCATCTTCCAGCTGCTCCAGATACTCTGCCAGTTCTTCCTTCTTATTGAAGGCCGTACCGTATATTCTCTGAAGGCGGGCTTTTTCTGCATCTCCTCTCCAGTAAGCCATGGAAGAGGATGTGAGCTTAAATGCCTTGATCCCCTTTGTGCTCATCAGATGAGGGCCTGCACACAGATCTACAAATCCGCCCTGGTCATAGAAGGAAATTTCAGCCCCTTCCGGCAGATCCTCAATCAGCTCTACCTTATAAGGCTCGTTCTTATCCTTCATAAACTGAATTGCCTCTTCTCTTTTCAAGGTAAATCTCTTCAGTTCATGTCCTTCCTTGATGATTTTCTTCATCTCTGCTTCAATTTTATCAAGCTCATCCCTAGAAAAGGGTTCGTGCTCAAAATCATAGTAAAAGCCCGTATCAATGGAGGGGCCGATGGCAAGCTTTGCTTCCGGGAACAGGCGCTTTACAGCTTCTGCCATAACATGGGAGCAGGTATGTCTGATGGTGCGGAGTCCATCCGGGTCAGAAGCCGTCAGAATATTCAGGCTGCAATCCTGATCCACAACCGTTCTTAAATCTACCACCTTGCCGTCTACCTGTCCTGCACAGGCCACTCTGGCAAGTCCTTCGCTTAAATCCTGTGCAATTTCATATACGCTTTTTGCACTCTCATATTCCTTTACGGAACCATCCTTTAATGTGATCTTCATTGTTCTTTCTTCCTTCCTTTTCCGTCTTTCTTATTCTGCGCAGTCTGGCTGCTCGCCCTCTAAGGCTTCCTTGGTATAATTTCCGCTGCCATTTCCATTATGGCTGCCAACCGTCATATTTTTTCTGGGAGATGTGAGCATACCATAAACAATTCCTCCCAGAATGCAGACAGCAATCGTCAGTAAAAACTCCCGCTTGCTCATTACCACACTGTCCTCCAGTGTTTCCTTCCATGCTTCCCATTTTTCTTTCATCTCTTTCCTCCATTTCCCGCATTCAGGCAGGTTTTTGGTGTTGACCTTTACAATAAAAAATCCATGCATGATCTTCATCATGCATGGACGTAAAGTACGCGGTTCCACCCTGCTTGCCTTCTGCGCCTGCGACGACTTATGAAAGCCACTCAAATTTCCTGTAACGTAGGAATACGGACCTGATTGGGGCCACTCCGAGTTAGTTTTCAGATGTTTCCCGCAAGAACATTTCCAGCACAGGCACCGCCTGATGTTCCTCTCTGCTACCTTCCGCATCCTACTCTTCTCATCAACGTGTTATCTTATCTGCCATTATCATATGACACTTTTTTCATTCTGTAAAGGGGGAATTTAACTGTTTTTTATTTCCTGCCGCAGCACTTCTTATACTTCTTGCCGCTTCCGCAGGGACAGGGATCATTGGGATATACTTTGGCGGGCTTTCTGATCGTAGTGGAAAGCTTCTGCTCCCTGTATAACTCCTTGCGCTTTTCCTCGTCAAAGATCTCTTCCCACTCCGGAAGCTCATAAAGCCAGTCTGCTCCTGCCGCTACCATGTTCTTATAAAGAAGCTCCTTATCGAACAGAAGGCTGACCTGTGTGTCTTCCTCCATCTCTTCAATGGGGTTAGGTGTTTTCAGGCTGTCATTAATGCCATCTAAGAAGCCGGTCATTGTCATAATGTCAATGTTATATTTTTCAGCAAGCTCCTTTACCGTTCCCTTTACTTCTTCATCCGGATTTTTAAGAAGCTCTGCATAGATGTCCTTTTCCTTCTGAAAGTAATCTGCCCACAGTCTCTGCAGATCGCCCTTGTTTGCCGTTTCTGAATAGGCCTTATCGCGCCACTTTTTAAGCAATGCCATAATTGTTCCTCCTTACCCGCAAAAGCGGATACTTTCTAATCAATATCTTTTGCTATTATAGCCTATATTTCAAAAATTGTAAATTTTTTTCTTTTTCCTGTATAAGCTTTTAAAAACCGGGTCATAATAAGACTAGTCATTGGAACCCCCTCCTTTGACATTGTGGGAAACCACAAAGCAAAAGATAAGTGAATACTTATCCTCCCCTAACACCCCTGCAAATGCAAAGGCGCATTTGCGGGGGTGATTTTCATTGTAACTTTTTCCAAAACATGTTATAATATTTACAATTTATTTTTATGGAAAGTTGAGGTAGTCACCATTGGTTATACGTCAATCTGCAGAAGATTACTTGGAAACAATCCTTGTTTTACATACCAGGCTCGGCAATGTCCGTTCCATTGATATTGCACAGGAGCTGTCCGTCACTAAACCCAGCGTAAGCGTGGCCATGAAAAATCTCAGGACCAACGGTTACATTCTGGTAGATGACCTGGGATATATTACCCTGACCGATAAAGGAAAAGAAATTGCTGACAAGATCTACGAACGACACACACTGCTTACCGGCTGGCTCACTTCCCTTGGGGTCGACCCCGAGATCGCCGCAGAGGATGCCTGTCGGATCGAACATGTTATCAGTCCCGAAAGTTTTTCAGCCATCAAAAAGCATGTGGCTCATAAGAAATAAAAAAAAAGAACATCACATGTGTGGTGTTCTTTTTATTTTTGTTTTATCTGAAACAGTCATTTCTGACACTGTCTGTATTCTATCTCATGCATTAATCCTGCACATTCCTGTCCCGCACAGGGTTCCACCATAACGCTGCTGACCTTTTGATCCGCTACATAACCGCAGGTCTTAAGCCCTGCAAGAATGACTGCATACCAGTTCTGTGCCGACAGATGGCAGACTGTATTGTCATCCAGTTCAATGGTGCAGGCGTTTTCTTTTCCACAGTCCATACCACAGGAAATCTTATACATATTTTTGCGGCTGATGGCACCAATTTCCTCCAGCAGATTTACCATCCGGTAAACCGTTGCCGCCCCAAGTCCCGGATCGATCTCCATGGCCTTATAATAAATTTCTTTGCAGCAGGCGCAGTCCTCTTCCAGGATCACATCCAGAAGCATCTGCCTTTGTTTGGTAATACGGCAGCCTCTGTCTTTTAACCGCTGAAGAACGATCTCCTTCTGCATTTTTGTTCTGTGATAATTTGCAATTTCCCTATTTCTTTTCTCCTGACTCATTAGTGGCAACGTCCTCCACAATGACTGCAATCTCCTCCGCACTGCAATGACTTTCCGTTTTTCTTATCTCGAACCATGCTGCGTATCACAAGCGCAACCACCAGTAACAGAATAGCACCGACTATTATTGTTCCCATCTCTACTGCTCCTCTCTATCCTGCTTTTTTTACAGGGCCTGCACAGTATCCTGCGCAGACCCCATTTCATTTTGATCTAATTTATTTTGCACCTGCAGTCTTTACATCTACCTTTAAGGTTGTATCTTCCTTATACGGTCTGAATAACAGATACAGGAAACCGACTGCCAATAAAATGGCAACTACTGTTCCAATTCCAAATGCACCTGTTGTGATCAGGCTACCGATCTGGTAAATGCACAGGGCAACCACATAAGCAAGACCGCACTGATAACCGATTGCAAACCAGAACCACTTTGCATTGTTCATTTCACGCTTGATTGCGCCCATGGCTGCAAAGCAAGGTGCGCACAGAAGGTTGAATACCAGGAAGCCATATGCTGCAACGGGTGTCATAACTGATGCAAGATTTCCCCAGATTTCTGCACCATCTTCTGCTACTTCTGCGAAACCAAAGAGCAGACCAAAGGTTGCTACTACGTTTTCCTTTGCGATCAAACCGGAAACTGCTGCAACAGCCATCTTCCAGCCTTCTCCTGCCTGTGTCCAGCCAAGAGGAATGAAGATCCACTGAATTGCTTTACCAATACCTGCAAGGA
The DNA here is from genome assembly GCA_000436115.1 of Firmicutes bacterium CAG:534. Lineage (GTDB taxonomy): Bacteria > Bacillota > Clostridia > Lachnospirales > Lachnospiraceae > Suilimivivens. The sequence goes on along the minus strand of FR894538.1, from coordinate 59,785 downwards.
TACTGTCATTTAACTGTTCTGCCTCAAGCATTCCGAAGGAGCCTTCTACCCAGCCAAAGCTCATTAAGAACCAAAGGACAATGGTGGATAACAGGATGATGGTACCAGCCTTCTTAATAAAGGACCAGCCTCTCTCCCACATGCTTCTGAGTACGTTGATTACGGTAGGCATATGATATGCAGGAAGCTCCATAACGAAGGGAGCGGGATCTCCTGCAAACATCTTTGTTTTCTTTAAGATAATACCGGAGCAGATGATTGCTGCCACACCTACGAAGTAAGCGCTCCATGATACCCAGCCCGCATTGTCAAAGAATGCACCTGCGATCAGTGCAATGATCGGAAGCTTCGCACCACAGGGAACAAAGGTGGTGGTCATGATGGTCATCTTACGGTCTCTGTCGTTTTCAATGGTTCTTGATGCCATAATACCGGGAACGCCGCAGCCGGAACCGATCAACATGGGGATAAAGGACTTTCCGGAAAGACCGAACTTACGGAAGATACGATCCATGATGAAGGCAACACGGGCCATGTATCCACAGGACTCCAGAACTGCCAGGAACAGGAACAGTACCAGCATCTGAGGTACAAATCCAAGGACTGCACCAACACCGGAGATAATACCGTCAACGATCAGGCCGGTAAGCCAGTCTGCACAGCCAATTCCTTCAAAAAGGCTCTGTGCCCCGGGAACGATCCATTCACCAAACAGGGTATCGTTGGTCCAGTCTGTCAGGAATGCTCCTACGGTAGTAACAGATACATAATAAACAAGCCACATTACCAAAGCAAAAATGGGAAGCGCTGCGAAACGGTTTGTTACGATCTTATCGATCTTATCGGAAACCGTAAGCTTTTCCTTTGAATTTGCTTTCTTTACACATTCTCCGATAATGGAGGAAATGTAAACATATCTTTCATTGGTGATAATACTTTCTGTATCATCATCAAATGCCTCTTCCATCTGCTTAATCTCAGCGGATACATCCGGAACGGACTTCATCTGATCCTTTATCTTATCGTCCTTCTCCAAAAGCTTGATTGCGAAGAAACGCTTCTGATCCTCAGGAACGGTGCTTCCAAGCTTTGCCTCTACTGCGGAAATGATTTCCTCTGCCTTTGCGGAGAACTCATGTACCGGCGCCATGGTGGTCTTCTTCTGTGCAAGCGCTACTGCCTTGTTTGCTGCCTCCTGGATACCGGTTCCCTTTAATGCGGAAATCTCAACCACTTCACAGCCGAGCTTCTTGCTGAGCTTATCCAGATAAATCTTATCTCCGCTCTTTGCTACCAGGTCTGCCATGTTGACTGCCATGATCACAGGAATGCCAAGCTCCATGATCTGTGTAGACAGATACAGGTTTCTTTCAATGTTGGTACCGTCTACGATATTGATGATCGCATCCGGTCTTTCAGAAATCAGGTAATTTCTGGCTACCACTTCCTCCAGTGTATAGGGGGAAAGGGAATAAATACCAGGTAAGTCCATGATAACGACATCCTTATGTCCTTTGAGCTTACCTTCCTTCTTTTCTACTGTAACTCCGGGCCAGTTACCTACGAACTGGTTGGATCCGGTCAGTGCATTAAATAATGTTGTCTTACCACTATTGGGGTTACCTGCAAGTGCAATTTTAACTGACATCTTTTTCCTCTTTCTGCGCTGCTTGATTTCCTATTGCTTTCCTTTGTGGATCCAGCGCTGCCACAAATTCTTTTATGTATCTTTGTTAGCAATGGCTAACTCATTGTCAAAAAAAATTATTCTACAACGATCATTTCTGCATCCGCTTTTCTCAGTGAAAGCTCATAGCCTCTTACGGTAACTTCCACAGGATCTCCTAAGGGTGCAACCTTTCTTACATAAATCTCAACCCCTTTGGTGATTCCCATGTCCATGATCCTTCTTTTGACAGGTCCTTCACCGTTTAACTTCTGTACCTTTACGGTCTGTCCGCAGGCAACTTCTTTCAAAGTCTTCATTTCACTTCTTCCCTTCCTTCATGATTATTCTTTCTGCATTTCGGATTTGACAACACCTAGACAAAAATCTTGTTTGCCATATCCTTTCCTATGGCAACCCTGGAATCCTTTACGTTAACGATCAGGTTTCCGCTGGCCCGGGAAACCACCGTTACCACTCCGCCTACAACGAATCCAAGATTTTCCAGAAATTGTCTGGTTTCTTCTTTTCCGCCAACCTTTTTAATGGTGTTGGCCTCTCCGCTCTGGGCCATTGTCAATGGCATCATCTCATCCCTTCTTTCGTTTTTAATTGATAACTGTTTTCATTTTCAGTAGTTAGTATATTCTAACCTTTTTCCATTGTCAATCCTTCTTTTTCAATTTTTTTCATTTTGTTAGACTTTTCTAACTGTCAGGTTTAAAACCCTGTTTTTCTTGTGCAATCCTTGCTATTTTCTCCGGGAATTCCCTGCATAAAAAGCCGGATAAAACATCAGGTTCTTCCTGACGTCTTATCCGGCCTGTCATCTTGTATCATGCTTATTCTTCTATGAAAAAATATAATCTCATTACGGAAGGACCTTCTGATCAAAGTTTTTTAATAATTCCAAAAAGCTTTCAAAGGGAACCGGCTTACCGAAATAATAGCCCTGGATATAATCCGGCTGCACCTTGCAGATCTTTTGAAGCTCCTCCTTGGTTTCAATTCCTTCCACGCAAAGCTTGATGTCACTGTCATGAACCATATCCGACATATGCTGCAGCAGATTATGTTCAAAGGTATTCTGCAGTGCCAGCATGGTAAAGGATCTGTCGATCTTTATGGTATTTAAGTTCAAGTTATAAAGATAATGGAAGTTGGAATAGCCTGTCCCAAAATCATCCAGCGCCAGCGGAATTCCCCGTTCCTTCAGTCCGTTGCAGAACCGGATCAGATAGGCGTTGGACTCCAAAAAGCCGCTCTCCGTCAGTTCGATCACAATCCCATCTGCTCCCAGCTTATGCCTGTCAAGCCCCTTTACGATTTCCTCAAGGACATTGCTCTTTAATACCTGGATATAGGAAATATTCACATTAACCCGGAATTCCGGAACAAATTCCCTGCATTTTTTGCAGGTAGCCATAGCCTGGTTCAGTACCCATTTTCCTACCGGAATGATCAGTCCGCTTTCCTCCAGCAAAGGAATAAATTCTACAGGAGAGATCATGGTTCCGTCCTCTGTCCGAAATCTGAGAAGGGTTTCTGCACTGAGAAGCTTTCCTGCCTTCATATCCACGATGGGCTGGAAATAGGTTTCAAACCCTGCGAAATCATGGTTTACTGACCAGAGCATCAAAGAGGACAGTACCTTTTTGTGAAGAAACGCTTCATAGTCCTTCCTCTGATACAGGTAATATCTGTTCTTCCCTGTGCTTTTGGCCTGGCTCAGCGCAAACTCTGATAATTTCATCAGATTATGATAGTCCTTTCCCTGGATCTGGGAAAACTCCAGGATCCCCGCTGAGATCGTAAAGAAAACCTCGTAGCCTTCCTGCTCTAAGAACTTCCGCAAACCTTCCTGTATCTTATGATAGAGCTTCACTGCTTTGGAAGCATCCCTGTCGTGCAAATCCACGATCATATATTCATCTGCCACTACACGAAATAATTTCTGGCCATCCTTTAACACGGAGGTGATGCATTCTGCCACCTTCCGCAGAATACTGTCTCCATATTCCATGCCCTTATTTTCGTTTATTTCCTTAAAATTATCAATCCCAAGCCGGAGCATGAAGCCCCCCTGCTGCTTTTCAGGCAGTGCCTCCAGTTCCTTTTGGAGTCCGCTTTCCCGTAAAAGTCCGCTGACATTATCCGCTTTCTGCATCATTCCGATTTCGTTGATACATCCAATGAGAAAAAGCGGCGTTCCATCTTCATCATCAATCACTCTTCCCCTGCAGTTGATCCAGATGGGCTTGCCGTCTTTGCCTACCCAGCGGTACTGCAGGTTATGAAATTTCTTCCCATGCAGCAGAATCTGTTCCATATCCTCTGCCAAAATCTGATAGTCCTCTGGAAAGGTCACCTGCTTCAGCGCCGCTCCCACCTGGTGTACTTCCCCTTTTGGAAGTCCGAATCGTTCCGATGCGCTTGGCGAAATGAAATAAGAATCCCCCTTCATATCATACAAATAAAGATAATCATCCATACAGGGTGCGATCATCTCAATCCATTTCTGCATCTGTTTCACTGAAACCTTTTTTATTGCATCTTCCATAGCTTTTCCCTCATTCTTTCCGGGCAGCTTTCTTCTTTTTCCTTTGTGCTTTTAAATTGTAACACATTATTTGGCAAAAATGTATATTTTTTCAAAATTTATTTATTCTCTTTGCCGATTTTCGATAATTAACGTGATTTCCAGTTTCATTTTTTCTCATTTCGTGATAGTATTACTATCACAATCATACTTATTCAGAAGAATTTGAAGAAACGGAGGACGGAAATGAAAGAGCAATCCGAAAAGAAGCCGGGAGTCAGACAGGCATCCATGGAGCAGAAGCGAAATACTATCCTGAAAAGCGCCTGCTGCCTCTTTACCCAAAACGGCATTGACGCTACCAGCATGGAAGATATTTCCACCCATGCCGGGATCGGTTCTGCAACCCTGTACCGCTACTATCCCACCAAACAGCTCCTTGCATGCGCCTGTGCGCTTTCCTACTGGCAGGAGCTTCAGGAACAGTACCTGCCCCTTTTTGAGACTTCCGCCTATCAGCAAAGCTCCGGCCTATGCCAGCTTGCCCGGATCCTTGATCTGTTTCCGGTGTTATATGAGCAGCACCGGGGATTTTTAAGCTTTCTGATGGATTTCGACTGTTTTCTCAAATCCTCCTCTCCGCCTGCCACCCTTCTTGCCGATTACGAAGGTCTTATTTTCTCCTTAAAGGATGTGGCGGTCTCTGCGATCCTGCACGGAATGGAAGACGGCACCATAAGAAGCAGTGGAAATGCGGAAGAACTCTATTTTACCATCTTCCATTGTATGCTCAGCACTACGCAGAAGCTGGCCCTTCAGGGAAATCTGCTTCCCATGGATGGATTGGTTGACGGCAAACGGCAGCTTACTCTTTTAATTACCACACTTATAAACGGACTCAAAAATGGAAAGGAATAAAACTATGACAGGTGAAAAACAAGTAAAAGAAATTACCACTTCCAAAATCTGGCTTTTTGCCATCGGACAGCTTGGCTGGTCCCTTCTCTCCGGTCTGATTTCCAACTGGCTGGTCTACTTTTATCAGCCGGATCTGACTGCTCAGGAAGCCGGTCAGACACTGTTTATCCCACAGGGGCTTGCAGTTCTTGGCATTGCCACCATCATTGGTGCGATCACCGCTTTTGCCCGGGTCTTCGACGCCTTTACGGATCCCCTGATCGCCTCCTTATCCGATCGGTGCCGCTCTAAGTCGGGCCGCCGGATCCCTTTTCTAAAATGGTCGGCCCTTCCCCTTTCCCTTTGTACCTTTCTGGTGTTTACCTCCCCGGTAAACAAGGTGAGCTGGCTGAATGCAGCCTTCCTCTTTCTGATGCTCCTTGGCTATTACCTGGCAATCACAGCCTACTGTACTCCTTACACTGCCCTGATCCCGGAGCTTGGCCATGACCAGAAGCAGCGCATGGACATTTCTACTGTGATTTCCTTTACCTTTATCGCCGGAACTGCAGTTGCCTATGCGGCCCCTGTGGTCTGGGGACTTTATGAACCCTCTATGGGCAGGGTTCCCGCTATGCGGCTGACCTTTTTCCTGTTTTGCCTTCTTGCTCTTTTCTGCCTTCTTGTTCCGGTCTTTGCCATAAAGGAGACCGATTATGTAAAGGCATCCCCCTCAGAGGGCACAGCTTTTTCTTCTCTGCTGAAAACCTTCCGCAACAGGGATTTCAGGAAATTTGTATGCTCTGACATCAGCTACTGGATCGCCATTACCATGTTCCAGACGGGCCTTCCCTTTTTTGTCACCAGTCTGCTTGCCCTAAACGAAGGCATGACGACCGTTTATTTTGTTTCCATGACGGCCCTGTCCCTTTTGTTCTACATGCCCATCAACCGTTTCGCCCTAAAGATCGGCAAAAAGAAATGTATTCTGACCGGTTTTGTTTTCTTTTCTGCCGCATACCTTTATACCGGCTTTTTAGGCAATATCCCGTTTCTTCCACCGGTTTTTCAGGGAGCCGTTTTAGTCCTTCTGGCTGCCTTTCCCATGGCCATCTTCGGTATTCTGCCCCAGGCCGTTGTTGCTGACATTTCCCAGGGCGACGCCATCCTCACCGGGGAAAACCGGGAGGGAATGTTTTACGCTGCCAGAACCTTTGCCTTTAAACTTGGCCAAAGCGTATCCATGCTGCTTTTTACCGCCATCTCTACCTTCGGCGCTGCAAGCGGCACCGGCTACAGAATGGTTGCTTTCCTTTCCGCCCTGTTCTGCATTTTAGGCGGGATCCTGTTCCTCTTTTATAACGAACAGAAGATCGTTGCCCTGATCCGAAAAAATTAACCTATGGAGGTAAGGCTTTCTATGAAACAACAAAGCATTCTTGCAGACAAAGATTTCTGTAAAACCATGGATACAGATGTTCTCCCCTTTCTGGAACAGATTGGCTTTCAGGGCTATCTTTCCCTGAAGGACGGCGCCTATAAGCAGCGCCCTCTTTCCGCCTGTAAAGACCGCTATCTCACACGGCCCAATTGTCTCTACTACGAAGCCTACCTTCCCAAGCGCCCTATAGGCGCCGTGGTGATCAGCCATGGCTTTAGTGAAAGCATTGAAAAATACAAGGAGGTCATCTTCTACTTTGCCGCCTCAGGGTATCAGGTTTACCTTGCCGATCACCCTGGGCATGGCCGTTCCCTCCGCTATACCGACCATCCCTGCATGGTCCATATCGATCATTTTGAGAGCTACACACGGGCGCTTCACGATTTTGTGACAAAGGTTGTGATCCCCTCTGCCGGCTCCCTTCCCCTGTTCCTCTATGGTCATTCCATGGGAGGCTGCATAGCCGCCTCCTATCTTGAGACCTACCCCAAAGTTTTTCGCGGCGCCGTTCTTTCCTCTCCCATGCTCGGGATCAACATGGGGCCATTTCCGGAACCCTGTGCGCACGCCCTTGGGTTTCTCATGACCAAAACAGGAAACGGCAGCCGCTATGCCCCCGGTCAAAAGGCTTTCTGCAAGGGAGAACGGTTTGAAGATTCCTGTTCCTCCTGCTTTGAGCGTTTTCACTATTATCATGAAAAAAGAGAACGCATTCCTCTTCTTCAGACCAGCGGTTCCAGCTATGCATGGGCCTATGAGTCCCTTTGCGCCTGCCGGAAAATCCTGAAAAAAGGGAACTGTGAAAAAATCACAGTCCCCCTGCTTGTATTTCGTTCTGCTTCTGACAGCCTGGTAAAGCCATCCGCCATAAGCCGCTTTGTCTCTAAGGTTCCATCTGCCCGGCTCATTACCATATCAGGAAGCCGCCATGAGATCTATAACAGCCCTTCCTGTGTTTTGGAACCCTATTACCGGGAAATCTTTACCTTTTTAGGCAATATCAAAGACTGACCGGCAAAGAATATTCTGGGCGTCTCCCTCTAAAATGTCAACCGTATATTCTCCTGCCTCCATGTCAAAGAAGTTATCCGAAAGCCGCAGATCCCCATCTGCGCCGATCAGCTCCACATTCTTTGCGTAGGCCCTGGATCTGACAACCAGCTTTTTGTCCTGCTTTTCCACGGAAAGCTCAGGATCCTGAAACAGATAATGCTTGGGCGGCGTAAACAGACAGGTATTTCTGGATACTACCTTTTGATCCACCTCAAAGAGATATTCTAAATGGATCTCTCTTTCTTCATACTGTCTGAAATCAAGCTCTGTAAGCCACACGCCGGAAAGCGCCGGAACAGTGATCTCCCTGCTGCCGCTTTCTATCACAGAGCTGTCCGGTCTGCGGAGGAACCACTTCACCGTGCCACTTACAGGCTCCATTTGTTCATTTGCCACATGCAGCTTTGCACCAAGGCTGATGGGTGCCGGCTGTGCAATACAATACGGTCTTTCGCTAAGCTCCCCGATTTCCTCGCAGGAGATCATAACCGGAGCAAACATTCTCTTTTCCGCATAATGCAGCGCTTTCCATCTGCCATAATAATCAATGCTCGCCCAGGACGCCACAGGCCAGATATCGTTCAGCTGCCATACCACTGCTCCCATGCATCTTCCCCTGAAGCGCCGGAAGTGCTCTACTCCATATCTGATAGCGTCCGCCTGCAGCAGCTGGGATGCGTAAAGCAGCATGTCAAAGCTTTTAGGATACAGATAGGTTGCAGAAAGATAATCCAGGATCTTCCCATTTGCAGCCCGGTTCCTCTGATGCATTTCCATCACTCTTGAAAAGATATTGCGGTCTTTTTCTTCCGTAAAGGTCTCTACTGTTTTCAGGCAGGGGAAGGACTGGAACCCAAATTCTGAAAGGTAACGGAAGCGGTACTTCCGATATTCCGTAAAGGGCTTGTTTCCATGCCATACGTCCCAGTAATGGGTGTCTCCCCGGTTCTCATCCCATGGATTGTCATAATTTCCTCCTGATGACGGTGAGGAAGGCCAGTAAAAGGCAGCCGGATCCTCCTCTTTCAAAACCCCCGGGATAATATATTCAAAGATCTTAATATAGTCATACTTCTGCTTAATAGAGGGCTTCCACGCTCCATCCAGGGTCTGCGTTTCCATCTCATTGTTGCCGCACCAGAGGGCAAGGCAGGCATGGTGTCTGATCCTTCTCACGTTCTCTGTGATTTCTGCCGTAATATTTGCTTCAAAATCATCATCCAGCTCATAGCAGGCACAGGCAAACATAAAGTCCTGCCACACCAAAAGTCCCAGTTCATCGCAGATGTCATAGAAAAAGTCATCCGGATAATAGCCGCCGCCCCATACGCGGATGGAATTATGATTGGCGCTTGCAGCATCCTCAAGAAGCCTTCTGGTTCTTTGCTCTGATACTCTCCCAAAAAGACTGTCCTCAGGAATATAATCTGCTCCCATGGCAAAGATCTTCACCCCGTTGACCTCATGGGCAAAGCAGTTTCCCCACTGATCCTTCTGGGTATTTACCGTCACGGTCCGGAGACCGACCCTCTTTTCCCAAAGATCGAGCAGCTTTCCTTCCCTGTCAAAAAGCTCTGCCTTCACCTGATACAGAGGCTGTTTTCCATAGCCTCTGGGCCACCAGAGCATAGGATGCTCGATACGGATCCGGTAATCCTGTTCTTCTGCGCCCTCTTTATCCTCTGCGGTAAATATCTCCCCGTCAGGAGCGGTTACCGTAATGACGATGCGATCCTCATTTTCTTCTTCTCCAAACAGTTCAAGGGCAATATCGAAATCTAAGGTAACCTGTCCTTCCTCATGCTGCTGGGTAACGTAAACGCTGTCAAACCGGCTTTTCGTCACTGCCAGCAGGGAAACCTCCCGAAGGATCCCGGCATCAGGGAGCCTTGGCCCCCAGTCCCAGCCAAACATGCAGTGCGCTTTCCGAAGATGAGGATAGCCCTCCATGCTCTCTGAAACGCCGCCTGTAAAGATCTTTTCGTTTTCCTCCCGGATATACTTTGTAGGGGAATGGAGCACGACCTTCAGTTCATTTTCCCCTTCCCGGATCTGACAGAGCGTATGCAGATCATATTCCCAGATCCTGTGCATATTATAGGCACAGCCTATGAACTGCTCATTGACATAAACATCTGCCAGCGTATCCAGCATGTCAAACCGGAGCAAAAGAGCATCTGCCCTTTTCATTTCTTCCGTTACCGAAAACTTTGTGGTATACACAAAGTCATTTTCCATAAGAGGAAGCACCTTTAATTCATTGTCACGGTAAAAAGGATCTTCGATCAGTCCCTTCTCGAGAAGCGCCCCGTAAACCGTTCCCGGAACCTTTGCTTCAATCCCTTCCTCGCCGGTAAGGCCTGCATCCTTACCCATAATCTTTAAATTCCAAACCCCGCCCAATAATGTTTTTAACATGTATTTAGCCTTTCTTAGCTTAATTTTTCTTGTAGTATACCATATCCATCCTTTCCGCTATAGAAGAAATCTCGAAGAAAATAGTATAAAACTATGACGTACTATGTTATAATGATTTCATCATTTACGCTAAAGGAGTATCCTCTATGAAAGTAAAAAAAATAAGCGGAAAACAGCTTGCTGCTATTATATGTATTGCGCTTCTGGTTCTTTTATATGTTGCAACCCTTATTGTTGCCCTTCTTGATTTTCCGGGATCGGACAGGCTTTTTGCCGCATGCCTTGTGGCAACCGTGGGACTGCCCATCCTTCTGTGGATCTACCTCTTTCTGTATGGCAGGATCACCCAAAAGAAAACAGCCGCAGATCTTTTTCCCGAAAATCCCGGTTCCAAAGAGAGCTGAGCTGTCTTCCCTAAATAAATGCCTATTTTTTCAGGAGCTTTTTTTGAAGCTCCTGTTTTGTTTGTTCTAATGTCACAAACAGGATCCCTTCCATGCCCTCTGCAAGGGCTGCAGTTATATTGACCTGCGTATCATCAATGAATACACATTCTTCCGCCTTTAACCCATACCTTTTCAGGAAAAGGCGATAGATTTCCGGTGACGGCTTAATCAGCTGATCCTGATAGGACAAAATCCCCCCATCCATTTCCGGCAGAAAATCTAATACCTGACTGCACTGTATATGGGACTGACGTCCGAAATTTGAAATGTAGTATACTCCATACCCCTGATTTTTCAGTTCCCTGATCCAGGGAATGGCATAATCGTAACGGATCAGCATATGGGATTTATCCTGAAAAACCTGTCGGATTTCTCCTTCGATCTCCGGATCCCTCTTAATAAAACCGGCAAGAAGTTCCTCGTCCGAAAGCACTCCTCTGTCCACCTCGCTCCAGAAAGGATCCCGCACCGTTGCATCGGCAATCCTTTCACAGATCTCCTGTGAAAACCCAAAGCTTTTGAAAAAGTCCTGCCATACAAAGCCTGCCAGCACATTTCCTATATCAAACACTACGTTTTTTATCATACTGCCTTTTTCCTTCCTAGTCTTTGCCCCTGCTTTCTTCCACCATTTTCAGAAAGGCCGTCGCAGCCCTTGATATGGGGTTCCTTTTGTGGGTGACAATACAGATCTGCCTTTTGGGAATGATCTTGTTAAACCGAAGCTCAAACAGCCTGCCGTCCTCCAGATATTCCTGGGCAAAATCCCTTACAACACTACCGACCCCCAGACTTCGCAGTGCAAACTGAACGATCATATCGCTGGTTGCCAGCTCAAACTCCGGCATCAGGGTCACTTTATTCTGGGACAGAAACTGATCCATGTAGCTTCGGGTGCTGGTCTTTCCTTCCAGGGAAATGATCGGCAGCTTTTCCAGTTCCTGCAGATCCAGCATTTTATTCTTATACTGGATAAATTTTCTGCCTGCTACAAATACATCCTCTATGGTGCGCACCTTTACCGTCTGTAACTGCTCCTCCCCCTCAAAGGGAGTGCTGATGGCGCCAAAATCAATTTTGCCCTGCCGCAGAAGCTCCAGCGTTTCCGGGGTAGGCGCATTGGTCACAACAACCTTTACCTTGGGATGCTCCTCGTGGAAACGCTCCAGGTGTGGAAGCAGATAGTACTTTAATGTCATATCGCTTGCACCGATCCGAAGCTCTCCGTAATCCAGCCTCAGCATTGCCGCCAGTTTTTTTTCTCCTGCATCGATCTGCTCATAACCGCTTTTTACATATTCAAACAGAAGCTGTCCTTCCGGCGTTAAATGGATCCCTCTGGACGCTCTTGTAAAAAGCTTTGTGTCAAGAAGCGTTTCCAGTTGTCTGAGCGCCTGGCTGACTGCGGGCTGAGAGATCGCAAGCTTTGATGCGGCCGCTGTGAGGGAACCGCAGCTTGCCGCATAATAAAACACTTTATAATATTCCAGATTTTCCGTCATATCAAATTCCTTTAATATGCTTACTCTGTACGCTCACATCCCCAGAAGAAAAGCGCAACCGTTCCCGGGCCGGTATGGCTTCCGATGGTCGTTCCGATATGGTTGATTTCTACCTTGCCCTTTAAGTTCGGGAAATTTTTCTCTACCAGATCTGCCACTGCCCTTGCGTCCTCATAGCAGTCTGACTGGGAAATATAACACTTATCTGCATATTCCAGGCCGTTTTCCGCATTTTCTTCCATTTTCTTTTCAATGGCCTGGATGACCTTCTTTTTGGTTCTGATCTTAAATCTTGGGATCAGTCTGCCCAGATTATCCATATTTAAAAGAGGACAAAGCTCTAACACAGAACCAACGAAGCCTGCGGTCTTGGAAATACGGCCTCCCTTTACATAAAAGCTTAAATCTGTGGAAAAGAACCAGTGATGCAGCTTTAATTTGTTTGCTTCCGTCCACTGATAAAGCTCTTCCAGCCCCATTCCTCCATCTCTCAGATCTGCCAGCTTATCCATGATCAGTCCATAACCGGAAGAAGCGCCAAGAGAATCCACAATAAAGATCTTCCTCTCAGGGAAACGCTCTTCCAGATCCTGCTTTGCTACCATTGCAGAGTTATGCACGCCGGAAATCCCGCTGGAAAGAGTCACATGCAGAATATCTTTTCCCTGCTCCAGAAAAGGCGTAAAGTATTCAATGAATTCATCTGCATTGACCTGTGAGGTTTTGGTGGTCGCACCATTGGCCATTGCTCTGTAAAACTCATGAAAATCCATGGACTGTCCAAGATCATCTACATACTCTTTGCCGTCAAGCTCATAGTGAAAGCAGATATAATTAATCTGTCTGCTTTCAAAATGTTCTTTTGTTAAGTCTGCTGTAGAACAGCAGCTAATGATATAATCACTCATCCTTTTTCCTCTTTTCTGTACCGCTTTTTTTCCCGTTTGTCTGCCGCTGCAGTACCTGCCCAGACCGGCTATCTTAAGACTGCTCTCCCTATATGGATGCAATGTCGATCAAAGTAAATTTATCACTTGCATTTTCCAGGCTGGTCACCAGTGCTCTTGCGGTATCCATTGCGGTGATACAGTTTACTCCGGTTTCAATGGCTGTCCGTCTGATCAGGAAGCCATCCCTGGATTTATCCCTTCCCTGGGTAGGCGTATCAATCACAAGATCGATCTTGTGTCCCAAAATCAGATCCATAACGGTAGGAGATTCCTGGGAGATCTTGTTTACCTTTCTGGCTTTCACTCCCGCCTCATTTAAAGCGGCGGCCGTACTCCTGGTGGCATAGATGGTATATCCCAGCTTTTCAAAGCGGCGGCCGATCTCCACTGCTTCTCCCTTGTCCGCATCCTTTACCGTGATGATCATCTGTTTATGTTTGGGAAGATCTACCCCGGCTCCTAAAAAGGCTTTATACAAGGCTTCGTTAAAGGTTTTTGCAATGCCGAGACATTCTCCGGTGGATTTCATTTCCGGCCCCAGGCTGATCTCTGCCCCCCGGATCTTTTCAAAGGAAAATACCGGCATTTTAATGGCAAAATACTCTGCTTCCGGCTGAAGTCCCGGTTCATAGCCAAGCTCCCTTATAGTCTTTCCAATGATCACCTCCGTAGCCAGATCCACAATGGGAATTCCGGTAACCTTGCTGATATAAGGTACGGTACGGGAGGAACGGGGATTCACCTCGATCACATATACTTCCTCGCCAATAGCGATAAACTGGATGTTGATCAGTCCCTTCACATGAAGCGCCTTGGCAAGCCTTCCGGTATAATCCGCAATCTTTTCTTTTACCATTCTGGAAATCGTAGGCGCCGGATAGACGGAAATACTGTCCCCGGAATGCACGCCGGTACGCTCAATATGCTCCATGATCCCCGGGATCAGAATATCCGTTCCGTCACAGACCGCATCCACCTCGATCTCTTTTCCCTCCAGATATTTATCTACCAGAATAGGATGATCCTGTGCGATCCTGTTAATGATATTCATAAACTCTTCTATTTCTGCATCGGAAATTGCGATCTGCATTCCCTGTCCTCCCAGCACATAGGAAGGACGTACCAAAACCGGATACCCCAGTCTGTGGGCCACTGCTTTTGCTTCCTCGGCCGTATATACGGTTCCTCCTGCTGCCCTGGGGATCTTGGTCTTTTCCAGGATCTCGTCAAACAGCTCTCTGTCCTCGGCTGCATCCACATCCTCGGCCTTGGTGCCCAGAATGGGAACTCCCATCTTCATCAGGCTTTCCGTAAGCTTGATCGCTGTCTGTCCACCGAACTGAACCACAGCTCCGTCCGGCTTTTCTATGTTGACAATGCTTTCCACATCCTCCGGTGTCAGAGGTTCAAAGTAAAGCTTATCCGCAATGTCAAAGTCTGTGCTGACGGTTTCGGGGTTATTGTTGATGATCACCGTTTCATAACCGGCCTTGGCAAATGCCCAGGTAGCATGCACGGAGCAATAGTCAAATTCAATTCCCTGTCCGATCCGGATAGGACCTGAGCCAAGCACCAGTACCTTTTTAGGCGGTCTGGTCTCCTGTGCTTCATTTTCACTTCCGTATACGGAATAATAGTAGGGTGTGCTTGCTTCAAATTCTGCGGCGCAGGTATCTACCATTTTAAAGGCTGCCACAATCCCATTGTCATAACGGAGTTTCTTGATCTCCTCTTCTGCCATGCCTGTCAGTCTGCTGATCACATTATCAGGGAATTCGATCCGTTTTGCTTCCCGCAGAAGCTCTACCGTAAGAGGCCCCTTCTGCAGCGCCTGCTCCATTTTTACCAGAATGGCAAGCTTGTCAATAAACCAGTGGTCGATCATGGTGATCTCATGAATGGTATCGTAGTCCATTCCCTTGCGCAGGGCTTCTGCGATCACATAGATCCTCTGGTCATCTACCACCTTCAGCCTTTCCTTCAGTTCTTCTTTGGAAAGCTCACTGAAATCATAGCTCAAAAGGCAGTCCACATGCTGTTCCAGGGAACGGATGGCCTTCATCAGCGCTCCTTCAAAATTGTCGCAGATGCTCATTACCTCTCCGGTTGCCTTCATCTGCGTGGTCAGCGTTCTCTTAGCAGTGATAAACTTATCAAAGGGAAGACGGGGAAGCTTCACCACACAGTAATCCAGCGTCGGTTCAAAGCTTGCATAGGTCTTGCCCGTAATGGCATTTTTGATCTCATCAAGGGTATAGCCAAGGGCAATCTTGGCAGCCACCTTGGCAATGGGGTAGCCCGTTGCCTTACTTGCCAGTGCAGAAGAACGGCTTACTCTTGGATTTACTTCGATCACACAATATTCAAAGCTGGTAGGGTGCAGCGCAAACTGTACGTTACAGCCTCCTGTTATATTCAGCTCATTGATAATATTAAGAGCAGAGGTACGCAGCATCTGATATTCCTTGTCAGACAAAGTCTGGGAAGGCGCTACAACGATACTGTCTCCTGTATGGACGCCTACGGGATCAATATTCTCCATGTTGCAGACAGTGATACAGTTCCCTGCACTGTCGCGCATCACTTCATATTCGATCTCCTTCCATCCTGCAATGCACCTCTCCACCAAAACCTGGCCCACTCTGGAAAGTCTCAGACCGTTTTCCAGAATGCTTTCCAGCTCTTCCTGATTGTGTGCAATACCGCCGCCGCTTCCGCCCAGCGTATAAGCAGGCCGGAGCACTACCGGATATCCAATGGTATTCGTAAAGGCGATGCCGTCCTCAATGGTCTCCACCACCTTAGAAGCCGCACAGGGCTCTCCGATCTTTTCCATGGTATCCTTAAAGGCCTGTCTGTCCTCTGCCTTTTTGATGGTTTCTGCCGTCGTTCCAAGAAGCATCACCTGGTGTGACTCAAGAAAGCCTGATTCTGCCAACTCCATTCCCAGGTTTAATCCTGCCTGTCCTCCAAGGGTGGGCAGAATGCTGTCCGGTTTTTCCTTTTCAATGATCTGTTCCAGTACCCTTGCCGTCAAAGGCTCGATATAAACCTTATCTGCAATGTTTTTATCTGTCATGATCGTAGCGGGATTGGAATTTACCAGAATAACCTCCACTCCCTCTTCCTTCAGGGAACGGCAGGCCTGTGTGCCCGCATAGTCAAATTCCGCCGCCTGTCCGATCACGATCGGGCCGGAGCCGATCACCATGACTCTTTTCACATTTGGATTTTTAGGCATTTTTCCCCACCTCCATCATTTTGATAAAACGGTCAAACAGATAGCTGGAATCCTGCGGCCCCGGACATGCCTCCGGATGATACTGTACGGTAAAAATGTTCTTTCCGGTATAGGCAAGCCCCTCGTTTGTTCCATCATTTACATTGATAAAAGCGGGGACTGCAATCTTGGGATCCAGTTTGTCCATATCTACCACATATCCATGATTTTGAGAGGAAATATAAACTCTTCCGGTTTCCAGATCCTTCACCGGATGATTTCCACCTCTGTGTCCGTATTTCATTTTATAGGTATCTGCCCCTGTTGCAAGAGCCATAAGCTGATGCCCTAAGCAGATTGCAAAGATCGGCACTTCAGACTCATAAAGCTTTCTGATCTCAGCTATGATGCTGGTGCACTCCTTGGGATCTCCAGGCCCGTTGGAAAGCATGATCCCATCCGGGTGATCCGAAAGGATCTCCTCTGCACTGGTAAGGGCAGGATATACTGTCACATCACATCCCCGCTGTGCAAGAGAAGCTGCAATGTTCTTTTTGGCCCCTAGGTCAAGCAGGGCTACCTTCTTTCCAAGTCCACTCAGGCTCCTTGTAATGCTTGGCCTCATTTCCCGTTTTCCTGCAGCATAAGCCGCCGCATCAAACCTGGCGCTGCCGGAAAGCGGTCCGTTTTCATTGAGGGATCTAACCCCTTTTATTTCATATTTCTGGGAACAGGTGACTTTTTCCACTACCTTGCCGGTGGTGTATTTCTTTAACTGCGGAAGAATTGTACTTAGATCATAGCTTTCATTGGTGGTGATCATACCGTTCATGGTCCCCTTTTCACGGAGGATCTTCGTAAGCGCTCTGGTATCGATCCCTGCAATTCCGGGAATATCCTGTTCGATAAGAAATTCCTGGATCGTCATATCTTTACGGAAATTACTTGCCATAGGAGAAAGCTCTCTGACGATAAAGCCATCCGGCCATGCTCTTCTGGATTCCATATCCTCCCTGCATACACCATAATTTCCGATCAGCGGATACGTCATACATACTGCCTGCCCGGCATAGGAGGGATCCGTAAGGACTTCCAGATAGCCTGCCATTGAGGTGTTGAATACGATCTCACTGATCACTTCCTTCACGGCCCCGATCTGCTTTCCCACAAATACCGTTCCATCTTCCAGAATTAAAAATGCTTTCATGTTGCCTCTGCTCCCTTCTGATGTATTTTCTTGCATAATCGACTAATTATAGCATAAGAAGGTTGCGGCTTCAAGCCGGGAAATTCGTTTATCTTGTTGTTGTCCTTTCAATCTGTTATACTGTAAAAGACAAAAACCGCACGGGCCGTCTTACACTCACAGCAGATCTTATCTGTCTGAATTTCCGTAAGGCAATCCCCGTCTGCTGCGGATGAGGATAACGATGAGTGAAAAAATACTGGTTGTGGATGATGAGAAGGAAATCACCGATCTGATCTCCCTTTATCTTACAAACGAAGGCTATGATGTCCATTCCTTCTATGATGCGGAAGAAGCGGC
>FR894538.1:23228-42098 GCA_000436115.1 Firmicutes bacterium CAG:534 | reverse complement strand
GGAAGAAGCGGCTGCCGCCGTAGAAACAGAAGCTTTTGATCTGGCGATCCTGGATGTGATGATGCCCAAATTAGACGGGTTTCAGCTTTGTCAGAAAATACGCCTGCATTTCAATTACCCAATTATTATGTTAACCGCAAAAGAACAGGAAATTGATAAGATCACCGGGCTCACACTGGGAGCGGATGACTATATGACCAAGCCCTTCCGGCCCTTAGAGCTTCTTGCCAGGATCAAGGCCCAGCTTCGCAGATACAAAAAATACAACAACGCATACCCTGCTGAAGAAGATGGCAATGTGATCTCCCTCCGGGGTCTTGTTCTGAACAGTCTTACCCATGAGTGTACCCTGGACGGGCGGCCTCTCCCCCTGACCCCCACCGAATTTACGATCCTTTCTGTTCTGTGCAGAAAAAAAGGACAGGTGATCAGTGCGGAGGAGCTATTTCACGCCGTATGGGGGGACGAATATTTCAGCAAAAGCAATAATACCATCACCGTCCATATAAGGCATCTTCGGGAAAAAATGCAGGATTCCTTTGAAGAGCCCAATTATATCAAAACCGTCTGGGGGTGTGGATACAAAATTGAAAGCTAAAGTAAACCTGAAATATGTGCTTTCTGCACTTTTCCTTTTCTGCTATGCCGCTCTTCTTGGGCTTAGCATTTATCTTTATATAGCAAAGGAGATCTTATTTCCCCTTCTCCTTCTTTTGCTTTTATTTTACCTTTTGTCCGTAGTCCTTGCCGCACATTTTTATGCCCAGAGAAAAAGCCGCAAGATCATCTCTACGGTCAGTTCCATGATCCATACCTATATGCATCATGATCTGGAATCGGATGATGTTTTTCCGCCTGCCTATGCCGAGATCGCCGCACAGGCCGTCCAGATCAAATCCACCATGCAAAGGCACGAACAGGCCATCAAAAATGAAACCGACCGGAAAAATGACCTGATCACCTACCTCGCCCATGATCTGAAAACGCCCCTGACCTCCGTGATCGGCTATCTGGATCTTCTGGAGGAAGCATCCGATATGCCGGAACTTCAGCGCAGGAAATACATCCATATCACTCTGGACAAGGCCCTTCGTCTGGAAAAGCTGATCAATGAATTCTTTGAGATCACACGCTATAATCTGCAGCAGATCGTACTGGAAAAGGAACCTCTGGATCTTTCCTTCATGCTGATGCAGCTTACAGATGAATTTTACCCTCTCCTTACCGCTCACGGGAACACGATCTCCCTGCAGGTGGAAGAGGATCTTTCCGTGTTTGGGGACTCCATTAAGCTGGCCAGGGTGTTCAATAATATTTTAAAGAACGCCATTTCCTACAGTTATCCCAACACTCCGATCAAAGTAGTTGCCGGCAAACGGGAAAAAGATATTTTTATCTGTTTTATAAATCAGGGAAAAACCATTCCGGCGGAAAAGCTGAACGCTATTTTTGAAAAGTTCTACAGAATGGACGAAGCCCGCAGCACCAATACTGGCGGAGCGGGCCTCGGTCTTGCAATCGCAAAAGAAATCGTCCTCCTCCACGGAGGAACCATAGATGCGGGCAGTGAAAACGAAATGACTACCTTCAGCGTCACCCTCCCCATCTATTAGCCTCTGTCAGGCTTTCAGGTGCCTGCGGACCCTTTCGATCAACATTTCAAGCGCCACCTGGTTTTGTCCTCCCTCGGGAACGACGATATCGGCCCGGCGCTTGCTTGGTTCTACAAACTGTTCGTGCATGGGCTTTACCGTAGTCAGGTACTGGCCGATCACGCTTTCTAAAGATCTTCCCCTCTCATTGACATCCCTGACGATCCTCCGCAGAATACGCACATCCGCATCCGTATCTACAAACACCTTAATGTCCATCAGGTCACAAAGCTCCTTTTCCACAAAGATCAGGATCCCCTCCAGAATGATCACAGGCGCCGGTTCTACCAGCATTGTTTCAGAAGACCTGTTGTGTATGGTATAATCATACACCGGCACTTCTACTGCCTTTCCTGCCTTTAAGCTTGCAATATGCTCACAGAGAAGGGGGGTGTCAAAGGCATCCGGGTGGTCATAGTTTAACCTGGCGCGCTGCTCATAATCCATATCATCATGACGTTTATAATAATTATCATGCCGCAGGACGCTGACCTCTTCCTTTCCAAAGCTTTCGATCAGCTTATCTGCCAGCGTAGTTTTTCCGCTGCCGGTTCCCCCGGCAATTCCAATCAGTATGGTATCCATTTCTATCCCCTTTATCTTGCTCCCTTATCGTAAGGAATTCCCTCTGCCTTAGGCGCTTTTGAATTCTTGGAGGTAAATGCCAGAATAATCATGGAAGCGATAAAAGGCATCATGCTGTAAATATTCTTGGAAAGCCCAAGGTTTGCAAGCACTGTGGAATCGGAAATATTGGCAAGGGATCTGAAAACTGCAAAGAAAACTGCCGCTGCCGCAATATTGAAGGGCTTCCATTGTCCGAAAATCATAACCGCCAATGCCAAGAAGCCGGCTCCGGCAACGCCTACCTCAAAGTTCCAGGTGGTAACGGAAGGAACTATATAGGCAAATCCTCCAATTCCGCCAAGCGCACCGGAAATTGCCACGCCGATATATCTCCACTGGTACACATTAATTCCCACAGAATCCGCTGCCTGTGGATGCTCCCCACAGGATCTGAGCCGCAGTCCCCATTTGGTTCTGAACAGAAATACATAGCTGCAGATCAAAAGCAGGATCCCGATGATCAGGAAAATATTAATGGTAAAGGGGCCGATCTTATAAATAAAGGCCGCATTGCTGTAGGTCAGCTTTGCTGACGCCGCTCCGTTGCCTGTGGCTGCCGAATTATTAAATGCCTTTACAATGACGATGGCAATGGCTGTTGCCAGCATATTTAACGCTGTTCCGCCGATGGTCTGATCCGCCTTCAGCGTAATGGCTGAAAAGCCAAGCAGCAGGGAATATATGATTCCTGCCAGGGCGCTTACCAGTATGGATACTGCAACAAGAAGGGGCGCAGGCATCTTATCTCCCAGCAGCGACAGCACAAACACTCCTGCCAGACCGCCAATGACCATAATTCCCTCCAGGGCGATATTGATCACGCCGCTTCGTTCCGAAAACATGCCTCCCAGGGCTACAAGCATTAAGACCACTGCATAAAGCAGGGTAAATTTAATCAAAAGGAACATTACTTTGTCTCCCCCTTTCCGCTTTCCTTTGCCGCTTCTTCCGCTCTCTTCTTTTTGCCAAGAGATCTTCTGATCATTTCCTTGAACAGCATTACAAAGGCACAAAGATAAATGATCACCGCAACGATCAGATCCGCAATTTCAGGCTGATAATATTTCGTGGGCAGGTAAGAGCCGCCTACTGAAATATGCGCTACAAAGATTGCTGCAAAGATCACGCCGATAGGGTTGCTGAGCGCCAGAAGCGCTACAGGAATACCATTAAAGCCAACTGCCGGCAGCGCTGTGGATACCTGTGGATTCCATTCGGAAGCGCCGGAAAGGAAATAAAGACCTGCTCCAATTCCCGCAAGTGCACCGGAGATCGTCATGGATAAGACAATATTCCTCTTTTCGTTGATACCGGCATATTTTGCTGCGTCCTTATTAAATCCGCAGGCCTTCAGTTCATACCCGAAGGTGGTTTTGCTAAGGATCACATAAACCACAATGGCAAATGCCACTGCAAGGAAAATGGCTATGGTTGTAGAGTTAGTTTTAAACACTGCATTCAGCCCAAGATCCGGGATCAGAGAGGACGGAGAAGTTGAACTGAGCTTATAGGTTCTTGTGGTCTTCTGATCATACATTCCGGGGACACCGGTATACATCAGTTCATTTACCAGATAAAGTCCTATCCAGTTAAACATAATGGAGGTAATAACCTCATTGACATTAAAATATGCCTTGAAAATTCCGGGAACTGCTCCCCATACCGCCCCGCAGATCATGGCTGCCAGAAGGCACACATACCAGGGCATATGTAAGATCAGGGCAAAATATAATGCTCCAAATACTCCTACCGTATACTGACCGGCGGCTCCAATGTTAAAAAGTCCTGTTTTAAATGCAAAGGCAACAGAAAGACCTGTCATGATCAGGGGTGCTGCCTGGGCGATCTCACTTCCGATCCCCTTGGGTTTTAAGTGGAAACCACCTTTAATAATCCTTGCCATTCCATCCAGAGCATTATCCGCATTGATGCAGGTCAGAACCAGAAAACCGACTGCCAGTCCCAAAACAATACATACCAGAGAAGCTACAATGGATAAAAGGGCATTTTTTGTCTTTTCGCTCATCTTCTTTCCCCTTTCTCTCAAACCTTTGCAGGGACATCTTTTTTCTTTGCCCCGGCCATGTATAATCCCAATTCTTCTACTGTGATCTCCTTGGGATCGAACTGTCCAACCAGTCTTCCTTCATACATTACAAGAATACGATCCGAAACATCCATTACTTCATCTAACTCCAGTGAGATCAGAAGCACTGCCTTACCCTTATCCCTCTGTGCAACGAGCTGGTTATGGATGTACTCAATGGCTCCCACATCCAGGCCTCTTGTGGGCTGCACTGCTACAAGAAGCTCCGGATCCTTGTCAATTTCCCTGGCTATAATGGCTTTCTGCTGGTTTCCTCCTGACATTCCCCGGGTAACGGTAACCGCCCCCTGTCCGCTTCTTACATCATACTGATCGATCAGCTTTTCGGAATAATCCCGCACTGCCTTTGACTTAATAAAGCCTCCTGACTGGAATTCCGGCTGCCAGTACCTTTGTAATACCATGTTCTGCTCCAGGGTATAATCCAGTACCAGTCCATGCTTATGGCGGTCCTCGGGAATATGGCTCATTCCCAGCTTAGAACGCTCTCGTATGGACGCCTTGGTAATATCGTGTCCTGCAAAGGTAATGGTTCCCCCGCTGATTTTCTCAAGTCCGGTCAGTCCATACACAAATTCTGTCTGCCCATTGCCGTCAATTCCTGCAATACATACGATCTCACCTCTTCGCACATTAAAAGACACATCCTTTACCGCATCATTGGAATGGGCCTTACTGGGCACTGTCATATGTTCAACCTGCAAAACCGTTTCTCCCGGCTCTGCTTCCTTCTTGTCTACGCTGAAGCTTACATTTCTGCCTACCATCATTCTGGAAAGCTCTTCCTTGGAGGTATCTGCAATCTTAACCGTTCCTACGCATTTTCCCTTGCGCAGGATGGTACATCTGTCTGCCACCTCCATGATCTCGTTGAGCTTATGGGTGATAAAAAGGATGGACTTGCCTTCCTTTGCAAGGTTTTTCATGATCTTCATCAGCTCGCTGATCTCCTGTGGGGTCAGAACCGCTGTAGGCTCATCAAAAATCAGCACCTCGTTATCCCGGTAAAGCATCTTCAGGATTTCCGTACGCTGCTGCATTCCCACTGTAATATCTGAAACAAGGGCATCCGGATCCACCTTCAGTCCATATTTTTCACTGAGCTCCATTACCTTTTTTCTTGCGCCCTTTTTCTCCAGGAAAAGCCCCTTGGTGGGCTCAACTCCCAGAATAATATTATCCAGAACGGAAAAACATTCTACCAATTTGAAATGCTGGTGAACCATTCCGATATTCAGATCATTTGCATCGTTGGGAGAACTGATCTTAACTTCCTTTCCATTCTTCTTAATGATACCGGAAGTCGGCTGATAGAGACCAAACAGGATACTCATAAGCGTAGATTTTCCTGCTCCGTTCTCTCCCAGAAGCGCATGGATCTCTCCTCTTTTTAATTGCAATGTAATGTTATCATTTGCCTTAATTCCCGGGAATTCTTTTGTGATGCCCAGCATCTCAATGATATAATCGTTTTCCATAAGCATGTAACCCCTTCTTAATTTTTGAGCAAAATTTCCCTTTTCATATAATATAACATCTTTTGGGAATAAAAAAAAGGAGAGAAGGAAACTCTTCTCTCCTTTTTGCGTTCTTTTTTACTGGATGTAATCTACAGTTACATGAGAACCAACCTCAGGCTGATTTTCAATGTCGTTAGATACTACGATAGATCCATCTGTCAGTCCTGCAAGAACCTTCTCATACTCTTCTACTGTAAAGGTATTAAAGCCCCAGGATGCATCCTCTGTAGGAAGTCCGATGTAGTCGCCCTGTGTAAGGCCAAGCTGCTCTGACTTTCCGCCGATGGAAGCGAAGTTACCTGTAAAGTAAGCGTTTAATGCTGTGTTTACAGCAGATGCAAGGTTCTTCATAGCAGAAGTGATGCAACGATCTCCGATAACAGGACGCTGATCAACGTCAACACCGATCACCTTGCCGTCATGCTCCTCTGCTGCATCCAGTGCGGAAGTATAAATACCGCCGCCGCAGGCAAATACAACCTGTGTTCCGTCTGCATACCAGCCTTCCATACGAGCTGTGATCGCATCATCACCGTAGAACTGTCCGCCGTAGTAATACTTAACAGCTACGTCAACGCCAAGCTCCTCTGCTGCTGCATTGATGCCCTGTACATATCCGAAACCATAACGGATAACGGCAGGAACTGCAATACCGCCAAGGAAGCCAAGGCTTGTATAGCCATCCTTAACTGCTGCATAACCAGCAAGATAGCCAGCCTGCTCTTCCTGGAAGGAGCAGATATATACGTTGTCGCCAAGAGCTACATTCTCACCTGCAAGGTTTACAATGTCGCCTTCGATAACATCAACTGCAATAAAGGAAACATCTGTGTGAAGACCCTGCTCCTCAGCAATGGCAGGTCCAAACAGATAACCGGGCATTACAACAACGGTTGCGCCGTCTGCGATTGCAAGCTCGATGGAGTTGATTCTCTCCTCGTCAGTATCCTCAGCGGGCTTATAATATTCGCAGTCGATACCATTCTTCTCGCCGTAAGCCTGGCAGGTTTCCCATGTGATCTGGTTAAAGGACTCGTCTGTAATATCACCGGAGTCTGTGATCATTGCGATCTTGCCCTCAACAGTGACTGCTGCCTCTTCCCCTGTGCTCTCTGCCTCTGTAGACTCTGTAGACTCTGTAGACTCTTCAGCCTCTGCAGACTCCTCTGTGTCTGCTGCATCCTCAGATGCTGTTTCTTCCTCGGGAGCTGCTTCTTCTGTTGCTGCATCAGTGGTCTCTGCTGCATTACCAGATCCGCATCCTACCAGTAAGGAAGCTGTCATGGCTACTGTTAACAGTAAACTTAACACTTTCTTCTTCATAATACTTTCCTCCTAAATTAAGTGGCCATAAAAAAATTATGACCTGTTTATTTTACACAAGTCATAATTATAGTATAAAAAAAGTATTTCTGTCAATCTCGATCTTATCTGTTCCCTATTTTGTCAGTTTTTGCTATGGTATGGCCGGTCTGATAAATTCCTTCATCCGCCTGTTCAGCACATCAAAAATATCTGCTTCCCCATACTTTTTCCGAAAACTTCTTGCTGAAATCCTGCCTCCTGCCTTCTTGGTGTGTCCTCCTCCCGAGCCGATCCCTTCACAGATATAAGCTGCCAGCTGATTGGCCGGAATGGTATTGTCACAGCTTCGTATGGAGAACTGATACCCTCCCCCCACTGCCGTATAGGTCAGGCTTGCCAGGATCACATCCACCTGTATGACCAGATCCCCAATAATACCAAGCACCGCCTGCTCACAGTGGATTGCCGGAACAATGGCAAAGCATCTTTCCGGATCAAAATAATGATTTTGCAGCGCATCTCCGGCGATCATCAGCTCTTCCATGGTCATGCTGGACTTTGTAAGCCGTTCAAAGACCGGATTTTCTCCCAGAAGGGCGCTTCGCATCTGAATATCTCTTTCCCGGTAAAGATCCTGGAAAGAAGAGGTGTCCATATAAAGTCCATACAAAAGCGCCGTCCGGAGCTTTTCATTTTCCTGCACCGGATAGCCCTCCTCCAAAAGCAGTTCATAAACCACCGTAGAGCAGCTCTGATACTCACTTTTGATAAAGGTATTTTCATTTTCATTGGAAACGCAGTAGTGATGGTCAATCACCGCTATCTCCGGCGCATCAAAGGTCTGGACATTTCCCTCTCCATACTGTCCGTCCACCACTAACAGCAGCTCTGTTTCCGGCAGCTTTGTCACATGCCTTGCCTCTATGGCAAGGGCATCCATCATATATTGCAGATTAAACCGCCTGACGGTCTCGCTTCCTCCATAAATAATCTCTGCACTCACCTGCTTTTCCCTGAAAAAGCATTGCAGGCCGTATGCCGATGCCAGCGCATCCGCATCAGGATTATTATGGCACTGTATACAGATCTTATGATAACGCAGAAGCTGATGTAAAAAACCCATACTTTTCGTTCCTCCTATCTGCCGCCCCATGCTTCCTGATTTTTCAATCTTTCCTCATTCCGAAGCTGCACTTCCTTCTGAAATTCCAGAAGCCTTTCATTGAAAAACCTTGAGATCCTTCTTTCATTGAGCCACATGACCAGATAGACCACGCAGAAGATCAGTGCAATCCCTAAAATAAGCGTAAGGATCATAGGCGCTGTAAACAGCTCCCAGTTTCCAAAGAAAAAGTTTACGAGAAGCACCATGGCCTCGATCATGGCAAGCTGCAAAAACAGCCTGACCGCCATAGCTCCTGCCGAAAGCTGACGTCTGGAAAAGGTAACCACACTGGACAACGCTGAAAGGAAGCCAAAAAGCGGCGGTGAAAAAAAGGCTTCAAATCCAAACCGTTCTCCCGGCATAAAAATAGTTCCTATCACCGCTTCCATGATGGTAATACATGCGGTTATAATAAAGAAAGAAAGCAGAAAATCTGTTGCTGTATTCTTATTTTTTTCCCATTTCATATGATTTCATCCTCTTTTTCCTTATACTATCCCATTACAATCTCTTTTAGGGCAGGAGCGTACTGTCTTGAGATCACCAGTTTTTCTCCATTTTTCATATGTGCGTAAAATCTGCCGTTGAGAGCCGGTGAAATGCCTTCAAGCTGCATCAGGTTCAGTACAACAGATTTGGAGCAGCGTACAAAATAGCTGCTCCTGTAATTTTTTTCTATCTCATATAATCTGATCCTGACTTCATATTCTTTTTCCTTCGTATAGGCAAAGACCTTATCATCCACTGCCTCGAAGTAAAGGATTGCATCCAGCGCAAGCCGCTCTATCTGCCTGCTTCTTTCCTCCTCCGGTATGGTGCAGGTAAGGATCCCGCAGATTTCTTCTCCCTTTGCTTTTGCATAAGCATAAATATCTTCCACCTGGGAGGTCACCTCTACGCATTCAATGACCACCTGCTCCTTTTCCTTTTCTGCAATCCTTCTGATCCGTACTCTCATCTTTCTTTTTCTTCCCCTAGTAGGTATCCGCTATTGTGATGCCCTGCTTTCCTTTTAAATAGTAATCAAAATAATTTAATACTATTTCATTCAGATTTTCAAGACATTTCCTTGCATTTACCTTTCCGGTTCCCAGGATTTTTGCCAAAATCGGCGAAACCATGGA
The DNA here is from genome assembly GCA_000436115.1 of Firmicutes bacterium CAG:534. Lineage (GTDB taxonomy): Bacteria > Bacillota > Clostridia > Lachnospirales > Lachnospiraceae > Suilimivivens. The sequence continues at coordinate 32,598 of FR894538.1, read as the reverse complement.
GAGATCACAGAAATTCATATGCCCTGCATCCTCAAAGACCACTTCCCGGAATTCCACTGCATGTTCTCCTACATAGAAGTTTACATATTCCTGGGGATAGCCTTTTGCCAGCTCATAGACCTTTCGGGAATTTATGTCCAGAAGAGGAACCGGATAAGGCTCCTGCTGAAAGGAATGTTTTCCGTTTTCATATCCGGTATATTCGGCAAGCATGGTGCCTTCAATGTCAATCACAGCAGAAATGTCCTTCCGCTGTCTTCCCACTGCCACGCTGGTTGCTCCTCCCAGGGAATGTCCGAACAGTCCGATCTTTTCGGCGTCTATCCTGTCATAAGGCTCCCCTTCTCCTTCGGCCGCTTTCTGCAGCAGGGTATCCAGCACAAAGTTTTCATCCCCTGTCCTGATCTCCATCCATTCCTTCTGCAGCTGATAAATCTTCTGCTCATGCTCCTCCGTATCAGATCCATTGTCTGTCATGACCTGACTCATAAATTCCTGATCTGCCAAAGTTACCTTCCCCGAGGTGTCTTCGACGAAAGCAGCCTGATAGGGATGGGCGATGGACACTGCCACATATCCGTGGGAAGCCAGTTCCTCACAGGTAGAGGCGTTGCTTTCCAGCATTCCTCCCGCTCCATGGGAAAACACTGCCAGCGGATAGGTTCCGTTTTCTTTGGGATACCAGATCTTAATGGTAACCTTTCTGTTTTCCCCGGTATCGGAATAAGTTTCTATTCTGCTTTGATCCTCCCAGGTTTCCACCACACTGCATACCTCATATTCCCCGGTAGGCTTTAGGGGCTGATACTGCGGGAAAAAGATTGCCGGGATCAGGGCGATTCCAAACAGGATCATCGTCCCCAAAAGATGCAGAACCTGTCTGGGAACCCTTACCTTCCTCTGATCTGCCGCATCCGCCCCTTCCTTTCCTGCTCTGCGCAGTGTCTGAAGTAAAAGGATTGTTCCCTGCACAAAAAGCAGAAAAAGCAGCATGCCGTAGCGCAGCGTTCCTTTCAGCACGTCGGTCAGCACAAGACATGTAAGAAGAAGCAGCATTCCATAGCGGTAAAGCATTTTTTCCCTTCGGTGGATGCTCTTTTCCTTGCAGTTCCAAATTACAAAAAACAATTCTCCCAAAAATAAAACAAGTAGCAAAATAGCTGTGATCATTTTTATCCTCATTTCTGCGCACACTTTTTGGCACATGCCGAGTTTGTGTCAAGTGCGCGCAGACACAAATCTCGCGATTGAAAAATTTTATTTTTCAATCTTTTCTCCTCTTTGCTGTTGATCTGTTATCTGCACCATATCACAATTCAGGCAGAAAAAAACCACCTGCACGCCAAGTTGCGTTTCAGGTGGTCAAGTTGCATTTTTCGGAAGAAAAATCACGCCTTGAAGCCCTCCATCTGTCTGGAAAGTTCTTCAAAAAACTGTGCCATGTGGCTGCCGTCTGCCAGCGCATGATTGACAAGCAGGGTCACCGGCATGGTCACCTTTTCACCGTTTGCAGCATACTGCCCCCAGGTGATCCTGGGATTACTGTCTGCCGGAATGGGAGTAGGCTGCTGCAAAGAGGTATAATGCAGCCATGGCAGCGTGGAAACAAACAAAAGGCTCAGTCCGTCTTCTCCATCCTCAAGATCTGCTTCCTCCTTTGCCTTCTCCTGCTTTGCAACTGCCTGGCCGATATATTCTTCAAAGGGCTGCATGCAGTTCAGGCGGCAGTAGCCGTAGGTGCCGTCTGCCTTCATAACCGTATGGGAGGTGTCGCAGCTTGCAAACTCCACGGGCACTCCCCCGTCAATCCGCTGTCTCAGTTCTGCCACCATGTTGGCCGCTCTCCCGGCGCAGTACAAAAAGCTCAGGAAAAAAGGCAGCTTTTCTCTTTTTACTTTCTGGATAAAATCTGTAATATCTACTTCCACCGTCACCCCTGCATAAGGGTTTGCAAGTGTTTTAAAATACTCAAAATATGCTTTCCGGGGAAAGGTTTCCAGGTCAATCTTCCGATACTCCATTTTTCTGCTCCTTACATATGCCTGTAATTTCTTACTATTGATTATTTTATCTCAAGTTTTCATTTCTCACAATCTTTCTCTTTGAAGGGGAGTTAAATCTCTGTTTTACTTTCACGATTTTTGTTGATTTTATATAAGAAATATGTATAATTGTGGTAGGGAGTCTGGCGCATATGGCTCTCTGCCAATGATATTGTAAGGCCTGCCCCGGCAGGTGATTACTATATAATTACATAACGAAAGGAAAGGTAACTAAAATGGCAGAAATCAATTTAAGCAAGTATGGCATTTCCGGAACCACAGAGGTTGTTTACAACCCTTCTTACGAAATGTTATTCGAAGAGGAAACCAAAGCAGATCTGGAAGGCTATGAAAAAGGACAGGTTAGCGAACTTGGTGCAGTTAACGTTATGACCGGTATCTACACTGGCCGTTCACCTAAAGACAAATTCATCGTTGTTGATGAAAATTCAAAGGACACTGTATGGTGGACCTCTGACGAGTACAAGAATGACAACCATCCTATGACAGAGACCACTTGGGCTGCTGTTAAGGATATCGCAAAGAAAGAGCTCTCCAACAAGAGACTTTTCGTTGTAGATGCATTCTGCGGCGCTAACAAGGATACCCGTATGGCAATCCGTTTCATCGTTGAGGTTGCTTGGCAGGCTCACTTTGTAACAAACATGTTCATCAGACCTACAGAGGATGAACTGAAGGATTTCGAGCCTGACTTTGTTGTTTACAACGCATCCAAGGCTAAGGTTGAAAATTACAAGGAGCTTGGTCTTAACTCCGAGACCTGTGTTGCTTTCAACATCACAAGCCGCGAGCAGGTTATCATCAACACCTGGTACGGCGGAGAAATGAAGAAGGGTATGTTCTCCATGATGAACTACTATCTGCCTCTGAAGGGTATGGCTTCCATGCACTGCTCTGCAAATACAGATATGAACGGTGAAAACACCGCAATCTTCTTTGGTCTTTCCGGTACAGGTAAGACAACTCTTTCCACCGATCCTAAGCGTCTCTTAATCGGTGATGATGAGCACGGCTGGGATGACAACGGCGTATTCAACTTTGAAGGCGGCTGCTATGCTAAGGTTATCAACCTTGACAAGGATTCTGAGCCTGATATCTACAATGCAATCAAGCGTAATGCTCTTCTTGAGAACGTTACTCTGGATGCAAACGGAAAGATCGACTTCAACGATAAGAGCGTAACCGAGAATACTCGTGTATCTTATCCTATTGATCATATCAAGAACATTGTACGTCCTATCTCTTCTGCACCCGCAGCTAAGAATGTTATCTTCTTATCCGCAGATGCATTTGGCGTACTTCCTCCGGTATCTATCCTGACTCCTGAGCAGACACAGTATTACTTCCTGTCAGGATTTACTGCAAAGCTTGCTGGTACCGAGCGTGGTATTACCGAGCCTACACCTACCTTCTCAGCTTGCTTCGGACAGGCATTCCTTGAGCTTCATCCTACCAAGTATGCTGAAGAGTTGGTTAAGAAGATGGAGAAGAGCGGTGCAAAGGCATACCTTGTTAACACAGGCTGGAACGGAACCGGAAAGCGTATTTCCATTCGTGACACCCGTGGTATCATTGACGCTATCTTAAGCGGCGCCATCAACAACGCTCCTACCAAGACCATTCCTCACTTCAACTTTGAAGTTCCTACAGAGCTTCCTGGTGTTGATCCTGCAATCCTTGATCCTCGTGATACCTACAAGGATGCATCTGAGTGGGAAACAAAAGCAAAGGATCTTGCTGCAAGATTTATCAAGAACTTTGCTAAGTACGAAGGAAACAAGGCTGGTAAGGCTTTAGTTTCTGCAGGCCCTCAGGCATAAGTACATTTGATGATCAAAAAACGGATGTGAAATTTCACATCCGTTTTTTTGACCATTTATTTTGTGAAGGCTTACGGTTTATCCGTTTCCTCCGTTTCGTTCTCTTCCGCTCCTGCCTGCGCCCTCATCAGTCCCTGAAAGGTCTCTTCTTCCATTTCATTTTGCTTCTTAACGCAGAACTGATATTGGTGAATAGCACGCAGGATCGCATTCAGATCCTCCGGCGTAAACATCCCTGCCGCCCTGCTCAGATCCCCAAAGCAATTTACATTCACCTTCAGATTGCCTCCGCTTGGCAGACTGATATTCAAAACCTGTCTTGGATCAGATACATCTCCCAGACTGATCGTATTTCTTTTGTAATCACAAACAAAAATGACTCCATTATACTCAATGATCCCATCTTTAGCCAAAGCACTGTATGGACATTTCCCCTCTGCTTTCTTTAAAAATCCTCCAAAGTCCTCCATATCACGGGCTTTTTCCGCTCCCTTTTCCTTCCTGGCATCTAAAATCCTGCCTGCATATTCCCCTTCTATCCCCTTCATCTGTATCATGATACTACTCCCTTCCGGATCTTTTGCTTTTTGCTGGAAAGCTCCCGATCCTTGTTTTTTGCGATCTTAAGTCCGCCTGCTTTCTGCTGTGCAAAAAAAATGACACCAAAAGCTGGTGTCATCCGTGACTAGTATTTATATCGGCATCTTTCCCTGATCTCTTAATACGGATCCGTTTTTTCTTCCCAGATAACGGAAAACCTGCTTTTTATATTGCAGATATTCTTCTCCGAAGGTTGCCGCCATGTACTTTTCCTCCTGCAAAATCTGCAAATGCAGCATAAGCATGGTAAAAGCCGTAAAGAGTATGGTAAGTGGATTGCAATACATAAGCATTACTCCTACATACTGCAGATCAAAGCCCAGAAAAGCAGGGTTCCGGCTATAAGCATAAATTCCGTCTGTCACAAGCTTTGTCTTATCCTGTTTGGGAATTCCCGCTCTCCAGCTGTCCTTCATGCACATTACAGATATGAGAAAAATCAGATCTCCCAAAGTCCCAACAAAAAAGCCGGTAAACCTTCCATTCGCAGGCATCATGTTCCACTTCAGAATCACAGAGGCAAGCTGCACCGGCACAATAAAAAGTGTTGCAAATCCCATCAGTCTTTCCACCCTATGAAGCCCTGCCTCCTTGCGGCTTCCGATCTGATGGGTTCGTATCCCCTTTCTTCTTTGAAGAAGCATTTTAATAAAATAAATCGCATAAAAACCTGCAAGTACCAAAAATGTAAGCAGACTATACGGCATATATTCTTCTATTGCAAATTCCATCTCTATCTCCTTTTCCTAAGCCGGCATTTCCTGTTTTGATCTTAAAATGCGGGTTTCCTTTCCGAACACTTCCTTTAAGATACGATGCTCCAAAAGGATCTCCGTTTTCTTGCCCACAAGAACCTCTTTCAGCCGTCTGTAGAAGTCCAGGATCTCTTCCTCCTCCACTTGAAGATAAAGCAGCATATTTTCCAATATATTCTGCAAAAAGGCACACTCAAAAATTTCTCCTTTTGGGTTCCATCTTTGATAACGTTTTAAAACAATCTCTTCAAACTGCTCCCTGCTCTTATTTCCGTTATAGATCTCATACTGCTCAAGATCCTTGTGAAAGCCTGGTATTTTTGTGAGGATTTTGGTATATGCGATCACATATGCATCCTCCTCCCGGACGGTATTTTTATAAATCTCTTCCTTAAGCCCGGAATACTTTTCAAACAGCATCTGGTAGGTTTCCTGATCCACATAAGCGCACCAGGCAAGCTCCACCGGTACATAATCTCCTTCCCTGTATACTGTATATTCCGGATTTTTTTGCGACAGCCGGTTTACCATGGTGCTCTTCCCTGCCCCCTGCAAACCTTCTACAAAAATTGCTCTCTCCAATGCTTCTCTCCCTTTCCCTTTCTTTCGAGAACCTCTTTTCTTTTTACAGAATCCGCAGCAAAAACACAAGCCCCAGGAGGGTAAGATGCACTTTTATGACGATAAGTTGTTAAACAGTTTCATAAAGCTTCTCTCTACTATGAGAGCAAGTCCCTGGGTTTCATCCCCCAGGATCACCAGATTGTCCCCGGGTTCTATCCCAAAGATTTTTCTTGCCTTGGCTGGAATGACAATCTGTCCCTTATCTCCCACCTTTACCAGACCAAACATGTACTTTCCTTTGGGAGGAATTCCAAGCCCTGACGCCTGTTTATCATAATTTACAAGATCATCCAGGGAAACATCAAACAGCTCCGCCATTATCTTACACTTGTCAATATCCGGCAACGCCTCTCCGGTTTCATACTTGGATATGGTCTGCCTGCTGACTCCGACTGCCTCAGCCAGCTGTTCCTGGGACATTTGTTTCATTTTTCTAAGCGATATCAGATTATCACAAAACATTCTTTTTTTCTCCCTTCATTCCCAGGATGCAGAAACGCAGTACCGGGATCCTGGATATTATCTCATAAAGAGCAAGCCCTCCTAAGAAAGCCGCCAGTGCCGTCAGAATATAAATTACCGCTCCCGGCAGCCTTGTATACTGTGTCAGATAATAGGCACAGGCAGATAGCGCCAGATAATGGAATACATAAAGACCGAAGCTTTTTTTCGTCATAAAGGTAAGGAACCTAGACCCATTATTTCCAAAACGCTTCATTGCTCCCAGCATCGCCAGACACATCATCCAGCCATAGGCAACTGCCAGAGGACTGTTTACCGATGGCTCCACGGCGTAATTATTTCCATAATCATGCCATGCATATAAAATGCCAAGGATGCAGGCTGCCCCTACAAGCCAGAGCGCATACTTCTTCAAAGTGTCTGTTACCTCTTCTGCTGCAAAAATGAAGTATCCTGCAAAAAAAGCAAAGCCGTATATTCCAAAGCGATATACTGCAATGACAGGCGTATTTAAGATCTGAGCAGCTCCCCATGCTAAAATACCAAGAAGAACCAGACCGATGATCCCCAGCTTTTTGCCTGCTCTTTGCAGATAGCCCTTTTCGATCTTCCTTACCAGGATAAGCAGCATAGAGAAAATCCACATAACCTGTATGGTCCACAATACTCCTGTTCCTGACACACACATGATCAGGTAGGAAACCGCTCCGGGTATCTGATCCGACATGGTTTCAAAAGCATGGCTGATAGCCATATTGATATATCCCTGGGCCCATCCGAATACCAAAATCCCTATGGTGGAGGGAACCAGAAGCTTTCTGGTTCTGGAGCTTACATATTCTTTTGCGGTATGGGTCTGCAGATAATAATTAGAGCACATGCCGCTTAGCAAAAACAGGATCACCATAAACCATGGATACAGCAGGTATTGTATGACGTTCAATCCCTTTGCCTGCATAATCGGCCCGATCACTCCCTCTGTCACTACAGAGTTAAACATATAAATAATGTGATAAACCACCACCAGGATAATGGTCACTGTTCTGATCCTGTCTATGTAATATTTTCTCATACTTTTACCACCTTTGCTATTATTTTTTACATATTATAGCAGGAATATGGGATCTAAACTACCATTCAATCTTAACAGAAAAGTGACAGTTATGTTAAAAAAAATGGCAGAATACCATTTTCTTCGCAGCAAAAGGACCAGCATGCAAAGCTGCACGCCGGTCCTACAAATCATTTTTTTACATTATGTACAGTTTAAGCCTTTGCTTTTCCTGCTTTTTGCTTTGAAAGGGTCTGCACGCCTTCAACCACAAGCACAAGTGCAAGTCCGATCAGAAGGATTCCTAAGATGGTCTGTGCATAAGGACCCCAGTCTGCGCCGCCTGCTGCAATGATGCCAATCTGATTTTTAACAGTCAGTACCAGAGAGCAGATCGTTACGATAACCATAAAGCCCATAGGGAACAGGAACATCTTGTTGTTCTTCCCTGCATTGCCAAGCCAGGTAGCAACAGCCAGAAGGCCGATACCGGCAAGCAGCTGGTTTGCAGCTCCGAATAATCCCCAGATCTTTGCATATCCGGTCATACCAAGAAGGATGCCGAGAACTACTGTAAGAATGGTTGCAAAGTAAGGATTTACCATAACCTTCTTCCATCCCTCTTTTACGTCCTTGGTGGTCTGTCCAGGCTCAAGCCAAAACTCCTGGAACATGAAACGTGCCAGACGGGTTGCTGTATCAAGAGAGGTCAGGCAGAATGCTGAATAAGTAAGTACCAGCAGAGAATTCAAAACCTGATAGCTTCCAGGAATAATCCCATCGATCATGTGGGCAATACCGCCTCCGAAGATTGCCGTTGCACCAACCAGAGCGTTATCCGGATTGGCTGCGTTCCACTTATATGCATATCCGATAGCACAAAGGGTCAGAACTGCAAGCACACACTCTAACAGCATGCCGCCGTAAGCAATGGGTCTTGCATCCTTTTCCTTGTCAAGCTGCTTGGAGGTTGTTCCGGAAGAAACCAGTGAATGGAAACCGGAAATCGCACCGCAGGCTACTGTTGTAAACAGTACCGGGAACAGATACTGCACACCGTTTCCGTTATCTACTGCAAAGCCTCCAAATACCGGGAAGCTTGCGTCAAAGGTAGGATGTGCCACAACTACGCCGAAGAAAGCAACTCCCAGCATTGCATAAAGCAGGAAGGAGCTTAAATAGTCACGGGGCTGCAGCAGGATCCATACAGGCGTTACAGAAGCAATGGCAATATAAAGTCCTACGATCCACATCCAGGTCTTAGTGGAAAGATAGATCGGATGGAAATTCATTCCGATCGCCATAATACCAGCAATCGCCAATACGCCTACAACCGATGCGATCCCCATGGGAACATTCCTGCGGTATACGCAGAAGCCAAATACAATGGCGATCACAATAAAGAGCATGGAGATCATTGCTACCGAAGCAGGTGTGGCAGATTTTGCCATATCCACTGCTCCGCTCTCATCATAAACTGCTCCGAAGGTGCTTGCTACAATAGATGCAAATGCAGCTACTACCAGGATCAGTGTCAGGTAAGAGAAGATGATAAACAGTCTCTTTGCCCTTTTGCTCATGTTTGCAGAAATAATTTCTCCGATGGACATACCTTTATTGCGGACAGATGCAAATAATGCGCCAAAGTCATGAACGCCGCCAAAGAAAATTCCTCCAATCAGGATCCAAAGCGTTACGGGCAGCCAGCCGAACATTGCTGCGCCGATCGGTCCTGTAATAGGGCCGGCACCTGCGATTGAGGAAAAGTGATGTCCCATCAGAATCGGAGCCTTTGCAGGAACATAATCCACACCATCCTCCATAGTATGAGCAGGCGTTTCTGTTTTTCCTTCACCTACGCCCCACTGCTTACATAACCAGCCACCGTAAAAGATGTATCCAATTGCCAAAACAGCTACGCAGATGAGCAGAAGTACTAATGAATTCATTTTACTTATCTCCCTTCGTTTTTGATGAATATAGTACTTTTTTCAA
>FR894538.1:0-23191 GCA_000436115.1 Firmicutes bacterium CAG:534 | reverse complement strand
TGGCGGCCGCCGCTGTTGGCATCAATCTGTCCTGTTGAAAGCTCCACCAGTGCGGTGTGATGATCCATCCAGCCATGCAGTGAAAAATGAAAACTTTTTGAGATGCGGCATTTCTTTAATGCTCTTCTGGCCTCCTCCTCACAGGTATCACAGATAAAGACCGGCGTGATAAAGGATGCCATATGGCCGGAACCGATATGAAGGCGTTCCATTCCATCCTTCTGCACATAATCCCGCCATTTTTCATATAACTCCACCGTAAGGTGGGGGATATTTATAAAATAAAGAAACTCCTCGTTATCTGCTGACCAAAGCTCCGCCTTTTTGGAAATCACATATTTCCCTGAATGCTCAAAAAAATCACAGCGTGCTGTGATTGGAATCCGGTCATCTTCGACCGAATGAATGTTATAACAGGAACTGTAACTCTTCATTAGCCGCTCAATGGCAGCTTCTCTTGTATATTGCATTTCCTTTTTCATTCGCTCCGTATTTGTTAATTTTTTGTTAAATTTCTATAATATATTTATAATAATACGAGATTGAAAATTATGCAACACCTCGTACTATTTCTTTTGCTGTTATGGTTTTCCTTCCTTTCTCTTTTCCTTCAGCTTTTTGTTGATCTCATCTGCCGTACTTAAATCCTTCAGATAGGTCATGATCCTCACAAATCCGTCGATCAGAAGCACAATAGCTGCAAGGATCAGGCCATCAGAAACGCCCCTGTACAACCCCAGCCCTTTCCCTGCGGTGAGCATGATCAGCACCAACAAGACCGTATGGATCCCTGTTCTGATATTCCATTCTCTCCGTGACAGATTTCGCCTGGAGTAATAGACAACTACCGGAAGCTCTGTCAGAAAACAGAAAAAGAGGATCCTCCACATGAAATCTGCCACGTCGATCTTTCCAACGGAAAAAACACTGCAATATGCTGCAGTGCATACAAATGCCCCCGCAATGATATAGGCAAGCTGTAATATAAATTTGCGGATCAGTGCTTTTAAATCCATATCCTTACACTCCCATTCTTTCCTTTAGTTCATTTACATACTGTCTGGACACTACTACCTTCTCCTCATTATCAAAGGTCACCTCAAACCTTCCGGAAAAAGATGGCGCGATATAGTTTATCTTATCACTGTTGATGATCATTGACTTTGACGCCCTGAACAGCGCTGTTCCATAGCAGATTTCCTGAAACTCATAGAGTTTCATCTTCGATTCGTATACCTCATCTGCAAGATAAAAAAAAGACTTATTATCCACCACTTCAAAATAGTAAATATCCTTCAGTTCGATCCGGTGAATCTCCTCTCCCTTAAAGGCTGTCACTTCCTTTTTTCTTGCGGCCACCCGCTCTAAGAAATTTGCAGTATCCTCATCAAGAGTATGGCATTTCAAAATCAATTCTTCCTCGTCCTGTTCCGGAATATTGATTACGGTAACTTTCACAGTCTTTCTCCTCCCCTGTCTGCCTCCGCAGATCTCCCAACTTCTCCATCATAGCAGACCAGACCTCGTACCGTCATATAAAATTATATTTTTCTGATCACTCCACAGCCGATCTTCATTCCGGAATCCCCTGCCGGCTGCGTCTTGAAATCGTCCGGCATGGCATGGATCACCACGCTTCTTTCAAGGATATCCTCTATCCGGAAACGTTTATCATAAAACGTAAGAAAAGCATACCCCTGGTTTCCTATTAAAGGAACCAAATCCCCTGCATGCTCCGGATGGGGCTTCTCTGTGGGATTATAATGGCCTCCCGTTTTGGCAAATTGCAGGCTGCAGTCTCCATTTTCATGAATATGCATTGCGTAAAAGTCAGAAGAACCCTTCTCTGACAGGTTGGGCAGACCAAAAATCTCCGCCTCCACAAGCACTCCCTCGTAAGGAGTCCCAAAAAACTGTACCAGGCCGCTAAGCTGCGGATTTTGCGCATTTCCCATGATCCATGCTGCCGCAGCCGGTTTTCCATATCTCAATTCATTTACAAAAATCATTCCAGGTGTGGTCTCTGCCATACTGATCTTCCTTTCTGATAGCCGTTTTCCAAAAGACCGGTGCAGATATTGCATTCGCACCGGTCTTTAAGGCTGTTCTGCTTTATGGTATGCGGCTTTTGGGAAAACGGTCCAGGGTGGTTGGGGAGTCAGAGAGACATTCTGCCTGCGTCTGATTGCTTTTATTTCTTGATGCACACCACAGCATCAGTATGCATATGAAACTTCCGTGACGTGAATATTCTGACAATTAAAAAGCCCCAGAAACGTGATGTTTCCGGGGCTTTTGTCTGTCTCTTATACAATACCCTGTGCGGTCATAGCCTCTGCAACCTTTAAGAAGCCTGCAATGTTTGCACCTGCAACGTAGTTGCCTTCCATGCCGTACTTCTTAGCTGCGTCATCCAGGTTATGGAAAATATTAACCATAATTCCCTTCAGCTTACTGTCAACTTCCTCGAAGGTCCAGGAAAGTCTCTCAGAGTTCTGGCTCATTTCTAGTGCGGAGGTTGCAACACCGCCTGCGTTGGATGCCTTGCCGGGGCAGAACAGCACGCCCTTCTCCTGGAAGTACTCGGTAGCTTCCATTGTTGTAGGCATGTTAGCGCCCTCTGCTACAGCAAATACGCCATTTGCTACTAAGGTCTTTGCATCATCAAGGTTCAGCTCGTTCTGTGTTGCACAAGGAAGTGCAATGTCAACCTTTACTGACCACTGATTTGTGCCTTCAGCCTTCTTGTCATGATACTGTGCGGAAGGTCTTGCTGCTGCATATTCAGTCAGACGTGCACGCTTCACTTCCTTTACTTCCTTCAGAAGTTCTACATCAATTCCTTCGGGATCATAAATCCAGCCATTGGAGTCAGAGCAGGTTACAGGCTTTGCACCAAGCTGCTGTGCCTTCTGGATTGCGTAGATTGCAACATTTCCTGCGCCGGAAACTGCAATGGTCTTGCCCTTAATATCCTTTCCATTGCACTTTAACATTTCTTCTGTTAAATACAGAAGGCCATATCCGGTTGCTTCTGTTCTTGCCAGGGATCCGCCATATGTAAGACCCTTTCCGGTAAGAACGCCTTCATAAAGACCCGTAAGTCTCTTATACTGACCATACATAAAGCCGATCTCTCTTGCACCGGTACCAATATCACCGGCAGGAACATCTGTATCAGCTCCGATATATTTGTGAAGCTCTGTCATAAAGCTCTGGCAGAATGCCATTACTTCTCTGTCTGACTTGCCCTTAGGATCAAAATCAGAACCACCCTTACCACCACCTATAGGAAGTCCTGTCAGGGAATTCTTGAAGATCTGCTCAAAGCCTAAGAACTTAATGATACCAAGGTTTACGCTCGGATGCAGTCTAAGACCACCCTTGTAAGGTCCGATTGCACTGTTAAACTGAACGCGGTATGCGTTGTTTACCTGAACCTGTCCCTTGTCATCTACCCAGGGAACTCTGAACAGTAACTGTCTTTCCGGTGTAACAAGTCTTTCCAGCAGGGCATCTTTTCTGTAAGCCTCTTCATTCGCCTCAATCACAACTCTGAGGGATTCCAAAACTTCCTTTACTGCCTGATGAAACTCGGGCTGAGCGGGATTCTTTTCCACTACCATTTGAAGCACTTCATCAACATATGACATTATTATGTCCTCCTTTAGTTTAGTAAGTTTTTGGTACTACGGTATTCTTGTATACAATCCAGGGAATAAATACCCTTCTTTTTCCACACAAAGTTACCGTATCATAAAAATACACAGGCCAAAAGCCTGTGTACCCGACTTTTTTGTCCATCTGTATTATATAACGTAGCTTTCAAAATCACAATAGAAATTTTCAAAAAAAAGCTTACAGAAATTTTTTTAAACGCTCAACGTTTTTCTCTTCAAAATCCATCAGCTCCTTGGCCATTTCCACCGCCAGCTGCCCTGCATTTTCGTTATGATTGACCGCCTTCCACATACTTGTCAGACCTCTGTTTGAGCCCTGTATCAAAAGCTCTGCCATATGGCTTGTACTGGTATTCATAAGGGTATTCGCCCATATAGCGCTTTTCAGCATCATATCCTGAAAACCGGATTCCTGGTAGGAGGACGCCTTTCCCTTTAAAAGCTGATCCGTCGCCTTATTGTATATTTCTCCATATTTCATGCTTTCTCTTGCAATCTGCATGGACAGTCCGTCATCATAGACTCTGTCCTTCAATGCGTCAAGCGCCTTGATTGCCATTTTGGTGTTTTTCTGTACCTCTCGTAAAACCTCGGCATCATCACTTTTCATATTTACCTCCATTCCTAAGCAGCATTTTCATACAAAAAAGCAGAAGGATTAAAGATCCTCCTGCTTATCATTCCCGTTTTTGCAATTCTTATTCGTTTTCTTCCTGTATGACTTCCTTCTGCTCCTGCATGGGCGTTTCTTCCTTTTCAAAAGGATAAACGATCCCCCATTCCCTGCGAAGCCCATCCATTATTTTCATAATGCGAAGCGTTTCACTATGAGGCATTTCAGGACACTCTATTTCCTTTCTTTTGATTGCCTGCATGCTGGCCTCTATTTCATATTCGTATCCTGAAATCTGCTTAGGCGCCTTATAGGAGGCAACCTTATGATAGGAATTGTCATACACATCAATTCCTTCAAAATTATTAATGTTATGTACCACTAAAAATCCCTTTGTACCGTACAGGATCCCCTGTCTGTCACTAAGAGATACCATGGAGCAGTTCAAAACAGCAACCTTTCCATCTGAATATTGAAGTGTAATGGTATCCTGCTCATCTACCCCGGTTTCTGTGTAAGTACAGCAGGAATGGATCTTTTCAATTCCGTTTCCAAAGAGCATCAGCGCAAAATTCAAAGGATACACGCCTACATCCAGCAGGGCTCCTCCGGCAAGCTGCGGGCTCGTAAGCCTTTCCACACCATTTATTACATAACCGAGATTTGCTGTCAAAGTCTTTGGCTCCCCGATCACTCCGCTGCCTAAGACTTCCCGGATCGTTGTCAGCATCGGCATATATCTTGTCCACATTGCTTCCGCCAAAAAGATGTTTCTCTCCTTTGCCAGAAAGATCAATTCCTCCGCCTGCACCGCATTGGCCGTAAAAGCCTTTTCACACAAAACCGGCTTATCCTTCATCAGGCACATCTTTACATTGGCATAATGCTCCGAATGGGGTGTCGCAATATAAACCAGATCCACCTTATCATCCTCTGCCAGCTCTTCATAGGATCCATAGGCCTTTTTACATCCATATTTTCCTGCAAAAACCTCCGCACGGACCTTTTGTCTGGAAGCAACTGCATACAGCTTTACTCCCTTCATTTTGCTGATCGTCTGCGCCATCACTGATGCAATATTTCCAGTTCCGATAATCCCAACATTAAACTTTCTGATCATATTTGCCCTCATTTTTTCATCAAACAAAAAAGCATTTTACTTTGTAAGTATACTACAAAAACTTACAAAATAAAATGCTTCTGCTCTGAAAATATTTTCAAACCTATTCTACATAATCAGACTTGACATAAGCGGTCTGTCCCTTATATTCTATTTTGCTCCAGCCATCTGCCTGCTTCATCAGCAGAGGATACTCTTCTCCTGCGTATGCAGTTCCAAGCACTTCTCCATCTGTGCTGGCGCTCTTTCTGATCCTGACGCTTTCCTTTACCTTGACTGTTCCGGATGCTGTCTGGGCTGCATCAGGCTCTGCTTCCTGTTCCTGTGTTGTTTCAGCAGATGCCTCCACAGTTTCTTCGGAAACGACTTCCAGATAATCGCTCTTGATAAAAGCATCTGCCCCGTTATATTCGATCTTACTCCAGCCGTTGCCGCGCTCTTCTAAGAGGGTGAACTCTTCACCGATCTGTGCTTTTCCGATCTTGTCAGCTTCTTCACTGTCAGAGCTTCTGATATTTACAACATCTGTAGCGCGCACAGTTTTCACCACAGTGTCTGTCTGTGCCTCATCAGCCTGCGCTTCCTCTGTTTCCTGCTCCTGTGCTTCTGCTTCCTGCGCAGTATCTGCAGTCTCAGCCTGTGCCAGGATTTCTCCTACATCCTCATTGATCTTTTCCTTCAGATAAGCAATAAAATCGCTAAGCTCCTCATCCTCTGCCAGAAGATCATTATACTCTACCACTACCTTATTGTTCAGGTCCACCACATCATCCTGCAGCGTCACATCCTTAATGTAGCTCCAGATCGCATCATCATAGGTACCGTCATTGATAAAATAATCGCCGTTTTCATCCTGTCCGATATAATAGGTCTGCATTCCGGGAAGCTCCTGCTCCATATCTGCAAACTTTACTTCCGAATACACATAAGCCACATAGGTATTTTCCGCCAGACCGGGCTTGGTGTATACATTGAGAACCGGATATGACTCGATATATTTGCTAAGCTCCTGAACACGGATCTTTTCAATGTCATTTAAATAGGTGTTCAGCTTTGAAATTACTTCCATATCTCCTGCCGCCTGTGCATCATAATACGTCCGCACCAGGTTGTTAATATCAGGATACGCATTCTCTTCCAGTTCAAAAACAGGCGACTCCAGTCCTTCCACTGCTGAGCCGGCTTCTTCTGCATTGACAGCCATGGCAGCCTGTTCCGCTTCCTTTTCAAGGGCATCCCTCTGATTTGCGCTGACAGCCACCAAAACGGTGATCAGCACACAGACAACAAGAACAAGTGGCATCACGATTTTATTATGATCCATAACCCAGTCTCTGGCTGTTATGAATTTTTCTTTCAGCACATGCATTTTGTTCTGTTCTGATTGTTTCATAGCTTTCCTTTCTGATTTGATATCAAGGTGATGCAAATGCACCCGACAGGAATCGAACCTGCATTAAAGGCGTCGGAGGCCTCCGTTCTATCCATTAGACTACGGGTGCATAAAAAAGAATTATTACAAATTTGTTACATCACCTTGAATATCATATCATATGACTTCTTCCTTGTCTAGTCTATCATTTGCGAAAAAACTGTGAACACCTTACAACAGCAGACACAGACTGCCTTTCTTTGTATTGTAATGGTAAATGGAATCCGAAAGAACTTCCTCCGGCGCCACATGATTTCTGTTCATATCCGTTACGATTTCCTTCAGCTCCTTCTCCTTTCCTTCCTCCGCAAACACAAGCAGAACCTCATGGATGGAACTTGGCAGTACATAAAAATCTCTGCCGCATATTTCCCCAAAAGCCGAAAGAACCTCCGGATAAAGCATACAGGCTGCGCCGTACAGCTTCTCCTGGTTTGACAATACATACATCCGCATGTCATCTGGCCGCCCTGCTTCCTTTTTCAGTTCCTCCTGCCAGTCTCCCTCTGCATTTTGGCCGTCATGGCCAGGCGTACTTATCATCTCCTTCATAACCTTTTCCATGCTTTCAATTTTGGCAGGGAACAGTCTCAGACTGTTTTCCAGTGCTGCTTCCCATAACTCTTCCGTATTCCTTTTCCAGAGCTGCATATGGGACTGTGTTACCGTGATCGCTGCCCTTCCATAAAAGGGCGCTTCCTGAACGGAATAATAAAACACGGCTGCAAGATCATAGAAGATCTTGTGCGGAGTTTCCCGTAAAAGCTCCTTGTTTTTCTCCTTGTTGATCAGTTTAAATGCAAGCTGTTTCCTGGCTGTTTCAAACCTGGGAAATGCGGACAGATCCATTTCTTCCATTTCAGCCTGTTTAAATTCTTTCTGCAGGCATTCTGCAATCTGCTGTACTTCCTCCTGTGTGATCCCGGCATGATACAAGTCGTCAATGTAAATCGTGGGAGATAATCCAGAACCCTTCCTTTGAACACTGATCCCTGTCTTTTTCCTGTCGTTATTTTTTATGACTGTGTGTGCAAATATTTGAAATTCTTTTCCGAACTTTTCCTGTAATAAAGATGTGATTGTTTGTGTAAATTCCTCGAATGGAATAGATGTACCTATCATAGAAATCTCCGTTCTGTAACTGTTTGCCTGTTAATGGTAACAAAAAAGACAATGAATAAATTCATTGTCTTTCAGGCTTGTCTTATCGATATATGGATCCGCTTATACTCTGGAAAGGTACTCGCCAGTTCTTGTATCAATCTTAATCTTGTCATGCATCTCTACAAAAAGAGGAACATTTACGATTGCTCCGGTTTCTACAGTAGCGGGCTTGGTTGCGCCGGTTGCTGTATCACCCTTAAATCCAGGCTCTGTATCAATGATTTCAAGCTCTACAAATAAAGGAGGCTCAACAGAAAATACATTGCCATTATGGGAGCAGATCTTTACCATTTCATTCTCTTTCACAAATTTGAGTGCATCCCCTACGGTTTCACTGTTCAGTGCAACCTGGTCATAAGTCTCAACATCCATAAAGTTATACAGATCTCCGTCTGAATACAGATACTGCATATCTTTTCTATCAATTCGTGCCTGTGGACATTTTTCAGTTGGTCTGAAAGTTTTCTCCACTACGCCGCCACTCTTGATGTTCTTCAGTTTCGTTCTCACAAATGCAGCTCCCTTACCGGGTTTTACATGCTGGAACTCAATGATCTGGTATACGTTATTGTCAAGCTCAATGGTAATACCATTTCTGAAATCACCTGCAGAAATCATAAAAATATTCCTCCTAAAATTTTCACGTTATAATTCTTATTAAGTTTAATATAAAAATTGATATTTTTCAACCACTTTCTTACTGCAATTTCAAAACTTCGGAAATAACAAAGTCAATGGCTTCCAGATATCCGGGAAGTCCATGCCCGTAAATCTGCTTGTCACAGGCCGGCGCTGTCACTGAAATTTTGCGAAATTCCTCTCTTTTTGTAATATCCGAAATATGGATCTCCGCCTTTGGCATGGTGATGCTTGCCAGGGCGTCATGTATGGCATAGCTGTAATGAGTATAAGCCCCGGGGTTGATCACCAGTCCGTCCGTCCCGTCAAAATAGGCGTCCTGTATCCTGTCAATGATTGCTCCCTCATGGTTGCTTTGAAATACTTCTATGCTGACGCCGCATTCCTTTCCCTTTTCGGCGATCAGATTCAGGAGATAATCATAATCCTGATTTCCATAGATATTCTTTTCCCTGATCCCCAAAAAATTAATATTGGGTCCGTTGATTACCAGAATTTTCACTTTTACCTTCCTGTCCCTTTCCTACTTTTCTATCTGCTCCCTGATCTGCAAAAGTACCTCCTCCGGACTTTTGCCGGAAGTATCCAGCACATAGTCTGCGCATTCCCGATAAAGCGCATCCCGTTCCGTAAGGAGTTTTGTAATCCGCTCTAAAGGGTTCTCCACCTGCAGCAGAGGCCTGGTGGTATCTCCTCCTATCCGCTCATAAACCGCCTCCGGCGTAACCTTTAAATAAAATACCTTTCCAAGCTTTCCCAAAAGCTCACGGTTTTCCTGTTTCATGGGAAGCCCGCCTCCCAGGGAAATGACCTGATGCTCTGCGGTAGTAAGCAGTTCCCGGATACATTCCGTTTCCATTTCCCGAAAAGCTGCTTCCCCCTGCTTTGCAAAAATTTCCGTGATCGGCATCTTTTGTCTGCGTTCGATCCATTTATCCGTATCGATCAGGGTACGCCTGAGCTGATAGGACAGTTTGATGCCTATGGTGCTTTTCCCGCAGCCCATAAAACCTTCCAATATAATATTATCTTTCACAAGCTTTCCCTCAGTCTATTTTCATTTGTTCTTTCAGCTTTTTATATACAAGCGCTGCCAGTTCTTCCGGCACCGAAACCTGGTTCCACAGTTCATAGGCAATGATCCCCTGATAAAGAAGCATCTTCAGTCCATGATAGGCCTTTCCCCCATGTTCCTCAACAAGCTGCATAAATTTCGTATTGGAGGGACGATAGATCAGATCATAGCCTGTATGGATCTTATCATAAAAATCTGCCGCCTCGATCACCGCTTTATCCACATCAGGCGCAAGCCCCACACTGGTCGCCTGGATCGCCAGGAACTTCTGATCTGGTAATTTGGTATAATCCGAGAGCACCATGGGATAAACACAGTTTCTGCCGCTTTTACGGTTGACCTCATCCGCAACCAATTCTGCCTTATCTACAGAACGGTTGAGCAGATAAACAGCTTTTGCTCCCTTATAGGCGCATAAAAAGGCAACCGCCCTTGCTGCGCCACCTGCCCCAAGCAGGATCACATCCTCTCCTTCCATGCGGATCCCTTCTCCGCACATGGCACGGTACAACCCCGGCATATCCGTATTATAGCCTTTATACCCTGCCTTTGTCCTGACAAGCGTATTCACTGCTCCGATCCGTTGCGCAAGCTCATCCATCTCTGTCAGATACTCCATCACCCTGCTCTTATAAGGCACTGTCACATTGAGCCCAAGCACATTCAGGGCATATGCCCCTTCTACTGCCCTGCCTACCTCTTCTTCCACATGAAACGGCACATACACAAGGTTATGTCCCATTTCTTCTGCCAAAGTATTATGGATGAGAGGCGACATGGTGTGCTCCACAGGATTTCCGATCAGCCCGCAAAGTCTTGTATGTCCGTCGATCATATGTATTTCTCCTCTGTGCCGTTTCTTTCCTGCTGCTTATACAGGAAGGGCTTTCCTTCCCTTTTACATTTCCTTTTATAAAAAAATAAAACAATCCATTCCAGTCTGCGCTTTAATACGATCTGTATTTCTTCCCTTGGGTCAATGGGTTTTACCAGGAGGGATAATATGCCGCTCTTTTTGGCTCCCCATACATCTGTAAAAAGCTGATCTCCTACGAACAATGTGGTATCAGGGCTTGTCCCCAATTTTTCCATTGCTTTCAGATAGCCCTTTTTCCCCGGTTTTCCCGCTTTATAAATATACTGCACCTTTACGACGTCATTAAACATCTTAACCCTTGGCTCTTTATTGTTGGATAAAAGAAGAATGCGAAACCCCGTTTTCTTAAGCTGCTCGATCAGGGCAATGCTCTTTTCATCAGCGGGAGCTCCATGGCAGACCAGGGTATTGTCAATATCAAAGATGATCCCGCGATACCCCATGTCATAATAGCTTTGGTAATCGATCTGATACGCTGAACACAGGTACTGATCCGGATAAAAGCATTCCAGCATATAAAACTCCTTCAAAATTTTCTTTCTATATTGTACAAAACACCCTGCCGTTTGGCAAGGTGTTTTCCTTTTCATCCTATGAACTGTTTGTCAGATCAATCGTTTTTGATCAGCTTGGGGATTACCAGACCATCCTCTGAGGAGAACAGGCCCTGCGAGCTTCCCACAAAATACTGGTATTCCTGAAGAACCTGGTCTCTGCGCATATCAGAGATTGCCTTCTGCACATCCAGATTTGCCAGGCCGCTTTCGCTTCCGATCTGATCAAAATTATCATCCTTCTGGAAGGTAAGTGAAATATCTTCCAGATCAGTTATTCCTTTATGCGTATCATTTTGAAGTGGCTTTGAGCTTACAACAGACTGTTCATCCTGCGCGGGAACCGCTTGCTGCGCTGTCTGCTGATCCTGCTGTACATTTACGGTCTGGGCTGCAATTTCCTGCCTGGTACGGTAATAACTCTGCGTATCCATAAAGCCGTTTAAAAACTGGATTCCCATATGCTCTTCACCACCTTTCTGATTTCTATTTTATTCTCATACTATTTATCGGTCGAGATCCGATCTTTCATAACCCTGCCGGATCATTCTATTTTATGCCTGCTGCCTGTAAAAGAGTGCCTGTATAAGGATCCCTGTGGTGGAAATAAACCTCATCCACTAAGCCGCTTTCAAGGATCTGCCCCTTTTTCATTATCATAACCCTTTGGCACATCCGATATACCACACGAAGGTCATGAGAGATAAATAAAATGGAAAGTCCCATTTCCTGCTGCAAAGAGCACATAAGATCAAGGATCTGGGCCTGCACCGTTACATCCAGGGCAGAAACAGGCTCGTCTGCAAAAAGGAGCTTCGGGCTTTGCATCAGCGCCTGGGCAATGCAGACACGCTGCCTTTGACCGCCGGAAAGCTGACTGGGATATCGTTCCAGGTACTTTTCATCCAGTCCTACCTTTTGCAGCATTTCCACCGCCCGCTGTCTGCGGATGTCCTTCCTCTTCTCCCCTCCAAGCCGCAGCGCCTCCTCCAGGAGCCAGCCTACTTTTTTCGCCGGGTTTAAACTGCTGTAGGGATCCTGAAAGATCATCTGGGGATGGGCTGAGCTGTTTGTCACCTCCCCCTGATAGGGGATCAGCCCCAGCACGGCTTTCGCCAGGGTAGATTTTCCGCTTCCGCTCTCTCCTACAAGTCCCAAAATTTCCCCTTCCTTCATCTCAAAAGAAACTCCGTTTAAAACCTGTATTTTCTTTTCTTCTCCAAACAGTCCCTTTCCATGGGCCCTATAGGACACTGAAAGGTCTTTGACTGTCAGTATATTCTGCGCCATGCCAATCTCCATTCTGAAGTCATAAGCTATTCTTTCTTTTCCACCTTAGGAATTGCGGCAATCAGCTTTCTTGTATATTCTTCCTTCGGGTTTAAAAAAACCTCTTCTGTTTTACCGCTTTCCACCACATAGCCCCCCTGCATGACCAAAACCCGCCTGCAAAGCTGCCTTACCAGGCTTAGGTCATGAGAAATAAATAAAATGGTAGTATTCTTTTCCCGGTTCATCCTCTTAAGAAGCTCCACGATCTGCGCCTGGATCGTCACATCCAGCGCCGTTGTCGGTTCATCTGCGATCAAAAGCTTGGGCTCGCAGATCATTGCCGCTGCGATCATGACCCTCTGTCTCATGCCGCCGGACAGTTCATGGGGATACTGCCGATACACCCTCTCTGCATCCGCAAGCTCTACTTCCTTTAACATTTTGATCACTTTATCGTAACGCTGCTGCTTATCCAGATCCGTATGGATCCGTAAAGCCTCCTCTACCTGCCAGCCGATCCTTTTCACCGGATTTAAGGACGTCATGGGCTCCTGAAAAATAATTCCAATATCATTTCCCTGTATTTTGCGGAGTTCACTGCGGCTGCAGGTTAAAAGCTCTTTTCCTTCAAACAGGATCTCTCCCCGCTTTTTCATATCCTTGCGGCTCAAAAGCCCTGCTATGGCCAGTGCGCTCATTGATTTTCCGGATCCCGATTCCCCTACCAGTCCTACGATCTCACCTTTTTGAAGCGTCAGGTCAAAATCATAAACTACCGTTTCCGGGATCAGATGATCATGGAATTCAATATTCAGATCCTTTACTTCCAGCAGTAAGTCTTCCATCTGTAAGCCTCTATCTTTCCTGTTTCAGTGCATCCCCAAGCAGTGCAAAACCAAGTATCATCAGAATAATGATAAGTCCCGGAAACAGCGCATAATTTGGCGCCCGGAACAGATAGGTCTGTGCTTCCGAAAGCATTCTTCCAAGGCTTGCATCCGGCGGCTGTACTCCAATCCCCAAAAAACTCATGCCTGCTTCTGCCAGCACCGCATTATTAAAGCCGATCATAATCGCTGATAAAAGAACCGTCACCGTATTGGGCAGAATATGTACAAACATAATTCTGATATGGCTTGCTCCCTGCAGTCTGGCATTTTTCACATAATCCATATTTCTGCATTTCATAAATTCGCCCCGCACGATCCGGGCAAAGCTGGGAATAAATGCAATTCCCAGGGCGATCACTACCTGATAGGTTCCGCTTCCCAAAAGACTGATAAAAACCAATGCAAGCAAAATACTCGGAAAGGCAAACAGGGCGTCATTTACCCTCATCAGGATCTCATCCAGTATTCCTCCAAAATATCCCGTAAACGCTCCGATCAAAACGCCAAACACGGTTCCGATTGCAACCGTTCCCATAGCCACAAGCAGCGTTGTCCGTCCTCCCTGCATGACCCGGCTTAAAATATCCCTGCCAAAATTATCACAGCCCATAGGATGCTTCCATGAAATCCCGACAAACTTCGCCATGGGATCCATGGCGTTTGGGTCATAGGGGGTATAAAAAATACCGATGAGCAGAAATAAAACCATGCATGCCGTAATGCTCCCGCCCACGATCAGATTATAATTTTTTCTTTTCTTCGTGTGATCCGTCTTTGTCATTTATCCTCATTTCTGCGCTAATCGATAGATATTCTCGGATCGATCAGTCCGTAGATCAGATCTACAAGCATATTTACAACAAGCACCATAAATGCAATGCATACGATGACCGCCATAACCACCGGATAATCCCTGTTGGAAATGGACGTCAGCAGGATCCTCCCAAGGCCGGGGATACTGAATACCTGCTCAATGATAATACTTCCCGCAATCATATCTGCAAGTGCCATGCCCCAAAAGGTCACTACCGGGATCAGGGCATTTTTCAGCACATGCTTATAAAGCACATCCTTTGTTCTGTTTCCCCTGCTGTAGGCAGTCCTGGTATAATCCAGCTTTGCCTCGCTGATCACTGAGCTTCTGAGAAGCTTGACCGCCATAGCCGCCTTAGGCAGCGCCACCGCCAGAGAGGGAAAAAACATATAGGAAAGAAAGCCCCAAAAATTCGATTGATAGGATACATATCCTCCGGGCGTAAAAAAGCGAAGGATCCTTCCAAAGATAAGTGTGATCAAGATACCGGAAAAGAAAGGGGGGATTGCCATGATCACCTGATTGAACATATAAATTCCTCTGTCTATGGCCCCTCCCGCATGTCTTGCCGTATATATCCCAAGGGGGATTGCAATGACCACCATCAGGACAAATGCAATCACCGTCAGGGCAAGCGTTACCGGGATTTTGTCCGCAACCATATCGCTCACCGGCATCCGGTAGCTGTAGGAGGTTCCCATATCTCCTGTCAGGAAATGAAACGCCCACCTGCCATACTGCAAAAGAACCGGATCATTTAACCCAAGCTCCTCCCGCAGCGCCTCTACCCTTGCCGGGGTTGCCTCCGTTCCAAGCATGGAAGTTGCCGGATCCCCTGAAATCACATGAAACGCAAGGAAGACAAAGAGAGTCACTGCAAACAGTGTCAAAAACATGGTCAACAGCTTTTTGCCCACATACTTCATCTCTTTGTCCTCCATATCAAGCTTTCTATCTGCCAGCCTTTATTCTGCCAGCTTCAGTTTCGCAATATCCTGTACATAAAGGGGATAAAATTCGTACCCTGTATATTTCTTGTTCAGCGCCACAAATTCAGGCAGATCCTGAATGTATACATTGGCGGCCTCTTTGGAAAGGATTGTCTCACATTCCTTATAATATGCCGTTTTTTCTTCATCATCCGTTGTTCCGTTTGCTGCGGCAAAAGCGGCATCATAATCAGCGCTACTGAAATTAATAAAATTCTTGGAAGAATCCGATGTAAATCGTTCCAGCATGGAAGCTGCCGTCAAATTGGAGGCGTCTACTCCCACTACCGTAGATTGAAATTCTCTGTTCTGATAAACATCGCTCAGCCAGCTGTCCCACTCTACCAGCTGGATCTTGGCATCCACACCGATCGCCTTAAATTCCTCTACAAGCACCTGCGCCGTGTCAATATGAGGCTGATAGTTTGAGGGAACCGTAATGGTAAAGGAAAATCCATCCGGGTAACCGGCCTCTTTTAACAGTTCCTTTGCCTTCTCAACATCCTGATCATAGGTGTGGTTTAATTCCTCCACAAAATACTTGGAAAATGCCGGGAACATGCTGCTTCCCAGCTCCGTTCCTTTTCCGTCGGATACCATCATCATGATCTCCTCCGGATCAATGGCATAACACAGCGCCTGCCGTACTCTCACATCATCAAAGGGCTTCTGTGCATTGTTCAGATAGAGCGCCTGAACCAAATTCATGGTTCCCTCCAATACCTGGAACTGATCGGAAAGCTCTGCTGCCTGACTTGCCGTTACTCTTGCAAACATATCAATGGAGCCGCCCTCTAAATCCATTACGATGGAATCGGCATTTGCACACACCTTAAAAGTCACATGCTCAATGCCCGCAGGTTCTCCCCAGTATTCATCAAATCTTTCTACCACAAAGTTTTCCTGTGGTGATCGGGATACAAATTTATAAGGCCCTGTGCCGATCGGGTTGGTATCCGGCTCTGTGTTGGATGCCGGGATGATTGCCGTTGTCATATAAGCCAGAAATTCTGTATTCGGCTCCTTTAAGGTGATGACAATGGTCTTTTCATCTGCAATTTCAATGCTTTCAATATTAGAATACGCCGCTACCAGCGGTTCTCCTTTGCTGGCATCGGCGCATTTATCAAGTGAAAACTTAACATCCTCTGCCGTTACCAGTGTACCATCGTGGAACTTCACTCCATCCCGTAAGGTAAATGTGTAAACCTTACCATCTTCGGATTCTTCGTATTTGCTTGCTACGGCAGGGATAAAATCACCATCGCTTGTAGGTTTCACCAGTCCTTCAAACAGGTTAAACAATACTTCTTTTGTTCCTGCCGCCACCATTTTGTGAGGGTCAAGACTATCCTCAAGATCCTGAGGAATTCCGATGGTAATCTGAGAAGAATTTTCTCCTTCCTTATCACCTGAGCAGCCGCTCAGTGCAATAGCAAGTGTTGATAACACGAAAACCAGAAGAAGGCTTTTCAATCCTTTTCTTTTCATGCTTCCAAATTCCTTTCTCTATTAAGCTATATTTAATTTTCGTGCCTGATGTTTCGGCACTTGCATATTGTATACAATCTTTCCGGAAAATGCAAGTTTTTTATTCCAGAACTTTTTTCAGTTCGTCCATAAAGGTATTGATATCCTTAAACTCCCTGTAAACAGAAGCAAAACGTACATAAGCCACAGCCTCTAAATCCTTCAGCTTATTCATCACAAGCTCGCCGATGACTCTGCTTGGAATTTCCTTTTCTTCCCGGTTAAAGATCTCTGTCTCCACCTCATCTACCAGATGCTTGATCTGGTCTGCGCTGATGGGACGCTTATGGCAGGCCCGCAGAACGCCGTTTTCTATTTTGGTTCTGTCGTAAACCTCCCGGTTGTTATCTTTTTTGATCACGATCAGTGGGATCGTTTCTACCTTTTCATAGGTGGTAAAACGCTTATCACACTCATCACAGACACGGCGTCTTCTGATGGAATTATTATCCTCTGCCGGTCTTGAATCGATTACTCTGGTGTTTTCGTGGCCACAAAATGGACATTTCATATGCTTCCCTCTCATCAGTAGATTTTACATGATATTGATAATAACACCATTATATTGTGTTCTTTGTATTATGTCAACCATTTATACCGCGGTATTTTTCCCGAAAACTGGCCAACCTGTCCAGTGCTGCCAGCAAGGTTTCATCCTTCTTTGCAAAATGAAAACGGATATAATTATGAATTTCCTCCTTAAAAAAGCTGGAACCGGGAACAGCGCCTACTCCTACCTCCCTTGCAAGCCACTCACAGAATGCCAGATCATCCGTTACGCCAAATTCCGATACATCGAGCAAAACATAGTATGCCCCCTGAGGCTCCGTAAAATGAAATCCCATATCACGCAGTCCTCCGGTAAACAGCTCCTTCATATGGTTATAATGCTCTGCCAGCTGCCTGTAATATCCGTCTCCAAAACACAGACCAGTTACCGCTGCTTCCATTAAGGGCGCTGCCGCTCCTACCGTCAGGAAATCATGCACCTTTTTGATCCTGTCTGCAATCTCAGGCGGTGCAATTACATATCCAAGCCTCCACCCTGTTATGGAATAGGTCTTTGACAGGGAATTA
Source organism: Firmicutes bacterium CAG:534 (assembly GCA_000436115.1). Lineage (GTDB taxonomy): Bacteria > Bacillota > Clostridia > Lachnospirales > Lachnospiraceae > Suilimivivens. The sequence goes on along the minus strand of FR894538.1, from coordinate 5,465 downwards.
CAAATGATCGTTCTTTCCCGCATTCCGGGCATAGCCGCCAGATAATGATGCTCATAGGGCGCATAAACAATATGCTCATAGACCTCATCCGTGATCACATATGCATCATACCGGATTGCAAGCTCTGCGATCACCGAAAGCTCCTGTTTGGAAAATACCTTCCCGCAGGGGTTGGACGGATTACACAGGATCAAAGCCTTTGCCCCTCTTTTAAATGCCTGTTCCAGCAGATCGACATCAAAGGTAAAGGCCGGAGGCACTAACGGAATATAAACAGGCTCTGCACCGGACAAAATGGCATCAGCACCGTAATTTTCATAAAAAGGCGAGAAAACAGCAACCTGATCCCCCGGATTCACAATGGTCATCATTGCCGCCATCATGGCTTCCGTGCTTCCGCAGGTAACCACGATTTCCGTTTCCGGATCGATCTTCATTTCTGAAAAATGCTCCTGTTTTTCAGAAAGCGCATCCCTGAAATTTTTTGCCCCAAATGTCAGCGCATACTGATGAGGCCCTTCCTCTGCCACTTCCCTCAGCCTTTCCGTGATCTCCCTGGGAGGGTCAAAGTCAGGAAATCCCTGGGATAAATTGATCGCTCCGTACCGATTTGAAATTCTGGTCATTCTTCTGATCACAGAGTCCGTAAAGCCTGCTGTTCTATCACTTAATTTTTTCATGCTTCTCTCCATTCAAAAGCTTTATTTAAGGTATTTTTTCCCATTATATCCACATCCTTCCTGCATTTCAATAGCATGAATATTTTCAGTGCTTTTGGTGAATGATTTTATTACAGAAAAAAATGGAGGTTTTGGTGAAATGACCCAGGGTAAGGTAGAAATATGCGGCGTAAACACAGCAAAGCTGCCGCTTCTGAAAGCAGAAGAAAAAGAAAAATTATTTCAGCAGATAGAACAGGGTGATACTGATGCCAGGCAGCAATATATTGAAGGAAATCTCCGTCTTGTATTAAGCGTGATCAAGCGTTTTGCAGCAAGCAATGAAAATGTGGACGATCTTTTCCAGATTGGCTGTATCGGCCTGATCAAGGCCATTGACAATTTTGATTCTACCTTAAATGTAAAGTTCAGTACTTATGCCGTGCCCATGATCATTGGCGAAATCAGACGGTTTCTCCGTGACAATAATTCCATCCGCGTCAGCCGTTCCCTGAAGGACACCGCCTACAAGGCCATTTATGCCAAGGAAAATCTGATCCGCCAGAATATGAAAGAGCCTACCCTTCATGAGATTGCCGCTGAAATCGGTATTCCCAAAGAAGATATTGTTTATGCGCTTGACGCCATCCAAAGCCCCATGAGCCTTTACGAGCCTATTTTCACAGATGGCGGCGATACCCTTTATGTCATGGATCAGATCAGCGATAAAAAGAACAAAGAGGAAAACTGGGTAGAACATCTCTCTCTCAGTGAAGCCATGAAACGATTAGGCGACAGGGAGCATGAGATCATCACCCTTCGCTTTTTTGAAGGAAAGACCCAGATGGAGGTTGCAGATCTGATCGGCATTTCCCAGGCGCAGGTCTCACGGCTTGAAAAAAATGCTTTAAAGCTTATGCGAAATTACCTGACCGCCTGAAGTAGTTTAATACAGCGGGCGGCCTGTGCCGCCCGCTGCTCAAAAAGGGAGATCCGTTATTTGGATGTATATTCTTCAAATTCTTCCCATACTGCATCCTGAAGCTTTTTGAAGGTTTCAGGATCCTTTCCGCCTACCGGAGTTTTATCCACCTCTGTGATCCGGTTGCAAAGGGTTCCTGAACTTGTAATGATCAGTTCATCTGCATTCATGGCTTCAATGACGCTGATCTCCTCGGCCTTGGTTGGAATTCCAAGCTTTTTCGCCTGCTTTATCACATGCTTAATGGCAATGCCCGGAAGAACTTTATTATCAAAGGGATGGTAAACCAGTGTTCCGTCGATCAGGAAGGATACATTGGAATGAGCCATTTCTGTCACCTTATCTCCCCGGTGGAAGATCACCTCATTGCATCCCGCTTCTTTTGCCTTCTGATTTGCCATAACGCTGGGGATCAGATTCAGTGTTTTAATATTGCAATGGAGGAATCTGGTATCCTCCAGGGTGATCACCTGAAATTCCTTTTCCCTGGGCGTTACATCCTTAGGAACGAGATAAGCCATTAAGTTTGGTTTTACAGTTGTTTCATCCGGAAAAACATGATCTCTCGGAGCCGTTCCTCTGCTGGTCTGCCAGTACAGAAAACCTGTTTCCCCGTCAAATTCCTTTACCAGACTGTACAGGATGTCCTTTAACTCTGCTCTGTCATAAGGGAAGGGGATCCGAAGCAGTCTGCAGCTATTATAAAATCTGTCAAAATGATCCTCCAAAGCGAAGATCACTCCCCTGCTTACATAAGTTGCATCATAGCAGCCATCGCCAAAATAAACTGCTCTGTCCAGGATGGGGCACTGGATCTCTTCAAGTGGTCCTAATTTTCCGTTATAGTATCCTACTTCTTTCATAGCTCTCTCCTCCATTAAACAAAAAAGAGACGTCCACTTGGACGTCTCTGTCTTATGGTTTGGATTATAGTCCCGTACTTAAGTTCTGTCAAGCCCTTCTTTGCATTTTTTTATTTTGCGGAAACTGCCTGAAATCCTTTTTCCAGATCTGCAAGAATATCGTCAATATGCTCCGTTCCAATGGAAAGACGGATGGTATTTTTCTTAATTCCCTGATCTGCAAGCTCTTCCTCCGTAAGCTGTGAATGCGTTGTCGTCGCCGGATGGATCACAAGGCTCTTTACATCTGCCACATTGGCAAGCAGGGAAAAGATTTCCAGATGGTCAATAAATTTGTGCGCTTCCTCCTGTCCGCCTTTGATCTCAAATGTAAAAATACTTGCTCCGCCATTGGGGAAATACTTCTCATAAAGGGCATGATCCGGATGATCGGGCAGGGAAGGATGGTTCACCTTTTCCACCAGAGGATGCTTTGTTAAAAATTCTACTACCTTCTTTGTGTTTTCTACATGTCTGTCCAGTCGAAGAGACAAGGTTTCTACTCCCTGTAACAGCAGGAATGCATTAAACGGAGAAATCGTTGCTCCCATATCACGAAGCAGGATCGCCCGTATGTAAGTAACAAAAGCTGCCGGGCCTGCCGCATCTACGAAGGAAACTCCGTGATAGCTTGGATTTGCTTCTGCAATAGGCGCATACTTACCGCTCGCTTTCCAGTCAAATTTTCCGGAATCTACAATGATCCCTCCCAGGGTCGTTCCATGTCCTCCTATAAATTTCGTTGCAGAATGTACAACAATATCAGCGCCGTGTTCAATGGGTCTGATCAGGTATGGTGTTCCAAAGGTATTATCAATCACAAGAGGAAGTCCGTGCTTATGAGCAATCTGTGCAATGGCGTCAATATCCGGAATATCACTGTTCGGATTTCCCAAAGTCTCCAGATAGATCGCCTTGGTGTTTTCCTGGATCGCACTCTCAACCTCATTAAGATCATGCGCATCTACAAAGCTTGTATGAATTCCAAACCTGGAAAGTGTGTGTGCCAGGAGATTATAGGTTCCTCCATAGATCGTCTTCTGTGCTACAATGTGCTCTCCTTCTCCGGCAAGAGCCTGAATGGTATAGTTGATCGCTGCCGCACCGGACGCAAGGGCCAGGGCTGCTACGCCTCCCTCTAAGGCTGCAATTCTTTTTTCCAGGACATCCTGGGTGGAATTGGTCAGTCTTCCATAAATATTTCCGGCATCTGCAAGTCCAAAGCGCGCTGCTGCATGTGCAGAATTGTGGAAAACATAAGAGGTTGTCTGATAAATGGGAACTGCCCTTGAGTCCGTTGCCGGATCAGGCTGCTCCTGTCCTACATGAAGCTGAAGAGTTTCAAATTTATAATTGCTCATTTCCGTGTCCTCCTATTTTCTAAACGTTGGACTTATGGTATCATTCAATTCCTAGTTTGTCAATAGGAAAACTAATATTATTTTTGTAAAATAATTTGGTCAGTGATCATTGCAATAAATTCGGAATTGGTAGGCTTCCCCCTGCCTGCACTTACCGTATACCCAAACATTTCATTTAAGGTTTCCATGTTTCCCCTGTTCCATGCAACCTCAATGGCATGCCGTATGGCACGCTCTACCCTGCTGGGTGTAGAATTATTCTGTTTCGCAATGGCCGGATAAAGCAGCTTGGTGACCGATCCTAACATTTCCGGATCCTGAACAGACAAAAGGATTGCTTCCCTTAAATATTGATACCCTTTAATATGGGCAGGAACCCCTACGCTCTGGATCATCCCTGTAACTCTGCCTTTCAGCCTGTCCTTTGGTGTTTCACGGATTGTTGTCAGTTTTCCTTTTTCTCCCCTCTTTGACCGCGCCTTACTCCCCGACGGGATCGTGATCATGATCTGGAGCCCTCCCTCCAGACTGAGCAGTTCCCGAAGCGCACCATAAAGGTCTTCTGTTGCACTTTCATTTGTCAGTGCCAAATTCATTTGCTTCATTTTAATTCCCCCTTCAAGAATTAGATTCCTTTTCACCGGAACTATGGGTAATTGACACACTATTTCTGCAATGCTACACTATAGCTGCCGCTGGAAAGCTACCTAACAGTATCACCAAGACCAATGGAGTAAAAGATTTTGGAAAAAGAAAATTCAAATAAGATTTCTCTAAAACTTATGTCGAACAAAGACAACTACATGGAAAGTTTTCGGAAAAATGTCGATCTGTATCTAAAAGAGCCTGACCTCACCATCCGCAAGCTTGCGGAAGAAGCCGGGATCCCTTTTGCCACCTTAAATAACTTTCTGTATAACAGCACGGCCGATGTCAAGCTCTCCACTGCTATTTCTCTTGCCCGTGCTCTGGGCATCAGCATTGATGAACTGGTGGGATGTGAAACCCTTACACCGGAAGTCCGGAATTTTATCACTGCACTCAGAGGCCTCCCCGACAATGAGCTTTATCTGGTCAAATGGTTCATCCAGCATCAGATCCTTGTCAACAGCCAGCCTGTCTCTCCAAAAGATAAACTTCTCAACGTCATGTTACCTGTCTGCAATGCCCTGGGCAACCTGCTTCCTACCAACAGCTATACCGTATTACCTATCAATGAATTCCCTGATGATGTCAAATGCAAGGTTTTCCTTGGGATCCGTGTGACCTGCGAAACCTATATGCCCGTCTACTCTCCCTATGATACCCTGCTGATCGCAAATGACAGGAAAGCGGCCCACGGAGAACACAGTGTGGTTCTGTATTTCGGAAGACTTTATATTGTATCCCACCACGAAGTCATTGAAAATTCCCATGAGATCACAAAATATTCCAGCATCTGTGACGGACATTTCAGCGCCTCGGAAGAAGAACTAGACAAGGTCATCGGCTATGTAGCCGCCGTGTCTCACAGACTGACCTAAGCCGTTTCGCCGCCAAAAAAGAGTTCCGCTTGCGGAAC
>FR894537.1:62266-66313 GCA_000436115.1 Firmicutes bacterium CAG:534 | reverse complement strand
AAGTCTGCAAAGCCGCATAAAAACGAAAGTCAGGATCCGGCAAAGTCCTGAGGGAAATGCCCTCGGATCCCGTAAAATCTCTATGAGAAATGCATGGAGAAAAACATGCTAAAAATTTGTCAAATCTCATAAAAATAAAAGTCCAGATCCAGCAAAGTCCTGAAGAAAATGCCCCCGGATCCCGTAAAACCTCCATGAGAAAAGCATCCCAAAATCCTCCGTCCCATTCATAAGAGAAAAGTACAATAAATACATGGAACCATAATAGAATTAAACCTCTCCCGGTGATATGATTTTTTTATCAGATATATGGTCTGCATCTGTCTGGAATGTTTTACAGGAAGGGGCCTTGAGAGGGAGGAAAGTGTGAAAGATATTTTTCACACGGCCTTATGACTGTGGCTTAAAGCTTGCAGACTTATGGAAAGGTATGGTGAATTTTATGGAGAAGATCAAGACAAAAAGCATGATCGAAAGAGAACAAAAGACGAGCTATCGGAACTTTAACGTGGCGGTATACTGTCCGGTGATGAACATCAATAACATTACCGATTTTGAGGATTTTGACCGGAAATTTAAGCTTCTGTACGGGAATGTTAAGATCGGCAGGGCTTATCTGGAATGCTACCGGGGACTGATATGGTGTGATAAGGAGCAGCTTCTTAAGGTAAAGAGCTATTTTGAAAGAAAGGGAATTGCAACCTCAGGTGGAATTACTACCTGCGGAGCAGGGGATAATGAGGGCTTTGAGTCTCTTTGCTACTCTAATCCCGAGGGCGTGGAGATCCTCAAAAAAGCCGTAGCCTTGAATGCAGAAGTTTTTGACGAATTTATTTTTGATGATTTTTATTTCCTGAACTGCCGCTGCAAACGCTGCGTGGAAGCAAAGGGAAACAGAACCTGGTCGCAGTTCCGCCTGGATCAGAAGAAATGGATCACGGAAGAGATCGTGATGAAAACGGCCAAGGAGATCAATCCGGATATTAATGTGATTGTAAAATTCCCTCAGTGGTATGAAGCATTTAACGAGACAGGCTATGATCTGAAAATGGAGCCGGAGCTGTTTGACTGCATTTATACCGGAACAGAGACCAGAAATCCTGTTTATGCACAGCAGCATCTCCCTAAATACTTAAGCTATTTTGTCATGCGTTATCTGGAAAGCGCAGCCCCTTTCAGAAATCTGGGCGGCTGGTTTGATCCTTATGAATGCACTTACAATATTACCTCTTACCTGGAGCAGGGGTATCTTACCTTGTTTGCAAAAGCCAGGGAGGTGACGTTGTTCTGTCTGGGAAGCCTGATAAGCGACCCTACATACCAGACCTTTGTGCCGGCTCTTGGCCAGATGTTTGAAGAGATAGACGGCTATATGGGAGAATTAGGGAACCCTGTGGGGGCGGCAGCCTACAGACCTCATAATGGAAGAGGAGAGGATAACATTCACAATTATCTGGGAATGTGCGGAATTCCTTTTGAAGCCTGTGTGGAATATCCGAAGGAGGCTGAAGTGGTCTTTCTGGCAGAAAGCGCGGCGGATGACAGGGAGATCATAGACAAAATGAAGCAGAGCCTTTTTGCAGGGGCCGATGTGGTTGTAACAAGCGGCTTTGTGAGAAAGCTGGGAAGCGCTTTTGAAGAATTTGCCAACATCAGATATACGGAAAGAAAGGCGATTGTCAGCGAGTATGCGGACACCAAGGATAACGGACTGACCGTAAGCGGCAAATACACCGGAAGCGGTAAGGTTCTGATCCCACAGCTTGATTATTATACCAATGATGTCTGGGAACTGGCAGCAGCTTATGGCTATCACAATAATTTCCCCATTGTGATCCGTTTCCGGTACGGCCAGGGACATGTGGGTATCATAACCATCCCTGACGATATGAGTCAGGTTTACCAGTATCCAAACCAGGTACTGCGGGTGATGAGAGAGCTGCTTTCCAAAGAAATGCCTGTGGTAATAGACGGTCCTGCCATGGTGCAGGTATTTGCCTATGACAATGATGTGGTGATCCTCAGGTCAGACCTGCCCTATGATGAGAGCATCAGCTTAAAGCTGGCAGAGAGCTATACGGGCGTGAAGGATCTGATCAGTAATGGTGAGATAAAAGCTGTGGGAGGAAGCGTTCCCCTTCGGATGACGCCGGGAGTAAACTATATTTTAAAGCTTCAAAAATAAGATCCTTGCATTTCTTGTATAATGCCTTCCGGCTATGGTATGATAAAAACAGCCGGGAGGCATTCTATTTTTATCCGGCAAAAGGAAGAGTTCGGGAAGAGATCAATGAAGAAAAAGAAAAAAATGCAGAAAAAAACAAAAAAGTGGATTGCGATTTTGACGGCGGTCCTTTTACTTCTTGGCGGCTATGTCTTTTATGTTTTTCAAAGCTATTACCGCCTGCAGGATAATATTCCCCTGGAGATCATGCGCAACGGGGAAAACTCCAGCTTTGAAGAAAGCTATGTGGTGGAACCTGGAAAAGCATATATGATCATGACCTATAATATCGGTTTTGGTGCATACAGGCCCGAATTCAGCTTTTTTATGGATGGAGGAAAATCCTCCTGGGCCAAGGATAAGGAAACGGTTATGGCAGGGGTAGCAGGAATGGGGCAGATCATCAATGATGTAAACCCGGATTTCGCCCTTTTGCAGGAGGTAGACCTTGATGGAACCAGATCCTATCATGTAGATGAGCTTTCCCTGCTCAATCAGTTTATGAAGGGATATTATTATACTTATGCCCAGGATTATGACTCTCCGTTTTTATTTTTCCCGCCCTGGCAGCCTCATGGGGCAAACAAGAGCTGTATTGTGACGTATACAAGGGAAGAGATCACGGATTCCGTGCGAAGGAGCCTTCCTATTTCGGAAGGAGTTGACAAGCTGGTGGATCTGGACAGATGCTATTCCATCACCAGAGTGCCGGTATCCAATGACAAAAGGCTTTGTATCTATAATGTGCATCTATCGGCCTACGGCGGCAGTGAGGAGACCAGGACCGAACAGCTTACCATGCTTTATCAGGATATGGAGGCTGATTACAAAAAGGGAAACTATGTGATCTGCGGAGGAGACTTTAACCACAATATGAAAGGGGACAGCGGTGATAATACGCCCCTCTGGGCGGCAAATTTCCCGGTGCAGACTCTGCCGGAGGGCTTTCGGCTTGCCCTGGACAGCGCATTGCCGGAAAAGATAGCCCACGATTCCTGCAGGGATGCCAAGACTCCTTATGAAGAAGGCTGCTATACTGTGACATTGGACGGATTTCTGATTTCTGAAAATGTGATGATGAATTATTATCAAAATATGGACTGGGGCTATGCCTTTTCAGATCATGACCCGGTCATCATGCAGTTTATTTTGAAGCCCTAAAGGAAAGTATCATATTTTTGCTCCAAAAGCGCATACTGTCTTTGAACAGACCAGAGTGCGGCTAAAGGAGATCAGAAAATGGCAGATACTAAAATATATTTGAAAGCAGAGCAGAATGCGGAGGTAATGGAGCCACAGGTTTGTGTGAAGGACATTGCCTCCGTTTATTGTGCAGATCAGGCAGTTCTTGCAAAGGCAAAGTCCCTGCGGGTATATCAGTTCCATGAAAAGGAGCAGAAAAGGCAGGTGGTCAGTATTCTCTATGTGATTGAACTGCTGGAAAAGGAATGCGGACGGGAAGTGGTGAGCCTGGGGGAAAATGCGGTGCTGATCGAACTGGTAAAGACGGATCGGCATAAAGGCCCGCTGCAGAGGATCAAAATGGTGTTTGTGGCCGGGATCAGCTTTTTTGGAACCGGTTTTACCATTATGGCCTTTCACAATGACATCAGCATCGGGAAAATTTTCGGACAGGTTTATGAACTGGTCATGGGAAAAGAGGCGGACGGCTTTACCATTCTGGAGGTTGCCTATTCCCTGGGACTGGCTGTAGGGATCATCCTGTTTTTCAACCATGTGGGAGGACGGCGGATCACCAAGGATCCTACGCCCATCGAGGTGGAAATGCGTGTGTATGAAACGGATGTGAATAAGGCGCTGAT
>FR894537.1:0-62231 GCA_000436115.1 Firmicutes bacterium CAG:534 | reverse complement strand
GAAAGAGTATCGATGTTTCTTAAGCAGCTTTTTCTTCTTGTGTGCGGACTCAGCTTTGGCTTTCTTGCGTCCGCAGGGGTATTTACGGTTTTGGTTTCTGTGGGGCTGATCCCTCGTTTTGCAGGTAAAATGCATGTGGCCAGAAAAATATTTGCGCTGGAGGAGGCGGTAGTGTTTGGCACAGTGATAGGCGGGCTTGCCAGTATCTTTCCCCGGGGAGCGGAAAAGGTGAGGCTTTTTCTTTCGGGACTTCTTCCGGGAGGGGAACAGGGAATGGCTTTTCGGATCATAGGGACGGCCTTCCTGATCCTCTTTGGCCTGTTTGCAGGAATGTTTGTGGGGTGCCTGGCCTTTGCCATTGCAGAAATGCTCAATTCCATTCCGATCTTTGCAAGACGGATCGGCTTCCGGCATGGACTTGGGGTTGCCATCTGTTTTGCAGCCCTGGGAAAGCTTACAGGAAGCCTTCTTTATTTTGCATACGGTATTTTTCAGACCGGAATGTAACGCTTTTGCACCGGAATGTAAAAGAATGGATTGAAAAATTGAAAAAGGCAGATTACAATAGAGAAACGGAGGAATGGATATGCGTCAAATGGAGTTTAAAATGGAACGTCCCGGCCTTTTGCAGGAAGGGGACGAGATTACAGTAACGGAAGGACTTTTGCCGAGTAATTATTACTACACCATTGATCCATCCCTTGCCATGTCGCCCAATATTCCCTTCAGAGAGCGGCTGAAGGCCAGAAGAGGCCGGGTAGTCAGCATCATTGAAAATGAACGGGGCTTTTATGTGACGGCTGAATTTGAAGAGTGAAGAAACCGGCTTGCCGGATCATATTACAAACGGAGGAGAATATTATGTTAACTAAAATCGCAACTAACAAGGCTCCTGCAGCCATCGGACCTTATTCCCAGGGTATCCTTGCAAACGGAATGCTGTTTGCATCCGGTCAGATCCCTATTATTCCTGAAACAGGAGAGCTGCAGACGGGGGACATCAAGGCACAGGCAGAGCAGGTCATGAAGAACATAGGCGAGATCTTAAAGGAAGCAGGAACCGATTATGAGAAGGTTGTGAAGACTACCTGTTTTCTGGCTGAAATGAGCGATTTCGCTGATTTTAACAGTGTATATGAGAAATACTTCACCGGAAAGCCCGCCAGAAGCTGTGTGGCAGTGAAACAGCTTCCCAAGGATGTGCTTTGCGAAGTGGAAGTGATCGCGCTGGTATAAAAATGGAAAAGAAAAGTAATGTGATCTTGATCGGAATGCCGGGTTCAGGAAAAAGCACTGTGGGAGTAGTTCTGGCTAAACGGCTGGGCTACCGTTTCCTGGACTCGGATCTGGTCATACAGGAGAAAACGGGAAAACTGCTTTATCAGCTCATAGAGGAGCGGGGTGAGGCAGGTTTTCTTTTGCTGGAAGAACAGATTAATAGCGGCATACAGGCAGAGAAGCATATTATCTCCACAGGAGGAAGCGCTGTTTACGGCGCAAAGGCAATGGAACACCTGCGAAGGATCGGAACGGTGGTGTATCTGCAGTTGGCCTATGAGGAGCTGGAAAAGCGTCTTGGGGATCTGCAAAAGCGGGGGGTAGTACTGCGCCCCGGCTTTACGCTGAAAGATCTGTATGAGGAACGCATTCCTCTTTATGAAAAATATGCGGATATCACCATTGCCTGTGACGGCAAAGACCTAAGACAGGTGGTGGAGGAGATTGCGCTTGCCGTATAGAATGGAGGACAAATGAAAAAAGGAACACTGACCAGCAGCCTTTTGCTGCTTTTAACGGCCACGATCTGGGGAATGGCTTTTGTGGCCCAGAGCGTAGGCATGGACTATATGGGCCCCATGACCTTTAACGGGATAAGATTTTTAATGGGGGGGATCGTACTCCTGCCCCTTGTTCTTATCGGGAGAAAAAAGAAAAGAAAGGCAGAAGCGCCCGGAAGAACCGGCAAAACGGTTGTCGTAGGAGGACTTTGCTGCGGGCTTGCCCTGTGCGCCGCCTCCCTGTTCCAGCAGTACGGGATCATGTATACCACAGTGGGAAAGGCCGGGTTTATTACGACCCTTTACATTATTATGGTGCCGATCCTTGGGATCTTTTTGAAAAGAAGGGTGCCCAAAAAGGTTTTTGTGGCAGCGATCATTGCCGCAGCGGGAATGTATCTGCTCTGCATGAGTGAAAAGCTTTCCCTGGGGAAGGGAGATATCCTGGTATTTATCTGCGCACTGCTCTTTTCGGTACATATTATGGTGGTAGACCACTTCTCTCCTATGTGCGACGGCATCGAGCTTTCCTGTATTCAGTTTTTTGCAGCTGGCGTGGTGGCAACCCTGGGAGCGCTTATTTTTGAACAGCCCTCCCTTTCCGGGATTCTTGCAGGCATCCTGCCTCTTGCTTATGCAGGCGTAATGTCAAGCGGCGTGGGGTATACGCTTCAGGTGGTTGCCCAGAAAAATCTGGATCCTACCATTGCTTCCCTTGTGATGTCGTTAGAATCTGTGATCTCAGTGCTGGCAGGCTGGCTGTTCCTTCATCAGGTTTTAACGGGCAGAGAGCTGCTTGGCTGCGTACTGGTATTTGGAGCCGTGATCCTGGTACAGCTTCCGGAGAAAAAGAAACAGCAGGCATAACAAAAAATAATCTGCATGAAAAGCCGCAGGATGTGACATACTACTGAAAAGATCATCCGCAAAAGGATGAACGGCAGGAGGGAAAAAGGTGGATTATGTGAATGCATTCTGGGTGGGAGGACTGATCTGCGCCCTGGTTCAGATCCTGATGGAAAAGACAAAGCTGATGCCGGGAAGGATCATGGTGCTTCTGGTATGCACGGGGGCGCTGCTTGGAGCTATCGGCGTTTACCAGCCCTTCGTGGAGTTTGCCGGCGCCGGCGCCAGCGTACCGCTTCTGGGCTTTGGGAATGTGCTGATGAAGGGCGTGAAGGAGGCTGTGGAAAAGGAAGGCTTTATGGGGCTGTTTTCCGGTGGATTTAAGGCCGGGGCGGTAGGAACCTCAGCGGCGCTGATCTTCGGCTATCTGGCAAGCCTTGTTTTTAATCCCAAAATGAAAAAATAAATCTATGGAAGGCCTGTGAAAAACACAGGTCTTTTTTTTGACTCTTCATTTGTAGGGGATTGTGTTGTACAATAAAGCAGTATAAAGGTGGATATAAAAAGACCACGGAAGGGATACAGGAGGACGAAAAGTGATTGCAGAGAGATTAGAGAAATTAAGACAAAGTATGAAAAAGGCAGGAATCGATTGCTATCTGATCCCTACCTCCGACTATCATGACAGTGAATATATCAGCGACTATTTTAAGGTGAGGAGCTATTTCAGCGGTTTTACCGGCTCCGCAGGAACACTGGTGGTAACGGAGCAGACGGCGGCTTTGTTTACGGATGGACGTTACTTTATCCAGGCGGCAAAGGAGCTTTCCGGAACAGAGATCAGGCTGATGAAAATGGGAGAGGCGGGAGTGCCTACCCTGAAGGAGTATCTGGAGCAGATCCTGGAAACGGGTTGGAAGCTTGGCTTTGACGGACGGCTGGTACAGGCCGGGGAAGCACAGGCCTATGAGCAGATCACACAAAAGAAGCAGGCAGGGATCATTTTTGACCGGGATCTGGCACAGGAGATCTGGAAGGAAAGACCGGCCCTGATCCATCATCCTGTCTATCGGCTGGCAGATTGCTATACAGGAGAAAAGACAGAGCATAAGCTGAAGAGGCTGCGGGGAAAAATGCAGAAGGAGGGAGCAGAGGTGCATCTGCTCACATCCCTGGACGATATTGCCTGGCTTTTGAACATCAGAGGAAATGATGTGGAAAGCTGCCCTGTATTTCTTTCCTATGCAGCTGTGGAAATGGACAAGGTGCTTCTGTTTGCAAAGGAGCAGGAGCATGACCCTGTCTGGGAGGGGGAGACTGCGGATTATCTGCGGGAAAATGGAGTGATGCTCCGCCTCTATGACAGCTTTTACGAATATGCGGCAGGGCTTCATGGAAAGAAGGTGCTGGTCAGTCTTGACAGGATCAACTACAGACTAAAGAAGGAGCTTCCTGAGGATGCCTGCATCATTGACAGGCAAAATCCCACCATGATGATGAAAGCAGTGAAGAATGAAACGGAAATGGAAAACCTCAGAAAAGCACATCTGAAAGATGGCATTGCGGTAACCCACTTTATGTACTGGCTGAAACAAAATATCGGAAAGATCAGCATGGATGAGGTCAGTGCAGAAGAGTATCTTTCCTCCCTCAGGGAAAAGCAGGAAAATTATATTGAGCCAAGCTTTGGAACCATCAGCGCCTATGGCTCAAACGGCGCTATCGTCCATTATAGCGCAAAAAAGGGAAGCTGCGCAGCACTTAGGCCGGAAGGCTTTCTTATGGTGGACAGCGGAGGACACTACCTGGAGGGAACAACGGATATTACAAGAACCTTTGTGCTTGGCCCTGTTACGGAAGAAATGAAGTTTCATTTTACGCTGGTGTTAAAGGCGGTGCTGAACCTGAAAAGCACAAAGTTTTTGTATGGCTGCCGGGGAGCCAATCTGGATATCCGGGCAAGGGAGGTTCTCTGGGAGCATGGCCTTGATTATAAGCATGGAACCGGTCACGGGGTTGGTTATGTGTTAAATGTACATGAAGGGCCGAACAGCTTCAGATGGCGGCTGAAGGACAGCCTGATGGAAAGTCCGGTGCTGGAGGAAGGAATGGTTACAACAGATGAACCGGGCATTTATATAGAAGGAAGCCACGGAATCCGGACAGAAAATGAACTGCTTTGCCGAAAGGGAGAGGAAAATGAGTACGGACAGTTCATGTACTTTGAGGATCTGACCTATGTTCCTATCGACCTTCAGGGAGTGGAATGCTCTCTTTTAACGGATAAGGAAAAGGAAACACTGAATGAGTACCACAGACAGGTTTATGAGAAGCTGTCCCCGTATTTTGAGGGAGAAGAAAAAAGCTGGTTAAAGCATGTGACCAGAGAGGTTGACTAAAAGAACAGGAGCAGAGAGGAAAATGACCAAAATAAAACAGATCCCGGAGGTGGATCAGGATACCCGGAAAAAGCTGAAGGAGATCACCTGCTTTGCACTGGATATGGACGGAACTATTTATCTGGGAGAAAAGTGGATCGAAGGTGCGAGGGATTTCCTAAGGGCAGTGGAGGAATGCGGAAAGCAGTATATTTTTCTGACGAACAATTCATCCAAGAACCCCCAGGCCTATGTCCGGAAGCTGTCAAAAATGGGGCTTACGGTAGGAGAGGATCGGATCGTAACCTCCGGTCAGGCTTCTATTGCCTATCTGAAAAAGCATTATCCGGGGAAGCGGGTCTATCTGCTTGGAAATGAGCTTTTAACAGAGGAATTCCTGGCAGAAGGGATCTGCCTGGATGAGCGCGCGCCGGAGGTGGTCATGGTAGGCTTTGATACTTCTCTTACCTATGAGAAGCTGTGCAGGGTCTGTGACCTTGTAAGGGAAGGCCTTCCTTATCTTTCCACCCATCCGGATTTTAACTGCCCTACAGAGCATGGCTTTATTCCGGATGCGGGAGCCATTCATGCTTTTATCCATGCATCTGCCTTCCGCTATCCCGATCACATTATCGGGAAGCCCTGCGGAGATATTATGGATTATCTGGCGCAGCGGGCAGGAGTGACGAAGCAGCAGACTGCCATGGTGGGAGACCGGCTGTATACAGATGTGGCGGCAGGAGTGAATAACGGATATACGGGCATTTTGGTTTTAAGCGGAGAAGCAGGGATGAAGGAGGTAGAAGAATCCGAGGTGGTGCCGGATCTGATCTTTACCTCTGTAAAGGAAATGATCCCTTACTTATAAAAAGAAAACGGGGGTTATTTATGAGCTTACAGTTCTATTTCGGAGGTTCCGGAGCGGGAAAAAGCAGACAGCTTCAAATGGATATGTTAAGGTGGGCAGAAAAGGACAGAGACCGGAACTTTCTGTTTCTGGTACCGGATCAGTTTACCATGCAGACCCAGGTGGATCTGGTAGCGGCAAGCAGCCACGGAGGGATCATGAATATTGACGTGCTCAGCTTTGGACGGCTGGCACACAGGATTTTCGAGGAAACAGGCATGGGACAGGAAACGGTTCTGGATGATACGGGAAAAAGCCTGGTTCTTCGGAGGGTGGCTTCGACGCTTGGCGGGAATCTGCCGGTGATCGGCAAAAATCTTGACAAGATCGGTTATATCCATGAAGTGAAATCTGCCATTTCCGAGTTTATGCAGTATGGACTTGACGTTTCCAAGGTGGGAGAGCTTGTTGCGTTTTCCGCCGGGCGGGGAATGCTAAGTGGAAAGCTTTCCGATCTGCAAAAGCTTTATGAGGCCTTCCTTACATATAACAGGGACAAGTTTGTGACCACAGAGGAAACTCTGGAGCTTCTGACCCGGGCGGTCGCAAAATCAAAGATCATAGCGGGAAGCGTGATCGTATTTGACGGCTTTACAGGCTTTACACCGATCCAGTATAGGCTGATCCGGGAGCTTATGACGTTGACCGAGAAAGTCATTATTTCGATAACGATTGATATTAAAGAAGATCCCTATAAGCTGTGCGGGGAGCAGGAGCTTTTTTACCTGAGCAAAAAGACGGTGGCAGATCTGGAGCGGATCGCAAAGCAGGATCATATTAAAAGAACGGATGATATTATTATAAAATGGACGCCTTTTTCCAGGTTCCGGGAAACGGAAGCCCTGTCACATCTGGAACAAAATCTGTTCAGATACCCTCACAGGGCTTATGAGAAGGAAACGCAGTCCCTTGAAATTACGGAGGCCATTCATCCTGCGGCGGAGGTGAAGGAAACCTGTATCCGCATTAAAAAGCTGGTTTTGGAGGAGGGCTACTGCTATCGGGATATTGCGGTAGTGACCGGAGATCTGGCTACCTATGGCGATTATTTTGAACGGGAAGCCCTTGTTTATGATATTCCCTTTTTTATGGACCGTACACGGGGGCTTTTGCTGAACCCTTTCATTGAATATATCAGAAGTGCGCTTTTGATCCTATTAAGAAACTTTTCCTATGAGTCGGTCTTTCATTTCCTGCGCTGCGGTCTTTCGGATTTTACGCTGGAGGAAGTGGATCTTTTGGAAAACTATGTAATCGCCTGTGGGATCCGGGGCAGAAAGAAATGGAGCGAGGCATTTACCCGGGAAGGCGCCGGTGAGGAAGAGCTTTTAAAGATCAATGAACTGCGGGAAAGATTTTTCCGGCAGATGTCCCTGCTTTCCGGCAGAAGGATGCAGGCAGGGGAGATGGTCAGCCAGCTTTACGCATTTATTGTGCAGGGAAAAATCCAGGAAAAGCTTGCAGGCTTTGAGCGCTTCTTCCGGGAAAACGGGGAACCGGAAAAGGCACGGGAATACGCCCAGATCTATCGCCTTGTGATGGAGCTTTTGGAACAGATCTATGCGCTTTTGGAGAAGGAGGAAATGAGCCTTCAGGAGTTTGCGGATATTCTGGACGCCGGTTTTGGAGAAATACAGGTGGGAACCATACCGGGAAGCGTAGACAGAGTGGTAGTGGGAGATATGGAAAGAACCAGGTTAAAGCAGGTGAAGGTGCTGTTTTTCCTGGGAGTAAATGACGGGAATATTCCCAAGGGAAGCAGTAAGGGAGGAATTATTTCCGATGTGGACAGGGAGTTTTTACAGCAGTCGGGAATGGAACTGGCTCCCACTCCAAGGCAGCAGATGTATATTCAAAGGCTGTATCTTTATATGAACATGACAAAGCCGTCACAGAAGCTGTATCTGTCCTATTCCAGGATCAGCAGTCAGGGAAAGAGCATACGGCCTTCTTACCTTATTGATGTGATCCGGAAGCTTTTTCCGGCGCTGGAGATCCAAAAAAACGTGCAGGAAACGTCAGGTCTGTCACAGGTGATCGGCCCGGAGGATGGGCTGGAATTTGTGGCAAGGGGGCTTCGGGAATATGCGGCAGGCCGGGAGAACGGTTATGAGGAAGAGGAGCTGTTTTCCCTGTATCATTTTTATGAGCAGGATTCAAAGCTTTCAAATTTTGCAGGAAAACTTGCAAAAGCAGCGTTTGGAAGATACCGGCACCATCCTCTGGGAAAGGCTGTGGCAAGGGCCCTTTACGGCACCCAGCTTGAGAACAGCGTCAGCAGGCTGGAACGCTTTGCAGCCTGTGCTTACGCCCATTTCCTGGAATACGGACTGATGCTGAAGGAGCGGGAGGAGTACCGCTTTGAACAGGTGGATATGGGAAATATATTCCATGAGGTGCTGGAGATTTTTGCAGGAAAACTGGCGAAATGTGGTATGAGCTGGTTTGATTTTGAAGAAAAAGAAGGAGACCGGCTCTTACTTGAGGCAATGCAGGAGTGCACTGCAAGGTACGGAGAGACCGTTCTTTACAGTAACGCACGTTATGAATATATGACAGAGCGGATGTACCGCATTTTGAAGCGCACCATACGAACCTTAAAGGAGCAGCTCCGGGCGGGAGTTTTTGTGCCGTCTGCCTTTGAGCTTTCCTTTTCCAGGGTGGAGGATCCTGATGCCGTCGATATTGCCTTGTCCCCGGAAGAAAGAATGAAGCTGAAAGGGCGCATTGACAGGGTGGATACCTACGAGGATGAGGATCACGTTTATGTGAAGGTCATTGACTATAAGTCAGGCAGCCATAAGTTTGATCTGGCGGCAGTATATTACGGGCTGCAGCTTCAGCTTGTGGTGTACATGAAGGTGGCTGCAAAGCTGGAGCAAAGCCGTCACCCGGATAAGGAAATTGTGCCTGCGGCGCTTCTTTATTATCATGTGAGCGATCCCATGATCGTGGCAGATAAGGAATTAACCGAAGAGGAATTAAACCGTGAGATCCAAAAGCAGCTCAGAATGACGGGAGTTGTCAGCGCAAAGGAGCAGGTGATCTCACTTTTAGACGGGGACTTTACGGATAAATCCCTGGTGATCCCGGTAGAGAGGAAAAAGGATGGAAGTCTTTCTGCCAGATCTGCCGTTCTGGAGCAGCAGGACTATGAACTGATCTCCGACTTTGTAAGCCATAAGATCCGGAGCTTTGGAAGAAAGATCCTTTCCGGGGATATCGAGATCAATCCCTGCCAGCAGGGAAATAAGGATGCCTGCGCCTTTTGCAGCTTTTCACAGATCTGCGAATTTGAGGAGGCAGAGGGCTGCCGGAAACGGATCCTCGCAGGGGGCGAGGAGGAAGAGCTGCTGCAAAGAATGCGAGAGGAAATAAAGGAGGAGTGACCATGAATTTTACACCGGAACAGCAACAGGTCATTGACCTTCGTGACAGAAATATCCTGGTTTCCGCAGCGGCGGGATCCGGCAAAACCGCAGTGCTGGTGGAACGGATCATCAGCATGGTAACAGAGGAAAAAAGCCCTGTTGATATCGACAGACTTCTGGTAGTGACCTTTACCAGTGCGGCGGCTGCGGAAATGCGGGAAAGGATCAGTCTTGCCATTCAGAAAAGACTGGCGGAAGATCCGGAAAATGTACATCTGCAAAGACAGTCTTCCCTTTTGCATAATGCACAGATCACCACCATTGACAGCTTTTGTCTTTTCCTGATCCGCAATAACTTTAACGATATTGGTCTGGATCCCGGGTTTCGCATTGCAGATGAGGGACAGCTCCGTCTGCTTCGGCAGGATGTGCTCACAGAGCTTTTAGAACAGAAATATCAGGAGAAATCCCCTGCTTTCCTGGGCTGTGTGGAATACTTTACGGGAGGCGGAAACGACAAGCTGTTAGAGGAATATGTGGGCAGGATGTATGAGTTTTCCATGAGCTATCCCTGGCCGGAAGACTGGATCAGTCAATGCAAAGACGACTATAAGGTAACAAGTGTTACTGAAATGGAAGAGACCGGCTGGTGTCAGTATATCGTCCGTTATATCAGGCTGATGCTGGGAGAATGGGAAAAAATGCTTTCGGAATGCATCAGGATCACGGAGCAGCCTGCGGGGCCTTATATGTACGGAGAAGTGCTTGAGACAGAAAGGGAAGGGATCCAAAAGCTTCTGAAATGCAAGGGCTTTTCGGAGCTTTATGAAGCCTTTGGAGGAATGAGCTTTGGACGGCTTTCCTCCAAGAAGGATGATACGGTAGACCCCCTTCTCCGTGAAGAGGTGAAAAAGCGCCGGGATATGGTGAAAAAGCAGCTGGAAGAGATCAGACAGACCTATCTTGTGTTTTCACCGGAGCAGGTGCTTGCAAGGATGACCTCTGCGGCTTCCTATGTGGAGGAGCTTTTAGGTTTGGTGCTGGAATTTAAAAGGCAGCTTGATCTGCGCAAACGCCGCGATAACCTGATCGATTTTCATGATATGGAGCATTTTGCCCTCGAGATCTTACTGAAAAAAGAGGAGGACGGGCAGATCCATGCTACTGCGGCAGCCAAAGAGTACAGACAGTATTTTAAGGAGGTTCTGATCGATGAGTATCAGGACAGCAACCTGGTGCAGGAGCTTTTGCTGAAAAGCGTGTCCGGTGAGGAAGAGGGACATTTCAACCGCTTTATGGTTGGGGATGTGAAGCAGAGTATTTATAAGTTCAGGCTGGCAAGGCCGGAGCTTTTCATGGAAAAATATGACAGCTATTCCAAGGAAGAGGGAAAGTGCCAGAGGATCGACCTGCACAAAAACTTCCGGAGCCGCTGCCAGGTGCTTGACAGCGTCAACGAGCTTTTTTACAGGATCATGGGAAAGGAGCTTGGAGGCGTTTCATATGATGAAGAGGCGGCCCTTTATCCCGGAGCGGAATTCTTGGAGGAAGAGGGGGAGGAAGATCCTTACCGCACGGAATATCTTCTGATCGGCAAAAGCGAGGATAACGAACTGACTGCCAGGGAGCAGGAGGCGGCTGTCCTTGCGGGAAAAATAAGAAAGCTGTACGCTTCTCTTCAAGTGATGGATAAGGAAACGGGAAAGCTTCGGCCTGTGCGGTACGGAGATATGGTGATTCTTCTCAGGACGACCCAGGGCTGGGCAGAGGAGTTCAAGGGCATTCTGGAAAAGGAAGGGATCCCTGCTTATGTGGCTTCAAGAACAGGCTATTATCAGGCCTCTGAGATCAGAGTGCTGATGGAGTATTTACGGATCATTGATAATCCTCTGCAGGATATTCCTTTTTATGGGGCGCTGCATTCCTTTTTCGGGGATTTTACCGAGGAAGAGATCAGTCTTGTCCGGGCAAGGGACAAGAAAAAACCTCTTTACCGGCTTTTTTCAGAATATGCAAAGGAGCCTGAGGGACGGAAAGCGGCAGAATTTCTGGAAAGGCTGGACAGATACAGAAAACAGACGGCTTACACGCCGATTCATAAGCTGATCCAGAATATCCTTACGGATACCGGGTATCTTGACTATGTAACGGCAAGACCCGGAGGCGAGCAGAGAAGGGCCAATGTGGAAATGCTTCTCACCAGAGCGGCGGCTTTTGAGGAAAGCAGCTATTATGGACTGTTTCATTTTCTGCGCTATGTGCAGCAGCTTGAAAAGTATGAGGTGGAATACGGAGAGGCTGACGTACTGGATGAAAATGCAGATGTGGTGCGGATCATGAGCATTCACAAAAGCAAGGGACTGGAATTTCCGGTCTGCTTTGTGGCCGGTTTGTCCAAGAGGTTTAACATGCAGGATACAGGGGGCAGGCTGATCGCGGATGCGGATCTCGGGATCGGTGTAGATTATGTGGACAGCACTCTCCGCCTGCAGAGCAAAACCCTTAAAAAAAGCAGCGTGGCGCTGAAAATGCGCCTGGATGCCCTGGGGGAGGAGCTTCGGATCCTTTATGTTGCCATGACAAGAGCCAGGGAAAAGCTGATCCTGTCCGGGCTGGTGCCGGATCTTTCCAAGGTGGAAAGGCAGCTTGAGGGGCAAAGGCTGCTTCCCCAAAAGGAAAAGGAACCCCTTTCCTTTGCGCTTCTTTCCGACGCTTCCAGCTATCTGGACTTTGTACTGCCCTGCGCAGAAGAGGTGCAGCTTATCTCGGGGGAAGAGCTTCTTTTATCGGAGATCAGGGAGGAATACAAAAGCCTTGAGGGCAGGCGGAAGCTTTTGCAGGAAGGCGGGGAAACAAAAGAGCAGACGCTTTTGTCCCTGCGGCAGCGATTTGAGAGAACCTATCCCTACGGATATTTGTCCGGGCTGTTTGTGAAGACTACCGTATCGGAGCTGAAAAAGAAGGCCATGGAAAGGGAAACGGAAGAAGACAGGCAGATGGAACAGGCTTTTTCCAGGGTTCTTTATGAGGAGCCCGAGGTGGTTCCCTATATTCCGGCCTTTGCAAAGGAAAAGGAAAGCCTTTCGGGCACCGACAGAGGAAGCGCCTACCACAGGGTAATGGAGCTTCTGGGACTGGAAACGCTTTTAAGGATCCGGGAAGAAGCGGAAAAGGGGACAGAAAAAGAACTTCTTTTGCAGGAGCTGGAAAGGCAGATGGATCTGTTTGTGCAGGAAAAGAAGCTGACGCCTCTTTACAGGGGGGCCGTCCGGGCAGAGAAGCTGGCAGTCTTTCTGCAAAGTGATCTTGCAGTGCGGATGGGCAGGGCGGCAGCGGAGGGAAAGCTCTTTCGGGAGCAGCCCTTTGTGCTGGGAATTCCGGCAAACAGGTTAGATCCTGCCGTACCGGAAGGAGAAACCGTGCTGATCCAGGGAATTATCGATGCCTTCTTTGAGGAAGACGGCAGGCTTGTGGTGGTAGACTATAAAACAGACCTTGTTGCCAAAGGGCAGGAGCTGATCAAACGGTATCAGGTACAGCTTGATTATTATAAGGAAGCGCTTAACAGGATCACGGGAAAAGAGGTTTCGCAGAAAATCATATATTCTTTTGCACTGGGACAGGAGATTGTGTTATACTAGGTGCGAAAATAAAATACACATGAGGAGGAACCATCTATGAAATTCAAATTTGGTATCAAAGAGGTTGTTGCTATCGGTATCGGAACTGCTCTGTTCGTGGCGCTCACACAGGTGCAGATCCCTACCCCCATCCCCAACACTTATCTGCAGCCCCGTATGGCGATTATGGCATTTCTGGCTGCCGTGTTTGGTCCCATTGTGGGAGGCGCTGTTGGTCTTTTAGGACATGCCATCGGTGATGCAATGTTCTACGGCAGTGTTTGGTGGAGCTGGGTATTCCCGGATGGAGTTGTGGGAATTGCCATCGGCGTGTTTGCAGCAAAATATGCCATCAAAGAGGGCGGTTTCAGCGCAGGCAAGAATGTAGTTCTGTTTAACGTTGTTCAGGTACTGGCAAATGCAGTAGCATGGATCCTGGTTGCACCCGTTCTGGACATCCTCATTTATGCAGAGCCTACAAATAAGGTATTTTTACAGGGAGTATGGGCATTTGTAGGAAATATCATCATTGTCGGTATCCTGGGAACCCTTCTTTGCGTAGGTTATTCTGCAATAGGGGCAAAATCCTCAAGCCTGAAAAAAGAGGACTAATTCATGGAACCTATCATCGAGTTTAAAGATTTTTCTTTTAAATATCGAGCACAGACAGAACCGACCCTTCGAGACATCAATCTTAAGATCATGCCTGGAGAAAAGGTTCTGATCGTAGGTCCTTCCGGTTCCGGAAAATCCACACTGGCCCATTGTATCAATGGGCTGGTGCCTTTTTCGTATACCGGAGATATTACAGGCAGTCTTAAAGTGGCGGGAAAGGATCCCGCTTCTTTAGGGCTGTTTGGACTGTCTAAGATCGTGGGAACGGTGCTTCAGGACACCGACGGACAGTTTATCGGACTGACGGTGGCAGAGGATATTGCGTTTGCGCTGGAAAATGATATGGTTCCCCAGGAGGAAATGTTTGCACGGGTTGATGAAGCAGCAGAAATGGTAGATGTAAAGCCGCTGCTGAAAAATGCCCCCGGTGAGCTTTCAGGGGGGCAAAAGCAGAGGGTATCCATGGCGGGGGTCATGGTGGATGATGTAGATATTTTGCTGTTTGATGAGCCCCTTGCAAATCTGGATCCGGCAACCGGCAAAAAGGCCATTGATATGATCGACCGGATCTGGCGTCAAAAAAAGACCACAGTTCTGATCATTGAGCACAGATTGGAGGACGCTCTTTACCGTGATGTGGATCGGATCATTGTAGTGGGAGAGGGCAGGATCGTTGCGGACGCAAAGCCGGACGAGCTGCTTTCTAAGGATGTGCTGAGCGAGCAGGGCATCCGTGAGCCCCTTTACCTGACGGCTTTAAAGCATGCGGGCTGTGTAATAAGCGCACAGGATCACCCCCAGCATGTGGAAACCATGAATTTGGAGCCTTATAAGGAAAAGCTCTGCAAATGGTTTCAGGAGATGGAGCCGCCGGCTCCTTTCGGCCAGGCTCCTTCCATTTTAAAAGTGGAGGATCTTTATTTTTCCTATGAAGACGGGAAGCCGATTTTGCAGCATATCCATTTTGATATTAAAAAGGGAGAAATGGTAAGCATCGTAGGCAAGAACGGCGCAGGAAAATCGACCCTGGCCAATCTGATCTGCGGCTTTTATCAACCTGCCAAGGGAAGGATCCTGCTTTCCGGGGAGGACATGAGCGGTCTTTCCATTAAGGAAAGAGGGGAAAAGATCGGACTGGTGATGCAAAGTCCTAATCAGATGATCTCAAAGCCTATGATCTATGATGAGGTGGCCCTTGGCCTTCAGGTCAGGGGAATAGACCCGGATGAGATCAAGGAACGCGTGATGAAGGCCCTGAAGATCTGCGGACTGTATCCCTTCCGCAACTGGCCGGTATCTGCGCTGAGCTTTGGGCAGAAAAAGAGAGTGTCCATTGCTTCTATCCTGGTTATGGATCCCCAGATCCTGATCCTGGACGAACCTACGGCAGGGCAGGATTACCGGCATTATACGGAGATCATGGAGTTTTTGAAGGAGATCAATCAAAGCGGCATTACGGTGATCATGATCACCCATGATATGCATTTGATGCTGGAATATACAGACCGTGCAGTTGTGATTGCAGATGGACATCTGATCGCAGATGACAGGGCGGCAAAGGTGCTGACGGATGAGGCCATAGCGGATAAGGCATACCTGAAAAAGACCTCTCTTTACGATCTGGCTGTCAGATGCGGCATTTCTCAGCCTTCGGAATTTGCGGAGAGATTTATTGCTTACGAGCGGGAACACATTAAGGCAAAGGAGAAGTAGGACCGATGGCAAAGATATTATCCTATGAGGAGAAGGATACCTGGATCCATAAACTCAGCGGCGTTACCAAATTAATATTCTTTTTGCTCTGGTGCCTGACAAGCATGCTTACTTATGATACCAGGGTTTTGCTTTTTATGGTGGCGCTGAGCCTGGTGATCTTTAAATCATCAAAGACAAAATGGAAGCAGGTAGGCGCAGTCTTTAAGATGATCCTGCTTTTTATGGCATTGAATGTACTGGCGATCTTTCTGTTTTCACCGGATCAGGGAACCAGCATTTACGGAACCAGAACGGTGCTGTTCCATATTGCAGGCCCCTATGATATGACAAGGGAGCAGCTTTTTTACGAATTTAACGTGATCGTCAAATATTTTACAGTAGTTCCCGCCGTGTTCATGTTTCTGGTTACCACAGATCCCAGCGAATTTGCGGCATCCATAAATCAGATAGGGATCCATTACAATGCAGGGTATGCCCTTGCCATTGCTCTCAGGTATATTCCGGATGTGCAGGGAGAATTTACCAAGATCAAGCACGCCCAGGAGGCAAGGGGAATTGAGATGTCAGGAAAGGCATCTCTGATCAGCAGGATCAAAAATACCTCGGCTATCATTTTCCCGCTGATCTTTTCCAGTATGGACCGTATCGACACGGTCAGCAATGCCATGGAGCTTCGGGGCTATGGAAAGCACAAAAAGAGAACCTGGTATTCCGCAAGGAAATTAAAGAAAAATGATTATCTGACCCTGGCCTTTTCCGTGGTGTTTACTGTGGTCGCACTGCTGATCACCTATGCGAACGGAAGCCGGTTTTATAATCCTTTTCAGTAAATAAAATAGCAATAAGAACCTCGAAACTTCTGAAATGTTCCGGAGCAGTTGTACGCATTGACATATTTATACGCAGGTGCTATAGAGCGGCCGGTACTTAGGCGCTGTGTTTTGGCGCCTTATGTACCGCTGCCAGCGATATGCAGCGAGAGCGTGCCTGCGTTAAATTGTCAATAGAGTACAACGCTTTCTCGAATTTTGGAGTTTCGAGGTTTTATGTTTCAGAGCGAAGAAAGGAGACATTCATATGGAACAGTCTAAGCTGGAAGAACTATTAAAAGAGATGAGCCTGGAAGAAAAGATTGGACAGCTTTTTCAGGGAAACGGAGGCTTCTATGAAGGCAGCGCCATTGCAACAGGGCCTGCAGCAGAGCAGGGCTTTACCAAAGAGACCATTCAAAATGCAGGAAGCGTTTTGAGCATTGTGGGAGCTGCAAAGGTAAAAGCTGTGCAGAAAAGGCATATGGAAGAACATCCCCACCACATTCCCCTGGCATTTATGGCAGATGTGATCAACGGCTATAAGACCGCTTTTCCCATTTCCCTGGCACAGGGAGCTGCCTTTGAGCCCAAGGTTGCCAAAAAGGGCGCCAGGATCGCTGCAAAGGAAGCAGGGGCGGCAGGAATTCAGGTGACCTTTTCCCCTATGGTGGATCTGGTAAGGGACGCCAGATGGGGAAGAGTGATGGAGTCTACAGGAGAGGATCCCTATCTGAACAGCCGCTATGCGGAGGCAATGGTAGAGGGATATCAGGGAGAGGATCCCGGCAAAAAGGGACGGATCGGAGCCTGCGTCAAACACTTTGCTGCCTATGGGGCGCCGGTGGCAGGACGGGATTATAATAATGTGGAGCTGTCGGAAAGAACCTTAAGGGACGATTATTTTCCGGCCTATGAGGCGGCGGTAAAGGCAGGAGCTCTTTTGGTAATGACCTCCTTTAATACCTTAAACCGGATCCCTTCCTCGGCAAATAAGTGGCTGATGCGCAAGGTACTCCGTGAGGAAATGGGATTTAAAGGAGCAGTGATCTCGGACTGGGCTGCCATTGAGGAGATCAAAAACCATGGAGCCGCCAAAGACCGGAAGGAAGCGGCAGAGCTTGCCATGGAGGCGGGAGTTGACATTGACATGATGACCACCTGCTACCCCAATTATCTGAAGGAGCTGATCGAAAGCGGTCAGCTGAAAACAGAGCTTCTGGATGAAGCAGTGCTCAGGGTGCTGGAGCTGAAAAACAAACTGGGACTGTTTGAAAATCCCTATAAGGATGCCGACGAAAAGGCAGAGCAGGAGCTGCTTCTTTGCGCAGAACACCGGAAGGCAGCAAGAAAGGCCGCAGAGGAGACCTTTGTACTCTTGGAAAATCAGGGAATGCTTCCTTTGTCCAAGAAAGAAAAGGTGGCCTTTATCGGCCCCTTTACAGAGGAAAAGGCAATCATTGGAGCCTGGTCCATTTTTGCAGAGGAAAAGGATGCGGTATCTGTCAGGGAAGGGGTAGAAAATTGCGGCGCAAACGTTTTGTTTGCCAAGGGCTGCGAAACCTTAGAGCCAAAGAGCCATCTTCAGGGAATGAACGCCAGATATGAAAACACTAAGACACCGGAAGAAACAGAACAGATGATAAAGCAGGCCGTAAAGGCAGCATCTAAGGCTAAAAAGGTGGTTTTGTGCCTGGGAGAGCACATGGCCATGACAGGGGAGGCAGCCAGCAGAGGTGACATCAGACTGCCTAAGACCCAGAGAAAGCTGTTAAAAAGCGTGGCCAGAGTCAATGAAAATGTGACTGTCGTCCTGTTTACGGGAAGACCTCTGGATATCCGGGAGGTGAAACGTTATGCAAAAGCCATTCTGGTAGTATGGATGCCGGGGACGGAAGGCGGAAATGCCATTGCCAGAGTGCTTTACGGTAAAACCTCGCCAAGCGGCAAGCTGCCTATGAGCTTTCCTTATTGTGTAGGACAGGTTCCTGTGTTCTATGGGGAATTCCGTACAGGACGATACAGACAGGGGGCGGATCCTGAAAACCGGTTTGTGTCCAGATATCTGGATATTCCAAGTGATCCCCTGTATCCCTTTGGATATGGACTGAGCTATTCGTCCTTTACCTGCTCTAAGGTGACCTTAAGCGGGAACAGACTGTGCAGGGACGGCAGCCTTGAGGCATCCGTGATCCTGAAAAATACAGGGACGGTCAAGGCAAAGGAAGTGGTTCAGATGTATCTGAGCGATCTGGCAGGAAGCGTGGTAAGACCTGTAAGGGAACTGAAGGGCTTCCAGAAGCTGTGCTTAGAACCGGGGGAGGAGAAGAAGGTTTCCTTTGAAATTACCGAAGAACTTTTGCACTTTTATAGAAAGGACGGAAAGAGACAGGCAGAGCCGGGAGCGTTCAGGGTGTATATTGGCACCGACAGCAAAACGGAAAACGGGGCTGAGTTTACATTCGAGTAAGTACTTGACAAGCCGTCCTGAAAGAGATATATCTAAATAGAAAAGAATAAGAAAGTCGCTAGGGGAGCATATGCTGAGATTGTATCCGGCAGCCGCAGGCCGCCGGATGCTAACCCTCATTACCTGAACCGGATAATGCCGGCGTAGGGAAGCTGTAACGGGTAAGTTTTCTGCCCGTATGTCCCCTCCTGCGATCAAATGCAAGGAGGTTTTTTATGTCTGTTTTTATGAAAGAAATTGTGGATCCGGAATGGGGAAATTATTTTGTCCTCACCGGGGCGGGCTATGGATTAATGGTAGCGATCATGGTAGCCCTGCTGCTTTTGGGGTGCGTGCTCAGTAACCCCTCAGGCAAAAAGAAGATCAGTACCAGGCAGCTTGTTTTTTCAGCCATGGCCATGGCACTTGCAATGCTGACCAGTATGGTCAAAGTGGTGGATATGCCCATGGGAGGATCAGTGACGCTGCTTAGCATGTTTTTCATCTGTCTGATCGGTTATCTGTATGGACTTCGGACGGGACTGACAACGGCGGTGGCTTATGGATTTTTGCAGCTTGTAGTGGATCCCTATATTATCAGTATTCCACAGATGCTGACGGATTACATATTTGCCTTTGGGGCGCTGGGACTGTCCGGCATTTTTGCCGACAAAAAGGACGGCATGCTAAAGGGATACCTTGTGGGCATTTTGGGACGGTATTTCTTTACCTTCCTTTCGGGAATGATCTTTTTTGGAAGCAATGCGGCAAATTATCATATGTCTGCGCCTGTTTATTCCCTGATCTATAACGGAGCCTATATCGGGCTGGAAGGGCTGATCACCATCTGCGTTCTGGCTCTGCCCGCAGTGAAAAAGGGACTTTTGAAGGTAAAAGAAATGGCGGCAGTATAGCAGAATTCCTTGCAAAAATCCGTTCGGAATGGTATGCTTTTTTTGATGACCTGAAAACGTTACCAGAAAAAGATATTTGTGAGGAACAAGATGAGAGCAAGCGGAATTTTATTACCGATTTCCAGTATTCCTTCTTCTTATGGGATCGGAACCTTTTCTAAGGAAGCATATGAATTTGTAGATTTTTTAAAGGAGGCAGGACAGACCTACTGGCAGATCCTGCCCCTGGGACCTACAGGCTATGGGGATTCTCCGTATCAATCCTTTTCTACTTTTGCGGGGAATCCTTATTATATTGATCTGGAACAGCTGATCGAAAAGGGGTGGCTCAAAAAGGAAAGCTGCGACAAGGCAGATACCGGGGATCAGGAAGCCTATGTGGACTATGAAAAGATCTACCGCACCCGTTTTCAGCTTTTAAGGGAGGCCTTTGAAAACAGCCAGATCGAGAAGGATCCTGAATTTGCAGAGTTTGCAGAGAAAAATAAAGACTGGCTTTTGGATTATGCCCTTTATATGGCAGTAAAGGACGAGCATAAGGGAAAGAGCTGGGCAGAGTGGGAGGATGACATCAGGCTGCGGCAGAAGAAGGCCATGGATCAGTACACAAAGCGGCTGAAGGATGAAATCCTCTTTTACGAATTCCAGCAGTATCTGTTTGCACAGCAGTGGAAACAGCTGAAAGCCTACGCAAAGGAAAAGGGCATTCAGATCATTGGGGATATTCCCATTTATGTAGCCTTCGACAGCGCAGATACCTGGGCGGGGCCGGAGCTTTTTCAGCTGGATGAGAAAGGAATGCCCACAGGAGTAGCCGGCTGTCCGCCGGACGCTTTTTCCGCAACGGGGCAGCTGTGGGGAAATCCGCTGTACCGCTGGGATTATCACAGACAGACAGGCTATGAATGGTGGCTGCGCCGGATTTCCTACTGCTTTGAGCTTTATGATGTGGTCAGGATCGATCATTTCCGCGGATTTGATGAATATTATAGTATTCCTTATGGAAACCGGACGGCGGAGTTCGGAAAGTGGGAGCCGGGGCCGGGCTACGAGCTTTTTAAGGTCATGAAGGAAAAGCTGGGGAATAAACCGGTGATCGCAGAGGATCTTGGATATTTAACGCCTTCTGTGCGGAAGCTGGTGAAAAAGACCGGATATCCGGGAATGAAAATTTTGCAGTTTGCATTTGATGAAAGCGAAAAGAGCGACTATCTGCCTTATCACTATACGACAAACAGCGTGGTTTACACGGGAACACACGACAATGATACCACGGTAGGATGGTATGCCTCCTTAAGCCGTCACGATAAGGGATTTTTGAAGAAGTATTTACACATTAAAAACGGAAAAACAGTTCATCTGGATCTGATCCGGGCGGCGCTTGGAAGTGTAAGTGACACGGCTGTCATTCCTATGCAGGATTATCTGGGACTGGGAAGCGAGGCAAGGATCAATATGCCCTCCACCCTGGGAGATAACTGGAAATGGAGAATGAAAAAGGGCCAGATCAGCGGGGAGCTTGCAAAGCAGGTCTGTGAGCTCAGCAGATTGTACGGAAGAACGGGGGAATAATGGAAGAGATCACCATAAAGGATATTGCAAAAAAATGCGGAGTAGGGGTCAGCACCGTTTCCCGCGCTATCAATAATCACCCCAATATCAATCCGGATACCCGGGCACATATTTTAAAGGTCATACAGGAAACCGGCTATGTGCCAAATAACAGCGCAAGAAACTTAAAGCGCACGGATGCAAAGTGTATTGCGGTTCTGATGAAGGGCGTGGCCAATCCTCTGTTTGCGGAAGCGGTGGCAGTGATTGAGGAGGTGCTCAAGGAGGAAAAATATGCACTGGTGCTCCAACATGTAAAGGCCTACGAAAACGAGCTGAATGTTGCCTTTGAGCTGATAAAGGAGAAACGGCTTCGGGGAATCATCTTTTTAGGAGGCGCTTTTTACCATGACAGGGAGGAGCTTGCAAGGCTCAATGTTCCCTTCGTTTTCTATACGATCATAGGAGAAGAGGAAAAGGGAAAGGGTTATTCTTATTCCTGCGTATCGGTAGATGACCGTGCGGAGAGCAGGAAAATGACAGAGTACCTGTTAGAGCTTGGACATAAGCGGATCGCCTTTCTCACAGAGGGAGCGCAGGCAGGATCAGTAGGACAGCTCCGTCTGGAGGGATATAAGGACGCCTTAAGGCACAGAGGGATCGAAGTGGACGAAAAGCTGATCTGCGAGGTGCAGCGGAATGAAGATCCTTATTCCATGCAGAACGGTTATAACACCACCAGGCAGCTTTTGCAGTCTAAGGCAGAGTTTACGGCTCTTTTTGCCATTGCGGATTTCCTGGCAGTAGGAGCCTGCAGAGCCCTTCATGAGGCAGGGCTCCGGATCCCGGAGGACGTCTCCGTAGCCGGATTTGACGGAATCCCCCTGGGGGCATTTTATGTGCCGCAGCTTACCACTATCAGCCAGCCGGTGGAAAGAATGGCCAGACAGACGGTGCGGCTTTTGCTGGATGTGATCGACGGCGAGGCCGAGCATGAGCATGTGATCTTTCCCGCAAGCCTGACCATAAGGGAATCCACCAGGGCTATTTAAATGCTTTTTGTGATAACGTGGAATTATGATAAGCGGGATCGTTTGTGACGTCCTCGATCAGAAAGCCGGGAGGAAGAAAGGCATGGGCTGTCTGCTCATCCGGGAATTCCACCTCGGCGATCACAAGGGGGGCAAAGGGCGGATCAAAAACGTCCAGTTCAATGGTCAGGGAAGGGAGCTTTGCAGGCGGTGTAAAATCCCCGGAAAAAACAGGATTTTCAATGGGGATCAGGTAGCGGGTCTTGGAGATCACATTTCCGTCTGCCTTTTCCTTCAGGTGTCTGTAGGCGGCTTCGTTTAGGGGAAGGTTATACTCTTCTCTTGAAAGAAGCCCTTTTCCTTTGTAGGTAAGATAATAATCATGATCCTGCCTCCTGATCCGGATCACGGGATCTGTGCATAAGTAGGCCTGCTCGATCACATGCTTCTGATAGGAGGAAAGATTTTCGGGCAATGCTTTTATTAAAAACTTTCTTTCGATTTCCATAATTCCCATCCTTTTTGTTTTTTAGCAGTATTATAGCACAGCGGTTCATTTTTTGTTAAGAAACTTTACCAATCCTTTAGTTGGAAAAGCCTTCCGCAGGTGGTAAAATAAAGTATAAAATCGTTTTGGAAAGGAAAGTCTTTAGATGAATAAAATATGTGTTTTTTTCGGAACTGGCTTTGAAGAGATCGAAGCGCTTACTGTTGTGGATATTCTGCGCAGGCAGAAAATAGAAACGGAAATGGTTTCCGTTATGGGGCAGAAGGAGGTCATGGGTTCCCATGGGATCTTGATCCCCACAGATGCCCTTCTTGAAGACATCGACTTTTCTGAAGTAGATGGGATCGTGCTTCCCGGCGGTCTTGCAGGAACCAAAAATTTAGAGGCCTGCGAACCTCTCATGGAGCAGGTGGATGCCTTTGCAGAGAGCGGAAAGCTGGTATGCGCCATCTGTGCCGCTCCGTCCATTTTGGGACACAGAGGCATTCTGAAGGGAAAAAGAGCCATTTCTTATCCGGGCTTTGAAGAACAGCTTACAGGTGCGCAGGTTGTTTATGAGCCGGCAGTGCAGGATGGCAATGTGATCACCGGAAGAGGAATGGGATGTTCCGCAGCCTTCGCTCTTAAGATACTGGAATATCTGACAGATAAAAGAACAGCGGAGGAAATGGCGCAGAAGATCGTTTATCAGCCATAAACAACACAGAAAGGTCAGGAGAAGCTCTTGAACATCTTATTTTTTTTGACACCTAAAAGTGAGGTGGCTTATCTTTATGATACGGATTCTGTCAGACAGGCTCTGGAAAAAATGGAGCATCACAGATACTCTGCCATTCCGCTGATCGGAAAGAAGGACGGAAGATACATAGGAACCCTGACGGAAGGGGATCTTTTGTGGGATATTAAGGACAGGGAAAACCTTTCCCTGCACGGAGCAGAGGAAATCTCCATTCTGGAGGTTAAGAGGAACCGGGATAATGAGCCGGTGGATGTGGATGTGGACATGGAGGATCTGATCAGCAAATCCATGAACCAGAATTTTGTGCCGGTGATCGACGACAGGAAGCGTTTCATCGGGATCATTACAAGAAAGGACATTATTCAGTATTTAAGCGAAAGGGTGAAAGCATAAATGTTTAATCAGCTCACGCAAAAGGATATTGACGCCATGGAGGCAGAGATCGAGGAGCGCAAGCTTGTGATCAGGCCAAAGCTGTTAGAGTCTGTGAAGGAAGCAAGAGCGCAGGGCGATCTCAGTGAAAATTTTGAATACTATGCGGCCAAGCGTGAAAAAAACAGAAACGAAAGCCGGATCCGTTTTTTGGAGAGGATGATCAAGACCGCACAGATCATTCCGGATGATTCCAAGGCGGATGAAATAGGAATGAACAATATGGTGGAAGTCATGTTTGAGGAAGACGGAGCTACCGAGAAGTATAAGATCGTTACCACCATGCGGGGAAATTCCCTGGAAGGACTTGTGAGTGTGGAGTCGCCTATCGGTAAGGCGCTGATGGGGCATAAGGTAGGAGACCGCATTTATGTGAAGGTCAATGAAAGCTATGGCTATTACCTGATCGTGAAGTCCATTGAGAAAACGGAAGATGATGGAAGCGACAAGCTCAGAAGCTTTTAAAACACGGAAAAACTTACCATAATATTTTTAACGCCTGCGTCAATACTATGAACAAGATAAGTGATGCGAAAATGCTTTGAACAAAGTCTCTTTGGGATAAGCAGTGCAGCTTATCTTGAAGAAGACTATAACAGGTAGTCAAAAATATTAATGGAGGTGAAAAAGATGACAAACAGCAGATCTAATAGAGTAGAAGTTCCTGAAGCTAAGGCTGCTATGGATCGTTTTAAAACAGAGGTTGCTTCTGAGCTTGGCGTTAATCTGAAAGAAGGCTACAACGGCGACTTAACATCTAAGGAAGCCGGTTCCATCGGTGGAGAGATGGTTCGTAGAATGATCAAGAAGCAAGAAGAGCAGATGAAGTAATTGCTTACGGAATAAGAAAAAAGCTGGCTCGTATGCAGGATGCATACGGGCCAGTTTTATGGTTAAATTTAAATCTGGCGGTAACGTCTTTTGCTCCTTTCAGCCCGGTAGGACTGGAGAGAGGAAACGATGTCTGCCTGATAAACAACGATATACATGATGCCGGCCATCAGAAAAGCAGTAAGCACATCAAACATGGAATGCTGCTTGATAAACATGGTGGACAGGATGATGGAAATACAAAGCACAAAGGAGCTGATACGGATATATTTCTTTTGGGCAAGGCTCTGGTTATGGACAACAGCCAGATGAGCACCGATGGAATTATACACATGGATGCTGGGCCAGAGATTGGTAGGGGTATCAATGCTGTACAGATGCGCTACCATCCGGGTAAAAATATTATCTCTCGGCATAACGGAAGGACGAAGATGCTGTCCGTTGGGCCACAGGGTGGAAATAACAAGAAAAACAGTCATTCCGGTAAAAAGAAAGAAGCATGCTCTGTAATATTCCTGTTTGTTTTTGAAAAAGCAGTAAAGAACCACTACGGAGACATATGCAAACCATAAAAAATATGGGATGACAAATACCTCGCAGAAAGGGATGTAGTCGTCAAGCTTTACATGAATGATGGTCTGGGGATGGGTCACTGCCTTTTCAAGGTACGCAAACCAGGCCCCATAAACGGCCATGTAAATGATAAGCGGGATAGAGTGCTTATACCTGTTATAAAATTTTTTCATTTTCTCCTCACATTCTACGCCTTTTGGCGTAAACAAAATCTATTTTAATAATTGGATCTTTTCTTTTTCACAGGTGATGGTGATCGCATCACTTTTCATACTGACCTCTCCGTCTGTGTGAACCCAGAGAGGGGCGGAAGTGTGAATGGACAGCTTCTCGGCCGTATAGTGGTCGATGCCCTCAAAACGGTAATGCTTTCCCGGAAATGCAGTGGGAAGCGCAAAGAGCACCAGCCATTTGGAAATATTTCCTACTACGCAGATGTTTAACTTTCCATCCTGAAAATTGGCAGCCGGGCAGAATTTAAAGCCGCCGCCCTCATATTTATGGATCATCCCCGCAACAAACAAAAATTTGGGAAGATGGATCTTTGTTTTCTCATCTAAAAGGATCTCACAGGTGACCTTGGGGGTGGTGATAAGCTGTTTCAGTGCAATGGTCAGGTAGGTCAGTTTGCCCAGTCCTATTTTATTCAGAACATTCTTAAATTTAGAAGCAAGCGCTTCCTCACATACGGCAGCATCATAACCGATCCCGGCGCTGACGGCAAAATAACGTTTCCGGGTAAGCTCACGGCTGTGCTGGCGGGACATCTGATCAGAGATGCTTTCGTAGGTCAGGCATCCAAGATCCATTTTCAGAGGTTCCCTGCAGGCAAGGATCTGTTCCAAAATAACCAGAGGATCCTTTGGAAGCTGCAGATCACGGGCCATATCATTACTGGAGCCTGTGGGTATGTATCCAATGCGGACTCTGTCAAAATCGGTAATGCCCTGCAGAGTCTCGTTTAAGGTTCCGTCGCCGCCTAAAACGATCAGATTTAGGACGGAATCGGATTCCGGCGTTAAATTGGAAACGCATAGATCCCGTACGAGGGAGATCACATGACCGGCCTGTCTGGAAAACAGCACCCGATACTCTATTTCTCTTTCGTTTAATACCGGTTCCAACATGGACCAGATTTTAGCGCCGCGCCCTGATTTGGAAGCGGGATTTACAATAATATAATACATGATCATGTCCCCTCTGAAATCTTCATTTATTTTAGCAGTATTTATGTACCGAGTAAAGTTTTTTTAGGATATTCCTGAAATCTTAAGCTTTGCTTAGGAATTTGTTTTCTGAAAAATGCAAAGAAAAAGGTTTTTTTTCAAAAAAGTTTGTGCTATAATAGTCAAAATTTATTATTCTTATCCGAAAAGGAGAAAGAATAACTAATTAGAAGAGGAGGAAAAAATTATGTATTCACTTGATGAAGTACGAAGCGTTGATCCTGAAATCGCACAGGCGATTGTAGACGAGCAGAACAGACAGAACAGTCACATTGAACTGATCGCCTCTGAAAACTGGGTGAGCAAGGCTGTTATGGCGGCAATGGGCAGCCCCCTTACGAACAAGTATGCAGAAGGCTATCCGGGCAAGCGTTATTACGGCGGCTGTCAATGTGTGGATGTGGTAGAAAATCTTGCCATTGAAAGAGCAAAGAAGCTTTTTGGCTGTGACTATGTCAATGTGCAGCCCCATTCGGGAGCACAGGCAAACCTTGCAGTTCAGTTTGCAATATTAAATCCCGGCGATACCATCATGGGAATGAACCTGGATCATGGCGGCCATCTTACTCATGGAAGCCCGGTAAACATTTCCGGCAAGTATTTTAAGGTTGTTCCTTATGGCGTCAACGATGACGGCTTCATTGATTATGATAAGCTCAGGGAGATTGCACTGGAATGTAAGCCCAAGATGATCATTGCAGGAGCATCTGCCTATGCCAGAACCATTGACTTTAAGAAATTCAGGGAAGTGGCAGACGAAGTAGGAGCGGTACTGATGGTAGATATGGCACATATTGCAGGTCTTGTGGCAGCAGGACTTCATCCAAGCCCGATCCCCTATGCAGATGTAGTGACCACCACGACCCATAAGACGCTGCGCGGCCCCAGAGGCGGTATGATCCTTGCAAATCAGGAGGCAGCAGACAAGTATAACTTTAATAAGGCTGTTTTCCCCGGAATACAGGGAGGCCCTCTGATGCATGTGATCGCAGCAAAGGCAGTGTGCTTCCAGGAAGCGCTGACGGATGAGTTTAAGACCTATCAGAAGAACATCATAGACAATGCGCAGGCTCTTTGCAAAGGACTGATGGACAGAGGCATTAAGATTGTTTCCGGAGGAACGGACAACCATTTAATGCTGATGGATCTGACTTCCTTTGACCTGACAGGAAAGGCTGTGGAAAAGATGCTTGATGAAGCACATATCACAGCAAATAAGAACACCATTCCCAATGATCCCAAATCTCCTTTTGTGACCAGCGGCATTCGTCTGGGAACACCGGCAGTAACTTCAAGAGGTATGGATACACAGGATATGGATCAGATTGCAGAAGCAATTTCCCTAATCGTAAAGGGCGGGGAAGCAAAGATCCCTGAAGCCAGAGCAATCGTGCAGAAGCTGACAGACAAATATCCTTTGATTTAGGAAAGAAAAAGCAAAGTCCCATGTCCGCACCATCAAGGTGCCCGGCATGGGGCTTTTTTGCGTATCGGGAAGCATAGGCTGTTCTTTCAATGGGGAGTATGGTATTATGGTATACTCAATCCGGCAAAGCAGAATGGATGTACCGCTGATTTCAGAATGAGCGTCCCTTTTGAGCAGGATTTCATAAGACAGGAGGAAGCTTTATGACAGAACATATGAAACTGTGTGATATACCTCAAATTTGCAGGGAAGTAGAAAAGTGGCTGAAAGAACGGTATGGAGAAGAGGAAGGCACAAAACTCTGGGAGGCAACCAGCCGCCAGTATAACCAATATTTAGAAGAGCTTCCTGACTATGGCGGAAAAAAGACCAGTCATGCGCTTGCAATCTACGGCAGCATCGCTATTTTTTCCTTGTACCCGCTGCTTCCGGACCATCCGCCTGTAGAGGAACTACAGGAGCTTGTCACAAATCTGTTTATGTCAGGATTTGTAAGATTAGGAAAGATTTTTAATCTGAACCGAAGCCTTGACATGCGGCTGATCAACAAGGTTTTTCAAAAAGTGGGAGAAAAAGATCGAAAACAATACGCACAGTATCCGGCAGGTTTCTGCAATGTATCAGAGCCATACGATAAGAAGAACCATGCCGCCAGATACCATTTTACACAATGCCCCAATGCAGAATTTGCAAAAGAACATAATCTGATGCATGTACTCCCGCTTTTCTGCAATTCAGACTATTGGGGGAACAGCCAGCTTCACGGAACCCTGATCCGCTGCGGTACTTGCGGGAACTCCGACAAATGCGACTATTGTGTGGTCGGTTCTGAAAATCCTATGGCAAAAGAATATGAAATTGTAAAAGATGAAGCTGGATTTTTAGTGAGCCGGAAGATGAAGAAATAATCATTAATTGTTTGGCGTTTCTTGCCTTACGTTTTCCCACTGGGAAAACTCTTCCTTGATATTATGAACCCTGTTCGCCAAAGAATCTTCCAGTATTTTTTACTCCACGAAACAGGCACGGTGAAGGAACTCAAAAAAGATTTACTGCTGCTCACGAACTGCACATTACTGTTGACGGACGAAGAATTTTTGAAGTTCCTTTCAGAAATCAATGAAGTTGCACTTAAGTATATGAAAGTTGAAGCAACCGAAAGCAGCAAAACGCGGGAGATCACCTTGATCTCATCCCCTGTGGATTTATGATGCAACTTACCCCCTGATTTTTACAACTTACAGTCACAAGCTATAGATATGGAAATCATCGTGTTATATTATCATTTCGGAACCGGAAGGAGATGTGGACATGAAGCTGTCTATGGAAGAGATTTCCCATGAAAATGAGGAAGAAGTGATCGTTCGCTGCTACGACACACAGGAAAAATGGGTGGAAGCGATCCGTGCGGTTACTGCCGGAGAAGTTTCCGTCAGCGCCTTTGCGGGGGAAAAAGCTTATCGGCTAAAACTCAGTGATATTTATTACTTTGAGATTGTGGATGGGTGCTCTTTTCTGTATTGTGAGAAATCCGTTTTTGAGTGTCGGCAAAAGTTATATGAATTTGAAGAATTGTGTCGAAGCTCTATGCTTTTTAGATGCAGCAAATCTATGATCCTGAACGCAGACAAGATACAATATGTCCGCCCCTCTGTATCCGGACGGTTCGAGGCTACGCTGACGAATAACGAAAAAGTGATCATTTCCCGGCAGTATGGCGGCGAGCTAAAGCGGCTGCTGGGGGTGTAGGAGGTGCTTATGAAAAAAATCATCTATTGGCTGCACCGCTTTGTAGTGGCTTACGGAATCATTATGCTCAGCACCTTTTTTATGTGTCTGCTGTTTAATCCTACTTCCGAATTGCCGGTGGTTTCTTTTTTCGGCAGATGTATCCTCTTCACCTTGGTGTGTATGGCTACATTAGTTGTTTATTATTCTAAGACGGAACTGACTTTGAGGGGCTGGTGGATTCGTGCGATACTGCATACGGTTCTTTTGGAAGCGGTTTTGTTACCCCTGGCGCACCATTGGAAATTTTGGTACGGGCCACTGGATGCGGTCATTTATGCCAGCTTTATTCTGGTGGCGAAAATCCTTTGGCATCTGATCGATTTCGGTCAGAGCATCCGAACGGCCGCACAGATCAATGAACAGCTTCTCAGACGCCACAATCGTCAGAAACAAGGAGGAGCCTGAATGGAAGAACAGGGAAAAACAGAATGGCTCCTCTGCCCCAGATGCAGCGGTAAGACGAGAACACAGATACGACCACATACGGTGCTGGAGGATTTTCCTCTATTTTGTCCGAAGTGCAAATACATCTGTGTGATTTATTTTAAGGATGGTAAAACAGAAGAAATCAAAATGCCAGACGCTTAGACGCAGTGCAGACCGCCGGATCGGTTTGTGCTGCGATTATTTTTAGGGCATGTTCCGTTGGAAAAATAGAAGCAATCTGTATCAAAGCAGATGTAATAATCATCAGCCATCCTATTTTCCACCAGGGTTTTCCACAATAGCTGTGAGCAAATCACATATTAGCATAAACCATCAAAACCACATAAAATCCACCTCTTCAAACATTTTTGACAGTAATGTGTTTCCGCTTTTGCAAAAAGGGCGCCTTGCCCTCCTAGCCGCTGCTATAGAGTAAGGAGGACAAGGCAACGTCTGGAGCAACGAATATCAATATCCCAGCTCTTCAGCTACGAAAAATATCTTGATCCTTCCCGGAATTCCGCTTCTTCTTGTTATAACAGTATGGCTGCAGATACAGTCTGGAGAAAGGCAATCTCCGCATTTCCCGGTGTGGAAGCAGGGGGTATTTTTGGAAAGCCTCTGGGTATTGGCGGGAGAGGCAATGTCCTTGACCCGTTTGTAACCGGAGGGAACATCGGAAACCAATTTATTCATGCCTGCGACAATGATCACATAGCGTGGGCCCTGGACGAGGCAGGCGATGCGGTTGCCATTGCCGTCAATATTGATCAGCTCGCCCTCCAGTGTGATGGCATTGGTACTCATGAGGTAGTAATCAGCAAGGACAGACCTGGCAAAGAGCTGACGGCTCTCCTCATAGCTTTTGGCAAGGGTTCTGTCGATCAGGGTATAACGGCCGGAGCCTATCGCATCCATCAGGCCGCATTCCTTAATGGATTCGCTGCCGCCCCAGCTGACAGAGGAGCCGTCCTCCATAAGCTTCAGGATTGCCTGTACGCAGGATGCGCTGTCCTCGAAGAAAAAGCCATCCATTCCGCGTTTGTTCAGATTTTTGATGGTGGTCTCTGCTGCGGCTTTAAAAGCAAGCTGTTTGGGTGTCATATTCTTTCCTCCTTGCAACACAAATAATTACTTCTATTATAATTCTGCTGGCAGATTTTGTAAAATTTTGTAATAATTTGTCGAAAAAAGGAAATATAACAGAAAATTAAAAGAAATTTGAAAAAATGTGTTGACAAATAAAGCACCTGTGGTTATAATAAAATTACAAAATACAAAAGAACAGAGAACAAAAGAAAAGGGGAACGGGTAATCCCCATTCGTATCGGAAACAAAGGAAAAGGTAACGATTAACAAAGGAAGAAGGAACGTTACAGTACATCTCGTACAAAGGAAAAAGGGACAAGATACGAAAGAAAACAACTGAATATTGAAAATCCAAAGAAAAGAGGTAGTGTCCATTGGAGAGCATAGTTTAGAAGCGGGTGGCAGTCAAAGAGATTGTTACCCGCTTCGTCGTGCAGTGGGCCTTCACAATTTGTCGAAAAGAGAAAGTTTCTGTGGAAATTGCAACCTGAATCAGTTATGATATTAGCATACGGTGTGAAAGGAGTATGGCATCAGATGGCAAACAAAGACGCTTATGAAGAGCAGATGGATCGAAGAGAGTTCAGGCGTAAACGCAGAATTCGAAATCAGATTATTTCTTATATCGTAACCGTGATCGTTCTGGGCGGCCTGGTGGCAGGTGGAATTATCGGAGCAGGACAGGTGATGAAAACTGTTCGCGACAAAAAGCAGGCAGACGAGCTGCAAAAGCAGCTGGACGAGCTGGCACAGCAGGAAGAGGAAACGCCTGTGGTGGAAGCACCGGTAGAGTCACCGGAGCCTGCAACGGAGCAGGATTACCTGGACGAGATCGTAAATGCCTGTATTGCAGAGATGCCTTTAGAGGATAAAGTGGCAGGGCTTTTTATCATTACGCCGGAAGCCCTTACCGGAACGGATGTTGTAGTGAAAGCAGGAGATACCACGAAAGCAAAGCTGGGTGAAAAGCCTATAGGCGGACTGGTCTACTTTGAGCAGAATATGAAAAGTGCGGATCAGCTTACGGAAATGCTTCAAAATACGATAGGCTGGAGCAAATACCCTATTTTTCTCTGTGTAGATGAAGAAGGGGGCAGTGTCAGCAGGGTTTCCGGCGCAGGACTGGCAGATGATGTGGGGCCGATGGCAGAGATCGGAGCCTCCGGTGACGCGGCGCTGGCACAGGAAGCCGGAGCCAATCTCGGAGCTTATCTTGCAGGCTTTGGCTTTAACGTAGATTTTGCACCGGTGGCAGATGTAATTTCAGAAGGAAATACTGTGATCGGAGACCGCTCCTTTGGCAGCGATGTGAATATGGTGGCGCCTATGGTGGCGGCTGAAGTGGCTGGACTGCAGGGAAATGGCGTGAGCGCCTGTCTGAAGCATTTTCCGGGGATGGGAGACGCATCGGAGGATACCCATAATGGAATGGCAAGCAGCGAAAAAACATTGGATGATCTGAACGCCACTGATTTCCCGGTTTATCAGGCGGGAATAGAAGCAGGAGCAGAGTTTGTCATGGTAGGACATATTTCCATGCCCAATGTGGTAGGGGACAACACACCGGCTTCCCTTTCTTCTAAGGTGATTTCAGAGCTTTTGAGAGGGCAGCTTGGCTATAATGGAATTGTAGTCACTGACGCTATGGATATGACAGCTATCACAGATTATTATACAGCAGATCAGGCGGCTGTTGCGGCAATCAACGCAGGGGCAGATATGATCCTTATGCCGGAGGATTTTGAAACAGCATATACAGGAGTACTGGATGCTGTAAACAACGGAACTATTTCTCAGGATCGGATCGATGAATCCCTCCGCAGGATCTATCGTGTCAAGTATAAGAATAAGGTGGAGCAGTAAGGGAAAGCCTTGTGCTTTCCAAAAGAGAGATAATGGAATAGAAATAAACAAAAAACGAATTGACACTTTTTTTGAGAAAATTAAAAAAATTCGTTGACAAAGTAAAAGGCATATAGTATAGTATTACTTGTCCGTGAGGTACGGATCAAGTAATATGCGCGAGTGGCTCAGTTGGTGGAGCACGACCTTGCCAAGGTCGGGGTCGCGGGTTCGAGTCCCGTCTCGCGCTCTTAAAAAGTCCAGTAATTACTGGACTTTTTATTTTTTGTGTTGCATTTCGTGTTGCATATTATCAAAATGCTGCAATGTCACATCATTATATTTTTGAGCATATTCCTCGATTGTACCCCTGTATATTGCTTTTAATGTTTTGTCGGACGACCAGCCTCCTCGTTGCATGATGTATTGATCCGGAACACCTATGGCATGCATGATACTGGCGGCATAGTGCCTGAGATCGTGAAAACGGAAGTGATTTATATTAAGCTGTTTTAGTGCTCTTTCAAAGTGACGTGTCACTTGGTCAGGCTTTAGATTTACAAGGCGACCTGAAGTAGGTAATCGGTCTATCACAAATTTTGGCATTTCTATTTTTCGGGTACTTGATACTGTTTTTGTGGTTTTTATAATCCATTCATCGCCGCCTTTATCGACCATTGCTTTATTGACAGAGATTGTGTTCCCGTGCACATCATCAACAGTCAGGGCACATACCTCTGAACGCCGTAGCGTGCCAAATGCGGCAAGATACACAGCAATCTCCATATTTTTATCCTTGTCGGCAAAATAAGCCAGCAGAGCCTTGATGTCATCATCAGAGGGTACATATAAGTCTTTCTTGATCTTTTGCGGGAGCGTGGACTTAAAATGAATTTCCGGTGCGAATGTATCCAGTACGGCAGAGAGTAGTCCGTGGGCATTGCGGGTACTCTTCGGGCTGTGATCCGCGGAATACTCATTGACCCATGCCTGTATTATATCCTGCGTGAAAGATTTGAGCGGCAGATCCAATAGTTGGGTGTAGCTTTTAAGTGACATTCGCTTATATTCCCGGAGCGTGGACGGAGAGAGCACATTGCTTTTTAGGGAGCGATACTTGTCCAGCGCATCCTTGAAAGACATTTCTGCGTTCTTTCCCTTTGCCTTTTTGCTGACTGCAAATTCTGCTGCAAGGTATTCGGCTTCTTTCTTGGTATCTGCTGTAAAAGATTCATAGTGTCTTTTTTTCTGTGCATCGGTATAGTCATATACTAATGCTCTCCATTTTCCTGACGGTAGTTTTTTGGCTGTAGCCATGATATCATCCTCCTTCTGGGCATAAAAATGCCCGGTGCTTGTAATTTCACCGGGAAGATGATACAATTCACTTGTCTAAGGTGGATCGTATCGGGTTTCCCGATGTGGTTCCAAATTCCGCTCCTGTTGGCGCAGGGGCGGTTTTTTATTTCAATTTTTTCTTTTCTTCACGTTCTATTTGCTGAATACTTTTTTCGGGAGTAGGCAGATCCTCCGGCATTGTACCGCCCAGCTCTTTGATGGTTTGTCTAACTTTCTTACCT
Source organism: Firmicutes bacterium CAG:534 (assembly GCA_000436115.1). GTDB lineage: Bacteria > Bacillota > Clostridia > Lachnospirales > Lachnospiraceae > Suilimivivens. The sequence continues at coordinate 27,783 of FR894537.1, read as the reverse complement.
ACTTCGTAGTGCGTATTATTGGCAGCAGCCTTACCGACAATTTTTTCTCTGCGTAATTTTTCATCTGTTTGAGTGGCACGGAAAAGGTTAGCAGCAAGCTCTGTACTTCCCATAAAATCAAGAATATCCTGAGATTTTTTTAGTCCTTTTCTTTCATGGATTTCCTTTCGACCGAGACCACCATAAAGACCTTGATATCCTTTGTTTTGAAAAATAGCATAGTCTCTTGGATCAGTAATGCCAGCCATATTCGCAGCTTCGGCCAGAGATTTATTATGCCTCTTCATTTCATTTCTGGTAGCAAGGCGTTTAGTATCTTCAGACAGATCCTCGAAAGTATCTACAAGCTCCTGTTGTCTGGTCTTTACTGCAAAATAGGTCTGACCAAGAGCAATGACCTTTTTACGGGGATCACCATTCTGCACAATCAGGTAACATGCATAACGGGAGAGTTCAATATCACCAATATCTTTGGTTGTTGCACCGGCGCTTACGATTTTGTTGACCTCAACAAAATGGTCTGAAACCGCAATATCGCTACCTTTGCACGCTTCTTTAGCTTTATCAATTACCTTACAAAAATTTCGCCATTCAGTATATTCCAGCGCAACCTGTAGTTCTCTGGCATACCAGAAGTCTTGACCATATTCGTTTATGTGTCGTATGGACTCAAAAAGGGATTCTGTATAATTTGTTTCTTCGTTTTGGGAAAGTGCCTTAGATAACACTCTATCAGAAATTGCCTGTAATTGTTCTTCAAATTCTTTTTCGTTCATAGTCCCTCCTTATTTTTCCTGTTGGCGCAGGGGCGGTTTTTTAGTTTACAAAAAGACTTTTTAGAGACTTCTTATATTCATTATAGGCCTCTTGAACTTCATCATCGTTCCATATCTCGTCTGTGGTGTTTTGAACTGAATTGATATTTTCCTTGTTTTCATCAGAAATGGAAAAATTATCGTCAAATCCCTTTTCAAAAGCATCTTTATACTTTGCAGCTTCTTTTGTATCTTTGCTTTCTTCTATTTCTAAATCGTTTTCTGTATTCGTATCACCTTCAGATATAGCAGAAGAGTCATTTCCGATCAATTCTTGTCCATCAAATATAAATGAGTTTACTACTTTAGTGTCAGTATCAATAATAAATTGAAAAACACCTCTTATTTCCGCTCCAAAACTGTTCTGCGCATCGACATACCCTTGTATCGTTACAATATTTTTCTCCTTCATAAAATTCCATTTTGTAATGCTGGGAAATTTTGCAGTGGATGGAGATTTTAATATTTCTTTTACCAAGGACTGACATTGTATTTGCAGGTCTGTCATTTCTGCCATAGTAAAGGTATAGTCCTGAATGGTTGCGATAGTGTTTCCGTTGGCGTATAAATCATGGTCTACATACCGCAGAATATACACAGATTTATCCGGGGTCAAATACATAATAATATTGCCTATGTCATATGTATATTGAATTCGGTATCCGGTATTTCCTTCTCCATACGTTCCGTCCAAGATGGTATCATGTTCTATATTCTGGACTGTGGCTATTCCACAAGCTTTTAAGACCTCGTCAATAGCTAATCCTTCCTCGGTAGTGACATCAATATATTTGGCAGACATTCGGCTGGTGTTATATTCATCTGGATTTTTAAGCATTTGGTAAATACCAAATAAAAGACCACACGCAAATAGCCCTAAAAATATTAGAACAACTACTAAGCAACCGTGTCCTTTCTTTTGCGAATGCGGTGGTTGAGTGATGCCTTTATGAGGGTCTATAGGTCTTGTTTGTGCGTTGGATGATAAAGGATCTGCTGACTGTGACATATCAAAGCTTTGTGGGTTAGTAGATATATTGCTGGCAGCAGGGACTTCAGAATTGAGATATGCTTTACATTTTTTGCAATACCATCCTTTTTTTGTGTAACTCATGTAGCTGTTACATTTTGGGCAATTCATAATATATTCCTCCATTTACAATATTTGAAATACAGCGAGCGTAGGAACAAAATAGATCACATAGTTATCTACCTGTACATGTTCACCATATTTACTTTTATAACGTTCTAAAGCATCCGTCAGAAACTGCTCTGCGATATCGAGATATTCTGCCATCTCATAAACATTGTTACACCCGGCTTGATAGCAGGAGATAATGCCCCGTAATCCTATCAAACGGTTATACGCCCACATCCGGGCTTTTAATTCCTGCTTTCTATTTGCGGCAGAGGATTGGTCAATAATGTTACCCACCGTGGTTTTGTAATGTCCGATCTCTTCGGCCAGTATGCAGTTTCTTTTAGCATAAGAACGGACATTTTTGTTTATGCCAATAACATCATTATTAATGAGACCACTTGCTTGAGACTGAAAGTTTGCATTTTCGATAACATATAGATTTTCGCTATCTGCTTCTTCTAAAAGTTTATCATATATCAATTCCATCACCCTTTTACATCATATCAGTTATACAGTCCTTTATTCTGGTCTTTTAAGTGAAGCAAGATCAGAGTTCATCTTTTCCTGCTCTTCCGGATCATTTTCAAAATCATTATGGGCTGCTTTAATGTTATTTTCGACTGGAAACTTTTCAATAGGACTAGTTGCTCTAACCTTATTGATCATTTCTTCGACTCTTTTGCTTATCATTACGCTGATATAATCACTTATATCGTAAAGCATGGTGTTAAGATCATCTGTAGAAAGGATGATTATAAACTCCTTTTGCTTATTGTGCTGTAGCGTATATGTGCCAGATAAATTATATGGCTGTAGGTCATAACCAAATTTCTGGAGAATTATTTTTAGTGTTTTATAATCGTCTTTCTCGATGTATTCAGTTTCGAGGGTGTCAGTAAAACCTAAAATGTAGCAGGGCGAGCACTCCAGTACCTCGGCCATCTTGGATATAACAGATCGTTTTATGTTTTCGACTCTACCGTTTTCATATTTTGCAATAGCCGATTTTTGCAGTCCAAGTTTTTCGGCGAGTTGCTCTTGAGTGTAGTGTAGCGCCTGTCGCCGTTCCTTTATTCTATCACCCATTTCCATAGTGAACACCTCACTTTTAATTTAGTGTCTTAATAATACTACATTTTTGATGGACATGCAAGAAAAAAGCAAAAAAGTGTCTTAAAATTCAAAAAAAGATATTGACTATATGAAATATATGTGATAAATTTAATGTGTCTTAAAAAGACACAAAGAAAGGCGGTGATAACGGTGAATAAAAACAAACTGGAATCAGTAATGAAGCTGCATGGTGATACCGGAACAGTGTTATCAAACTACTTAGGTATTGCTAGAAGTACGTTCTCAGCTAAATTAAATGAAACTAATGGAGCTGAGTTTACGCAGGGTGAGATTGCTGCGATAAGAAGAAAATATAATCTCACAGACAGTGATGTAGTGGATATTTTTTTTACGTCAAAAGTGTCTTAAAAAGACATGAAAAGATATTGATGAGTTGTGCAGAAAGGAGGGATAGAGGATGAAACTATCAGAAGAAGATTTAAATGCGGTAGAAGAGACTGCACATAAACATAAAAATGTGTGCTTGCTTTTTCTCATAGACATTTACAGAATGTTGAAAATGTTAGTGGAAAAGCAAAATAATACCTGTTATTGCGGCAATAAGAGAACCAACAGCACCGATGATGGTAAAAATCAGAGTTAAAGCATTAGATTTTTTCTGTTTTCTATTTGCATCTTCGAGATAGCGTATGATTTTTGTCGAGTCATCTAGGGGTAGGTGTAAACCTGGGATCCATAGATAAAAAGCGTGTGGATCAGATTATAGCGAAGCCTTGGGCGGCAGACGGTAGTAATTTTTCCGACCGGATCTGGCGGCAAAAAGCACAGCTGATATCCGAGTTACAAAACGGTATGACACAGTCCTTGATAAGGGGTGGTACCCCCGAAAAGGCAATTAAGCATATCCAAGAGCGATTTCATGTATCGGCGGGGCAAGCTGGTCGGCTCGTTATGACAGAAACGGTATACTTTCACTCGGCCGGGCAGCTGGACATGTATAAGGAAATGGGGGTAAAGGAGTATGAGATCTGTGCGGTACTTGATACCAAAACATCTAAGATCTGTGAGGAACTTGATGGCACGCATAGACCCATAAGCGAATTCAAACCGGGTGTAACGGCTCCTCCATTTCATTGTTGGTGCAGGAGCACCACAGTACCATATTTTAATGACGAATTTACATTAGATGAAACGCGAGTTGCAAGGGATGAAAATGGAAAGGCCATACAGGTACCGGGGAATATGACATATGCTCGGTGGAAAGAGGTTTTTGTTGACGGATTACAAAAATGGAGTACACTGAAATTAAGTCAAAGTTCAGATGCTTGGAATGATCGATTGAAAAAGGAACTGCTTGAAGATGAAAAATCTTTTGCAGAAAGAGAAAAAGAACTTGCGGTAATATATGATGGTAACGGCAAGTTTTTGTTTCAGAAGAGTGGAGATGCCAGTGAGGTAAAATTTCTGAAAAGAGAAATTTTCAAAATGAAAGATGGCGTGCTTTCTCATAATCATCCTGGTGGAAAATCTTTTTCAAGATCTGATTTAGAATTGTTCGTAGGTGCGGATTTATCAGAAATAAGAGCAGTTGTATCTGATGGCGTTTACTACATGAGAAGAGACGGAACGTTGCCGAATGAGATAAACACGGTTAAAAAGGCAAGAGAAAAAAGAAAAGAAATTGAAGATGCTTTGCGTAGGAAGTATCTTGCGCAAATAAAAAATGGAACAATTTCTTCGAAAAAGGCATCTGAAGCATTAACGGATGAGATCAACAAGTGCTTCTGCGAAAAGTATGGGATTAAATATGGGAAAGAAAAAAACTGATCTGGTCAGGATATCTGAGATGAAAAAAGAATTTAAAGATTATGATGATGATACGATATTTGTGTTGGATGAGGAGGAAGATATCCTTACAGAAGAGCAGGGAGATGAAGAATAGTTGTTATGTGCGAACACGGAGAAGTGCGAGAAAGACCGGCCACATCTGGTGCAATGAATTATCAGGTGTGGTGTAAGAGGAAAAGAAAATATTGTAATCAATGTAGGGCACCCCAAAAGGGTGCTTTTTTGATGCAAAAAAAGGAGGTGAAAGCACAATGAAATTTACGGACAGAATGGGATTAAAAATGCCCGATCAGGACGATGCCTACCAGGTTGACGATTTTAACAGCAATGTTAAAAAGATCAGTGAATACTTTGCAGCAAAGCCGGTATTGACCCCCTATAAGGATTTGACCGAGTTTATCCGATCCGGAAAAGCGGCTGGGTACAAACTTGGTGACACCGTAGCAATTCATGACATCATTTATATTTTGGTGGCGGATAATCCCCTGTCGGAAGCCAGCTGGATGCCATATGGAGCAGAGGCCTTAGTTGTCATGGAGCAATACATACCGGTTGCAGAGAGACACAACGGCAGCTTGTACCTGCAACTCGGTAATTCAAGACGATTGATCGTTAAGGTGTTCAGGGAGTTTTATCATAATATGATGCAGGTCACAGCGGCAACACAGGTTGTAAATGGCGTTGCCTTTAGCGTTGTCAAAGGTGTGCTGACAGCTGCGGGTACGGCAACGGCGGCTGCTGAGGTAAAGACCGGAGAGTTGACCTTATATAAAAACACACCATATGAGCTTAGAGGCTGCCCAGCGTCATCTGGGGGAGCGGCGGTGGAACTTAGAAGCGGCGGTACCGTATTGGCAACAGATACAGGGGCAGGGGCATCCTACACACCCACGGAGGAAATTCAGGCAGCTGTTTATGTAAAGGTGCCCAATGCATGGGAGAGCAGTGTGGGAGTACAATTTGACCCGAGGTTAACGGTTGTTAATGGCTGCACAGGGGTAACACCTTACACAATGCTGGTAAAGGAGACAGCCACAAAAACGGGCAATGAGGCTGACGATAACCGGTATGTTTTTAACGTTAAAAATCTGACTGTGCTCGATCAGGGAGACACATCAACGCGAATACGCGGAAAATTATACTTAGTAAAGGAGACAGACGATGAGCAAAATTTATAGAGGAGAGATGCAGGACAATCTTGGAAATACAATATATCCGCATACGGAAGCAGGATTGGTCTATTGTTCCGATGGAGAAACGGTACAAGAAAAACTTACCGGTACAGCTGAAACACTGGACGGAATAACCGGAGTGTCAGACTCCACAGAACTTGACGACAGCACGAAGCTGGCTACAAGCAAGGCGGTTAATACATTAAGGAGCAATGTAAACAGTAGTTTAAATGGTTGCTCATTTGAGCAGGAAGGGAATAGTTTTTATATCATAGGTGCTGATGCAGTGAGAAAAAGATTGGGTAGTGTTACCCTATACATTCGAGCTACCAGCAGCTATGTTTCAGATAGCAATTTGAGTAGAAAACTCGTTCTTGAGATTTCTACCGATAACAAGACCTGGAAAACTGTAGCCTCGAACCAATTTAAAGCAGATGTTAGTAGATCTGTAGCTTATACATATAGCCAGTAATATACATCAGATGTTATCGTGGGATTGAGCAAAATAGGGTAATTTCGTGATGTAGTTAATTTTCTCCATATGTATATGTACCGCTCCACTTCCATACATTTGATCCAAAATTATGCACTACGGTAGGGGTTTTGCAGATTTCTACCCAATTTTTATTATCCTCAGATATATATGTGCAGGCGTATACGTTTGAACCACCGTCATGAAAAAGTCCGGTCTTAATGTATAAGGTGCTTTTACCCAACAATTTTTTTGACGCTGTATCAGCACCTTTTTGGAGATAATATTTAGTATTCTCCCCCTCCCCTTCCGAGATGATTTTACAATCATCCAAACTACTGTTTAAAAATATTACCGGGCAGCCCCCGGAGAAAGGAAAATATATTGAAAAAGGAATTAGTAAAATTTGCAAATGGCGCATCCTATGATGTGCAAAATATTAGATCTACCGACAATGCGCTTGATTTTGAAGTGCAGGATGTAGACAAAAATGCGCTGGAAACCATCCTGGCTGACAAAGATAATGTAGGCATCATCAAGTACATGCAGAAGGACACAGACACCCAGGATGAGACACTTTTAAAAGCATATGCTGGCTATGTAAATCTTAGCCGGATGAATACGTTATATGGGTATTTATGGTGGATTGACGAACAGGATAATGGTTATGCAGCTATGGGGGATGGCGGAAATATTATTTATGTCAGATCGGATAAAAATATGGTTGTTGCCAGCACGTCGCTTTTTTATCCGAGAGCAAAGGACAGGATCGAATTCATTAAGAAGTATGTTGAACCGATTTTTGAGGAAGAAAAGTAACGTTCCGGACACTATGATCCAGAAGAGCTATGTGCATAATCTGAAAATAGTGTCCGGAATATACGGATCAAAATAATTATTATTTTACATAGTAAACCCAGTTTTCTTTGCGGGGCTGAGGAGCAGGATAGTCACCGTCTACATAACCGAGGATGCAGTGGCCAATTCCTTCATATTCTCCTTCGATCCCAAGATCTTTCAGGATTTGCTGGCCTTCCGGGGAGGCAAATTCTTCTTTTGCTCTGTGGATCCAGCAGCTGCCGATATGAAGCGCATGTGCAGCCAGCATCAGATTTCCCATTACAAGACTGCCGTCGTAAATGTAAGTGGGCATTTCCTTTTTGGCAAGAACAACAAGGACAACAGGAGCGCCATAGAAGGGATCCGTGTCAGTTCCCATGATCTTAGCATTCATCTTGGAAAGTCTGTCCCGCATTTCCTTGTTGGTAACCGCTATGATAATGGGGGACTGTCTGTTCATGCCGGTAGCGGCATAGGTTCCGGCTTTGATGATCTGATCAATGACATCAGAGGGAAGCATATCGGGCTTGAAACGACGCACGCTTCTTCTTGTTTCCATGAGGGTTAATAAATCTGTATTCATATCCAAATACCTCCTTTTCAAATACAACTATATAGTAGCATTCTAAAAGGTAGAAGGCAAGAAAATGACCGTTATGCTATGGCAGCCTGCTATTTACCTCAAAAAACAGTTCGCTGTAAAAAATGTTGTTATATTTGCAAAGTTCATTGTAAAAAGTGTAGTTAAAAACATAAAGTTCGTTGTAATTTTTGTGATTGTGTGTCATACTATATTTGCATCATAAAGATGGAGGTGAGTGCATGTATCGAATTGCGCTAGAAAAGCTATTAAAATGGAAACAAAGCAAATGCCGAAAACCTTTAATTATCGAAGGGGCCCGTCAAGTTGGCAAGACCTGGCTGATGAAGGAATTTGGCAGACAGGCGTATGCGGATACCATATATATCAATTTTGATTCTAATTCCAGAATGGCAGAGCTGTTTGCTTCTGACCTGGATACGGATCGTCTGATGATGGGGTTGGAGTTATATGCGGGTCGCAAAATCGATCCCGACAATTCCCTGATAATTTTTGATGAAATACAGGAAGTCCCAAGAGCGCTTACATCCCTTAAATATTTTTATGAAAATGCTCCCCAGTACCACATTGTATGTGCTGGCTCTTTGCTTGGCATTGCTTTGCATCAGGGAACATCGTTTCCCGTGGGCAAGGTGGATTTTTTAAAACTTTATCCTCTTTCTTTTAAGGAATTTTTGATGGCGACCGGAAAAGAGCGATTTGCCGAATTGCTTGATAAGCGGGATTTCCAAATGATTACTAGCTTTAAGCAAACATATATTGATGCTTTAAAACACTATTATTTTGTCGGCGGTATGCCGGAAGCGATACAAAGCTTTACAGAGGATAAAGACTTTAACGAGGTTCGTGAAGTTCAAAAGAGAATTCTTGCTGCTTATGAGCAGGATTTCTCCAAGCATGCTCCGAATGAAATTGTGCCGCGTATTCGTATGCTATGGAGCAGCATCCCCTCTCAGCTTGCGAAAGAAAATAAGAAGTTTATCTATGGCCTTGTTCGTGAAGGGGCTCGTGCAAAGGACTATGAAACTGCAATTATGTGGCTTGGTGATTGCGGTCTGGTTCACAAGGTTGGCCGTGTCAATGCAACCGGTATTCCTTTGCGGGCATATGAGGATTTAAAAGCGTTTAAACTGTTTGTGGTAGACGTTGGACTCCTTGGATGTATGGCAGGTCTGCGCGAACGTACTTTGCTTGATGGCAGAGCTCTTTTTGCTGAATTCAAGGGTGCTCTTACGGAACAGTATGTTTGCCAGCAGCTGAAAACCATTGAGGACTTAGATGTCTACTATTACACCAATGACAGAGGCTCCTGTGAGGTTGATTTTATTGTTGATACAGGCGGACAAATTGTTCCCGTTGAGGTAAAGGCAGAAGTAAATCTCAGGGCAAAGAGCCTGAAAACTTATCGGGAAAAATTCTCGCCTGAAGTTTCGGTTCGTACATCAATGTCGGACTACAAAAAAGAGGAATGGCTTGTTAATCTGCCACTGTATGCCATAGATCAAATTAACAAGATATAACAAAGACAGCAGCTTATATTTCTATTTCTTTTCATCGAGAAGCATACCGCCATCAGCGGGATTGTAATCAGTTATTTTTGCTTGGAGGATATTTGCATGAGCAATAGAAAAGAAGAAATATTAATTGTAGCGCTTCATTTATTTGCAAGGGACGGTTACGAGGCAGTTTCCGTCAGCCAGATAGCAGGTGCGCTGGATATGACAAAAGGGGCATTATACCGCCACTATAAGAGTAAAAGAGATATTTTTGACTGTATTGTAGAGCGGATGCAGCAGGGAGACTGCAAGCAGGCCGCAGATTATAATATGCCGGAAGACGATAAGGAGAGTATGCCTGAAAAGTACGGGACAGCGTCTTTGGACGAGTTCACGGAATACAGCAAAGCAATGTTTGTATACTGGACGGAGGATGATTTCGCCGCATCATTTCGTAAGATGCTCACAATTGAGCAGTTCCGAAATGAAGAGATGCAGAGTCTGTACCAGCAGTATCTTGCGTCCGGGCCGGTCTCCTATGTAAAGGATAAATATCCTCAACAAGCTAAAAAATGTGCTGAAAGATTTATATACAGGTAAAAATGTCAAATCAGAAAACCCTTTCAAAAATTTGAAAGCGCCTTTTGCAGCAGAAAAAGAACCCACGCAATCACATGATCACCCCACAGATATTTTATGCAGTTTGAAAAGAAATGTGGCCAAATCCGTAGTGGTTAAGAAATATTTGGCATTGCAAAGATCCAGAAGGAAGATTTTGACTGGAATCAGATTTTTGAGGGGAGGACTGATTCAACTTCACAGGGATCACACCGGCCTTGACCTGATGAATGCCATAGAAAAAATAGGCTCTACTTGATGCTCTGAACGCTTTGTACTATAATGGGGGAAATATCGGGAGCTGCCAAGGATCTGATCGAAGGGTCGGGCTGTTTGGCCTGCCGGAAATGAGGGCAGAGATGAAAAGGATTAGGGCAAATGAAGCGGACGTAAAACTGCTGGGACGTACCACAGCGGATAAAGAGGGGACGGTATGGTGCGCACTTTCCGGAACCGGAATGGAGTTTCGTTATAAGGGAACACAGCTTGCCGTGGCGCTCAGAGGAGATGATCTCACAAAGATCACGGATTTAGAGCAGCTTGAGGAGCTGCGAGAAGTAGAAGATGTAGAAAATCCCAGATTTGCTGTTTATATCAATGAAAAGAGAGTGCTGGATCAGGTGCTGTGCGACCGGAACAGGGAGTGCCCCATCTGGGAAAGCTCCGAACCGGAAGAAATTACGGTGAAAATCCTGAAACTGTCTGAAGCGCCTATGTCACTTCTGGGGATTGCAGCCCTGCTTACGGAGGAGAACGGAACCATACAAAAAACTCCAGACAGGGCGCATAAAATAGAATTTATCGGGGATTCCATTACCTGCGGCTATGGTGTGGATGATGAAAATGAGGAACATTCTTTTTCTACGGCAACGGAAGATGTGACGGCCGCCTATGCTTATCTGACGGCACAGACCCTCGGCGCCGACTACAGCATGGTTTCCTATAGCGGATACGGCATTATATCAGGATATACGGAGACCGACGAGAAGCTTTTAACAGAACTGGTTCCCGATATGTATGAGTATGTGGGATATTCCAGGGGAAAAGCAGAGGGAGAAGCCATCAGCCTGCGGAAGTGGAACTTTGAAAGCTTCCAGCCGGATGTTGTGGTGATCAACCTGGGTACCAATGATGACAGCTACTGCAAGGATGAGACAGACCGGCAGCAGGAGTTTGCCGAAAGATATGCGGATTTCTTAGAGGAGGTGCGCCGGCATAATCCCGGGGCCTATCTGCTTTGCGTGTATGGGATTATGACAGACAGGCTTTTTCCCTATGTGGAAAAGGCTGCCCGGAAGTACAGGGAAAAGACCGGGGATCAAAGGATAGGGGTAATCCCTATAGAGCCTCATACCGAAAAGGACGGCTTTGTGGCAGACTGGCATCCCAGCAGAAAAACCCATCAGAGGGCTGCAGAGAAGGTAAGTCATGAGATCCGGCTTCTTTGGAAGGAGGAAATCCATGAGAAATAAACCGTATTTGGCAGCATTTTGTATGATCCTGCTTGTGGCAGCCCTGGGAAGCGGCTGCGGAAAACAGCAGACGATCCCGGAGGAAGAGACCGGCTTTGCAGAGCAGAGCGGGGAACAGGCCGCCGGTGAGGAAGCAAAGCAGAGCGCAGCAGACGAGGATCCAGAGCAGGAAGCGCAGAGTACCGAAGAGGAACAGGCGGAGGAAGCACAGGACGCAGAGCAGACAGAGGAAATGCAGGATACTGCAGAAGATCCGGAAATGTGGCTTACGGATGAGGAACTGCCGGACAATATTCCAAACTCCCTGGTAGAGGAACAGGCCGGAAAGACGGCATTTTCATCCTATGAAGAGCTGATCGGTTATCTGGAAAAGGGACAGGGGTATGCGTATGTGACCCTGGAAGGATATGAAGGACAGGCGTTGCTTGTGGCAGATCAGACCTATGAGTTTGAGGGCAGCATGGCGGCAATGGCAGCCAGCGTTTACCTGGAGCAGAACAGCACAGTAAGGTTTTCCAGTGCAGTAGGGGGACAGGGAACCGCTTATCCGATCCGGTGGGAAAATGGCGTTGTGTATACAGCCGGAGGACACGAGGTCTGCAGCTATTTCATATCGGAAGAGACACAGGCCGTTATGGTGAAGGATTCTGTGATGGAATCGATTGACGATGATGGCACAGTCTCCTATATTGGCTTCTTGCGTGAAAAAAATGATTTTAACCATGATGAGGCTATTGACACAGACTCAGATGAAATTTTCAGGGACAAGATGAAGGAATATGATGATGCGCCTGTTGTAAGCTTTACAGTGGCAGAGGATTGATAAGGGAGAATAGGATGGCTCTTGAAAACAAATTGGGCATAACCGATTCTGCAGAGCTTGCTCGTGAGGAAGAAAAGATCAGCAAGAGAAAAGCGATATGGCTGTTTGAAAGCGGCACACTTGATACCCTGCCTGTTGGCACTTTCTGATGTTAAAAAATGGTATTGGGCAGGTGGTGGACTGGAGTCATGTGGATAAAGAAGATTATTTGCTTGCCATGGAGCGCAGCCCCATTAAAGACACAGAGATTAAGGTGCTGCTAAAGGCGGCGCTGACAGGCGATGTGGACAGCCGTGAGATTTATATGAAGGGAATTGACCACAGCTATTACTATGAGGGGTATATCACCTTCAAGGCAGAAGAACTGTAGCTTCTCGGATACGCATTACAATGATTGCAGCTGTTGGAGCATGGAAAACTGAATATGCGGATATAAAAAGAAAATCACCGGGAGAAGCCTATGATAGACTGATTTCGGTGATTTTGCTGCTTATTTGAAAAGATAGTGTTTGTTTAAGGATTTTTTAATAATTGGGATGTTAGACTGGAACCATCAAGAGAACAGCAAAAGGAGAGTACCATGTTTTTTCGGATTTTAAAACGCGATTTGAGAAGAAAAAGAACCATGAACCTGATCCTGCTTTTGTTTATCCTGCTGGCATCCATGTTTCTGGCAAGCAGTGTAAATAACCTGGCGGCAATCACCGGTGCGGTGGATCACTTTATTGAGATTTCTAATGTTCCGGATTTGTTTGTGCTGGCGCTTACAGATGGACAGAACGATCCCATAAGGGATTTCCTTGCCAAAAATGAAAATGTGAAAAATTATGAAATCCAGGATACTATTACGGTTCAAAATGATCAAATTCAGATCCTGCAGCGAAAGGCAGAGGACACTGCGGCACACAAAAACTATGAGAGGAATAATACCCTGTCTATTCAGCCGGTAAATGACGGCTATATGAAGGTTTTTGATGAGAACGGTAAGAGCCTGGTCCTTCACAGGGGTGAAATTGCACTTGCAAAGCTGGAGGCGCAGAACAATGACCTGCAGGTGGGAGATCGGATTGCAATTACAGTGGGAAAAGTACGAAAAGAATTTACGGTGGTGACCCTGACGAAGGATGCCGTGTTCGGAACCAGCTTTATGGGGTTTAAGCGAAATATGATTTCCCAGGAGGATTTTGAGGAGTATGTAGAGCAGGACGATCTGATCCGTACCAGGATTTATAACATTGATTATAAGGATAAAAAGGTTTTTGAAAAGGAATATAAAGCACAGAAATTCAATGTGATCTCCGGGGTGGAAGGAACACTGATCCCTATGTGTTATGTATTCGACATGGTCATTGCCGGGGCGCTGATACTTGTCAGTATCTGTCTGATCCTGATCGCCTTTCTGGTATTGCGGTTTACCATATCCTTTACTCTTCAGGAGGATTATAAAGAGATTGGCATTATGAAGGCGATCGGACTTCGGGATCAGGATGTGAGAGGTGTTTATCTGGTAAAGTATTTCGGAATTGCGGCCATGGGAGCCATTTTGGGCTTTTTCCTCAGTATTCCTTTTCAGGAGATCATGCTGCGTCAGGCAGTCGTTAATGTGGTAGTGGAAAAGACAAGGCAGGGACTTGTTGTCAATCTTTTGGCTGCAGTGTTTGTGGTACTTATTGTTTTACTTTTCTGCAGCAGGTGCATTGGAAGACTGAAAAAAATATCTGCCATAGAAGCCATACGAAACGGCTCTACGGGAGAACGTTTTTCTGAAAAGCATTTAAAACTGCACCGACATAAAAAAGGGGCTGTGCCGGGCTTTCTTGCCTTGAATGATGTGGTAAATCAGAAGCGGAGATTTCTGGTGCTTCTGCTGAACTTTATACTGGGGACGCTTATGATCCTGCTTCCCCTGACGGCGCTTACTACCTTGCAGGGAGAGGATATTATCTATTCTTTTGGAGTATGGAAATCTGATCTTTATCTGGAAAGCGGACAGGAGGAGAGGTTTCTTGCCAAGGGAGAAGAGGGCATTGGGGAATTGAAAGAATGTCTGAAGGAAATAGAGGAGCTTCTGGCGCAAAATAGCATAGAGGCACATACGGGAATTCAGCTTGGCTATGTCTTTACCGGATATGCCACGGATGAGGAAGATACTTACAGCTGCCAGTTGCTGCACCCCGTAGGGGAATGGGAACAGCATCTGACCATGCTAAGCGGCAGGGAACCGGTACATCCCAATGAAATTGCAATTACGGAAATTTCCGCAGAGAAAATGGGAGCACAGGTGGGAGACCATATTTTCCTGTGGACACAGGAGGGGAAAAAGGAATATCTGATCACAGGAACCTACCAGACCATGATGAACATGGGAGAGGGACTGTGGCTTCCGAAGTCGGCGGAGCCGGATCCAAAATATCTTGCAGGAATATATGCTTTTCAGATTGCATTAGAAGATCCGAAACAGAAAGAAGAAGCAATAGAGATCCTGCAAAAGAAATTTCCCGATGGAAAGATTTATCAGGGCACAGAATGGATTGATAAGATGTGCGGACTGGATAAAATCAGAGAACAGGTGGCCAGCGTAATGGCAGTCATATCACTGGTGGTATTTGGGATCAATGCCCTGCTTACGGTTCTAATGGTGCGAACCTTCCTTACCAAAGAGCGCAGTGATATTGCACTTCTGAAGAGTCTGGGATTTTCAGACGGAGCCGTGCGAAGATGGCAGACGGAAAGAATTTTGCTCGTACTTGCAGCAGCGATCGTGTGCGGCGCTGTTCTGGCAAAGCTTCTTGCGCCGGTAACGGTAGGACAGATCTTCGGAATGATGGGGGCAAAGAAGATGAAAATGACAATAGATCCTTTTCTGGAATATCTTTTTTATCCGCTTCTTATGGCGCTTATAACAGGTACGGCGGCCTTTTTAAGTACAGCCGGGATCCGCAGCATTGATACAAGGGAAGTCAACAATATTGAATAAAGAAAGGACACTGCTAAGCAGTGATAGGAAAAGAAATGAGTTCACTGACTGTAAGAGATCTCTGTAAAACATACATTATCAACAAAAGACAAAATCATGTGCTTAAGAATATCAGCTTTGAGATGCAGGAGGGAGAAATGGTGGCTGTCATGGGTCCTTCCGGTTCCGGAAAATCAACGCTTTTATATACAGTAAGCGGAATGGATAGCCTGACAGCCGGACAGATCGATTTTTTCGGAAAAGATTTAAGTTCGCTTTCCCCCACGCAAATCAGCGAGGTACGGCTGGAGGAAATGGGATTTATCTTTCAGCAGATGTATATGTTAAAAAATCTAAGCATCTATGATAATATAATTTTACCGGCGTATCAGTCAAAGAAGAATAAGGGAAAAAGGCAGCAGGTAGATGATCATGCCAAAAAGCTGATGCAAAAAATGGGGATCAGTGAAATTGCAGAAAACGGGGTAAATGAGGTCTCCGGCGGACAGCTTCAGAGAGCCTGTATCTGTAGGAGCCTGATCAATTATCCCAGGATGATCTTTGCAGATGAGCCTACCGGTGCACTGAACCAGCAGAATTCCCGTGAGGTAATGAGGGAGCTTGTACGGATCAACCGGGAGGGTACAACGATCATGCTTGTGACTCATGACATGCGGGTTGCTGCCAAAAGCGACAGGGTACTGTATATTGAGGACGGAACCATTAAGGGAGAATATACCTTTGGAAAGTTTGCGTCCGAGGAAGAGACAAGAGAACGGGAAAAGCAGCTTAGCGGCTGGCTTATGGAAATGGGATGGTAAGTGCAGATGAAGGATATTTTGCTGGTGGAGGATCATGAGGAATTAAATCA
Organism: Firmicutes bacterium CAG:534; assembly: GCA_000436115.1. Taxonomy (GTDB): domain Bacteria; phylum Bacillota; class Clostridia; order Lachnospirales; family Lachnospiraceae; genus Suilimivivens. The sequence goes on along the minus strand of FR894537.1, from coordinate 11,584 downwards.
GCTTATGTGCGGTTTCCTTCAAAGGTCAGGCTATACGGTGAAGGGCGCTTTGAGCGGAGAAGATGCGCTGGCCTTTTGGCGGGAGGAAAGGGCAAGGCTGGTGATCCTTGATGTTGCTCTTCCGGGGCAGGATGGGTTTGCTGTGTGTAAAGCCATCCGGGAATCCTCTGCCGTGCCCCTTCTTTTTTTGAGCGCCAGGACAGGGAAGGAAGATCAGATGAACGGCTATCTGGCAGGGGCAGATGATTATATGGAAAAGCCTGTGGATATGGATATCCTGCGGGCAAAGGTTTCGGCCCTGATGCACCGGTATTATGAAAACAGGGAACAAAAAACACGGGTTCAGTCCGGAACCCTGACCATTGATACAGACGCACAAAAGGTATATTGCAGACAGAAGGAGATAGCGCTTACCGTTAAGGAATATGAACTGCTCTGGCTGCTTGTCCAAAACCCGGGCAAGGTACTGCAAAAGGAGTTTCTGTTTGGAAAAATCTGGGGAGCGGACTGCTTCAGTGAGAGTCAGACACTTACAGTACACATGAAAATGCTGCGGGATAAGATCGAGGATGACCCCAAAAAACCAAAAAGGATCAAAACGGTGTGGGGAGTGGGATATATTTATGAAGAGGTTTAATTTTCTGATACTGGGAATGGCAGCTTTGTATGTGGTATTTGCCCTTTTGCTCCTAAGGCCTTATGGATTTGGAAATGTCCAAAATGGCATGGAATACAAGGTGGAAATCAACGATATTCTGGAAAGGGCAGGTCAGGGGGAAAGCCTTTCTGCACTTTCCCTAGAGGATTGCAGTTATGTGAAAAATATCTGCTTTCTTGCAGCCCGGGATCTGAAAGATCCGGAAAAGGTTCAGGACTTTTTTCGGGATCAAAATGGAAAACATAGTGTAATAAAACCCCTTTTTGCTCAAAATGAGTGGAAGGGGTATCTGCGTTTTGATTATATTCTGCAGAAAAATAAGGCGGAGCTTTTGTGGCTTGAGGGCGGCCTTTTTGTCCTTTTTCTGATGATGGAGCTTCTCCTTCTTTATATAAAGAAAAGGGTGATCCAGCCTTTCTTAAAGCTTGAGGATATGCCTTATGAGCTTGCAAAGGGGCGGCTGCAGATCCAGGTGCCGGAGACAAAGGAGCGCTACCTTGGAAAATTTTTGTGGGGAATTTCCATGCTTCAGGAAACCCTGAAAGATACCAGACAGAGAGAGCTTTCTTTACAAAGAGAAAAAAAGACGCTCCTGCTTGCAATCTCCCATGATATTAAAATCCCCCTCAGCGCTATTAAGCTGTATGCCAGAAGCATTTATGAGAAGGTGGCGGATGACGAGGAAAGCCAAATAAGCTGTGGGCATAAGATTGAGCAGCATGCGGATGAAATAGAGGACTTTGTCCAAAAGATCATGGAAGCGGCAAGTAATGAAGTGCTGGCCATTGAAGTGAAAAACGGAGAATTTTATCTGAAGGATTATGTAAACCATATACGATCCCAATACCAGGAAAAGTGCAATACGCGAATGGTGACATTCAAAATTGGAAATTATGTAAACCATATTTTGAAGGGGGATTTTTCCCGTTCTCTGGAAGCCATGGAGAATATAATGGAAAATGCCTTGAAATATGGAGATGGAAGGCGGATTGAAATATCCTTTTATGAGGAGGAATATTGTCAGATCATTGAAGTATTTAATACCGGAGAGAAAATAAGCGAAAAGGAAATTCCCCATCTGTTTGACAGCTTTTTCAGAGGAAGCAATACAAGAGGGCAGGACGGAAACGGACTTGGCCTTTATATCTGCAAACAGATCATGATGAAAATGGGAGGTGACATTTTTGTTAAGACATCGGAAGAGGGAATGAGCTTTTGCCTTGTATTTGCACAATAATATTGTTTATGGAGAAAATTATGACAGACAAGGAAAGAAAACTGAAAAATTATCGTGAGAAAAACAAAGAGGCCGTATACGGTCAGGTGGTATTCGCGGGTTCCTCGCTGATGGAAATGTTTCCGATCAACAAGCTTTTGGAGGAGCACGGGGATGATACCATCATCTATAACCGTGGAATTGGAGGTTATGTGACAAACGAGCTTTTGCAGGTGACGGATGTATGTATTACGGATCTGAAGCCGAAAAAGGTGTTTCTCAATATCGGAACCAACGATCTGAGCAATCCCCAGATTCCGATCTCACAGATGATCGAAAATTATGACAGGATCCTTTGCAAAATAGAAGAGGCACTGCCTCAGGCAGTGATCTACCTGATGGCGTATTATCCTGTTAATTATGAGGCGGCGGCAGAGGAGATGAAGGAATGTCTTAAGATCCGGACCAACGAGAAGATCGAAAGGGCTAACGAGGAAGTGAAAAAGCTGGCGCAAAAGCATGGCCAGCATTATATTGATGTGAACAAAAATTTGAAGGATGAACAGGGCAGACTGAAGGCAGAGTATACCATTGAGGGCATGCATATTAAAGAAGAAGGCTATGCAGCGATCTATGATGATGTGATGCGGTATGTAAAGGAGCCTACCTGACACAATACTACTATCCGGCAATGCTGTTGCCATATGTAGCTTAGCATAAATGGAACGGGGGAGAGTTCCTCTATTTTCCCAGTGTTCCCTGTAACTTATCAACCATATCATTTCATTATAAAAATCTCAGATTTTTGTCTTGACAATTGAGCCACTATAGTCTACGATATTCCTGGTTGTGGCGATGACAATTTTAAGAACATGGAAGCTTCTGATGAAGTATATGAGTATATCTCCTGTAATCTGTGCCTGGTAAAACTGGAAGATCCAGGACTAGTTTATACTGGTGAGAAATTTGAACATAAGGACCGCAGATGGCAGATTGGAATGCTGGTACACGGCTTTATTTTCCCTTCCTTTGAGGATCGTACATCGGATATCCATAATATTACCGTATTTAATAAGAAGTCCGATGGTGCTTTTGATGACTTTGATCAGGAAATTCTCGGTTTACGGCCGGTTGCATCCGCGGATATGCAGAAGCAGTCTTTTATGGCAGCCCTTGTTGAAGAATTGAAAGCCGACATGGATGAAAAGCCAATGAAAGCTACAAATATCGTAGATAAGAAGACTACAAAGATCAAAGCTCCTGATGTGGAGATTAAAATTGATGTAGAGCATAGTTCCAGTATTGAGAAGAGGGAAATTGACGGTGTGACTTATTTGCTGGTTCCGTTGTCTGTTACTTCAGATATTGAGATAGACGGTATAAGATTAAGATAATTTTGGAGCACTTTATGAAGAAGAAAAATATTATTGCAAAAAAAATAACCGTAGCTATTTTGATAATGCAGATGATAGTTATGACCTGTTTATCAGTGATGGTAATAATGGAAATTACTAAAAATAGCAAAAATACTGCAATCAACAATCTGCAGACAATCGTACAGGAGAGAAGCCAGATTGTGGATAATTATGTACAGGAATCCGAGATGATTCTGTCAGCATACAGTAAGGCAGGAGAAATTTTGAATGTCCTCAAAAATCCGGAAAATAAATCAGCAATTGATGCGGCACAGAAATATACGGAATCCTTTTCTGAGGATATAAATAATCTGGAGGGATTGTATGTAAGTGAATGGAATACCCATGTACTTGCCCATACCAATGCCGGGGTGGTTGGTATTACTACAAGAGAAGGAGATTCGTTAAAAGCATTACAGGATATACTGATTGCTACGGATGGGGTATATAATACAGGAATCATTATATCACCGGCAAGCGGCAATCAGATTGTCTCCATGTATCGGGCGATCTATGATGAAAGTGGGAATCCTGCAGGACTTGTTGGGGGTGGAATTTATACTGAGGGGCTTGTGAATAAGCTGGACAGCCTTGGAATGAATGGAATGGAGCATGCGACTTACTGCATGATTAATGTAAAGGATCATAAATATATTTTCCATAATCAGGCGGAAATGATTGCCACAGAAACAGAGGAAGAGTATCTGCTGCAGTTATGTGAGAAATATAAGGATACTGCGAATAGTGCCGGTGGTTATGTAGAGCACAAAGAGAATGGAAAAGACTATATTGACTCTTATTATTATATGGCAGACCGTGGATGGCTGTTTATGATTGATGCTGATGAAGATGAATTATTTGCGGCTGTTGTTTCTGTAAGAAATCAGTTGTTGATTATGTGTGTAATCATATTACTGATTCTTGCTATAGTATCCGTTGTAATTATCACCAGAATGATGTGTCCTATGATGTCTATTGAAAATGGTATAATAAAGTTACAACAGTTTGATTTAACATCTAACGATGATGTTAAACAGCATGAGATACATAAGGACGAACTTGGAAATATTTCAAAAGCTATAGGTAATTTAATTACATCATTAAGAGGTATAGTACAGACTTTGAAGGAGTGTTGTGGCACTTTAGAAGAAAATGCTCACAATCTTCATGATTCTGCAATTGAAATGGTAGATAGCACAACAGACCAAACTGCTTCTACACAACAATTATCGGCATCACTAGAAAATACCAATAAAACTGTAGATGATGTATATAAAGAGGTAAAACATATTAATGATATTGTAGAAGCTATCGCTTTACAAATTACAGAAACATTGCAGATGAGCAAAAAGGTAAAACTGGATGCGGACGATATGTGTAATAATGCACAGCAGGCATATGAAAATGGAAAACAAGAACTTGACAGCACCAGATTATCCGTAGAACATGCTATTGATAGTTTGAATGAATTATCTAAAATTAATCAATTAGCAACTGAAATCCTAAGCATCGCCAATAAAACGAATCTTCTTTCCCTGAATGCTTCGATTGAAGCAGCAAGAGCAGGAGAAGCCGGAAAAGGCTTTGCGGTTGTAGCAGGGGAGATCGGTGCATTGGCAGATACTTCAAAAATGACCGCAATAAATATTCAAACGATATGCAATGAAGCAAACAATAGTATTGAGGTGGTAAACAATTGTTTTCGTAAGATTATAACTTATATGCAAAACAGTGTTGTAGGACAGTTTGAAAGTTATGCAAAACAGTCTGATAACAACAGTGCAATAGCAGAAAAAATCCAAAACTTAATGGAAGAAATTACAAAATCCATTGAAACAATGATTACTTCTACATCCCAGATTAACGATCATATGGAAGGAATTCATGATATTACAGCACAAAATCAGAAAGCAATCGATATTATTGTAGGAAAAAGCGAAAAACTCTCTGATGTTTCTGATACAATTCAGCATCAGGTAACACAGAATCAAACAATTGCAAAACGACTTTCTGATATTGTAAATAAATTTACAATAAATTAATTTCTAATTTGATGCGAGGCAGATGTATTATCTGCCTCGTGATTTTATTGCCATATTTTCTTATTTATGCATTTTATATAAAATAATGTGGCAAGAATGACCCAACAGGTAAAATTGTTTCCTCTTATCGAGTGCCTGGAATATATCACTCTTCTGAATGGCAGAGCTGTGCCAGCTTTCATACAAAAATTCTAATATAACACAACAAAATCTCAAAATAGCATTTGACAATCCCTAACGGTTAGACTAAACTAACCCCTAGGAGGAGATATTATGTTTTTAGAGATAAATGGAATTAAAAAAAGCTTTGGAGAAGGCGACAGCCTTGTAGAGGTTTTAAAGGGAATTGATCTTTCCGTAGAGAAAGGAGAGTTCTGTGTGCTGCTCGGGCCCTCCGGTTCCGGAAAATCCACGCTGCTCAATATCATAGGCGGCATTGACCGGGCAGATGCAGGAAGCATCACCATAAATGGGGAAAAAACGGAGGATATGAATGAGAAACGGCTGACTGCCTACAGAAGAAAGCACCTGGGCTACATATTCCAGATGTACAATCTGATCCCTAATCTTACGGTGCAGGAAAACATTGAAGTGGGAGCATATCTGAGCGATCATCCGCTTGATGTGGAGGAACTGATCGAAACCCTGGGGCTTACAAAGCATCGCAGGAAACTGCCCAATCAGCTTTCGGGAGGACAGCAGCAGCGCTGCGCCATTGGCAGGGCGATCGTTAAAAATCCGGATATTCTTTTGTGTGACGAGCCTACAGGAGCGCTGGATTATAACACATCCAAGGAGATCTTAAAGCTGATTGAAACGGTGAACCAGAAATATGGAAATACCGTTATCATGGTTACCCACAATGATGCGATTAAAAATATGGCAGACCGGGTGGTTAAGCTCAGGGACGGACAGATCCGTAAAAACTATATTAACGAAGAAAAGATAAAAGCCGGGGATCTCGACTGGTAAGGAGGAAGCTTATGAGAAATCCATTATCAAAGCGCCTGCCGCGGGAAATAAAGGGAGATCTCGGAAAATATCTGGTGATCTTTTTCCTGATGATTCTTTCGATCGGTTTTATCTCCGGTTTTCTTGTGGCAGATAACAGTATGCTGAAAGCCTATCAAGATGGATTTTCAAAATACAATATTGAAAATGGCCACTTTGTGACAGAGCATAAGATGAACCATGCGCAGAAAAAAGCCATTGAAAAAGAGGGCGTAACGCTTTACGAGCAGTTTTATGCAGAGAAGGAAACCGATTTTGGCGCTACGATCAGAATTTATGCAGACCGTACACAGGTCAATACTGTCTGCCTGATGGATGGGATGCTGCCCCTTGCAGAAGATGAAATTGCGGTTGACAGAATGTTTGCTGATAACCACGAGCTGCAGGTGGGAGACCAGCTTACGGCAGGCGGTAGAAGCTACCGTATTACAGGACTTGTGGCGCTGCCGGATTATAGCTGTCTTTTTGAAAAAAACAGCGACTCCATGTTTGATGCGGTTCTGTTTGGCGTAGGGATCGTGTCGGAACAGGGACTTAAAAGCTTTGACAGCAAAGAGCTTTATCAGTGCTATGCCTGGAAATATGAAACAGAGCCTTCCTCAGAAGCAGAAGAAAAGAAGGCAGCAGAGGAACTGATGAAAGCAATCAACAAGGAAGTAGCCCTGAAGGACTTTGTTCCCAGGTATGAAAATCAGGCGATCTGTTTTACCGGGGAGGATATGGGCAGTGACAGGGCAATGGTCACCATACTTCTTTATATGGTGATCGCAATTCTGGCCTTTGTTTTTGCGATTACCACAGCCAATACCATAGAAAAGGAAGCCAATGTGATCGGAACTCTCCGGGCCAGTGGCTATACCAGGGGAGAACTGGTGCGGCATTATATGGCAATGCCCTGTATCATTACGGTGATCAGTGCGCTGATCGGCAATGTGCTTGGATATACGGTTATGAAAAAGATCTGTGCAGCTATGTATTATCACAGCTATAGCCTGCCTACCTACGAAACGGTATGGAATGCAGATGCTTTCCTTTCCACCACAGTGGTTCCGGTTATCCTGATGCTTCTGATCAATTTCCTTATTTTGCACAGACAGATGAAGCTGAGTCCTCTTCAGTTTTTGAGAAGGGACCTGAGCAGAAAGAAAAATAAAAGGGCAATTTACCTGAGTCCTTTGATAAAATTCTTTTCCCGTTTCCGGATCAGGGTCATTTTTCAGAATATGGCAAACTATGTGATGATGCTGATCGGGATCCAGTTCGCTTATGTGCTTCTTCTGTTTGGTCTGGTCATGCAGCCTATCATGGAGCATTACCAGGAGCAGATCACAGACAGCATGCTGGCAAAATATCAGTACCTGCTGAATATGCCTTTGTCTGAGATGGACGAGGATCATAAGCTGCGGAGCATGCTGGCCATGCTGCAATTTGAGCAGAAGGTAGAAACCAAGAACAAGGATGCGGAAAAGTTCAGCGCCTATACTCTTCGGACAACAGATGAAGCCTATATGCCGGAGGATATCCTGTTTTACGGGATTGAACACCGCAGTAGCTATCTTCCCCTGGAGCTTTCAGAGGAGGATGTGTATGTATCTTCTGCTTATGCAGATAAATACGAGCTGAAGGCCGGAGATCAGATTACCTTAAAGGAAAAATATGAGGATAAAAGCTATACCTTTACGGTGACGGGGATTTACCCCTATGATGCGGGGCTGAATGTTTTTATGACGAGAGAGCACCTCAATGAGGTGTTTGATCTGGGAGAGGGAATGTTCGGAGGATATTTCTGCAACAGCGAGATCACAGATATAGAGGAGGAATATATCAGCACGGTAATCGATCTGGATGCGCTGACAAAGGTCAGCAGACAGCTAGAGCTTTCCATGGGACAGATGATGTGGCTGATGTGTGCCTTTGCAGTGATCATCTTTCTGATCCTGGTGTATCTGCTCAGCAAGATCATTATTGAGAAAAATGCCCAGTCCATTTCCATGACCAAGATCCTGGGGTATTCCAGGGGAGAAATTGCAAGGCTGTATATCCTGCCTACCTCCGTTGTGGTGATCCTCTGCATGCTCATTTGTATTCCCATAACCAACTGGGAGATCGGGATCATCTGGAGGATTATGATACAGACGATGATGACAGGCTGGCTGCCCTATTGGACGCCTGATGGTGTTTATGCCCAGATGTTTTTGACAGGATTTTTCTGTTATCTGATCGTGGCAGTGTTAGAGCTTCGCAGGATCAAAAAGGTGCCCATGGATATGGCATTAAAGAACGTAGAGTAAGGAGGCAGAAGGATGATCGCAAGGAAATTAAAATATAAAATAGTGAATCTGGCCGTTATTGCAGTGTTTATCAGCGTTGTGGCTGTTACCGGCTGCCAGAATACACAAAAGGGAAATGAGCAGGAGAACGGGAAGGTAAAGGAAACAGAACAGAGGGATCAGGAGAAGCAGGAAGAACAGGTTTACGAATATCATGAAAGCGGCATGGAAAACGATAAGGAGGAATCTGTTTATATTCTGGCAGATCATGCCGGCTCTCCTACGGAGATCACGGTTACCACAGCGCTTAAAAACCCGGGAAAGGATCAGAAGATTACCGACGTTACCACGCTGACGCAGCTTACCAATAAAGAGGGAGATGAAGAGGTGACAAGCCTTGGAAGCAACCGATATGAATGGGAAAACCACGGTGAGGATATTCATTATGAAGGAACGGCAGATCCGGGAACTCTTCTTCCGGTAAGCGTAAAGCTGACCTATTATCTGGACGGACAGGAGGTCTCGGCAGATCAGCTTGCCGGTACAACCGGCCGGATCAGGATCCGGATGGAGTATGAAAACCATACCGGCGAAGGGGAAAATTTCACTCCCTTTGTGGTGGTAAGCGGAATGATGCTTTCGGGAGAATGCGCAAAGCATGTTACCGTGGAAAACGGAGAAGCAAAATATATGGATGGGGATTATCTTGTCTACGGATTTTTCCTTCCGGGAGTAAAGGAAGCCCTTGATCTTGATCATATGAGCCTGTTTGACGAAGAGGACATGGAACTGGATTCTTATATGGAGGTATCCTTTGATGCCACAGATTTTGAACTGGATTTTACGGCAACGCTGTATTCCAATGGGATGACAGAGAGGGATCAGTTTGAGGACATCACGGACCGGCTGGAGGAAATGGCAGATCAATATGGAGATGCGTCAGAACAGACAACGGAGTTAAAGGAAAAGATCGGAAAGCTTCGCGACGGTGGAAAAAGCCTCAGAGAGGGGGCTGATACTTTAAGCCAGGGACTGGAAACTCTTGATACCACGCTCTCGCAGCTTGCGGCTGCAGATCCCAGGCTTGCGGAGGTGGCGCAGGCTGTTTCACAGCTTTCGGAAGGAAGCAAAAGCCTGACGCAGGGCGTAAACGCCTATACCAAGGGAGTGGAAAAAGCCTGTGACAGTTTGGACGGAACAGAGGAAGATACTGACAAGGAAGACGACAGCTACGAGACAAAGGAGAACGAACTGAGAAAGCTTTCAGAGCGTCTGAAAGCAATGCAGAGCGCGGATGAGCTTTATACCAGCTTTGGAGGTCTGGAAGAAGGAAAAACGGGAAGCGTATCCTTTATCCTGGAGACTGAGGAGATCAGGTAGGCATAAAAAGCATCTTTCCTAAATGGCAAACAGATGGTATAATAATACAATTAAAAGGAAAGGCGTGAGAGCGAATATGAGCGGAGTAATAAAAGTGCTGACCGGAATATTAGGGGTCCTTGCAGTGATAGCCTGTCTGGCTACAGTAGGGATCATTGGCTATTCACTTACAGGCGCAGGAAATAAAGAAACGACCAAAAACACAGATAACCAGACCACAGAGCAGCAGGTAACGGCAGTTCCCACCACTGCTCCCACGACTGATCCGGGTCAGAATACGGAGCCGACCATAGCGCCTACAAGCATACCGGCTGCCGCAGACGGACATGTCCATGACTATAAGCAAACGGTGGAAAAGAAAGCAACCTGCTACAGCGCAGGAAAGATCAAATATGTCTGCGAGTGCGGGGACGAATATTATGTAGATATTATGTCAACCGGACATGTGGCGGATGATTGGGAAGTGGTAACCAAACCTACGGCAGATAAGGACGGTCTTCGGGTTAAAAAATGTATCTACTGCGATGAGATCGTAGCGCAGGAGGTAATCCCCTATGGGACAAGCTCTTCCACTGACGGTTCTTCGGATAGCACAGGGGATACCACAAATCAGAAGCATGTGCATCAGTATACAGCAGAAACGGTAAGAGAGCCCTCCTGTATTTTGGCAGGACTGAGAAAATATACCTGCAGCTGCGGCAGCTTTTATACAGAAATGATCCCGGCGCCCGGACATGTGGCAACGGACTGGACGGTAGCGGAGGAGCCTACAAGCACCCAGATGGGGACGGAACAGAGAACCTGTAAGGTATGCGGCGTGGTACTGGATTCAAGACCTCTGAACAAGGTGTCGGCAAGTCCGGCAGCATCTGCGCAGGCCAGCGCATCGGCCCAGCCTTCGGCTACTGCACAGGCAAGCGCCCAGCCTTCTGCCAGCGCATCGGCTCAGCCCACGGCATCTGCGTCTTCCTCGGCTTCGGCAGCGCCCTCAGCCTCAGCACATGTACATCAATATACTTCCTATGTGCTTAAGGAAGCAAACTGCACAGAAAAGGGCATTATTTCTTATGTCTGTGCCTGCGGCAGCAGCTATGCGGATAATCTGGAGCTTGATCCGAACAGACACAGCTACCGTTCTGTGGTGATACCGGCTACACAGACTACGCAGGGCTACACCATATATACCTGTATCAGATGTAATTACAGCTATTTTGATAATTTTACTCCTGCACTGGGAGTGGGAAACTAGAATAATCTGCGTCCCTCCTGCATATAAAATCTTAGAAGCAGGAGGGACGAGTATGTATACAAGGCAAAGCGGTGCGGAAGTGATCAAGGCACTGGAAGGAAATCAGGAAAACGGACTTTCTTCCATCCAGGTGGAAGTACGAAGAGAAAAATATGGCCCTAACAGGCTGAAAGAACGAAAGGAAAAGGGAGCCCTGCAGCTCTTTTTAGAGCAGCTGCAGGACCCCCTTATTTATATTCTTATGGCGGCGATCGCCATTTCTCTGTTCCTGGGGGAAGTAGGGGACGCCGGAATCATTGCGGCAGTGATCCTGCTAAATGGGATTGTAGGCGTGATACAGGAG
>FR894536.1:3585-83546 GCA_000436115.1 Firmicutes bacterium CAG:534 | reverse complement strand
AATAAACATACAGTCTCCACATGCACCGTCATGGGAAACATATCTACCGGCCTGATCCGCTTGATCTCGTATCCTCCCTGACATAAATATTTCAGATCTCTTGCAAGGGTAGCGCTGTCGCAGCTTACATATACGATCCTTTCCGGGGCCATCTGCAGCATGGTTGCAAGGCAGTCTTCATCACAGCCCTTTCTGGGCGGATCCACTACGATCACATCTGCATAGATCCCTTCTTTTTCGTATTTTTCAGGCAAAACCTCTTCCGCTTTTCCTACAAAAAACTCCGCATTGGTAATGCCGTTTCTTGTGGCATTGACCCTGGCGTCTTCGATTGCCTGGGGAATTACCTCGACTCCATAAACCTTTTTGGCATTGCCCGCCAGAAACAGGGAAATGGTTCCAATACCGCAGTACAGATCCCATACCGCTTCTGCTCCCGTGAGACCTGCAAAGGAAAGAGCCAGACTATAAAGCTTCTCCGTCTGCACAGGATTTACCTGATAAAAGGAAAGCGGGGAAATGGCAAAGGTAATTCCCTTTTCCGTAGGAGCAAAACCTTTCTCAGGATTTCTGATAAATATCATATCAGAAATGGTATCTTTTCCCCAGATCGTATGGATTTCCTTTCCCATGATCACATTCGTTCTGTCACAGTTCACACTCACAGAAATACTGGTCATGCCCTTAATATGACTGAGAGAGGAGATCAGTTTATCCTGGTTTTTGAGATAAATCCCATTCCTTCCCTTCTGATTGACAATCAGACAGATCATAAGCTCTCCGCTGGCAAAGCCCTTTCGGATCAGAACATGCCGGATAAGGCCCTTTCCGCTTTCCTCATCATAAGGAGCAATCCCTTCCTCCTTCATGTAGGCAAGCACCTTCTCTAAGATTTCCCTGTTTTCCGCAGCTCCCAGAAGACAATCTGTATTTGCAATAATGCTGTGGGTCCTTCCTGCATAAAAGCCTGCTACAGGATTTCCGTTTTTGTCCTTTCCTATAGGATATTGAGCTTTATTTCTATAGCCGAAGGGCTCCTCCATCCCTACGATAGGTTCTAAGACAGCATTTATTTTTTCTTCCTCAAATCCCCCTATGCGGATCAGATTATTTTTGACCTTCGTCTGCTTGAACGTAAGCTGGCTTTCATAGCTCATGGCCTGGATCTGACAGCCTCCGCAGGATTTATGAAAACTGCATTTTGGCTCTCTGCGGCAGGAGGCGGGCCGGATGACTTTTTCCAGTCTTCCATAACCGTAATTCTTTTTCAGCTTTACGATACGGACCAGAGCCTGGTCTCCGATGACGGTGTCCTTAACAAAGAAGGGGAAGCCGTCAAGCTTCCCTAATCCTTCTCCCTCTGAAGTCATATCTACAATATCAACTGTGATCAACTGATTTTTCTCGAAATTCATTTTCATCCTCATTTTAATTCTCATTCCAAAGATGCTGCATACCTTGGAAATGACAGCTCCAATCCCGGATATGACACGGCGCCAAAACTACTCCAGCCTGGTGCCTCTCACATTGGAATCAAACAAACGATTAAATCCAAGCCATCCCGTTTCTGTTGTGTTATCTAGCAGCTCTGTAAAGGTCTGCATCTTTGCATCTGTATTATCTGCAAAATTAAGTGCAACAGCCTCCATGATCGCCGGTTTCTTGGGAGAACCAAATTCATATTCCCCATGATGGGCCAGAATACAGTGCTTTATTTCTCCTTCCAGGATTGCCGGAAATCCCTGGATGTGGCGGATCTTCTCACCTACCATCTCCGTACCGATCACAATGTGTCCCAAAAACTGCCCTGCATCTGTATAATCATTTTGCGGGAAAGGGGAAATTTCCTTTATTTTTCCAATATCATGGCAGATAGCCGCTGTGATCAGCAGATCCTTATTCAGACGCTCATAGGCGGTGCAATAATAGTCACAGAGCTTTACCACACTTAAGGTATGCTGCAAAAGACCTCCTACAAAACCATGGTGTACGGTTTTTGCTGCCGAAGATTTTTTGAAAGCATTTATAAACTCTGTATCTTCCACAAAAAAGGAGTTTAACAGTTCCTTCAAATACTTATTTTCCACTTTATTTATGTAGCCGAGAAGCTCCTGATACATGCCCTCTATCGGATATTTGCTTACCGGAAGATAGTCGGCAGGATCAAACTCATCCTCCTGGCACTTCCGAATCCTTTTCACATTCACCTGCAGGGCTCCCTGAAAACTCGTTACCTCGCCATACACCTCGATATAATCAAGGGTGTCAAAATCGGCTATCCCCGCACTGTTAGGATCCCAGATCTTCGCATCCACAGTTCCCGTCTTATCCTGCAGGATAAGGCTCTCATAGGGCTTTCCGTTTTTGGTCATGGCTGACAGCTTATGCTTACAAAGGTAAATGTCAAATACTCTGTCACCGTCTTTATAATCCTTAATATATTTCATGCCATTCTCCTCTTTTTACTTTTTTATTCCGAGCACTGCATCTGTTTCCATTTCCGTATAGCCATCCGGTCCCTGACGCATAAAGGTGATCTTCACCTCATCCTCTGGTTCATAGAAAAATAATGTTTTCACCAGATCCTGATAGTTTGTGATCTCCGTCTCATCGATCATGACAATCACATCACCGCTCTGGATCCCTGCTGTCATCGCAGGAGAGTCCATATCGATCTCCGTAATATAAGCGCCGTAAGGCACCTGCATTTCTTCATTTGCCTCTCCGGTCACATCCACTCCATAAACGCCGAAATAAGCAATATCCTTATCATTGGACAGACTTTCCATAATCTTTTTCAGATCGGAAATTCCGATAGCGCTGATAATATTCTTCATATCAGGCGCATTATAGGTCATATCGATCATTCCAAGCACCTGACCCCTTAAATTAATCAGGATCCCGCTGGCACTGCTGCTTCCGTAAATATCTGTGGTCATATATTTATAACTGGAGTCAGGAAGCTCCACATTACCCGAAACGGAAGTGATCATGCCATAGCACATAGATCCATCTGTTCCCATGGGCCTTCCGATAGCGATCACAGACACTCCCACAAGACTGCTGCCTCCTGACGTTCCAAGGGAAACAGCTTTCGCCATAGATAAGGTTCCTGACTTCATGGTATCCTTGGAAATCGCTAAAACGGCATAGCCCGTATTATGATCCATTCTTTTTATGGAGGCCTCATATTCATTTTCATCTGCAAAAATCACCTTCAGGGATTCTGCATCCAAAATAGTGCTGATGTTAGCCAGAACCAGAAGCTCCCTGCCGTTATCCGCAAGAACAACACCGGAAACCACACCTTCATTTTCATATTCATTTACCAGCCAGCTTACATCTGAGGTCACTCCCACAACATTCACAACAGAATTCTGAACCTCTTTGGCCACCGAAGATAACCCATTCATTAAGGAAAGATAATCCTCTGCTCCCAGCTTCATCTCGGAAAGCGCCTGGGCAATCTGTTCGTCCACCATCACCGGAGGTTCAGTGGGCTCTGTCTGCATCTGCGAGTCATCTGCGATCATATCCTCGGGCAGAATTTCATTTTCCTTTGATTCCTCTTCAAAAACGATCTGTTCCGGTTCCTCCTCCGGATAAAGCCTGTTGCTGATGACCGGTTCCAAAAACAGAAATGTAACGCACGCTACCAAGCCGAAGATCACTGCCATGGCAGCAGTGATTAATGTCCTTCTTACCAACTTTTTCCGATTTAAAGGACGCTGCTTAATGGTTTCTTTCATAAAATCAGATTGATCTTTTTCTTTGTTTTCTTCCATCAGATCCACGCTCCTTTCTTCCGGGAATGATTCCTGTATAGTATAGCATAAAACCTTCTGCCTGTAATCCACCCTTTTAAAGAAGAAACGAAAAGAATATAAAAACAGCCTTTCACAAAAAGTGAAAAGCTGTTTTGGCTTCATCGGCGTGACAAGATTCGAACTTGCGACCTCTACGTCCCGAACGTAGCGCTCTACCAAGCTGAGCCACACGCCGATCGCTATGAATAATTCATACGACATTTTTCATCTTACAATTTTTACTGCAAAATGTCAATGAATTTTTCACATTCGCTTCAGCTAAGTACCTGGTCAATCTTTGCCTCCAGCTCAGCCTTTGACATTCCTCCTACTGCTGTCTGTACGGCAGCGCCCTCTTTAAACAAAAGAAAGGTAGGGATAGACATTATGCGGAATTTTTCTGCTGTTTTAGGGTTTTCATCTACATTGCACTTTCCCACCTTGCATCTGCCTTCATACTTCTGCGCCATCTCAGAAACCAAGGGCGCCATCATTTTGCAGGGGCCGCACCAGTCTGCATAAAAATCTACCAGTACCGGAATGCCGCTTTTTATTACTTCTTCCTCAAAATTTGCATCTGTTATCTTAATCTCCATATTTTCCCTCATTTCTGCACACGCTTTTTGCGCATACCAAGTTTGTGTCAAGTGCGCGCAGACACAAATCTCGCGATTGAAAAATTTTATTTTTCAATCTTTCTCCTTCCCGTGCCCATTTGCACTTTCTTATTACATTATTGCCTATCTCATGATCACATATTTACAAATAGGATTGCCTTTTGAAGAAAATTTTTCTTCATATTCCGTCATAATGTTCCCTGCTGCCATTTCTTCGTTGTGATGCAGGTCATAAGTGATCTGCACGGCCTTCCAGCCTGCAAAGGGCAGTTCTTCCAGTGCAAACGTAAAGAGATCCCGATTATCTGTTTTAAATTCCAGAAGTCCATCCTTCTTTAAGAAGCTGTCATAACGCTTTAAAAACTCTCTTGAAGGAAGCCTCCTTTTTGCATGTCGGTCTTTGGGCCAGGGATCTGAAAAATTCAGATAGATCCTGTCCACCTCTTCCTTTGCAAATACCTCATCAATATCCTCTGCATCCATTCGGATAAAAAGAAGATTGAAAAGAGTATCCTCCTCCATCTTCTGCAGCGCTCTGATCAGCACGCTGGAATATTTCTCAATGCCGATATAATTGATCTGTGGATTTTGCCGGGCCATCTCGTGAAGAAATTTTCCTTTCCCCATGCCGATCTCTATTCTGATCGGATGCTCATTTCCAAAAACCTCTTTCCATTTTCCCTTTACTTCTTCCGGGTTATGAATGACAAAAGGGCTTTGAGCAATTACATCTCTTGACCCCTGAACATTGCGCAGTCTCATTTTATTCCTCATTTCCAAAAAAACATGTGTTTAAGCTCATATCATTATACCGAAAAACACCGTGAATGTATAGAAAAATCACATTCACGGTGCTTTAAATTTACTGCCGCCTGTTTATCTGGCGTTTTGTCTCTTATTGATATAATCCACTAACAGCTCTGCGGTTTCTGCTTCTCCAAGCTTGCTGCTGTTGACGGTAATATCATAATTACGGGAGTCTCCCCACTTTTCTTTGCAGTAATAATTATGATAACCCTTTCTCTTTTTGTTCTGACGGGCCATAAAGATCTCTGCCTCGGATCTGGACATCTTATAAACTCTCATGATCCTTTCCACCTTGCTGTCATAGTCCCCTCCAACAAAAATGGAAATCAGTGCAGGATTATCCTTTAAAATCACTTCAGAGCAACGTCCGACTACAACAAAAGACTCGCCTTCTTTTGCTTTTCTCTTTAAGTAATCAAACTGCATCTGTGCCACGTTCTCTTCCATAGAGTTGGAGTAACCCTTTACTGTCCTTGAAAATAACATATTTCTGGGTACTTCATCATATTTTTCTATGTTCTGCGCATCTACTTCCTTTTCCTGCGCAATGTTCTGCAGAAGATTTTTATCATACAGTTTTAAATCAAATTTCTTGGCGAGCATTTCCGCTATCTCATGTCCACCGCTTCCAAATTCACGGCCTACAGATATAATAAGTTGTTTTCCCATTATGCGACCATACTCCTTTCCTTTTCTTTTATCATAACATTTTTTGCAAAAATTTTACAGGTATCTTGCAAAAATAAACAGCATGCAGACCAAAACTACCATTACGGTTGCAGGCGCCATTGCCTTGCAATATTTGCCCCATCCGACCGGATAGCCTTCCTTTGCTGCTACGGCAGTACCTACTACATTTGCAGATGCTCCGATAGGAGTTGCGCTCCCGCCGATATCTGTTCCCATGGAAAGAGTCCATGCCAGCATTTCCAAATCTACTCCTTGGGTTGCTGCAAGGGTCTTGATTACCGGGATCATGGTTGCTGCAAAAGGAATATTATCAATAAAGGCGCTGGCAACTGCAGAGATCCAGATAATGATGGCAACCATCACTGCCACGTTTCCTCCACTGATCTTTCCGATGAAACCGGCGATCAGTTCCAGAATACCTGTCTGCTCCAGTCCGCCAACTACTACAAACAGACCTACAAAGAATAACAGTGTCTTATAATCCAGCTTTTTAAGCAGGGTCAAAGCATTTTTACCGGAAGTGATCAGCGTTACGACAGCAATAAAGGTTCCGATAAACGCTACCGTAAGACCGGTCTGTGCATGCGTTACCAGCATAACAACTGCACACAGGAAAATAATGCTGCTGATGACAAAGCCCTTCTGATCGGTAATAGCATCCTTGGGATCCGGACAGCTTGCTGCATCGATTGCCGCAGAGCTTCTCAGTTCCTTGTGGAAAATAAGGTAGAAATATACGATAGCCAGAACCAGACTGATGCCTGCCATCAAACCGGTATTTGCAATAAAGTCACCAAAGGAATAACCAAGGGATGTTCCGATAATAATATTCGGGGGATCTCCGCACATGGTTGCCGATCCACCCAGATTTGCACAGAAAATCTCTGCAAGGATCATAGGAACCGGATTAAATTTCAGTAACTGTGCCAGTTCTACAGTTACTGCTGCCAAAAACAGAATAACGGTAATACTGTCAATAAACATTGCCAGAACACTGGACATCAGCATGAAGGTGATAAAAATCGGAATGGGCTTAAAATGAACCAGCTTTGCGATCTTCATGCAAAGCCATCTGAAAAATCCCACATGTCCCATACCTTCCACCATGATCATCATACCGGCAATAAAAATAATCGTTGCCCAGTTGATGCCACTGGATGCTTCTGCAGATTCCTGTGTTGTGTACCAGAACTGCGCCGTAAAAATCTCTTTAAAATTGAGAGTGTTAATGATCGCGCTTGTGCTGTGCATACATACACCAAATACCAGAACCAGTGTTAAAAGTCCGCACAGCAGCGTTACGATGTGACGCTCCAGTTTTTCTGTCACAATAAGCAGGAACATAACCAAAAAGATTACCACTGCTAAAATTTGTGCTGCCATTGCTTTTGCCTCCTCGTTTCTTTCTCTCTTACATAGAAAAAACACCAGATGCCGTTCTTGGTCAATCGGTGCTCCCCTATGAACATTGTGATTTTATTCCTCATAATAACCTCTTTCAATCTGATTGTCAAATCCTTTACGCAATTTTAACAGCATTATTTTTTGTGCAAATTTTATTTGGTTTTAAACCAAAATAGTGTATGATAAATGCATACACCTTTATAAGGAAATAGGAATCATCATGACTTTTCAAAGACTGCTATTAAAAACTTTATCTTATATCATGACCCTTCTGATCTGCTTTTGCACATTCAGCCTCCCTGTTTTTGCTGCGCCCGATTCGTCGGAGGATTATCTGGCAGCTGCAGAAGAGCGTAAAACCCTGCCCATTCAGACCAACCAGATTAAAAACTGGCCGGCAGGGCCCGCCATCGGTGCAGAAGGCGCTATCTTGCTGGAAGCCAACACCGGTGTTATTCTCTATGCCAAAAATATAAATGAAAAGCTTTATCCCGCCAGCACCACAAAGCTGATGACCTGTCTTCTTGCCGTAGAAAATTGTGAATTGGATGAAGTGGTGTCTTTTTCTCACGAAGCCGTTTTTGCACTGGAACCCGGCAGCTCCAATATTGGTATTGACGAAGGACAGGCCATGACTTTGGAGGAATGCCTTTATGGGATCCTTGTAGCCTCTGCCAATGAGGTTGCAAATGCTGTAGCAGAGCATGTAGCAGGTTCCATGGACGCCTTTGCGGAAAAGATGAACCAGAGGGCTAGTGAGCTTGGCTGTAAAAACACTCATTTCGTAAATGCCCACGGCTTATACAGCGAAGAACATTACACCTCTCCTTATGACCTTGCCCTGATCGCCAAGGCCTTTTTCCAAAATGAAATTTTATCTAAAATAGGAAATACTGCCTCACATCATTTCACGGCTACGTCTACCCAGCCCGATGATTTTGTGGTACGCAATAAGCATCAGCTCATTACAGGGGAAATTCCCTACGAAGGAATAAAAGGCGGCAAGACAGGCTATACAGAAGAGGCCAGGCAGACTCTGGTTACCTGTGCAGAACAAAACGGAATGAAACTGATCTGCGTTGTTATGAAGGAGGAGTCTCCGGAGCAGTTTTATGACACGGTCAAGCTTTTGGACTATGGCTTTGCCAACTTTTCCGTTGCCAATGTTGCAGAAAATGAAACTCATTATACCATTCAGAATTCCAATTTCTTTAATACCTCCAGCGATGTGTTCGGAAATTCCAATCCCATTTTGTCCCTTAATAAGGACAGCTATCTGATCATGCCCAAAACCGCTGTTTTTTCAGAGCTTGATTCTGAAATTTCCTATGATACAAAGGAAGAAGATCAGATAGCCAGGATCAACTATTCCTATCACGGAGCTTATGTGGGAACCGCCACGGTAGATCTGACCGGCCAGCCTTCTCTTTCCTATGAGTTTACACAAAATGCGGATGAAATGGCTGCTCAGGAGGTTCAGGGACAAAATGTCGTTGTGGTCAATGTAAAGCTGGTGCTTCTTTGCATTTTAATCCTTGCCGGTATCTTTATCATCATTTTTGTTATCCACGCTGTGATAACTAATTACAATATATTGGAAAGCCGCGGGCCAAGACGGAAAAGATCCTCCCTCAAAAGAAGAAAAAACCGGAAAGACGGACCTTATATCCCATCCTCCCGGTTTAAAGATTTTGACCTTTAAGCCTTTTTTGCTTTTTTATGTTTTTTGGCCTGATCCCGTTTTTGTAAGATCTTCTGACAGTCCTCTTGCGAAATGAACTTAGATGTTTTTACAATATAAACTTTGTCCTCTTCGCTTTTTCTGACCCGTATCTTGGATTTCATATAGCCGTGAACGGGACAAAAGGAAATGCTGTAATAATGTTTTCCGTTAGGGGAAAACCAACGTACCTTCCTTCTGATATTTCTGTGGCACAAATAACACTTTGTGCTGATCACTTCCCGATCTTCCAAAGCCTTCTGCTTATCGGGAAATTCCTTGGAAATATATTTTGCATAATGTTCAAACACTACATGGATCTCTTCCTGTCGGTTTCTGGGAAGAATGTAGGTATCTATGGAATAATTTTCCAGTGTTTTTTCCGGGAGATTTGCCAGAACTCCCGCTGTATAATAGGCGTCGCTAAAGGCCCTGTGAAAGGGAATGTCCTTTTTCAGCTTTAAAAAATCAATGGCATATTCCAGACTCCTTCTTGCCTTGCCATCCTCATACGCAATGGAAAATAATTTCTGCACATCCAGAAAACGGATAGGATGATCCGAAAGAGTTCCCATATGGTAATAATGCATATTTCTTTGCAGCTCATACAGATCTAAGGGGCCCCAGGTACAAAACAGATAATCGGATCTGCACCATTCCAGAAACCGGTTCATGACCTCCACAAAGGGTCTTCCCTTTTGCAGATCTTTCATGTGAAGGTGGACAAGATCACTGGTGATCCTGTGCATATGCTGATACACCGCAGGTTTGACCAGTTCATTGAACTCATCGATCATGACTCTTTCCTCATTTAACATGATCGCCCCAAAATCTATGATTTCAAAAGGGATTTCCTTTACCTCAGGTTCCTCCCCGGTATTACTTTGATTCCATTCCAAATCCAGTACGATATAGTTCATCCGTTCTTTCCTCATTGCATGGTTATGCGGCCTGAAATTATTTTATCATACTTTTTTTCCTGCCGCCATAATTCTTGCTTCCTTTCCGCGGTTGTGCTAACATGTAGAAACTGTAATCATTATTTTCCCGTAAAGGAGTCTTTTTTATGGATCGTCAAAACTGGAAAAAATTTTTTTCTTATTATAAACCCTACCGGAAGCTGTTCTGGTCAGATATGTTTTTTGCAACTGTTGCCGCTGCCGTAACCCTGATCATCCCTTTGATCGTGCGCTATATCACCACCCATGTAATTTACTGGGATGCAAAGACGGCCCTTCACACCATTCTGTCCCTTGTCATCCTCATGCTCTTTTTGGTGATTTTGGAATTTTACAGTAATTACTTTATTACCAACTACGGACATATGATGGGCGCCCGCATGGAATATGACATGCGCACGGAAATCTTTGGCCATTACCAGAAGCTGTCCTTCAGCTTTTTTGACAATCAAAAGGTGGGACAGCTTATGAGCAGGGTCACCAATGACCTCTTTGAGATCAGCGAGCTTTTCCATCACGGCCCTGAGGATATTGTTATTTCCATCATTAAGCTGATCGGATCCTTCTCCATTTTACTTTTCATTAACTGGAGGCTTGCCCTTGCCGCCTTTGCTCTGGTACCGCTCATGCTTATTTATGCTTATTACTTTAACATTAAGATGAAACGGATCTTTGTAAAGAACAGGGCCCGGATTGCCGACATCAATGCCCAGATCGAAGATAACCTGTCCGGCATCCGTGTTGTAAAATCCTTTGCCAACGAAGAAATAGAAATGGGAAAGTTTAAGATCGGAAATGATAATTTTCTGGAAAGCAAAAAAGAAAATTACAAATACATGGCTCTTTATAATTCCGGCCTTACAGCCTTTACCACCCTTATTACCGTGCTGGTGCTTGCTGTCAGCGCTGTTTTCATTACAAAGAACATGATAAATGTTACAGACCTTGTTACCTTTTTACTGTACATCAATAATTTTACGGAGCCCGTAAAAAAACTGATCAACTTTACGGAGCAGTTTCAAAATGGAATGTCCGGCTATACCAGATTTTTGGAAATGTTAAGCATCCAGCCGGATATTACAGACGCCCCGGGCGCTGTGGTCTTAAAGCAGGCAAAAGGAGATATTCTCTTTGAAAATGTTTCCTTCCACTACGAAGATCATTCCGAAATGGTACTTTCCGGCTTAAATCTTCATGTGTCTCCCGGAGAATATGTTGCCCTTGTAGGCACCTCGGGCGTGGGAAAGTCCACCTTGTGCAGCCTTATTCCCCGCTTTTATGATGTTTCAGAGGGCAGAATTTTGTTGGACGGAACCGATATCCGGAATTTTACCTTGAAAAGCCTTAGAGAAAACATTGGTATTGTCCAGCAGGATGTGTATCTTTTTGCAGGAAGCGTCATGGATAATATCCGCTACGGCCGTCCCGATGCTTCTGACGCAGAAATTGTTGCCGCTGCCCAAAACGCCAATGCCCATGAGTTTATTATGAATTTACCGGATGGATATGATACCTATATCGGACAAAGAGGGATCAAGCTTTCCGGCGGTCAAAAACAGAGATTATCCATTGCAAGGGTCTTTCTCAAAAATCCTCCTATCCTGATCTTTGATGAAGCCACCTCTGCCCTGGATAACGAGAGTGAAAAAATTGTACAGGATTCCCTGGAAAAGCTGGCTCATAACCGAACCACCTTTGTGATTGCCCACAGACTTTCCACCATCCGCAATGCCCGCAAAATCCTGGTTTTAACAGAACAGGGCATTGCAGAAAGCGGAACTCACAAAGAGCTGCTTGCTAAAAACGGTATTTACGCAGAGCTTTATAATATGCAGTTTAAAAGGAACTAGCACTGCTTTCTCTCCGGATAATCGCTACATCTGCCTTTTCCAGATGAACCTTTTCTCCTTTTTCGTATTTTCGGTCGGTCAGAATATCTACTCCGCCTTTTTCCAGTATGACATCAGCGGCGTCCTCTCTGTGATTTAATAAGAACAGGAAAGAACCCTTTTCATTTTCCCTTTCCACCGCTTCCACTCCCTCCGGCGTTTCTGCCACAGGCAGGATGGAAAGCTCAGCGCACAGATCCAGAAGGAATTTCTGATAAAACTCACGATCTGACCGGGCTGCCACATAGTAAGCCTTTCCTTTTCCAAACTCATTTCTGGTCAAAACAGGCATTCCTTCATAAAAATCGCTTTCATAGGCAGCCAGACTTTCTGCCCCCTGAAGATGAAGAAGATCACACAAAAGTCCTGCCGGATAGGTATGTCCTTTATAGGTAAAAGAATTATGCTCACCCTCAGGCAGCGCGTCAGACTCCTCTACCCAGATCCCCAGAATATCCTTCAGTCTTCCGGGATAACCTCCTGTGACCACAAGATCATGATCCTCAACATAACCGCTGAAATAGGTTGTCAGGAACGTGCCGCCCTTTTTAACAAACTTACGGATCTTTTCGTCAAACCCATCTTTGCACATATAAAGCATGGGAGCGATCACAAATTCATAGGCTTTCAGATCATCCTTTACTCCTATAATATCCACGGAGATATTTTTTTCATTTAAGGCGCGGTAATACTGCATAACCTCCTCATGGTAATTGATCAGCTTGCTGGGGCCTGCTGAATATTCTGCCGCCCACCAGTTATCCCAGTCAAATACAATGGCTGCCTTAGACTTTGCCCGTGCTCCCAGCGTCTGATCGCCGATCTTTACAAGCTCTTCTCCCAGAGCAGTAATCTCCCGGAACACTCTTGTATTTTCATTTCCTACATGATCGATCACTGCGCCATGGTATTTTTCACAGGCACCGATGCTTCTTCTCATCTGGAAAAACAAAATAGTATCTGCGCCGTGGGCCGCTGCCTGATAGCTCCAAAGTCTCATTACCCCCGGCCTTTTCAGCTTACAATAAATATGCCAGTTGCTTACACTTGGGGTTTGTTCCATCAGTGCAAAGGGCTTACCCTGCTTGATTCCCCTCATAAGATCATGGTTAAAGGAAGCCTGTGCAGGATAGGAGCAATATGCAGGATAATTATCCCAGGAAACAAAATCCATATGTCTTGCCCATTTCTGATAATCAAGTAATTTATAAGCTCCCATAAGATTTGTCGTTACCGGCACGTCAGGAGTATACTTTTTCACTGCGTCATACTCTAACCGGAAGCATTCCAGCATGCTGTCGGAATTAAATCTGGCATAGTCCAGCGAAATCCCCTGGAAATTTGTGCGGATACATCCATCCCATAAAAATTCCTCTGAACGCAGATCCGGTACCACCACATCCTCAAAATCATAGAGAGTATGTCCCCAGAAAGACATGTTCCAGGCTCTGTTTAATTCTTCAATCGTCCCATATTTCTTTTTCAGCCATTTCCGAAATGCCTTTTCACAGTTATCACAATAACAAAATCCGCCAAACTCATTGGAAATATGCCATCCCACAATATTTTCATAATGGCTGTACCGTTTTGCCAGCTTCTTTGCCAATGCTGCCGAATATTTCCGATAGGTATGGGAGTTGGGACAGGAATTATGCCTGCTGCCAAATTTTCTCTGAATGCCGTTATGCTCTGTGCGCAAAATATCAGGATGCTTTCTTGCCATCCAGGCGGGATGCGCTCCGGTAGAGGTGGCAAGGCACACCTTCAGTCCATTGCTTCTGGCCATATCCATGATCTTATCCAGCTTGGAAAAATCATAAGTATCCTCATCCGGCTGCAGGGTAGCCCAGCTAAACACATTAACTGTCACCTCGTCAATATGTGCTAGCTTAAACAGGCGCATATCCTCCTCCCAGATCTCCTCCGGCCACTGCTCCGGATTGTAATCCCCACCGTATAAAATCTTGTTTATTCTGCTGTTTTCTATCATATCTTCTCCTTTCGGCGTCTTTCTCCCTTACTTATACCTATATCATAAAAGAAGAGTCCTCTCAAGAAAAAGTGTAGTATGCAAAAAGCCCTTTTTCAGATATAATAAAGGGGAGTCAAAAAGGACAGTTATGACCTGTAAAATAAGGATCAAAATAAAAAGAAAGGTTGGGTAAATGTATGAAATTCAGCAATGGTTGTTGGCTGCAAAAGGAAGGCTGCAGCTGCTTTGCCCCTCAGGAGGTATACTTCACCAAAATTGAAGAACGCAAAGTAACTCTCCTTGCTCCTACCATCCACATTGTTACCAGAGGTGATACCTTAGGCTGTATCAACCTTACTATGGAGATTACCTCTCCGGCGCCGGATATTTTCCGGGTTCGCACTTATCATTTCAAAGGGGCGGTCGTGGAAACCCCTGCTTTTGATCTGGAGCTTACAGAAGAACTTCCGCTTGAAGTGGAAGATGATGAAGAAAAGATCAAGATCACCAGCGGATCCATGTCCCTTGTCATTACCAAGAAAACCTGGTCCATGACCTATATGAGAGGCAATGAAGTTATCACAAAAAGCGCAGGAAAAGACCTTGCTCTTATGAAAATGAATTTTAAGGGATATACCTACGATAAAGGGGATGGGGAAGATACCTATATCCGCCAGATGCTTTCCCTTTCTGTAGGAGAGCTCGTTTACGGTATGGGAGAACGTTTTACTCCTTTTGTAAAAAATGGACAAAGCGTAGATATCTGGAACGAGGACGGCGGCACCAGTACAGAACAGTCCTACAAAAATATTCCTTTTTATATCACCAATAAGGGATATGGCGTTTTAGTAAACCATCCGGAAAGAGTTTCCTTTGAGGTCGCCACAGAAATGGTTACCAGAACAGAATTCTCTGTAAAGGGAAGTTATCTTGATTATTTCCTGATCAACGGCCCTACCATGAAGGAAGTTCTGACACGTTATACAGACCTTACCGGTAAGCCCTCACTTCCGGCGCCCTGGACCTTTGGTCTTTGGCTTTCCACTTCCTTCACCACCAATTACGATGAAGAAACCGTTATGAGTTTTGTTGACGGTATGTTAAACAGAGGCATTCCGTTAAGAACCTTCCATTTTGACTGCTTCTGGATGAAAGAATTCCACTGGTCTGATTTCCTTTGGGATTCCAGAGTTTTCCCGGATCCTGCAGGAATGTTAAAGCGTATTAAGGCCAAGGGACTGAATATCTGTGTCTGGATCAATCCTTATATTGGACAGGAATCTTATCTTTTTGATGAAGGTATGAAAAACGGATACCTGATCAAGCGTACCAACGGCCAGGTTTGGCAATGGGATGCTTGGCAGCCCGGCATGGCTATTGTGGACTTCACCAATCCGGCAGCCTGCAAATGGTTCCAGGACAAGCTGGAAGTCCTTCTGGATATGGGAGTTGACTGCTTTAAAACAGATTTCGGTGAAAGGATCCCTACAGAAAACGTAGCCTACTCTGATGGCTCTGATCCTGTAAAGATGCACAATCTTTACACCTACCTGTATAATAAATGCGTATTTGATCTTCTGGAGCGCAAGCGTGGAAAGGGACAGGCCGTTCTTTTTGCCCGTTCCGCTACCGTAGGCGGACAGAAATTCCCTGTACACTGGGGTGGTGACTGCTGGTCAGACTATGAGTCCATGGAGGAAAGTCTTCACGGTGGTTTATCCCTTCTGATGAGTGGATTTGGCTTCTGGGCTCATGACATTGGCGGTTTTGAAAGTACCTCTACCGCTGATGTTTACAAGAGATGGGTTACATTTGGACTTCTTTCTTCTCACTCAAGGCTTCACGGCAGCTCTTCCTACCGCGTGCCCTGGGTTTATGATGAAGAGGCCGTTGATGTGGTAAGATTTTTTACCCGGTTAAAAGCAAGCTTAATGCCTTATCTGTATAAGACGGCCATTGATACTTCCAGGTCAGGCGTTCCTACCATGAGAAGTATGGTTTTGGAATACACAGAGGATAAAACCTGCCATTATGTGGATAAGCAGTATATGCTGGGCGATAACCTTCTGGTAGCTCCTATTTTTAACGACCAGAGCATTGCAGAATACTATCTTCCTACGGGAACCTGGACAGATTTCTTTACGGGAGAAGAAAAAGAAGGGGCCGGCTGGATCACAGAAAAGCATGGTTACCTGAGCATTCCTCTTATGGTAAAGGAAAACTCCATTGTTGTTATGGGTGCACATGACGACAGGCCGGATTACGACTATGGCGATCATGCCGAGATCAGAATTTACGCTTTAAAGGACGGACATTCTGCATCCAGTATCGTATACGGAATGGACAACCAGGAACAGATCTCCATTACTGCTTCCAGATCAGGCAGTGATATTCATATTCAGGTTACCTCTGGTCAGGAATACACCATTCGTCTGATCAATGTGACTGCTTCCGGAAAGGACGCCGTTATAGATGGAAAAGACACGGTTATTTCCTTATCAGGCAATGCAGATCTGGTTGTGACAGAGGCATAGTTTTTATTTTCACATAGCAAAGGCGGTATGCTTTCCATGCATACCGCCTTCTGTATTTCTGCTTTTTAATTAATCTTAAATACTGCAATCTCTGCCTTCAGTCCATCCATATCTTCATTGAGATTTTGTGCCGTCTGACTTAACTTATCCACACTGCTGAGCAGTTCATTTGCCATTTCTCTTACTAACGCTGAACCGCTTGCTGTTTCTTCAATGATCGCAGAAATATTCTCTACAGCATCTAATGTGTCATTTCGATCCTTATCAACGGATTCTGCATTTTCTGCAATTTCCTTCAGGTTTGTAAACAGGGTCTTGATCTGATTATTCATGCCCTCAAATACTTCAATTACCTGGGAAACAGCCTGCTCCTGTGTTGCAACCATGGATTCTGCTTCTTTTGCACTTTCCACGCTGCTTGCCGTCTGAGCAGATATAACAGCCACATTATTCTTGATTTCTCCTGCTGCCTTGTTGGAATCATCAGCCAGTTTTCTGATCTCCTCTGCAACAACTGCAAATCCTCTTCCCGCCTCCCCGGCTCTGGCTGCCTCAATGGAAGCATTCAGGGAAAGAAGGTTTGTCTGTTTGGAAATATCGCTGATCGTCTGTACAAAATCATTGATCGTTTCAGACTGTTCCTTCAGGGCTGCAATACTGGTTCCCACCCTTGCTGTAATATCAGAGGTCTGTTTTGCTTTATCAGACAAAACCTCCACGATCTCAGTACCCTGTTTGATCATCTTTTCCGTCTTATCAATTACTTCTTCAACGGACTTGATCATTTCTGTCATATCCTTCATTTTATCTGACAGAACGCCCGTCTTATTGACACATTCCTGGGCGTGCTCGGCCTGCTTATCCATGCCCATGCTGATCTCATCAATGGCTTTGGTAATATCGCTTGAATAATTATGGATGCTTTCGGAGGCTCCGCTTACATTTTCTGCGGATACTTCCAGCTGCTGCGCCGTTCCGGTCAGCTTTCCTACAAGCTTCTTGTTGTTGGCAATCATGTTAGTTGCTGTTCCTGCAAGATCCTGAAATTCATCCTTGCCATGCGCCTTTACCTGTACCGTCAGATCGCCCTTTGCTACTTCATTAAGCTTCTTGGAAAGACCCTTCATGTTCTTCTGAATGCCAAAAGCAATCACCGATCCTATTGCAAAAGCAATGATACATGCAACGATCACAAGCACGATCGTGATCATTTTGATCCTCTCGGCCTGTCCCGTGATTACGCTCATAGGAATTAAAGTACAGAAGGTTATTCCGGAAACCTGGCTCTTGGAATACACATACATATACTTCCGTCCCTGGAAGGTTACTTCCTTGGAACCGCTTGCCTCATCGCTGCTTACGCTCTCTAAATAAAACTCCTTATCTGCAAAAACAGGTTCTCCCTCTGTAAGCCTGCTCTGTTCTCCTTCTTCTAACTTTTCACTTACAAGCTCCTTACCGGAAGGCGTCACAAATGCGTTAATGCTTCCAACTCCGAAATCCAGATCATCTCCGTTTAAAATATCCATCAGCGCCGATGTTTTTACATCAATGACGATATAAGCAAATTTCCTTTTTGTGTTGATCTGATAAGCCATGAAATATTCATTGCTGTCCATCTCCAGATATTCGTCCAGAAGGGGATGCTTATCCACCCATTTTAAGATGTTTTTGCCATCCGGTGCGATCTCTGACATTTCGGCAACATAATCGTCATAAATTCCGTCATGATTGGAATTGGGATCTGCTGTTGATATGATCTTGGTTCCTGCCTTTGTGACAAAATGCATATTGTTTACAAATTTATTTGCGGCTAAGGCAGCGACCAGCGTCGCTCTGGTATCCTTACAGTAATTTGCCTGCTCCACAATATCATTTTTCATCATGCCCAGCGTATAACTTTCCAGGTTTTTATCTACCATATACTTCATGCCTTCGGCCTGTATGTAAGTAGAACTGTTATCCAGGTATTTTACAGCCATGCTGGAAGTCTGTTTGGTAGATTCCTGGAACTTCTCGCTCATGCCCTCTGAAGCATAATGATAGGTAGTAATCCCTACGATCACCATGAAGATAATAGGAACCAGGAAGCAGACATAGATCTTATTCCGGATACCAAACAGCCTGGATGATTTCTGAGGCTTGTATTCCTTTAATTCTTCCTGTTTCTTTTTTTCTTTCTTTTTAGGAAGCTTTATCCCCATATTTTTCTTTTCTTTGTTTGTTTCTCCGGCTTTTTCCTTCGGCATTTCATTTTCTGCTGCTACCTCAGCCGAAATCTGTGCCTGATTTGTTATGTCCTGTGATTCTGTTTTTTTCTTTTTCAGCTTAAAGTTTATGCTTTTCATGTGATACCTCCTAGTAAAAGTCCCTATGCATATATCGTAATTATAGTACAATTTTGTTAAAAATAATAGTATAAAATCTTTTTTTTTCTTTCTTTTTGTCTAATTTGTATTTTTTTTAGCCATTTAAGTTCGGGCATATAAAAAACCCCACAATAAATATAACCGGATGGCTATATTTATCATGGGGTTATTTTTGTATCAAGCCGCGCTCTTTACAGTCTCTTTAAAAGCTCTTCTCTCTGTGCTTCATATCCGGGCTTTCCAAGAAGGGCAAACATGTTCTTCTTGTAGCTTTCAACACCCGGCTGGTTAAAGGGATTTACACCCAGAAGGTATCCGCTGACGCCGCAAGCAAACTCAAAGAAGTAGAACAGCTGTCCAAGATAAAACTCGTTGACCTCAGGAACCTTTACCATAAAATTGGGAACCTGGCCGTCCGTATGCGCAAGAATGGTTCCGTTCATTGCGCTTTTATTTACAAAGTCCACACTCTTGCCCGCAAGATAGTTAAGACCATCTAAGTCTATCGGCTCTTCCTGCAGGATGATCTCTTCTCTGCTTGTCTCAATGTTGATGACGGTTTCAAATAAATTTCTGGATCCATCCTGGATAAACTGTCCCATAGAATGAAGATCTGTGGTAAGATCTACGCTTGCAGGGAAAATTCCCTTCTGATCCTTTCCTTCACTCTCACCGTAAAGCTGCTTCCACCACTCGGAAACATAATGAACGCTTGGCTCATAGTTTGCAAGGATTTCAATCTGCTTTCCTTTTCTTAAAAGAATGTTTCTGAGGGCTGCATACTGTAATGCATCGTTTTCTTCAAAGCCGTTTTCAAGGGCTGCCTTACGTCCTGACTGTGCGCCCTCCATCAGCTTGTCGATATCTGCGCCGCTGACTGCAATAGGAAGAAGGCCGACTGCTGTCAGTACGGAGAAACGGCCGCCTACATCATCAGGCACAACAAAGCTTTCATAGCCTTCTTCGTTTGCCAGGTTCTTAAGGGAACCTCTTGCCTTGTCTGTAGTAGCATAAATTCTCTTTGCAGCTTCTGCCTTTCCGTACTTCTTTTCCATCATTTCCTTGAATACGCGGAAGGCAATGGCAGGCTCCGTGGTGGTTCCTGACTTACTGATCATATTAATGGAGAAATCTCTGTCTCCGATCACATCCATAAGATGCTTAATGTAGGTTGAGCTGATAGAATTTCCTACAAAATAAATTTCCGGAGTCTTTCTGATTTCCTTGCTTACCGTATTATAAAAGCTGTGTCTTAAGAACTCGATCGCAGCTCTTGCTCCAAGGTAAGAGCCTCCAATTCCAATTACCAGCAAAACCTCTGAATCGCTCTGGATTTTTGCTGCTGCCTTTTTAATTCTTGCAAATTCTTCCTTATCATAATTTTCAGGCAGATCGATCCATCCCAGGAAATCATTTCCTGCGCCCTTTCTGGAAACCAGTAAATCCTTTGCATCCAATGCCAGCTTCTTCATGGACTCAACTTCGTGATCCCTTATGAAGGGAGCTGCCTTGGAATAATCAAACGTAACCTTGTTCATTATTTCCGCTCCTTCTTTCCTGATATAATATACTTAAATAACTAAAATACTATGCCAGTCAAAGTGTATCAAAATCTTGTAGATTTTTCAAGGATTTTAGCTTTATGCAAAAAATTCTTCCAGAAGGTTTTCCAGTTCTGCGCTTTCCTTTTGTACTTCTTTTTCAGATTTTTCAAGGGCATGATGGATACCTTCCTTTTTCTTTGGCTCTGTTTCTTCTAATTCCTTGGCGTATACCTCTCGCTTTTTTACTCCGTTTAAAAGAGCATTTTCCCGTTCGATTTCAAGCCTTGGAGCATAATGATTTTCCAGATAATCCATTAAATTTACTTTCAGGATCTTCTTTTTTTCCTGCAGATCAATGATCCCGGAAACCGAAAAATACAGATATAAGCCCAGTATACACAAAAGATAATAGGGAATAATCTGGAATAGGCTGCCTCCTGCCGCCAGGATCAGACAGCTTGCAATTCCGGCCATCAAAACGGAAAGCATCATAAACTGCCCTGAAATGTGCGGAAATCTGTAAAGACTGATTCCCCATAGGCGGCTTTTTTGCAGAAACTTGTCCACAAATACAGATGTGTTCAAAATTCTGCCATTTAATTTGTAATATCCGGCATATTTCTGTTTGCATAATTTGAGCAGTTTATTTTCTGTTTCTGACATATTTTCGCTTTGCTTTATCATATTTTGATATATCACACCGGAAATAATCTGACACAGAATGCTGATCAGAAAAAACAACAGTAAAAAAAACGTGATCATTTTATGTTCTGAAAAAATGATAAGCATGACGCTACCTCCTTTACTGCTATTTATTATAGTGGAAGGCTTCTTTTCCCTCAATATATAAGGAGGTGTAATGCTTCTTGCCCTTTCGCCATAAAATATCATAATACTGGAAAAAATACCATTTTTCTGCTATACTAATCCACTAGAAGGAAAGGATGTGTATAGAATATGAAATATCAAACAAAAGGAACCTGCTCCACTTCTATCGACGTTGAAGTTGAGGACGGCATTATTAAATATGTAGAATTTTTTGGAGGCTGTAACGGAAACCTGAAAGGCATTGCCAGCCTGGTAACCGGCATGAAGATCGATGACGCAATCTCAAAGCTGAAAGGAATCCGATGCGGCTTCAAAACCACTTCCTGCCCGGATCAGTTAGCGCAGGCTCTGGAAAAAATCAAGGCTGAAGGCTGTTAAACGGGAGGCTGTTATGGACGGTTATTATTCCGGAAAAAAAATTGTTCTCACCGGGGGCGGAACAGCAGGACATGTGACCCCCAATATTGCCCTGATCCCCCATCTTCAAAAGCTGGGATTTGAAATTTTTTATATGGGCTCCTATGACGGTATCGAAAAAAAATTAATATCCGACTATGATATTCCCTATTATGGGATTGCAACCGGTAAATTCAGAAGATATTTCGATGTGAAAAATCTGACGGATCCCTTCCGTGTCATTAAGGGATTTGGAGAAGCGCAGAAATATTTAAAGGAAATAAAGCCCGACGTTCTTTTTTCAAAAGGCGGTTTCGTCAGTGTGCCTGTGGTACGGGCGGCTGCCCATCTGCATATTCCCTGTATTATCCACGAATCGGATATGACCCCGGGACTTGCCAACAAGCTCTGCATTCCTGTTGCCAGAAAGGTGTGCTGCAATTTCCCTGAAACCTATCAAATGCTTCCCAAAAATAAAGCGGTACTGACAGGCTCTCCCATCCGGGAGGAATTATTAAAGGGAGATAAAAAGGCTGCCCTTTCTCTTTGCGGCTTTTCCGAAAATAAACCTGTGATCCTGGTGATCGGCGGCAGTCTTGGCGCTGCTTCCATAAACAAAGCAGTCCGCGAAGCCCTGCCAAAGCTGTTAAAGGATTTCCAGGTCATCCATATCTGCGGAAAGGATAAACTGGATCCTTCCCTCGTTCATAAGGAAGGCTATGTTCAGTTTGAATATGTAAAAGATGAATTGAAGGATCTCTTTGCACTGGCTGATCTGATCATTTCCCGTGCAGGAGCAAATTCCATCTGTGAGATACTGGCCCTGCGCAAGCCAAATCTTCTCATTCCCCTTCCGGCACAAAGCAGCAGGGGCGATCAGATCCTTAACGCAGGATCCTTTGAAAGCCAGGGCTTTTCCATGGTTCTTTCTGACGATCAGCTGTCTCCTGACAGTCTTTCAGAAAAAGTGTTAGAGCTTTACTTTACCAGACAGACCTATATCGACGCTATGAGCCGCAGCAACCAGCTGGGCGCTATCAGTTCTATTATCAGATTGATACAACAAGAAGCAGCATCTAAATGATGCTGCCTCTTTTTTCTGTGATCATGGTATCAAGCGCACGAACAGCTTCCCTTCCCCATTTTTCCAGCTCTTCTCTCGTCCAGTCCTCTATGGCTCCATCCTTTCCTGAACACAAAGCATATCTTCCGCTTACCGTTCTGTCCAGGAAAAACACTGGAGCTTCATATTCCAGCAAAACAGCTTCTTCCTGCTTTCCGATAAAGCTGTTGCAGATCAGCGCCCCGCTTACTCTGTTTCCCAGAATATTGGTAAGCATGCTTTGGGCATTGTTACTTACAAAGATCTGGAATTCATATCCCTTCTCCTGACAGGCTTTATAAATTTCTTCTGCCAGAAGACCATAAGCCGGTTCCTTTATGGAAGAAAGAAACAGGCCAATCACTTTATTTTCCTGAGATTTCAGATTTCTGCCATTTAAATCCGGCACATAATGAAGCTTTCTTGCAGTTTCCAAAATACGCTGCTTCGTATCAGGATGAAGCACATCAACTCCATTTAACGCATTTGACACCGTGGAAATGGAAACGCCTGCTGCCCGAGCCACATCCTTTATGGTTACTCTTTTGTCTGCCACCTGACTGCTCCCCGTTTTCTATTTAAAACCAAACATTTTCTATATTTTTAGGTTATTTTAACACGTTTTTTTCAATGATATCAAGGGCTCTCTCATTCTCCTCCTGACAGTGGCGTATCATTTCGTCCTCTCCCTTTTCCTTGAGGGCAGAAAGATCTGCTCCAAGCTGTACGAAGCATACATAACGATCAATGGTCTCTATTCTTGATGCAAACACCTTTGCCTTATTTTGAGGCTGCTGCTCATAGATCTGCAAAAGCACATCCCGATATTCATTGAGGTAGTTTTCAATGTTTTCTATCTGATCCTCCTTTGCCTCGATCAGGATCATTCTGTCGATGCCGGCCCCCGTATGCTGATACTCCGCCAGAAAACTGTCGTACATCTCTTCTGAGATGCCGGTTCTTTCCGAAAGCTCTTCCCCGGAAAATAAGGTGTCGGGCCAGTAATTTTCACCAAGAAGACCTGCCACCAGATCCCTGAGATCATTTACCTCTCCTTTTACGCTGTATTTTGTGCCAAACTGAAGAGTGTTCACAGCATCCCTTTCGCTGCTTTTCTCTTCACTTCCTGAAGAACTGTTTTGCGCACATCCGCCTGTGAATAACGATAATCCTATGATAAATGCCAAAATAAATGTTTTAATCATTTCTCCTCCATCACTTCATTAATCTTTTACTAAGTATTTCCATACATTAGACAAAATATGTAATGGCATGATAGAATAACGATGCAGGACAGATGAATATCTGAAATGGAGATCCGTGATGCTTTTTAATTCCTATTTATTTATTTTTATATTTTTACCTCTTGCCTTAATTGGCTGGTATGGTATGAACCACTTTAAGGCTTATGAGCTTTCAAAGCTTTTTTTAGCTGCCATGTCTTTATGGTTTTATGGCTATTTTAATCCCTATTATCTTGCAGTGATCCTTGTGAGCATTGCCTGTAACTATCTTTTAAGCTTTCTGTTTCAGTTTTCCCATACTAAATGGATGGACCGGGTCTTTTTACTGACAGGTATTCTTTTTAATCTTGGACTTTTATTTTATTTCAAATATTATGATTTCTTTTTTGAAAACGTCAATGCTCTGTTTGGAACGGGATTTACCATGAAGAACATTGTTCTTCCCCTTGGTATCAGCTTTTTTACGTTCCAGCAGCTTTCCTTTATCATTGACAGATGTACCCGGAAAGCAAAACACTACTCTTTTATTAATTATGTGACGTTTGTTACCTTTTTCCCACAGCTTATTGCCGGCCCTATCGTTCTTTACAAGGAAATGATGCCACAGTTTGAGGATCTCCAAAACAGGAAGTTCCAAACTGAAAATTTTGCCAAGGGATTTGCCCTTTTTACCATTGGCCTTGGAAAAAAGGTACTTCTGGCAGATGTTCTGGCTCTTCCGGTTAATTACGGATTTGAACAGACTGCCTTTCTGGACACTCCCTCTACCCTTCTTGTCATTCTGGCCTACACTTTTGAGATCTACTTTGATTTCAGCGGTTACAGTGATATGGCAATGGGGCTTGGAAAAATGTTTAATATTGAGCTTCCTGTAAACTTTAATTCCCCCTACAAAGCATGCTCCGTAAAAGAACTGTGGCAGAGATGGCATATTACCCTGTCGCGGTTTTTTATCCAATATGTTTATATTCCCCTTGGAGGAAGCCGAAAGGGAAAGGGACGCACTCTGTTTAATATTTTTATTGTATTTTTCTTAAGCGGTATCTGGCACGGCGCAAACTGGACTTACGTTGCCTGGGGTACCATGCAGGGACTTCTGGTTGTGTGGGATAATCTGGGTATTATAGGAGTCAGGGGAAATCACGACAAAACACCTGCTAAATTTTATATTCCCAGATGGCTGGGATGGTTTTTTACTTTTTCCTTTTTCAATCTCTCCCTGTACTTTTTCCGCAGCGACAGTATGACAAATGCTTTTCAAATGTTCCGGAATATTTTTGCTTTCAAAAATACCGGTTACCTTCTTAAAATTGCTGCAAAACTGGATATTCCTGAATTTTACCTGATAAAACAGGCAATTAATTTTACTATGCCGGATCTGCTTCCTTATGCTTATCTGGGAGTATTTTTCCTTCTTCTTTTGATCAGCGCCATCATCATAACAAGGAAAAATGCACTGCAGATTGTAAGTGAGCACCCTTTTAATACCCGGCTCTGCCTGTATGTTTCCATTATTTTTGTATGGTCTGTGATTTCCTTTTCACAGGTCAGTACCTTTATTTATTTTAATTTCTGAGGTGATCACTATTGGATAAAAATACCTTTAAAGGCTTTCTCAAAAAATTTATCATCTTCAGCGCGGCTCTTCTTTTGATCTGTATTTTTACAGTGATCCTGTTTGATCCTTTTTTTCAGTATCACAAGCCTCTGCCGGGTCTGAAAGCAGTTTTAACCGACAAAGAATATCAGTGTGTAGGCTCTCTTAAAAACTTTGACTATGACAGCGTGATCGCCGGTTCCTCCGTTGCGGAAAACTATAACAACGGCTGGTTTGACCAGGGCTTTCAGTGCAGATCCATTAAGGCTATCCGTTCTTATGGTGCAACTGCAGATCTTTGCTACCTTTTGGACATTGCTTTCGAACATCAGGAGCTGAAATACGTTTTTTATAATCTGGATCCCTCTGCACTTGTAGCTTCTCCCGAGACCACCTATGAGCTTACAGGCTGCCCTATGTATCTTTATGATGATAATTATTTAAATGATGTACAATATTGGCTGAACAAGGATGTGCTTTTTGAAAAAATCCCCTATCTCATCGCTCAATCCCTGATCGGCGATTATGATGAAGGAAACTCCTATAACTGGGCGCAGTGGAAAAATTTTAATTCTGACATGATCCTGGGACTGTATATCCGAAAGCCCTCCATAGATGAAATGAAGCCGGAGACTTATTATCAGGATCTGCTTTCGCAAAACCTGGAAATACTGACTGCCCGTATTAAGGAACACCCGGAAACACAATTCCTGATTTTTGTGCCTCCCTATTCCATGATCTGGTGGGACAACCTGTACCGGGATGGAGATACAGACGCATATCTGTATAATATGCAGACCGCTTATGAAACACTTTTATCCTACGAAAATGTGACTCTGTATTCTTTTCAAAATGACCGGGAAATCATTACCAATCTGGAAAATTATATGGATACTCTGCATTTTTCTCCGGAAATCAACCATCTTATGTGTGACAGCTTGATAGAAGGAACTCACAGAATTACCAGAGAAAATTATCTCTCTGAAAT
Source organism: Firmicutes bacterium CAG:534 (assembly GCA_000436115.1). Lineage (GTDB taxonomy): Bacteria > Bacillota > Clostridia > Lachnospirales > Lachnospiraceae > Suilimivivens. Next base: position 57,080 of record FR894536.1, on the reverse strand, counting down.
AGAAGATATGCGATCCCTTGCGGATGAGATCGTAACCACCCTGATAAAGCCCTATGAGGACCGTATCAAGGTAGATATTTATGACGAGTAAGACTTTTACACGATTTCAAATGCCCGGAACAGGGCCCACACATAGGGCGCCCCGAATACACACAGGCTTTTAGGTCCTGCAATCGTTCCATCAGAGCTTTCAAGCTTTGAAATTGCCTGTTCAAAGGTAGCCTTGGTGATCGACTTGGAACGTCTGTCCACAAAAAGCTCTCCGCCTTTTATCATATAAGTAAACGGAAGCTTTTTTGCGGTATAAAAGACTTCTCCCTGATGGGCTGACAGCAAAGACCACATTTCCTCTATTGTAATTTGCTTTTTCAAAACAGATCTCCTTCCATATGGAACAATCGGTAATTATATCATATCTCAATTTACAGAAAGGAACAACAAAGGATGCAAAAATTGATCTCTTGGAACGTAAACGGCCTCAGGGCCTGTCTGGAAAAAGGATTTATGGACTTTTTTAAGGAGGCAGACGCAGACCTTTTCTGTCTGCAGGAAACAAAGCTGCAGGCCGGCCAGGTCAGCTTAGAGCTTCCCGGATATCATCAATATTGGAATTATGCAGAAAAAAAGGGCTATTCCGGCACAGCAATCTTTTCAAAGGAAGAACCTGTATCTGTATCCTACGGCCTTGGGATCGAAGAGCATGACCACGAAGGCCGCGTGATCACCTTAGAATTTAAAGATTATTATTTTATTACCGTTTATACTCCCAATTCACAGGAAGAATTAAAACGTCTTTCTTATCGTATGAAATGGGAAGATGACTTTCTTGCCTATTTGAAAAAGCTGGAACAGAATAAACCGGTTATTTTCTGCGGCGATTTAAATGTTGCCCACCGGGAAATTGATCTGAAAAATCCAAAAACAAACCGTAAGAACGCCGGTTTTACAGATGAAGAAAGAGAGAAATTTTCTGCCCTTGTACATGCAGGCTTTACAGATACCTTCCGGTATTTTTATCCTGACATGGAAGGAGCTTATTCCTGGTGGTCCTACCGGTTTAAAGCCAGAGAAAAAAATGCCGGATGGCGTATTGATTATTTTATGGTTTCACAAACGCTGGAAAACAGACTTTCCGATGCAGTGATCTATACCGATATTCTGGGATCAGACCACTGCCCCGTAGGATTAATCCTCAATTAATCTAAGACCGGCCGTGTCTGTGACAGGAAGAGAAAAGACTATGGATTTTGCCTTGCTGTCCAGACCGGCTTTTTCCATAATTGCCTGCATGATCTGATTTTTCTGCTCTTTTTTGGCAACGATAAAAATCATTTCCTTCTCGGCTGCAAGCGAAACTCCCATAAATTTTTCTGCCTGTTCCATACCGGTACCCTTGGCATGGATCACGGTTCCTCCATATGCGCCTGCATCTCTGGCAGCATCCATTACCAGATCCACATATCCCTGATTTAAAATCACAACAATAAGTTCATGTAATGTATCCTTCAAGGTTGATTCCTCCTTTTTCTGATATTCCTTTCCTTCTAACAGGAACTGAAGCGCCTTTCTTCCACCGATACTGCTAAGCGGAATGGTAAAGGCAATTCCCCCTCCGGGTGCATCGATATGTAATTTTTGCTGGAGCTGCTTTTTTACCTGCTGCCAGGTTTCTTCCTCCTGTACGGAAAAGATCACTGCCTTTTCATTGCTTTCCAGGCCAAGGTAATTCAGCATTTCACTGACTGCCGTACCGGCGCCCATGGTTACCAGCGTGATATATTGTTTATTTTCTTTATATAGCTCGGAATATTTCTTAGCTATCTTACGATCAACGATCGTTGTCATTAAATACAGAGTTCCCATAGCTTCCGATTCCTTCCTGTTATATTACAACTCGATAATTTCCATATCGCCATAGTTTACAAGTTCAGCAGTAACATCCTTTGCCACTGCAGCGCCCCTGTGGAGTCTGCTCTCCTTGAGCTTAAATACCATACCCAGGATCTGAATGGTGATGAGAGGCGTCATTGCAACCATGGCCACAATTCCAAACGCATCCGTAATAATATTGCCTCCTACCGTTTCACATGCTCCCATTGCAAAGGAAAGCAGGAAAGTAGCTGTCATAGGACCGGAAGCCACACCACCGGAGTCAAATGCAATCGCCGTAAAGATCTTTGGAACAAAAAATGTCAGAATAAGAGCAACGGCGTAACCCGGAATAAGGAACCATAAAACAGAAATTCCCGTAAGCACTCTCAGCATTGCAAACCCAACGGAAAATGCCACACCAATAGAAAGGCTGGTTCCCATTGCCTTCGCTGAAATAGCGCCGGAGGTCATCTCCTCTACCTGCTTTGTAAGCACAAATACTGCAGGCTCGGCTAATACGATAAAATAACCGATGAGCATTCCGATCGGAACAATGATAAAACGGTAGGGAAGTCCTGCCATTGTCTGTCCCAGGTAATTTCCTGCAGGCATAAAGCCAATATTTGCTCCCGTTAAAAACAGAACAAGACCTACATATGTATAAATAATTCCCACACCGATCTTAATCAGAGGCCTCTTTTTCATATCCCGCGAGATCAGCTGAAAAAGCGCAAAGAAGAATACAATGGGAAAAAGAGATAATGCCATTTCCTTCATATAAGTAGGAATTCCCTGTGCAAACAGCTTTCCCAGATCCACTGTATTATCCACGATCATAACAGTATTATTTACCTGATCCCCTTGCTCGGGATGAAAGATCATTCCAAGGATCAGCACTGCAAGGATAGGGCCAATAGAGCAAAGCGCTACCAGACCAAAGCTGTCGTCCGCCGCATGCTTATCGCTTCTGATGGCAGCAATACCAACACCAAACGCCATAATAAAGGGAACCGTCATGGGCCCTGTTGTCACACCGCCGGAATCAAATGCAATAGCCAGGAAATCCTTTGGAACAAACAGTGTCATTCCAAACACGATCAGATAGAAAACAACAAGAAGATGTGATAATGCAATCCCAAAAAGCATTCTTAAGAGTGCGATCACCAGAAAAACACCTACACCGGCAGCTACCGCCAGGATCAGCGCCATATTAGGAATGGAGGGGACCTGCTGTGCAAGCACCTGCAGATCCGGCTCCGATATTGTAATGATAAATCCCATGATAAAACTGATCAAAATAATCAGGGGAAGCTTCCTGGTTTTGGTCATAATCGTTCCGACCCGTTCCCCCATAGGCGTCATGGACATTTCCACACCCACATTAAACAGCAGCATTCCTGCGATCAGCATTACTGCTCCCACCAAAAACACCAGTAAAATACTTGGGGGAATTGGGGCGATCGTAAAACACAAAACAAAAACAATCCCCAGGATGGGAAGCACTGCCTTTAAGGTTTCGATAAATTTTTCTTTAAATTTGGAACGAATTGAATTCAATAATATCAAACGCCTTTCTTTTTATCTTTTAACAAAAGCTTAACACAAAAATTGTATATTTCCTAATAAAAAAAATGTTAAATTTGGTCAAAATGGCCTTTTATCCCTTTTAGGGAATGGAAATCACAGAAGTTGCAATATGTTCCACAAAGCTTTTGTCATGCTCTACCAGGATCATGGCAGGCTTAAATTTCAGGATCAGCTCCTCGATCTGCATTCTGGAAAAAACGTCAATAAAGTTCAAAGGTTCATCCCAGATATAAAGATGGGCCTTCTTACACAGACTTCCTGCAAGCAGTACCTTTTTCTTCTGGCCTCCGCTGTAGTCCTCAATTCTTTTTTCAAATTGTGTTCTGGAAAAATCCAGTTTTCGCAGGAGCGCCAGAAACAGCGTCTCATCTATCTGCTGATCTGTGACATATAAATTCCTCCTTTTTGACAGCAAAAAGGTGCAGAAGAAATCTTCTGCACCTATCAGATACATACATCAAAAAAAATTACTGCCAGGCAGTAAAATCATATAGCTTTTTATAAAATATCAGAAAATGAGTCAGACGCTTCTTCTACACACAACCTATGAAATTAGTTATTCGTAGAAAAAAACAACATCTGCACATCTCCTTTACACTTTTTTTTAAACTAACAGATTAAATTTCTTTTGTCAAGAATTAAATTCATTCTTTCTTTCATCTATGATCTCCTGGGTCAGTAAGGTCACCTCATATTCCTTTCCATCCACAGTAACTTTTTCCACTGTTTCATCTGCACTGAAAAAACCTTCATCCACATAGTAAAATTTATCAGGCGTGCCCCCACGCTCTAACAAATTAATGATAGCCTGTACTCTGGGCCCCTGAAGAGGATTACATTCTGCTATACAGGATATTTTGCCGTCAAGCACATAAGTCATGGCTTTCTCCTTTACTCCGTCAAAGGAAATCACCATGATCTCGCCTTTATCAATATTGGATCCTACCGTTTTGCCAGCCCCTTCAATCGCTTCAATAGCGCCAAACGCTTCGTTATCATTTTCACAGTAAACCACATTAATATTTTCATACTGGCAAAGAAGCTCTTTCATGACTTCCCGGCCCTTGGCCTGTGTAAAATCTCCCGGAACCTCTGCAAGAAGATCCCAGCCATTCTTTTCTGCCGCTTCTTCCAGGCTTTTTGTCCTCCCTATCTGTGCCGATGCACCAATCGTTCCCTGAATATTTACAATATGAATATCCTCCGCAGCAATCTCTTTTTTTGCAAGATACTGCTCTAACCAGCCTGCTGCCTTTTTCCCTTCCAGTTCAAAATCAGATCCCACCCAGCAGGTAAAAAGTGTATCGTCAGAAACATCTACCATACGGTCAACAATTATGACAGGGACACCGGCGTCCTTTGCTTCCTGCAGCACAGTGTCCCATCCTGTTTCCGTTACCGGTGCAAGCACAATATAATCCACTTCCTGCTGAATAAAGGTACGAATGGCAGTAATCTGATTTGACTGCTTCTGCTGTCCGTCTTCAAAGAGCAGCTCATACCCGTTTTCAGCAGAAAATGTAGTTTTCATGGATTCCGTATTTGCACTTCTCCAATCAGATTCCGCACCAAGCTGTGAAAAGCCAATTACGATGCTTTCATTTGAAATCGTTTCCTGTGCTTCCTCTGTATCATAAAGAGAAATTGTATCTTTTCCATGGACAAATGCTACTATGCAAAGAGCAGCAATAGCAAATGATATAATAATTAAAATAGTTTTCTTCAATTTTCTTTTCTCGCTTTTAGCTGTTTTTAAGCGTCTTTTTTTTGCGGGCGATTACAACGCTTTGTACTACTAAGAATAAGCATAACATAGCTGCAATCGTAATTCCAGTCCACCATGCCTGATCAAGACCTGCAGAGGATACAATATTCTGTATGGTGCTTAAGGAAAGCACTCCGAAAAATGTACCGATAATGTTTCCAACTCCACCTGTCAGCATAGTTCCGCCTATAATAGAAGATGCAATGGCGTTCATTTCCATTCCGCTTGCATGGGAAGCAGATCCTGATCCCACATGCATAAAATAGACAAACCCTCCAATACCTGCTAACAGCCCACAGATCAAATGAGATAAAAATTTTGTTTTTCTTACGTTGATTCCAAGCATCAGAGCGCTTTGGCTGTTTCCGCCCACCGCATAGAACTTCCGTCCCTGGCTGGTCCATCTCAGAACACAAAAGAGAATGATTACCGTAAGCAGAGCGACTACTACTCCCACTTCAATATAAGCAGGTACATACTTTCCAAGCTTATTAACGGATCCAAATCCCGGAACATAAATGCGTGTATCCTTCAAGGCAACGAAGGATTCATTTGCAACATTAAAGGGAGTTGTATTTACAATGGTTGTCATTCCCCTTGCAAAAAACATTCCGGCCAGCGTAACGATAAAAGGCTGAATATCTAAATATGCAACCAGAAATCCCTGTACTAACCCAAAGGCAAGCCCAATGGCCAGCGCAATCAAAATAGCTACAAAAAGGTTGCCTCCGTGAAAATCCAGATAAACCGCACAGCACATACTGACTAAGGCTGTTACTCCTCCCACGGAAATATCAATCCCCCCTGTGATCATAACAAGACTCATTCCACAGGATAAAATGATCAGTGATGCATTGGCATTTAAAATGTTAAAAAATGTCTGAGGCTTTAAAAATCCTTTTCCCTGAAAGAGAATTGCACCAAGGTACATTGCAAAGAATACCACAATGGTGATCATCAGGAGCAGGTTTGTGTCGGTAATGTTTTTAAATTTATTTTGTACTTTCTTTCCAAACGGCATATTAACCGACCTCCTTTACATTTCCCTTATTTTTCAGCTTTTTTCCAAGAGAAGAAAGATATTCCCTTACGACAGGTGTACTTAATACCACCAAAACAATTACTACAACCGCTTTATATGCAGAAAGAGCATCTGATTGTACGTTAAATTTGTACAGCGTCGTTGTTAAAAACTGAATCACATAAGCGCCAAGTATGGATGCGGTCATGTTAAATTTACCGCCGCTTAAGGAATTTCCTCCCAGCGCTACTGCCAATATGGCATCCATTTCAATATCCTTTGCGATAACGGAATAGTTAATGGATGATAAACGGCTTACCTTAATCAGTCCGGCAACTGCAACACATAATCCCAGGATCACAAAAGTGATAAACTTGATAAACGCAGGATTTAATCCATTTAATCTGGAAGAGCTTTCATTAATTCCAACTGCCTGCGTATATAATCCCAGATTGGTAAATTTCAAAACAAGAGCCATGATGATCATACAGATCACAGCAATAAAAAACGGAGTAGGGATAGGAACTCCCGGAATAAATCCTCCAAAATATTTGAAGGTAGGATCACTGATGATCGGCAGCTCATTGTTATTGATCCAGGCAGCTATGGATCTGCCTGCTGTAAATAAAATCAGCGTTGCCACCATGGGCTGAATTTTGAAATAGGCAACCAGCGCTCCATTAAATGCTCCAAACAGCATTGCTACCACACAGCTGATCAAAAAAGCAACAATAATAGGAGCCTGTAAGGTATCGGGTCTGGAATTGGTTCCACACAATACCCGTAATACAACGCTTCCTGCAATGGCAATCCCGGCGCCTACACTGATGTCCTGTCCGCCTGACGCTGCCGTAACCAGTGTCATTCCTATTGCAAGAATAGCAAGTTCTGAACCATAATCCAGAATGGTCATCAGATTTCCGGAAAGAACAGGATCTCCTGCACTATTATAGCCAAGTGTAATTTTGTAAAAGGATGGATCCACGATCAGATTAAACAGTGCAAGCAATAGTAATGCTGCAATAGGAATAAAAATCTGACACCTGAATATTTTTAGGAAAAAGGTCGAAATATTAACACTTTTTACAGATTTACTGTTCATGATCTTTTTCACCTCCGGCAATAGTACTCATAATTTTATTCTGAGTTAAATCTTCACCTGAAAGCTCTCCAACTACTTTTCGATCTCTCATGACGATCAGTCTGGAACAGGTGCGAAGCATTTCGTCTGTTTCCGAAGAAATAAAAGTGATACTCATTCCTTCAGAAGCAAGCTTTAACACCAGTTTCTGAATATCGATCTTGGTTCCTACATCAATTCCGCGGGTAGGCTCATCCAGGATCAGATATTCCGGGTTTGTCAAAAGCCATCTTGCAAGAATTACCTTTTGCTGATTTCCTCCTGATAAGGATTTAATAGGGGTATCAGCAGAAGCCGTTTTAATTCCCAGCAATTTAATATATTCTTCCGCAAATTTATTTGCCTGGGCTTTTGAGAAGGGTCTGAAAAATCCTCTTAACACCTGCAGGGCAAGAATAATATTTTCCCTTACAGACAGATCTCCTACTATACCATCGATCTTACGATCTTCCGGCAGATATGCTATTCCATTTTTCATAGCATCAAGAGGCTTTGTTATTTTAATCACCTTTCCGTTCTTTTTAACCGTTCCTCCAATCACCCTGTCTGCGCCAAAAATAGCACGCACACATTCGCTTCTTCCGGAACCAAGCAGACCAGTAAATCCGTTTACCTCCCCTTTCTTAATATAAAAATCAAAAGGTTTGATTCCGGCATTACTTACAAGACCCTCTGTTTCAAAGATACGTTCGTTTGCATCCTTTCCGCTGTAAACAGACTGTTCTCCCTTAATGTCAGACATATCGTCCAGATCCTTGCCAAGCATTTTCGATACAAGCTTTACTCTTGGAAGATCCTTAATTTCATATTCTCCTACCAGTTTTCCATCACGCAAAACGGTAATCTTATCGCATACTTCGTATACCTGATCCAGAAAATGTGTTACAAAAATAATGCCTACACCTTTTGCCCGCAGTTCACGCATCAGCTTAAACAGCTTTTCTACCTCCTGCTCATCCAGCGAAGAAGTAGGTTCATCCAAAATAAGCACCTTACAGTCCATGTCAACGGCTCTTGCTATGGCAACCATCTGCTGTACGGCAATAGAACAGCTTGCAAGCTGCTGTGTTGCCTTTGCAGGTATATCAAGAGCTTTTAAAATCTGATCTGCATCAGCATTCATTTTTTTCCAGTTCTGATATAAACCGTCCGATCTGCCTATGTACATATTTTCTGCAACGGAAAGATTAGGACAAAGGGTAATTTCCTGATATACGGTACTGATACCGAGTTTTTGTGCTTCCTGGGGAGAATGTATGGAAACAGTTTTTTCCTTTCCCTTAATAAAAATTTGACCCTCTTCTTTATTGTAAACACCCGTCAAAACTTTGATCAGTGTAGATTTTCCGGCTCCGTTTTCGCCCATTAATGCATGAATTTCACCTTCGCAAAGTGTAAAATCCACTCCCTGTAAAGCATGTACTCCGGGAAAGCTTTTATGGATATTTTTCATTTCTAATACAGCTTTGTCTTTCACCAGCGTATTCACTCCTTTTTTAAAAAAGCGCAGCCCCGGCGTACGATTTTTGACGCTGCGCTGCGCTTTATAGATTTACTGTTTTCAGATGGATTAAATGCCGTAATTATCTACATCTTCCTGTGTGATTGTGGAAGCGTCAAAGCCCTTCTCATCCATGATAATGGTCTTCTCGGAAAGAGTTCCGCCGCTTTCGAGTGTCTTAATGATCTCATCAATGTAGGAAGCCTGGAAAGGATTGCACTGTCCATCATAGTTCCAGTTCTGATTTAACAGTTCTTCCAATGCCCATTTATTGCAGTCAAATCCCATAACGATAACGTCTTTTCCAACACCATGGGAAATGTTTGCCTTATCAAGAGCAGCAACAGCACCCTTTGCCATATCATCATTTTCCGCATAAATAACATTGAAGGACTCGCCGGAATCGATTACTGACTGAACGATCTGCTGTGCCTTTTCTGCATTCCACTCTGCTGTCTGCTGTGTAACTAAGGTCCATCCATCGGATGCTACTGCATTATCAAGTGCTCCCGAACGTCCCTGCTGAGCAGCGGAACCCATAACACCCTGAATATGTATGATCTTATATTCGCTGAGGTTTTGTCCCTTCAGCCAGTCAACTGCTGTCTGGCCTTCCTTTGCCATATCAGAGACGATAGACGCTTCATAAAGACTGGGATCAGCATCAATGGTACGGTCAAATAAGATTACCCGGATACCTGCATCCTGTGCATCCTTTAATACGGAATCCCAACCTGCTGTATCTGCTGCTGACAGAAGCAGATAATCAACTCCATCCTGGATAAACTTCTGTGCTGCTGTGATCTGCTCATCATTTTTCAGACTATAAGCAAAGGATGCTTCATACCCGTTTGCTTCTGTAAACATTTCCTTTAAATCCTTATCATTTGCAGTACGATAACCGGATTCATTAGGATCATTGTTAATGATACCAACCTTGATCAGATCTCCCGAGCCTGCTTCAGGTGCTGCTTCAGATGCTGCTTCAGATGCTGCTTCAGGTGCTGCTGCATCTCCTCCGGCATTGGCTGTCTGCTTCGATCCGCAGGCTGTCAGGCCAAGGATCATGGTTGCCGTTAAAATAATTGATAATACCTTCTTTTTCATTCTTATACCTCCCGATACATTTGTAAGGATGATTGATTTGTTGTCCTTATCTTATAATCAAACAGAGGTAAAAGCCATGCAGATAACTCTTTTAAAAGTTCAAATTTTTATTTCCCCGGAAAAAAAGTTTGTTTTTTTACGATGGAAGTTTGTTTATTTATTTTCCCGTTCCTGATAGGTAAATGGAAGCATTACCTGTACAGTCGTTCCTTCTCCTAAAACGCTGGCTATGGAAAGTCCATACTTCTGTCCAAAATTAAGCCTGATCCTTTCATTCACATTATAAAGGGCATAAATATCTTTTTCTGTCTGGGACTTCTGGTTCATTCCCTTTCTTACGGCTTCCAGCCGTTCCCTGCTCATACCTGCCCCATTATCTTCAACAATCAGAACAAAATAATCTTTTTCTCTTTTTCCGGTAATTATGATCTTTCCTATGCCGCGTTTATTTTTAATGCCGTGATAAAGTGCATTTTCCACTAAAGGCTGAATGGTGATCTTTGGAATCAGATAACAAAAAAGGGGTTCCGGAACCTGGATTTCATACTGCAGAATATCCTGATACCGTACCTGCTGAATTTCCAGATAACTTCTGCTGTGCTGCAGCTCCTCCTTCACAGAAACCATATCCTTTCCCTGATTTAAGGAGGTTCTGAAAAAATCAGACAAACTGCCTACCATATCAACTACTTTTTTCTGTTCACCGGCTTCTGCAAGCCAGACTATGGTATCAAGAGTATTATACAGAAAATGCGGATTGATCTGAGACTGCAATAATTCAAACTCTGCCTTACGAAGTCTGCCTTGTTCCGTTTTTACCTGTTCCAAAAGTTCATTTATTTTGTCAATCATGGTATTAAGAGAATCATTGAGTACACTGACCTCCGCACCTGATCTTACGTCAGACCGTACAGTTAGGTCTCCCTTTGCAACCTGATCTGTTACTTCACTTAATTTTCTGATCGGATGTGTAATACTAAGGGGAATATAATAAGAAAGAAAGGTAATAAGGATCAAGATCAGGGCAAATGCAATAATGGAAAACCGGATCATCTGCATAAAAAAATCCTGGTATTCTGTACGCGCCTTTTGAATATCTTTGATCTCATAATAGATATATTGAAAAATAGTTTCCCTCATAAGAGCCGTAACGATCTGAACATCATTTTCCCAGATTTCAATATTATTCTCATATTTATTTCCATCCTTCAAATTTTGTTCAATACGCTCTTTATAGATTTGCAGATTATTTAAATATTTCTTGGCACTGGCCAATCGATTGCGGTTTTCCTTGGAATCCGTAAGCTCCTCTAACCCGTCGACAATCCGGTTTGCTTCCTTCAGCATCTCTCCAAGTTTTGATTCATCAAGTGTCTTATTCTCTACGATCAAAAGGTAAGTTTCATAATCATAATCCTTTTTGAAATCAAGGCTGAATTCACTGGCCACCATGGCAGAATTAAGCATATCCTCATATTTTCGATTACTGCTCCATAGATTACAAAAGCAGAAAATAAGAAATGCAACTATCGGAATAAGAAGCAAAAGATAGGAATATCTTATTTTGGTAGCTAAAGTGGAATTGTGATATATCTTTCGTAATTTTTCTTTCAACTAACCCTCTCCCTCTGCACTTTTTAAACCACGATATTGTGTAGGCGTCATTCCCTGTGTCTTTTTAAATAAAAAAGAAAAATAGTGAGGATCCTTATACCCTACCTCCAAACCTATTTCACTGCTTCTTTTCCCTGTACAGCGAAGCAATTCCTTTGCCTTATTCATTCTGAAATCAGTCAGGTATTTGATAAATGTCTGTCCTGTCTGCTGACTTAATACCATGCTTAAATGATTAGGAGAAAAATTAACGTGAGAAGCCAATATATTTAAAGATAAATCTTCCTGTGCATAATGCTCCTCAATATATTTCATTACTTCATCTACAATATCCCCGTAACGGTTGCTGGCGCTTTTCTCCCGTAACTCCAGAGCTTTACTTATAATCCGTTCCATATATTTCATGGAATTTTCGTTATTTTGCAAAATCTCGGAATCAGCACTGAATACTTCTATTTCATCCTTAGAAAACTGCAGGTCAACTACAAAATCTACCACGCAAAAATAGGTATCCATTACAAGATACTGCCGAAACATGTTAGATTTCATGGCGTTATTTCCAAGATCATTGATATATTCTTCCACAAAATAAACTACTTCATTTTTATCACCAAATTTTAAGAAGTCACGAAGTTTATTTCTGTCAAGTTCCTTTGCATTTACACTGCCTATATTAAAATCATCTATCTGATGTTTTTTCTGTTCTATATCCTGATAATTCCAAATTCCGCTTTCTCTGGTCAGATAACGATGGGCAAAGGCATGGCTGGCACTTTCAAAGGATGCCGGTAATTCACTTAACCGGTTGACAGGCATTCCTATTCCTGCAAAATAACGGACATGAGAATAATCCCCAAGTAGATCCTTCATTTTTCTTATGTAATCATTTTGTATCCGGGTCAGTTCTTCCTCAGTATCCGCTTTTACAAGCAGCGCTTTTCCTTCCAGGTTCCTGTCAAAAGCCGCAAAATGATCGCCCTCGTCCAGTTCCTTCAGTTTTTGTTCAACTTTTACCATACTGCCGGAATATTCGTCATGTGCATGAGTCATGGACTGTATTTTTAGTAAAATAATGTTATACCAAATAGACGACAGATCAATATGAATTTTTTTTGCGATTTCCAAAAGCTCGGAAATTGATTTTGTACCTGTAACCAGATATTGAAAGAAGTTTCTTTTTTCCTCAATGAAATTTTCTTCCACTTCCCTGATATACTTTTCCTTTATTTCCTGCTCCTTGCGCTTTTCCGTAATTTTGTCAGCTAAAAGATTAATTTCCTTCAGAAGCTCTTCTCCACTGATAGGCTTACATAAATACTGACTTACCCCAATCTTAATGGCTTCTTTTGCATATTCAAATTCTTCATATCCGGATAAAATAATAATTTCTGTTAAAGGCAGCTCCTTTTTTATTAACCGGCTAAGCTCCAGTCCATCCATAAAGGGCATTCTGATGTCAGTAATCACAATATCCGGTTTCGTTTTTTGAATAATGGGAAAAGCCAGCTCTCCATCACTGGCTTCCCCACAAAATTCATATCCGTTTGCTTTCCAATCAATATTATTCTTGATACCTTCCCGTATCACGAATTCATCTTCTACCAAAAATATTTTTAACATAACCCATACCCTATACTACAAACTATTGTCCGTAATAAGCGTTTGCCCCATGCTTTCTGAAATAATGCTTATCCTGAAGCTCCATGGGCGCAGGCGCAACCTTTGGATTAATGGTTTCCGTACGGTAAGCCATTTTTGCAACCTCCTCCAGCACCACTGCATTGTGGACAGCTTCAAAAGGATCCTTTCCCCAGGCAAAGGGGCCGTGATTTTTGCATAAAACAGCGGGAACCGCCATAATATCCTTGTTCATACGCTTAAATTCATTTACGATCAGATGTCCCGTATTTTCTTCATAGGCCTCGTCAATTTCTTCCTTTGTCAGGCAGCGGAGGCAGGGAACCTCTCCGTAAATATAATCCGCATGGGTAGTTCCATAACAGGGAATGCTTCTTCCGGCCTGTGCCCAGCTTGTGGCATAGGAAGAATGCGTGTGGACAATACCGCCAATCTGAGGAAACGCTTTATAAAGCTCAAGGTGGGTAGGTGTATCAGAGGACGGCTTATAATGTCCTTCCACCTTATTTCCCAGAAGATCCATCACTACCATGTCTTCCGGTTTCATTTTATCATAGTCCACACCGCTTGGTTTAATCACAAACAAGCCGGTTTCCTGGTCAATGCCGCTGACATTTCCCCAGGTAAAAGTAACAAGTCCGTATTTTGGAAGCTCCATATTTGCTTCATATACTTTTTTCTTTAATTCTTCCAGCATTTTTCCTCCATTCCGCAGTTATTTCAATGCATCTACTGCTGCGTGCTCAATGGCAAGTCCTTTTTTGTAACGGATCATAAACTGATCAAAGCCTTCCACATCCTCTTTTACAGGCAGAAGCTTTTCTCCCTTTTGTCCCGCAAAAATCTTGTGATTTAAAAAGTCCTGAAGCTCCTCTCCTTCTTCCTTGTTCTGCATATAGGATGCCAGAAGGGCAATTCCCCAGGCTCCTCCTTCTCCGGCTGTCTCCATTACGGAAACCGGAGTATTCATGGCTGCCGCGGCAATTCTCTGTCCTACGCCTTTCGTCTTAAATAAACCGCCATGGCCAAACATCTCGTCTACCTTAACATCCTCTTCCTTAAACAAAAGATCCAGTCCGGCTTTTAAAGCTGCCAGGGAAGAATATAAATGTGTTCTCATAAAATTGGCAAGGTTAAAGGTCTGATCCGCTTTACGCACAAACAAAGGCGCTCCTTCATCAAAGCCGGTTACGGGTTCTCCCGAAAAATAGTTGTAGGAGATCAGGCCGCCGCAATCTGCATCTCCTTCCAGCGCTTTATGATAAAGCACGGAAAATAATTGATTTTTGTCGATAGCTGCTCCAATGCTTTTTGCAAATTCATCAAACAGATTGACCCAGGCATTTAAATCTGAAGTACAGTTATTACAGTGAACCATAGCCACAAGCGCCCCATCCGGCGTAGTAACCAGATCGATTTCCGGATAAACTTTGGAAAGCTCTTTTTCCAGAACTACCATGGCAAATACACTGGTTCCCGCAGAAACATTACCGGTTCTGACGCCCACACTGTTTGTAGCTACCATACCGGTTCCTGCATCTCCCTCCGGAGGACAAAGCAAAATTCCGGCCTCCAGATTTCCGCTTACGTCAAGAAGCTTTGCTCCTTCCGGCGTTAAGGTACCTGCATTTTCCCCTGCAGATAAAACCTTTGGCAGAATATCCGACAGCTTCCAGCCATAGCCGCAGGGCTCTGTCAGCTCGTCAAATTTCCGGATCATATTCTGATCATAGTTTCCACTTTTACAATCAATGGGGAACATACCGGATGCATCCCCTACACCCAGAACCTTTTCTCCTGTCAGCTTCCAGTGAACATACCCTGCAAGAGTGGTAAGAAAATCAATCTTTGCTACATGCTCCTCTTTCTTTAAAATGGCCTGGTATAAATGTGCAATGCTCCATCTTTGCGGAATATTATACTGAAAAACCTCTGTCAGCTTTGCAGCCGCCTCTTCCGTAATGGTATTCCTCCATGTTCTAAAAGGAACCAAAAGCTCTCCTTCCTTGTCAAATGCAAGGTATCCGTGCATCATGGCAGAAAATCCGATAGAAGCAAATTTCTTTAAAACAACATCGTACTTTTTTTTCACATCAGACGCAAGATCAGCATAACAATCTGCCAGACCGCTCCAGATATCATCCAGAGTATAAGTCCAGATACCGTCTGTCAGTCTGTTTTCCCATTCGTGGCTTCCTGAAGCTAACGGAGTGCCCTTTTCATCAATTAATACTGCTTTTATCCTGGTAGATCCAAATTCAATACCAAGAATTCCTTTTCCCTCTTCCAATAAGTTTTTTACATCCATGCCACTATACCTCCTTATTTATAAAATAATTCTCCAAGCATCAGATCCTTCTTAAAATCTCTGATTTTGGTATCATGATCAATATAAACAGCCTCTATTCCCATTGCTGCTGCAAAATCTCCCATCTGCTCTGCGGTCAGGTCATAGCTGAATGCCGTGTGATGGGCGCCGCCTGCTAAAATCCAGGCTTCTGCACCTGTATAAAGATCCGGCTCCGGAGTCCAGAAATTGGTTGCAACCGGTAACTTTGGCATCGGTTTTTCAACCTTCTTGCAGTTTACATCATTAATAATCAGGCGGAAGCGATTTCCGAGATCAATAAGGGAAACTGCAATTCCTCTTCCCTCTTTTGAAGTAAATACAAGTCTTGCAGGATCCTCACGCTGCCCCATGCTCAGCGGCTGACATTTAATGCTGATGGGCCCGTCTGCAATGGAAGGGCAGATTTCCAGCATGTGCGCTTCCAGGATCCCTTCTTTCCCTTTCACCAGGTTATAGGTATAATCTTCAAGCATGGAAGTACCCTTTGGATTTTTCAGATCTCCTGTCATAATCTTCATCAGACGGACCATGGCTGCAACCTTCCAGTCGCCCTCCGCACCAAATCCGTAGCCTTTTTCCATTAACCTTTGGATGGCAAGCCCGGGAAGCTGCTTTAAGCCTCCAAGATCTCCAAAGTGGGTAACAATGGCCTGATAATTCTTTTCATCCAGAAATCTTTCAAAACCAAGCTCTATCTGTGCCTGAACGGCAACATGCTTTCTAAATTCCTCCGGATCCCTTCCCTCCAGAAGAATATCATACTTCTCATAATATTCATCTACAAGCGCATTTACATCAGATGCGGAAACGGAATCCACACAGGCTGCGATCTCGTTTACAGGATACGCATCTACCTCCCAGCCGAATTTGATCTGTGCTTCTACCTTGTCGCCCTCTGTTACAGCAACATTGCGCATATTATCAGCTACACGCATCACGCGGATATGGCTGCTTTCCACAATACCAACAGCCGTCCTCATCCAGGATGCGATCTTTCCCATAACGATCACATCTGAAAAATGGCCAACCACAACCTTGCGCTCCATGCGCATTCTGGTCACCATATGTCCGTACTCCCTGTCCCCATGTGCAGACTGATTTTCATTCATAAAATCCATGTCAATGGTATCGTAGGGAAGCTCCTCATTAAACTGTGTATGTAAATGAAGAAGAGGCTTTCTGTATTCCTGAAGACCTATGATCCATGATTTTGCAGGTGAAAAGGTATGCATCCAGGTAATAATTCCTGCACAGCTTTCATCCAGATTAGCTTCGTTAAATGTTTTGCGGATCAATTCACTGGTGATCAGTGTAGGCTTCCATATGATCTCATAAGGTAAAATCCCGGATTTGTTTAATTCCTCTACGATTTTTCTGGAATGCTCCGCAACCTTATTTAAACATTCCTCCCCATAAAGATCCTGTGAACCGGTACAAAACCAAAACTGATACTTCTTTTTCTGTAACATGACAAGCCCTCCTTGAAAATAAGATATGTTACTTTCATGGTATAACTTGTATTGTCAACGTTACAAGTTGTTTTTTTTATTTCTGTCTTCACAGGAATTTCCGATCACAAGCTCAGGTTCAATTAAAATATTTTTATTGATATTTTTGTCCGATCCGTTTTGAATAATGGAAAGCAATAAGTCTGCTGCCATTTCCCCAAGCTTTTCCTGTGGATGCAAAATAGTGGTAAGGCGGAGTCCATTACTGTTTGCCATATAAGAATTATCATAACCTGTTACGGAAATCTGCTCGGGAACTTTAATGCCTTCATCATAAAGCGCCTGTATGACCTTCATGGCAATCTGGTCATTATAGCAGACAATCCCATCTATGAAACAGTTTTGTGAAACCATTTTTCTGATGCTGTCATAAGGATGAATCACTCTGTCTTCCGTATAAAACCAGATGACCTTGTCCGGATCATAAGGGATCCCAAATTCCTGCAGCGCTTTTACATACCCTTTATGCCTGTTTTGTCCCTGTACATCATCAGATTTAAAAATCCCTACTATATGCTTATGTCCCGTTTCAATGAGATGTTTTGTGATCAGGTAACCGCCCTGGCAGTCATCCATTAACACATGAGGCTTCTTTTCCAGTTGAGAAAAGCAGCCCTGTATAAATACATAAGGAATTCCATATTCCTCCAGTTTTTCATACAAATTGATATGCTTACAGTAAATCTGACTCTTACTTGGCTCTATGATCACTCCGTCTATATCTTTGGATAAAATCTCTTCCAGAAAAGAAGCCTCACGGCTTCTTGAATTTCTTGTATTTTTTAAAATAATGCTGTACCCTTCTTCTGTTAAGACAGAATCAATCCCCTGTATCACTCTTGGAAAAATATAATCAGATAGATAGGTAGTGATCACAGCAATATTTTTGGAATTTCCCTTATGATGGGCAGGAACAGTACAGAAAGTTCCTCTTCCATGTTCAGCAAGAACATACCCTTCGTTTTGTAAAAGAGAAAGGGCTTTTCTTACAGTTTGACGGCTGATCTGATATGACACAGATAATTCATTCTCTGACGGAAGCTTATCTCCGGCTTTAATCTGCCCTTCCAGGATCTTCTTTTTTAAATCTTCCATCAGCTTACTGTATTTTAATTCTTTTTGCTGCATGATCATCCTCAATTTACAGATACTTTTTCCGGCTCTTTATCCTTTGAATATAAGATCTTCAAAAGAATCGGCGTTGAAATGGAAGAAACAATGATCAATAAAATAACTGATGTAAAATATACCGGCTCTAACAATCCCACAGAAAGTCCCTTTTGTGCCACGATCAGGGCAACCTCTCCTCTGGTCATCATTCCCACGCCGATCTTTAAGGAATCGTGTGCGTTAAATTTGCATAATCTTGCGACAAGTCCGCAGCCTACTATCTTTCCCACAAGTCCTACCACTACAAAGCCCAGGGAAAACAGCAGGATAGAGCCTGTAACATTATCAATATTTGTTTTTAATCCGATGCTTGCAAAAAATACCGGGCCGAAAAGCATATAGGAATTAATGTCTACCTTTCTTTCAATGTAATCGGAATCATTGATAGAGCATAAGATAATTCCGGCAACATAAGCGCCTGTAATATCAGCAATGCCAAAATATTTTTCAGCTATGTAAGACATTAAAAAACAAAAGGCAAGACCTGCAATCGGAATTCTCCTGGTGTGAGGATATCTTTTATCTACGATCTTAAATATTTTGTAGGAAATGAAGCCAACCACAATGGCAAATACAAAAAACAAAACAGTACTGATGACAACCTGTGCAGGATTGGAATCCGGATTTTTAAAGCCGATCACAAAGGTCAGTACGATAATGCCGATCACATCATCGATAATGGCAGCGCTTAATATGGTTGTTCCGACCCTTCCTTTCAATTTTCCCATTTCCTTCAGAGACTGAACGGTAATACTGACAGAGGTTGCAGTTAAAATCGTACCTACAAAAACTGCTTTATAAAACTCTTCCGAGCCCCAGGGTGCCATTCCATAATAAAGCATATAAAATAAAGCTCCTAAAACAAGGGGAACAAAAACACCGGCGCAGGCTATTAAAGTTGCAATAGGGCCTGTTTTCATCAGCTCCTTTAAATCTGTTTCCAGTCCTGCTGAAAACATTAAAAGGATCACACCGATCTCAGCCATCTGAAGAAGAAAATCCGTCTGATCCACAAGACCTAAAATGCTGGGCCCTATTAAAAGACCTGCAATGATCTCACCTACTACCTGAGGCGCTTTTAATTTTCTGGCAACGATCCCAAAAAGCTTTGCTGCGATTATAATAATTGCAAGATCCCTTAATACCAAATATGATTCCATTTTAATTCCATCCTTTCCATAGAAATAAACGCCACATTGCTCTTAATAGCGGCGTTTATTTGTTTTTATAAATTTATTCATCCTCGTTTTCTTCATGGGGAAGCGTTACTTCCTCATCATCATCATAAAAATCAAGATCCTGCTCAGGAATATCTTCCATTGCATCATCTATATTTTCAAATTCCTGATCTCCGTTTGAAACCTTTTCCCTTACCTTTGCGATCTGAGCAACCTTTACTCCCTTATCAAGATTGATCAGCTTTACGCCGGAGGTGATCCTTCCTAAAATAGAAACATCTTCCATGGGAATTTGAATGATAATGCCGCCGGTTGTGATCATCATAATTTCATGATCGTCATTTACAGCCTTTACTCCTACAACATAGCCGGTCTTATCGGTGATCTTATAGCATTTTACACCTTTTCCACCACGCTTCTGAACGGTAAATTCATTTAAGTAGGTTCTCTTTCCCATACCATTTTCAGAAACAATGAGGAGAGAATCTCCCTGATGATCAAGCTGCATGCCGATGATCTCATCTTCATCTCCAAGGCTCATTCCGATCACACCCATAGAAGCTCGTCCTGTACAGCGCACATCTGTCTCTTTAAATCTGATGCACATTCCGCATTTTGTTACCAGGAATATTTCCGTATCTGCATCTGTGATCTTTACCTCGATCAACTCGTCATCATCTCTCAGGTTAATTGCAGCCAGACCATTCTTTCTTACATTACTGTATTCAACAATGTCTGTTTTCTTTACAATTCCTTTTTTTGTCACCATGAAAAGATTTTTATTTTCTTCGTAATCTTTTACAGGAATAATAGCGCTGATCTTTTCCCCCGGATTAAGCTGAAGGATATTTACAATGGCAACTCCTCTTGAGGTACGGCTTCCTTCCGGAATTTCATAAGCCTTAAGCCTGTATACTCGTCCGTAATTGGTAAAGAACATAATATAATGGTGTGTTGTAGTCATCAGAAGATCTGCAATAAAATCATCTTCTATTGTCTGCATTCCCTTAATTCCTTTACCGCCGCGGTGCTGGGATTTAAAATTATCAATGGTCATTCTCTTAATATATCCCAGATTAGACATGGCAATGATCGTATTTTCATTGGGAACCATATCCTCCATGGAAATATCAAAAGCATCATAGCCAATCTTGCTTTTTCTATCATCCCCGAATTTATCGGAAACTTCTTTTATTTCTGTTCTGATCACGCCAAGCAGCAGCTTTTCATCTGCAAGAATTGCCTTTAATTCTGCTATTTTTGCAATTAATTCCTGATGCTCATTTTCCAGCTTTTCTCTTTCCAAACCGGTCAGAGCGCGAAGTCTCATATCTACAATCGCCTGGGCCTGCACATCTGTAAGGCCGAAGCGTTCCATCAGACTTTCCTTTGCAATCTGTGTAGTACGGCTTCCTCTGATAATACGGATCACTTCATCGATATTATCCAGTGCGATCAGTAATCCCTGTAAAATATGATCTCTTTCTTCTGCTTTATTCAGATCATATCTGGTTCTTCTTGTTACAACATCTTCCTGATGTGCGATATAAGCTTTCAGCATATCAAGAATATTTAATACCTTTGGCTCATTATTTACCAGGGCAAGCATGATGATACCGAAGGTATCCTGCATCTGTGTATGCTTATACAAATGGTTTAATACAATATTTGCATTTGCATCACGGCGCAGTTCAATGACGATCCGCATTCCTTCTCTGTCAGATTCATCTCTCAGATCTGTAATGCCGTCAATTTTTTTGAGCTTTACAAGCTCGGCAATCTTTAAGATCAGATTTGCCTTATTTACCATGTAAGGAAGCTCCGTGACAATAATACGGGATTTTCCGTTTGCCATGGTTTCAATGTCCGTTACCGCACGAACCCTTACTTTTCCTCTTCCGGTTCTGTAAGCCTCTTCACTTCCCCTTGTTCCAAGGATAATTCCTCCGGTAGGAAAATCAGGTGCTTTGATAATAGACAGGATTTCTTCTATCTCTGTTTCTTTATCATCTATGATCCGGTTGTCGATAATTTTTACAATGGCATCCACCACCTCACGAAGATTATGAGGAGGAATATTTGTTGCCATACCTACTGCAATACCTGTTGTACCGTTAACAAGAAGATTAGGGTATCTGCTTGGAAGAACGGAAGGTTCCTTTTCTGTTTCATCAAAATTAGGAACAAAATCTACCGTATCTTTATTAATATCAGCCAAAAGTTCCATGGAAATCTTGCTTAAGCGGGCTTCTGTATAACGCATGGCAGCAGCACCGTCTCCGTCTACAGAACCAAAATTTCCATGACCGTCAACAAGGGGATATCTGAAAGACCAGGGCTGAGCCATATTTACAAGTGCACCATAAATAGAGCTGTCGCCGTGAGGATGATATTTACCCATGGTATCACCGACGATACGGGCGCTCTTTCTGTGAGGCTTGTCCGGACCGTTGTTCAGTTCTATCATGGAGTATAACACTCTTCTTTGAACCGGTTTTAACCCATCCCTTACATCAGGAAGGGCTCTTGATGCAATAACACTCATTGCGTAATCGATATAGGAGGTTTCCATCGTTTTTTGAAGGTCAACCTCATGTATCTTATCAAAAATATTGTCTTCCATCTTTTTCCTCATTTCTGCGCACGCTTTTTGCGCATGCCGAGTTTGTGTCAAATACACGCAGACACAAATCTTGCGATTGAAAAATTTTATTTTTCAATCTTTTACCTATATCTTTCTCATTGTCTGTTAAATATCAAGGTTTTTCACAAACTTTGCATTTTCTTCAATAAACTCACGTCTGGGTTCTACTTTATCTCCCATGAGAGTTGTAAAGGTAAGATCAATTTCTGATTCTGCTTCTTCATTCATGGTAACACGGAGCAGAATTCTCTTTTCGGGATCCATAGTCGTTTCCCAAAGCTGTTCCGGATCCATTTCTCCAAGTCCCTTATATCTCTGGATCTTGTTATTCTGATCGCGGCCGACCTCTTTCAAAATATTATCCAGCTCTTCATCACTGTAGGCGTACCACACATTTTTATTTTTTTCCAGCTTATAGAGAGGAGGCTGGGCCAAATAAACGTATCCCTGTTTGATCAGCTCCGGCATAAAACGATAAAGGAAGGTTAACAGCAGGGTTGCAATATGAGCGCCGTCCACATCCGCATCCGTCATAATGATGATCTTATGATAACGGAGCTTTGAAATATCAAATTCATCATGAATTCCGGTACCAAATGCAGTAATCATGGCTTTAATTTCTGCATTTGCATAAATCTTATCAAGTCTTGCTTTTTCTACATTTAAAATTTTTCCTCGAAGAGGAAGAATCGCCTGTGTTGCACGGCTTCTTGCTGTTTTTGCACTGCCTCCCGCGGAATCTCCCTCAACGATATAAATCTCGCAGTTTTCCGGATTTTTGTCAGAGCAATCGGCAAGCTTTCCGGGAAGACTGGCGCTTTCAAGGGCTGTCTTTCTTCTGGTAAGATCTCTCGCCTTACGGGCTGCATCTCTTGCTCTCTGTGCAAGGATTGACTTTTCACAGATCAACTTTGCCACAGAAGGATTTTGTTCCAAATAATAAGTAAGCTGTTCACTTACAACACTGTCAACCGCATTCCTTGCCTCTGAATTTCCAAGCTTCTGCTTTGTCTGGCCTTCAAATTGGGGATCCTCTATTTTAACACTGACAATAGCGGTAAGTCCCTCTCTGATATCGTCACCTGTTAAATTCGGTTCACTGTCCTTTAAAAGCTTATTTCCTTTTGCATATTCATTAAAGGTTTTGGTAAGAGCGTTTTTAAAGCCAACAAGATGAGTTCCACCTTCCGGCGTATTAATGTTGTTTACAAAGCTGTAAGAACTTTCTGTATAGGAGTCGTTATGCTGCATTGCCACTTCCACATACACATTATTTTTCTTACCTTCAAAATACATTACATCTGTATAAAGTGCAGTTTTACTTCTGTTCAGGTAAGTGACAAATTCCTTAATACCACCCTCGTAATGGAATTCCCTTTCCACAGGCTTTTGTCCTTCTTCTACCCTCAGATCCTTTAAAATGATATGAAGTCCCTTGGTAAGGAAAGCCATTTCCCTTAATCTTTGTTTCAAAACGTCAAATTCATAAACAGTGGTTTCCTGGAAAATAGTAGCATCAGGCTTAAAGGTAACCTTTGTACCTGTTTTGTCTTCTTCACATTCTCCAACCACTTTAAGAGGGTAACATACATGTCCCCTCTCATATCGCTGCTGATAAATTTTACCGTCTGTATAGATCTGAACCTCAAGCCAGTCGGAAAGAGCATTTACTACTGATGCGCCAACACCATGAAGTCCTCCGGATACCTTGTATCCGCCACCGCCAAATTTTCCTCCTGCATGCAATATGGTAAATACAACCTCTACCGCAGGAAGTCCGGCCTTATGATTAATTCCTACAGGAATTCCTCTTCCATTATCTGTTACGGTAATAGAATTGTCTTCATTGATCAAAACTTCTATGGTATCACAATATCCCGCAAGAGCTTCATCAACAGAGTTATCCACAATCTCATAAACAAGATGATGAAGTCCTCTGCTTGACGTTGTTCCTATATACATTCCCGGTCTTTTTCTTACTGCTTCGAGTCCTTCCAAAATCTGGATTTGGTCTGCTCCGTAATCAACGCTGCTCATAAATTATAAACCATACCTTTCTGAAAAATTATGCCATATTGACATTATCAGATATCATTTGTGCAGTTCCATTTGTAATCTTATAAATGCGATTAATTTCAAACCTGTTATTGATAAATTCATCAAGTCCTGTACAGGTAATGATCGTCTGAATATCACCAATACTGTTTAACAGATAATTTTGTCTGTTGCTGTCAAGCTCTGACAGTACGTCATCAAGTAAAAGTACAGGTGTATCCTTTGTCATTTTTTTTACAAGTTCTATCTCTGAAAGCTTAAGAGAAAGAGCTGCTGTCCTCTGCTGTCCCTGGGAACCATATTTTCTGATATCAATTCCATTCACAATAAAAGAAAAATCATCCCTGTGGGGGCCTGTTGAAGTCAGTTTGCTTCTGATATCCTTTTCCTGATTTTCCTTCATTCTCACTTCAAAATCTTCAATGGAAACATCAGGTTCATATTTCACTTCTATTTTTTCTTTTCCACCGGAAAGCCTGCTATGTATCTCTTCTATGATTTCACAAAGCTGCTTTGCAAAAAGCTCTCTTCTTTCTATGATCTTACTTCCAAAGGATACAAGCTGCATATCCCAGATATTTAAGGTTTCCTTCAGGCCGGGATTAAAATACATGTCCTTTAAAAGCTTGTTTCTCTGATTAATAATCTTGTTGTAATGATTTAAGTTATAAAGATAAAAGCTGTCGAGCTGGCAAAGCTCCATATCTGCAAATCTTCTTCTTTCTGCAGGCCCGTTTTTGATAATGGAAAGATCTTCAGGAGAAAAAAATACAACATTAAGAAGACCTAAAAGCTCGGAAGCTTTTTTGATTTTCTGACCGTCAATAGCAATACCTTTAGATTTATTCTTACGAAGATGCATATCCACCCTGTATTCCACATGATCTTTTTCAAGGTAGGTTCTGATATGAGCCTCTTCTTTGTCAAAGCTTACGATTTCCTTATCTTTACTTCCCTTATGGGATTTTGTAGTGGAAGAAACATAAATTGCTTCAAGAATATTTGTTTTTCCCTGGGCATTGTCACCGTAAAGAATATTAGTTCCACTGTCAAAACTGATATTTAAAGATTCGTAATTTCTAAAATCAGCCAATTCAAGAGATTTGATGATCATTTTGTCACCTTTACCTGAGTTCCCTGATATTCAAAAATATCTCCCTCATAAAGTTTTTTTCCTCTTTGAGTTTCAGTTTGTCCGTTTACCTTTACACATCCATCCTGAACGGCAAATTTTGCATCTACGCCTGATTCTACAAGTCCGGCAAGCTTAAGAGCCTGTCCGAGCTTTATAAAATCATCTCTAATTATTATTTTTTCCATTTTTATCCTTTTTAATCTGATCAGTCTTTTTTATGATACTGTTGTAAAATTAACCGGCAGTATCAAATAAATATATTTTTCTGCTGCATCTCTTATAAAGCAGGGAGCCTTGGGATTTACAAGATAAATATCAACCTGTTCATCATCGATCACACGAAGGGCATCTATCATAAATTTAGGGTTAAATCCTATCATGATATCCTTTCCCTGCTTTGTGATATCGATCTCTTCATCCATGCTTCCTACAGTAGAATTGATCTTAAGCTCCATCATACCATCTGTAATATTGATGATGATCGGCTTTTTATCCCCTTCCTTTACAAGAAGGGTTGCTCTGTCAATACACTCCAAAAGCTCTTTTTTATTGATAGTAACCTTTGTCTCATAATCGCTGGAAAGCATTTGATCAATGTTAAAATATTCTCCCTCGATCAGTCTTGAAACAACGGTGGTATCGTCAAATTCAAATACAATATGCTTTCCCGTAAAGAAAATGCTTACATCCTTGTCCGTATCACCTGATAATATTTTGCTTACCTCGTTCAGCGTTTTACCGGGAACAACAACCTTCCTGGAAGGATAGCTGTCCTTTAATTCTATTTTCCTGATGGAAATTCTGTGTCCGTCAAGAGAAACCACTTTTAACATGTTTCCATTGATTTCAAATAATTCGCCTGTCATAAGCTTATTATTATCATTGTCTGCAATAGAAAAAATGGTCTGCCTTACCACTTCCTTCAAAGTGAACTGTGAAACAATAATGGAATCTATTCTTTCAATACTGGGAAGATAAGAAAAATCTTCTCCTGATTTTCCTATGATGGTAAATTTTGCCTTTTCACATGTAATATTTGTTTTAAAGGATTTGTCTGTTTCAATGACAACATCACTGTCGGGAAGCTTTCTTACAATATCAAGAAGAATTTTTGCATCCAGAGCGATCTGTCCCTTTTCAATGATCTCTCCTTCTATTACCGTTTCTATGCCAAGCTCCATATCGTTTGCCAAAAGCTTTATTTTGTTTTCTGAAGCGTCAATTAAAATACACTCCAGAATAGACATTGTTGTTTTATTAGGAACAGCTTTTGATACAATCTGTACTCCGTTTAACAAATTCGATTTACTGCATACTAATTTCATTTGTGTATAACTTCCTTTCTTTGATAGAGTAGCGATGTGACCTGGCCTTTGCTATATAGTAATAATAAATTAAGTAATATAGATAATAAGGGATGTTAATATGTGTATAACTCTTTTATTATACTATTTCAGGGCAAAAAAGAAAACGCAATTCATGTGGATAATGTAAATTTTGTATCAGGATAAATAAGAACTTATTCACAATTAAGCTTTTTGATAATAATATCTATTTTTCCTTTAAGCTCATCATTCTTTTCAATATCCTCCGTTATTTTTTCAATACCGTGGATAACTGTTGTGTGATCCTTTTTGCCCACTGCTTTTCCAATACTTTGAAGGGAATCGTCAGTGTATTTACGGCAAAGATACATGCAGATCTGCCTTGGAAGCACATATTCCGTATTTCTTCTTTTTGACATAATATCTTCCGGAGTAATGCCAAAGTGTTCTGCTACAACCTCAACGATCAGTCCTGAAGTAATCTGCTTCTTTTCATTGGGAGAAATAATGTCCTTTAATGCTTCCTGTACGCTGCTTAAATTAATTTCTACTTTATTTAATTTAGAATAGGCGATTACTTTATTAAAGGCTCCTTCCAGTTCTCTGATATTGGATTTGATATTTGTGGCAATATACTGAAAAATTTCCTCATTAATTTCCTTATTATAGTTTTCAGCATTTTTCTTAAGGATAGCCATTCTGGTTTCGTAATCAGGCGGCTGGATATCGGCAATTAATCCCCATTCAAAGCGGGAACGGAACCGTTCTTCTAAAGTTTCCATTTCTTTTGGAGGCTTATCGGAAGAAAGGATAATCTGTTTTCCGGCAGAGTGGAGGACGTTAAAAGTATGGAAGAATTCTTCCTGGGTACTTTCCTTTCCAATGATGAACTGCACATCATCAATAAGAAGAACATCCACTGTCCGATATTTTTCACGAAACTTTGTCATTTTGGAAGCGTTACCGCTTCTGATGGATTCGATCACTTCATTTGTAAACTGCTCGGATGTAACGTAAAGGACTTTCATATCCGGATTATGCTCCAAGATAAAATGTCCTATAGAATGCATCAAATGTGTTTTACCGAGACCGGCCCCTCCATAAAGATAAAGAGGATTGTAGGCAACGCCTGGTGATTCTGCCACTGCAAGAGAAGCAGAATGGGCAAATTTATTATTTCCTCCAACGACAAAGGTATCAAATCTGTATTTGGAATTAAGGTTTGCATTTTCATAATTAATGTTGTAAACATTGCCGGGCGCTGACATCATTTCATCATCAGCATCTTTTTCCAAAATAAATTCAATGTCATAAGTATGGTTAAACATTTCGGAAACAGTAACCTGAAAATAACTTTTATATTTGGAAGAAATATATTTGAGGGCGTGAGCCTGATCAGAAGGGATCATGATCGTAACAACATCATGATCCACACTGTGAAAACGCAGGGGTTTTACCCATGTATTGTAGGAGATTTCTGAAAGATCATATTCTGTTTTGAGTGTTTCTTTAATTAAATCCCAATTTTCTTTGATGTCCATGCAATACGACCCCCAGATTATAAAACCTTATTTTCTATCCTATATCTTAATATAATTTAATAAAAAATTCAAATTATTTTTAGTTTACATAAAATGTTAGGTAGAAATATCTGGTTGTGAATAACTTTTTTATCTTAATGAACAATTTACACAGCCTTGAAATATGCATAAAATTTACTTTTTTTTTACAAAAGATAAATTTATAAAAAGTTATCCACATGTTATGCACATTTTGTGGATATAATTATGTTAATTATCATTTCATTTTTTAACTATATTTAGTGGTTTACATGGAAGCTGTATCACAAAATGTAGATGTAGTAAAAATCACGATTTTTACGGCATTTTTTTAGATTTTTTTATAAGGGAAATTATTCTTATTTTTACTTGACGGACAGCATTTTATTTTATATAATCAATCTGTTATTTTCTAAGAAAGGGCTTATTTATGCTCTTTTACAGGTTTTTTAAATATTTGTTTACCTTATCATAAATTAAGGTTCAAAGTAAAGGAGGTGCATCCGAATGAAAATGACTTTCCAGCCTAAGAACAGGCAGAGATCAAAGGTTCATGGTTTCAGAGCCAGAATGAGTACTCCCGGCGGAAGAAAGGTTCTTGCAGCCAGAAGAGCAAAAGGAAGAAAAAGATTATCAGCATAGGCCGCGTCAAGTGGCCTTTTTTTCTACATGGGCAAAAAAATGAAATATAGAAATTCACAATCCTTGAAAAGTAATTATGATTTTCAGACTGTTTACAGAAAAGGCAAATCTTATGCCAACAAATATTTAGTCATGTATGTTTTAGAAAATAACGAAGGAATGAACAGACTGGGAATCAGTGTGAGCAAAAAAGTAGGAAATAGTGTTGTAAGACATCGTATTACAAGGTTAGTAAGAGAAAGTTACAGACTACACGAAAATATATTTAATAGTGGTTTAGATATAGTAGTCATAGCCAGAAACAGTGCTTCTCTTGTTTCTTATATGGAAATAGAGAGCGCATTATTACATCTTGCAAAGCTTCATCATGTGATTAAAACAGACCAGGATGAAGAAATCAGAAATATGTAGTATGAAAAAATTGTTGATTTTATTGATCAAATTTTATAGAAAATATCTTTCTCCTTTAAAGCATACAAAATGTCCTTATTTTCCCACCTGTTCAGAATATGGACTTGAAGCTGTTGAAAAATATGGTGCATTAAAAGGCGGTATGCTTGCTTTGTGGAGAATTATAAGATGCAATCCTTTTTCAAAGGGAGGATATGATCCTGTCCCTTAAAATTTGCAGTTTGACCAGTAAGATCAAAAACAGGAGGAAATAAATTGACAGGAATTATTTTGACTCAATATGATGGAGCCATTCTTGGACCGATTGCAAAGGTGCTTGGATACCTTATGGAAGGAATATTCAATGTTCTTGATGCAATAGGAATTCCTAATATTGGTTTGTCGATTATCTTGTTTACGATTGTAATTTATCTGCTTCTTATGCCTTTGACCATCAAGCAGCAGAAGTTTTCAAAGCTTTCTGCCAAAATGAATCCGGAGCTGCAGGCAATACAGAATAAATACAAAAATAAAAAAGATAATGAATCCATGATGGCAATGAATGAGGAAACTCGTGCAGTTTATGCAAAATACGGCGTTTCCCCAAGTGGAAGCTGTGTTCAGCTTTTGATCCAGATGCCTATTTTATTTGCACTTTATCGTGTAATCTATGCAATGCCTGCTTATGTTACCAAAATAGGCGATACCTTCAAGGTTCTTGCAGAAAAGATCGTATCTGTGGATAACGGTGCATTTTTACAGAATTCAGGCATTGAAACCATTGAAAAAACAGTTTCCATGTATGGAAAGCATATTACAGACGGAAATATTGAAAGCGGTATCGTCGATGTACTGAATATGCTGTCAACAAGCGATATGGCAAAGATTGCGGATCACTATGATCTGAGCGCTCTTCAGTTTAATGGAGAATATATTTTAAACCAACTGAATGCCAGCGGTGAAGTAATCCAGAGAGGACTTATTAATACTTATAATAATTTTCTCGGTATTAATATAGGAAATTCTCCTTCCTTTATGGTAAGCGAAGCCTGGAATGCAGAGGGCGGAATTCAGTGGCTTATGATTATTGTAGCCCTTATCATTCCTGTTCTTTCAGCAGCTACACAGTGGATCAATACAAAATTAATGCCGCAGGCAGATACCAGCAATTCCAATAAAAATGACCAGCAGAATTCTATGGCACAGTCCATGAAGATGATGAATACCATGATGCCTATCATGTCAGCATTCTTCTGTTATACGCTTCCTGCAGGTATGGGTCTTTACTGGATCGCCGGTTCTGTTGTAAGAAGTATTCAGCAGATTATCATTAACCGTCATATCGACAAAATGGACATTGATGATATTATCAAGAAGAACGAAGCAAAAGCTGCAAAGAAAATAGAAAAGAAGGGTGTTTCTGCTTCTGTTTTAAATAAGAATGCAAATTTAAGTACCAGAAATGTAGGTACCCAAAACAAACCTTCCATGGCCTCCAAAGCCCAGGTAAATACTTCTTCCAAGCAGGAAGTAAATCAGGCTGACGTAACCGCATCTTCCAGTAAAAATGCAAAGCCGGGAAGTATTGCAGCAAAAGCAAATTTAGTAAAACAATATAACGAAAAGAATAATAAATAGGGGGTATGATTATGGAATTCATTGAAGTTTCTGCAAAAACAGTTGCTGATGCCATTACAGAAGCATGCCAGAAGCTGGAGGTTACCAGCGATAAACTTGAATATGTTGTGGTTGAAGAAGGATCTTCAGGTTTTCTTGGGATCGGATCTAAGTCGGCAATCATTAAGGCAAAAACAAAATCTTCTATAGCGGATATTGCAAAAGATTTCTTAAAGGATGTATTTGCAGCTATGAATATGGTAGTTGCCGTAGATGTGAAATATGATGAAGATAATAAAAATCTTGATGTGGATTTAAGCGGAGATGAAATGGGAATTCTGATCGGAAAAAGAGGACAGACCCTTGACTCCATCCAGTATCTTCTTTCTCTTGTTGTAAATAAAGAATCTGAAGAGTACATCAGAGTAAAGGTAGATACAGAAGACTATAGAAAGAGAAGAAAAGAAACTCTTGAAAATCTTGCAAAGAATATTGCATATAAGGTTAAAAGAACCAAACGTCCCGTATCATTAGAGCCTATGAATCCCTATGAGAGAAGAATTATTCATTCTGCTCTTCAAAATGATAAATATGTTACTACTCATAGTGAAGGTGAAGAACCTTTCAGACGCGTGGTTGTTACTTTAAAGAAATAGTCTGCTATAAGAAATGATGTGTGAAAAAATGTCTGGAATATTTATTCCCGGCATTTTTTTCTTAAAAAAATAATTTCAAAATACTCAGAAATGGGGATTATTTATGAATACAGATACCATTGCAGCAATCGCAACTGCCATGAGTAATTCAGGAATTGGAATTATCAGGGTAAGTGGAAATGAGTCTATAGAAATTGTAGATCATATTTTTAAAAACAGTAAAAAAGAAAATTCTTTAAAAAGGTATAAAAGCCATACGATCCATTATGGTTTTATTTATGATGAGGATAAGATACTGGACGAGGTTATGGTTTCTGTTTTTAAAAGTCCCCACAGTTTTACCACAGAGGATACAGTGGAAATTAACTGCCATGGCGGAATTTTAGTTCTTCAGAAAATTTTAGAGCTTTTGATCAAGAATGGAGCAAGATTAGCGGAACCGGGCGAATTTACAAAAAGAGCTTTTTTAAATGGAAGAATTGATCTTTCAGAGGCAGAAGCTGTTATGGATGTTATTTCTTCACAAAATGAAATGGCTCTTCAAAGTTCGGTGAAGCAGCTTCAGGGATCTGTATCTGATAAAGTTAAAGAGCTGAGAAGTGAAATTATTTATGAAATTGCTTTTATAGAATCTGCTTTAGATGATCCTGAGCATATCAGTTTAGATGGATTTACAGAAAGACTTGAAAATAAAATAGAATTTTTAAGCAGTTCTGTAGATAAATTGTTATCTACAGCAGAAAATGGTAAAATGATCCGGGAAGGTATCCGTACGGTGATCGTTGGAAAGCCAAATGCCGGTAAGTCGTCTCTGCTTAATTTACTTGCAGGGGAAGAAAAAGCGATCGTAACGGAAATTGCAGGTACTACAAGAGATATTATAGAAGAAAATATTAATTTGAAGGGAATTCATCTTCATATTATTGATACGGCCGGAATTAGAAAATCTGATGACATAGTAGAACAGATAGGAGTTGAGAAGGCTAAAAAATATACTGCAGATGCAGATCTTGTTATTTATGTACTTGATTCTTCTGTTCCTCTGGATCAGAATGATTATGATATCATGGAAATGATAAGGGAAAAGAAATGTATTATTTTATTTAATAAGACAGATATGGAATCCCTTGTTTCTTTTGATGATCTGAAGGATAAAACAGACGACTCTCATATCATGATCAAGATTTCCGCAAAAGAAAACACGGGAATAGATGATTTTGAAAAAGCAGTGGAAAAAATGTTTTTCCAGGGAAAAATCCGGGAAAATGATGAAGTGATGATTACAAATATGCGGCATAAGGAAGCTTTGCTGGAAGTAAAAGAAAGCCTCCTTCAGGTAAAAAAGAGCCTGGATGCAGGAATGCCTGAGGATTTTTATTCCATTGATCTGATGAGCGCCTATCAGAGTCTTGGCAGGATCATTGGAGAAGAAACTTCTGAAGATCTGGTGAATGAAATTTTTTCAAAATTCTGTATGGGAAAATAACCATTCAGTAACATGGAGGTTAGAATGAAAATATCTGTATTTTATGAACATATTCTTGAAGCTGCAGAGCAAGAACAGATTTCTGTTTCAGAAGTTTTTAAAAAGGCATCTTCTTATGGGATAAAAGGAATTGACATTGAGAATAAAAGATTGTGGGAGGATGGAGAACAAATTCAGAAATATCTGAAGGAAGCCCATATGGAGATCAGCTGTATTTATGGATTTTATGATTTTTCCCACGGTCAAAAGGTGGAAGATGGAAAGAAAATGGTAGATCTTGCAAAAGAATATCATTCACATAAAATTATGATCATTCCCGGTTTTTTAAAAAGACCAGAAAGAATATTTGTCTTACGCCGTCAAAAGATAAATGCAATGATTTCCGCATTAAATGAAATTTCAAACTATGCCCAGAAAAATGATATTATGATGGTACTGGAAGATTTTGATGACAAAGCAGCTCCTTATTCTACTGCAAAAGGACTTTTTTATTTTCTGGATCATGTGGATCATTTAAAATGTGCTTTTGATACGGGAAATTTTCTTTACAGTGAAGAGAATTCTTATGAAGTGCTTCCTTCCTTTTTAAATGTCATTGGTCATGTACATTGTAAGGACAGAACTTTTTCTTATAAAGAAGGTGAAATTCCAAAGAAAACCATAAAGGGCAGAGAAATGTATTCCTGCGCTGTAGGAAATGGTGTAATTGAAATGAAAAAGATCGTTCATCTGATATTACAATCAGGTTATGATGATTATTTTGCAATTGAGCATTTTGGTTCTTTGTGTCAGCTTTCTGATATAAAGACTTCTGCAGAGATGTTAAACAAATTTGAACTGGAAAGAGAGTAAGCAAATGATAAAAGTAACTGTATGGAATGAATTTGTAGAAGAAAATATGTATGAACATGTGAAAAAGGTTTACCCTCATGGAATTCATACCTGTATTAAAAGTTTTTTGGAAGCAAATGATGACATGAGTGTCAGATGTGTGACATTAAGTGATCCGGATCAGGGACTTTCAGAGGAGATCCTTTCTGATACAGATGTACTGATCTGGTGGGGACATCAGGCTCATGAGGAAGTAACAGAAGAAAATGCAGAAAGAGTAAAACAGCATATTTTAAATGGCATGGGATTTATCCCTCTTCATTCTGCCCATTATTGTAAGGTAATGAGAAAAATATTGGGAACCAGTATGTGTGTCAGATGGAAGCATGGAGAAAAGGAAAAATTGATCTGCGTTAATCCTTCTCATCCTATTGCAGAGGGAATAAAGGAACCTATTATTTTGGAGCCGGAAGAAATGTATGGAGAATATTTTGATATTCCAAAACCTGATGATCTTATTTTTATCGGCTGGTTTTCAAATGAAGAGGTTTTTAGGAGCGGTTGTACTTTCTTAAGAGGATGGGGAAAAATTTTTTATTTTCAACCGGGACATGAAGAATATCCTACCTTTTATCAGCCTCAAATTCAAAGGATCATTACAAATGCAGTAAGATGGGCGGCGCCTGTTAATAAAAGAAAAGTAAATTACGATAATGAGGAAGTTTTTTAAATGGAAATCAGAGAAAAAGTAGATGTCTGTGTGATAGGAGCCGGCCATGCAGGCTGTGAAGCAGCCTTAGCCTGTGCCAGACTTTCTTTGGAAACAGTTATTTTTACAGTCAGTGTGGACAGTATTGCTCTCATGCCCTGCAATCCTAATGTTGGAGGATCTTCTAAGGGTCATCTTGTGCGTGAGCTGGATGCTCTTGGTGGGGAAATGGGAAAAAATATCGACAAGACCTTTATCCAGTCAAAAATGCTGAATGTTTCCAAAGGGCCTGCAGTTCATTCCCTGAGAGCGCAGGCTGATAAAGCGGAATATAGCAGAGCTATGCGCAAGGTTTTGGAAAATCAGGATCATCTGACGATCAAACAGGCGGAGGTTTGCGAGCTTTTGTGGGAAAATGTTGATCTGAAAGGAAAGAAAGCAACAAAAAGGATCGTAGGTGTAAAAACTTTTACAGGTGCGGTTTATGAATGCAAAGCAGTTGTTCTCTGTACAGGAACTTACTTAAAGGCGAGATGTCTTTGCGGAGAAGCAATTACCTATACGGGACCAAATGGTTTGCAGGCAGCAAATCATTTAACGGATTCTTTATTATCCATGGGAATTGAAATGCGGCGTTTTAAAACTGGAACACCGGCAAGAATGGATAAAAGAAGTTTGGATTTTTCAAAAATGGAAGAACAGTTTGGCGATCCAAAGGTAGTTCCTTTTTCTTTTTCTACAAATCCGGAGGATGTGCAGATTGATCAGGTTTCCTGCTTTTTAACATACACCAATGAAAAGACTCATGAGATTATTAGAAACAACCTTGACAGGTCTCCCATTTATGCGGGGATTATTGAGGGAACAGGCCCAAGGTACTGTCCTTCCATCGAAGATAAGGTTGTAAAATTTGCAGATAAAGAAAGACATCAGGTTTTTATTGAACCGGAAGGACTTCATACAAATGAAATGTATGTAGGCGGTATGTCTTCTTCTCTTCCGGAGGATGTTCAGCTTGCCATGTATCGGACTGTTCCGGGACTTGAAAATTGTAAGATGGTTCGTAATGCCTATGCCATTGAATATGATTGTATTAATCCAAAGCAGCTTTACCCTACTTTGGGATTTAAGGATGTAATTGGTCTTTACAGCGGCGGCCAGTTTAATGGAAGCAGCGGTTATGAAGAGGCGGCGGCCCAGGGATTAATAGCCGGGATCAATGCGGCAATGTATATTCAGGGAAAAGACGAGCTTGTTCTTGACAGATCAGAAGCGTATATTGGTGTTTTGATAGATGATCTTGTGACAAAGGATAATTTTGAACCTTATCGAATGATGACTTCCAGGGCAGAATACCGTTTATTGTTAAGACAGGATAATGCCGATCTTCGTTTACGCGAAAAGGGTTATCAGGCAGGACTTATTTCAAAGGATCAATATGATGCATTATTGCAGAAAAAAAAGCAGATCGAGGAAGAAATTAAAAGAATAAAGGAAGTTAAAATAGGGGCTGCAAAAGCAAATCAGAAATTTTTGGAAAGACATGGAAGCGCTACCTTAAAGACAGGAGTATCTCTTGCAGAATTATTGTGCAGACCTGAGCTTGACTATAATTCTCTTGCTGAGCTTGACCCGGAAAGAAAAGAATTAGATCCATCTGTGATAGAACAGGTAGAAATTGAAATTAAGTATGAAGGTTATATTGAAAGACAGCTTCGCCAGGTAGAACAATTTAAGAAAATGGAGAAAAAACATATTCCAGACGATATTGATTATGATGATGTATCCAGTCTCCGATTAGAAGCAAGACAGAAATTAAAATCCTTTCATCCTGTTTCTGTAGGCCAGGCATCCAGAATTTCCGGCGTATCTCCTGCAGATATTTCTGTACTTTTAGTTTATCTGGAACAAAAAAGCTCTGCTCACAGAATCAGATCCGATAATTAATTTGTGCCTGCTAAAGAGGCAGGTTTTGAAAAGGCATGGTTATTTTATGGAGAAACAACTAGAAATATTTGAAAAAGATTTAAAGCAGCTTCATTTGGAATTATCAAAGAAACAGATTTTACAATTTATTTCTTATTATGAATTGTTGATTGACTGGAATTCCAGAATGAATTTGACAGCTATTACGGAATTTGAAGATGTTTTAAAAAAGCATTTTATCGACAGCCTTTCTTTGATCAGCGCTGTTTCCGATCTGGCACAAAAGCAGTATGATTTGATCGATGTAGGAACCGGCGCAGGTTTTCCGGGTATTCCGCTAAAGATTGCATTTCCAAATTTAAAGATCACTCTGCTTGATTCTTTAAATAAGAGAATTCAATTTTTAAATGAGGTAATTTGTAAATTGGAGTTACAGGATATAGAAGCTGTTCATGGAAGAGCCGAGGATTTTGCAAAGCCGGATCAGTTTAGAGAAAGATTTGATCTTTGTGTTTCCAGAGCAGTTGCAAATTTAGCAACGCTTTCTGAATACTGCATTCCCTTTGTAAAGCCGGGCGGTTTTTTTATTTCTTATAAGTCTGAGAAAGTAAATGTGGAATTGGAGGAAGCAAAAAAAGCTATTTCTGTTTTAGGAGGAAGCTTCCAGAAGAATATAGAATTTTTATTGCCTCATTCAGATATTACCCGCAATTTTATTGTGATCCAAAAGAAAAATAAAACGCCCCTTAAATATCCTAGAAAGGCTGGATTGCCTTCAAAGGAACCAATTTATTAAAATTTTTCTTTTCTATTTTTTATTTTTATTATATGATGAACTTATGTTATAGAATGCCAGGATGAAAAACCTGTTATGTCTGGAGTAGTAAATGAATACAGATAAACTTGAGGTTCTGCAGGAAATGTATTCCCTGTGTATTCAGAACCGAAAAGAGGAAAAAAAGAAAATACAAACCAATTTAGATAGAATTTCTGAGATAGACGCTTATATAAAATCTATAAAAGAAAGTGAAGAAGCAGATTTTAAAATCTTTTCTCCCAGAAGCTCAGAGTCAATTTATGGTGACCGGATCAGGAAGGCAGAAGAAGAAAAAGAAGAAATAGAAAATGATAATAGAAATCATTATCAAAAAATAAATCAGATAGATAGACAAATTGAACAGCTTACATTTGTTTTAAACAATACTTCTCCTGCAGAAGATACATATCATAAAGAAGAACAAAAACATTTAACTATTTTGGATATTCAGGAAAAGGAAAGACAGAGAATTGCCAGGGAGCTTCATGATTCTTCCGTGCAGGATCTGACACACCTTGTTCATAGTATAGAGCTTTCATCCATGTATATTGATAAGGATCCGATCCGGGCAAAGCTGGAATTAGAAACGGTAATGAAACAGCTTAAGTCTGTTATTGATGAAATGCGGGAAACTATTTTTAATCTCAGGCCTATGTCCTATGATGATCTTGGATTTCGACAATGCCTTGATGATCTTATTATCAACTTAAAAAGTAAGTTTGCAGATTTTGATATTATTATCGATGAGTATAATCTGGATGACTATCAATGGAATACAGATGATAAGCAGACTATAAATATTATTTTACTTTCTATTTACAGGATCATACAGGAAGCTATAATGAATGCATTATTACATTCCGGCGGAAATAAAATTGACATAGATCTTGTTGTTACAGATCATATATGTAATATAGCAGTTACGGATAATGGCAAAGGATTTCTGGTAGATGAAAAGTCAAAGCAAAAAGAAAAGCACTTTGGAATTTCTATTATGCGGGAAAGAGCTTCCTTATTAAATGGAAATATAGATATTCAGTCCCAGATAGGATCCGGTACAAAGGTTAAGATTAGAATTCCTTTAAATAAATTGTAAGAGAGGATTAATTAAAATGAGTATTAAAGTAATGTTAACAGATGATCATGCATTGATGCGTGAAGGAATTAAACATTTATTAGAGTTTGATGGTAGCATTGAAGTAATCGAAGAAGCAAGTGATGGAATAGAATGTCTTCAGAAATTGGAAAAAATTCATCCGGATATTTTATTG
Organism: Firmicutes bacterium CAG:534; assembly: GCA_000436115.1. Taxonomy (GTDB): domain Bacteria; phylum Bacillota; class Clostridia; order Lachnospirales; family Lachnospiraceae; genus Suilimivivens. The sequence goes on along the minus strand of FR894536.1, from coordinate 18,565 downwards.
CTTGATATTAATATGCCGGAGATGAATGGTATAGAAGTGCTGGAGGAATTAAAAAGAAGAGAGGATCCTTTAAAGGTTTTAATTTTGACAGTACATAGTGAAGTGGAGTATCTTGTAAAAGCAGTTGATATAGGCGCTAATGGTTATATCTTGAAAGACTCCGGTTCTTCTGAATTGAAGCAGGCGATCAATGTTATCATGTCCGGTGAGTCTTACATACAACCAAGTTTACTTCCTGCTTTAAATTCCAGGTTAATCAATAGAGATGTTGACCAGGATAAGCTTCAGACATTGACAAAAAGAGAGCTTGAAATTTTGACACAGGTTGCCGGCGGTATGTTTAATAAAGAAATTGCTGTGAATTTGAATATAAGCGAAAGAACTGTTAAAAATCATATTTCCAACATTTTCAGAAAGATAGACGTATCGGATCGTACACAAGCTGCTGTTTTTGCTATCAGAAATAATATTGTTAAACTGTATTAATTATTTCAAATTAAAAAAGTTTCATATTAGACAGGTAAAGCGTCATAATATTATGGCGCTTTTCTCTATCAGGGAAAGATCTTTTATATTAAAATGTTTCACATGAAACATTTTGTGTTTTCTATCTATTAAAATACAAGATAATGTTTCACATGAAACATTTCACCTCAAAATCTAGTGATCAGAGCCGTGAAACATTTCAAAATCTTCTTTTTTTCAGTGTGAAACATAAAAAATCAACTTAATTAATCAAAATCAACACACTATATGTAGTAGTAGTTAAAGACAAAAATACAAGATTATTTTTTAAAGAAAATATTATAGATTATAAAAATCAGAAGTGATATAATCATTTAGAATACTTTTTGAGAAGAGAAGATTACCTGAGAGAAGAAGAAAGGTATAGGTAGAGAAATGGGAAGAATTATTGCAATCGCAAATCAAAAGGGAGGAGTAGGAAAAACTACAACTTCTATTAATTTGTCTGCGGCTATGGCTGCAAGTGGTAAGAAGATATTAGTCATTGATACGGATCCACAGGGAAATACTACAAGTGGATTTGGAATTGAAAAAAATGATCTTGAAAATACCATATATGAATTGATGCTAAGCGAATGCTCTATTAAGGAATGTATTTTGAATGATGTCATAGATGGCGTATCTATTATCCCGTCCAATGTAAATCTGGCAGCAGCAGAAATCGAATTGATTGGAATTGATAAGAAAGAGTTTATTTTGAAGAGAGAGGTAGAATGGATTAAGGATAGTTATGATTATATCATTATCGATTGTCCTCCTTCTTTAAATCTTTTAACCTTAAATGCTATGACGACAGCAGACTCTGTTCTTGTTCCAATCCAATGTGAGTATTATGCTTTGGAAGGACTTAGCCAGTTAATACATACGATCAATCTGGTAAAGGAAAGATTAAACCCTGATCTTGATATGGAGGGAGTAGTCTTTACCATGTATGATTCAAGAACAAATCTTTCATCACAGGTTGTTGAAAATGTGAAAAGCCATTTAAATCAGAGAGTATTTGAAACAGTAATACCCAGAAATATCAGATTGGCAGAAGCACCCAGTTATGGTATGCCAATTAATATGTACGATGCAAAATCTGCGGGGGCAGAAGCATATATGTCTTTGGCAGGTGAGATATTAAACAGAAAGGAAGATTAAAAAATGGCGGCAAGGGGATTGGGGAAAGGTCTTGATGCATTAATTCCAAGCGGGATCAATGAAAAATCCGAAAAGACAGAAAAGCAAAAGAAAACAGAAGAAAAATCCGGCGGAGAAACTATTGTAAATATTACAAAGGTGGAACCTAACAGAGAACAGCCAAGAAAAAATTTTGATGAGGATGCTCTGGAGGAGCTTGCGGAATCAATTAAACAATTTGGACTTTTACAGCCAATTCTTGTTCAGGATCGCAAAACCTATTATGAGATCATTGCCGGTGAAAGAAGATGGCGTGCGGCCAAAAAAGCAGGCTTGAAGGAAGTGCCTGTTATCATTAAAAATCTTTCGGAGCAGGAGATCGTTGAAATTTCTCTGATTGAAAATATTCAGAGAGAAAACTTAAACCCTATTGAAGAAGCGCAGGCATATAAGAGACTGCTTACGGAATTTAATCTGAAGCAGGATGAGGTTGCGGAAAGGGTGGCAAAAAGCCGTACAGCGGTTACCAATTCCATGAGACTTTTAAAGCTTTGCGATGATGTGCAGCAGATGGTCATTGAAGGGATGATCTCAACAGGTCATGCAAGAGCGTTGATTTCCATAGAGGATCCTGAACAGCAATATAATATCGCACAACAGATCTTTGATGAAAAGCTCAGTGTGCGTGATGTTGAAAAGCTGGTAAAGAATTTGAACAAACCTGCAAAGGTAAGCAGTAAGAAAGAAACCATAGATAAAAGCCTGGAAGTAGTATACCAGGATATAGAGGAAAACCTGAAACAGAAGTTAAGCACAAAGGTCAGCATTACTTCTAAGGGAAACGGAGCCGGAAAATTAGAGATAGAATTTTACAGTCATGATGATCTTGAAAGATTGATGGATCTGTTATCCAGGTAGAAGAGACAAGCAAAAGAAAACAGAAAGGTAAGGTACTTATAATAAATGAATAATTCCTTTTTAAGCGGAATTGGACTTGCTAATCTTGATATAGGAATTGTGTTATTAGTTATGGCAATCATAATAGTCATATTGCTTATATTGTTGATTGTGAACATATGTTCTATATCAAAATTAAAGAGGACATACAAAAGATTTATGAGAGGCAAAAATTCAGCAAGCCTTGAAAATGAAATTATAGGTTTATTTGAGGATAATAAATTTATCAAAGGAGCAGTAGAAAAAAACAAAAAGGATATCAAGATACTTTTCAATAATTTTGAAAATGCATTTCAGAAAATCGGAATAGTAAAGTATGATGCCTTTAATCAAATGGGGGGACAATTAAGTTTTTGCCTTGCACTGCTGGACGAGAATAACAATGGCTTTATTTTAAACTCTGTACATAGTACAGAAGGATGTTATTCCTACACAAAGCAGATCGAAAACGGTCTGTGTAAAATTTCTCTTGGGCAGGAAGAAGAGCAGGCATTGGAAATGGCAATGTTACGACAAAATGGGGGAGAAAGGAATGAAGCTGTGCAGCGTTGACAAGTTGAAGGGGAATGAAGTTCTGGCGCGCGCAATTATGACATCTGAATTAAGGGTGCTTTTATATGAAGACACAATTTTACGGCCGGAATATATTGAAAAGATCAAAGAGCTTGGAATAAAAGAAGTTTACATTAAGGATCAGGATCCGGTACATGCACAGGAAGTAGTGTTATTAAGATCAGAAACAGAAAGATTTTTCTGTGACAGAGTAAAATCTATCCTGGGAAAGCATACTTATAATAGAAATGCAGAGCTGATGGAATTAAGTCAGACGGCAGATAATATTATAAGTAATATTTTGCAGGAGGATGAGGTTGTAGAAAAAATATATGATATCCGGGAGAGAAGCTCCGATATCTATGAGCATTCTATCAGTATCTGCTCCCTGGCAACCTTGACAGCTCTCAAGTTAAAGCTGCCAAAGGAACGTGTGCATGACATTGGTGTAGGATGTCTTTTACATGACCTGGGGTTAAGATATCTGACGATCGACTATACGGACCAGGATGTGGAAACTTTATCTAAGATAGAAGCTGCAGAATTTATGAAGCATCCTGTTTATGGATACTCTGCTTTGAAGGATGAAAAGTGGATCTCAAATGAAAGTAAAAATATTATTTTGTATCATCATGAGACCATGGATGGAACAGGGTATCCTCTTCATGCAAGAGAGATCCCTTACGAGGCACAAATTGCAAATGTGTGCGATACCTTTGATGAGATGATCTGTGGGATCGGTATGAAAAGGCGTAAGGTATATGAAGCGGTAGAATATCTGAAGATTTATAAGGGAATTAAGTTTAAACCGGAAATAGTGGACGTCTTTCTGGAATTTACTGCTGTTTATCCTGCAGGAAGCAAAGTGCTTTTAAGTGATGGCAGAACAGGAAAGGTGATCAGGCAAAATAAAGAATTTCCGGACAGGCCGGTGATACAGACCGATAACGACAATAAAGTCACTGATCTTACCAAAATAAATAACGTATTTATTGAAAAAGTACTTGAATAAAAAAACAATACATAATAACATTAACAATGTTAAAAGGATGGAGGAGATTAGTCATGATAGACATTAAATTTTTAAGAGAGAACCCGGATGCAGTCAAGGAGAATATTAAGAAGAAATTTCAGGATTCCAAATTGGAGTTAGTAGACGAAGTGATCACCCTGGATGCTGAAAGCCGTAAGACACAGCAGGAAGCTGATGAACTGAGAGCAAACAGAAACAAGATCTCCAAGGAGATCGGTGCTTTGATGGCCCAGGGGAAAAAGGAAGAGGCTGCTGCAAAGAAGGAAGAAGTGGCAGCAGGTGCAAAGCGTTTAGTTGAGCTGGAAGAAAAGGAAAAGGAATTAGAGGAAAAGATCACAAAGATTATGATGGTCATTCCCAATATCATCGATCCCAGTGTTCCTATTGGTAAGGATGACAGCGAAAATGTAGAAATTACAAGATACGGAGAACCGGTAGTGCCGGATTTTGAGGTTCCCTATCATACAGAGATCATGGAAAAATTCAACGGAATTGATTTGGACAGCGCCAGAAAGGTTGCCGGAAATGGATTTTATTATCTGATGGGTGACATTGCAAGACTGCATTCTGCAGTGATTTCCTATGCAAGAGACTTTATGATCGACAGAGGCTTTACTTACTGTGTACCTCCTTTCATGATCAGAAGCAATGTAGTTACCGGTGTTATGAGCTTTGCAGAGATGGATGCCATGATGTATAAGATAGAGGGAGAAGATCTTTATCTGATTGGAACTTCAGAGCATTCCATGATCGGAAAGTTTATTGACACGATTGTTCCGGAGGCAGAACTGCCCAAAACATTAACCAGTTATTCTCCCTGCTTCAGAAAGGAAAAAGGCGCTCATGGTCTGGAAGAGAGAGGCGTTTATCGAATTCATCAGTTTGAAAAGCAGGAGATGATCGTTGTTTGTAAGCCGGAGGATTCCGCAATGTGGTTTGACAAGCTCTGGCAGAATACAGTAGATCTGTTCCGTTCCATGGATATTCCTGTAAGAACCATTGAATGCTGTTCCGGTGATCTTGCAGACCTCAAGGTAAAATCTTATGATGTGGAAGCATGGTCTCCCAGACAAAAGAAATATTTTGAAGTAGGAAGTTGCTCCAATCTTGGAGATGCACAGGCAAGAAGATTAAAAATCCGTGTAAATGGTGAGAACGGAAAATATTTTGCGCATACATTAAATAATACAGTAGTTGCTCCTCCCAGAATGTTGATCGCATTTTTGGAGAACAATCTTCAGGCAGATGGTTCCATCAAAATTCCTGAGGTTCTCTGGCCGTATATGGGTGGAAAAAAGGAAATCAGATAAAAAAGTAAAAATTTAAAAGACTGGAGGTGAGATCCGTGCACAAATATATGCGTTCTATCGGTTTCAGCAAATTGAAAGACCGCAAAGAGTTACAGAAACTTTTAACGAATGTGGTTGTAGAAGGAACGGAACGTTCTTATACTTCCAATGGAGATGATACGCTGCTTGCAGAATTTTGCATGGATTTTACCGAAGGCGATCCCAAGGAAACAGGGGACAGCATAGGAATTGCAGTATGCGGAGAATTTGACAGCGACGATAAATTTACCTATGACTATTATTTTCCCTATTTAAAAGGGACCAATATCAGCTCCCAGGAAGATGTATCTGTGGAAAGGCATGCTGCACAGGAATCATACGCGGGAGTCTGTGATGATGTGCGTATAGGAGTTTCTCTTATTTTTTATCTGCAGAACATGATTCCCTATGTGAAGGCGCAGAATTGCGGTTTTCTTCCTATTAAGGGAACAACCCTGACGCTTACAGCGCTTTCTACAAAGGGAACGATCATGATGCCCATTGTAAAAAGTGAAAAGGATCTGATCAAAAACCGAAAAGTATCCATGAACCGAAGCGAGCTTTTAAACGCTGCCAGAAGGGGAGATGAAGAAGCGATCGAAAGTCTGACCCTTGACGACATGGATACTTATACGGCAATTTCCAAAAAAATCCAAAAAGAAGATGTATTCAGTATTGTAGATACCTCCTTTATGCCTTACGGTGTGGAATGCGACCAGTATTCCATCCTGGCTGAAATTCTGGAATGTCATTTAATGAAAAATAAAGTGACACAGGAAGAGGTTTATATTATGTCATTAAACTGTAACGACATGATATTTGATCTTTGCATCAATAAGGAGGATCTCTACGGAGAGCCTGCTGTAGGCCGGAGATTTAAGGGTGTGATCTGGATGCAGGGACACATTAATTTTCCTGGCTAAAGATGGAAATGGTTGCTATAAAATATAATTTATGTTAAAATACCATAGTGGTTTCAAAAGAGACCACAAATTTGTTCCCATAGTTAAATGGATATAACAAGCGCCTCCTAAGAAAAAGGATATCACGCGCCAAATGATTTTTAAAAATCTGAACTTTGGTTCGAATGGCATCGTGATTTAAGCGTTTTTCTAATGGATTTTCGCCTCTGAATATAAACCGGGACCTTGACCGGAACGCGAAAAACCGCGTAAAATCAAGGGAAATTCATAGTTGTCTCCGTAGCTCAGCTGGATAGAGCGTCCGCCTCCTAAGGGGCAACTAAGTGCAGACCATTTAGTGAGACGCAACTGGATTTTAGAGTTTGCAAAAAGACTAAAATCAATATATAATAACAGAGGCAATTCATCACGCAAGTGATTGGATTCATAAACATGGCAGCCGGAGCCCAAAAGGCTGAAAAGCCCGAAAATACGGCATTTGTTCCCTTAGTTAAATGGATATAACGGGGTCCTCCTAAGACTCTATTGTAGGTTCGATTCCTATAGGGAACGCTCTATTTTAGCGGTAATGAGAGAAAAATCATTGCCGTTTTTTTATTGTTTTGTTGTGATTCTTCATCATAAGGAAGGCGTGGATCTGATACCGGCAAATATTGAACTGTCAGCTATTGAGGTATCTCTGGTGAATGCAATGAGCAGGGAACTGATACTTAAATCTATGGTAGAGAAGCTGAGAGATTTTTATGATTTCATAATCATTGACTGTATGGGAGAGCACTGTAAAACAGTGCTCTGCTTGTTGTATAAGAGAACAATCTTAGTTTTTTCATCCTTTTTCATATTTTTATTATTTTCTTATGGAGCCTGACTGTTATAATATAAGGGGAGGTTTACCATGAAAATCATCAGTCTTGACAGAAAAAGTATAAAAATTAAGTTAGCAACTGCATTTGTGATTACTTCTATAATCCCAATTTTGCTGGTAAATATTATTTATTATTACAATACATCAAAACTTGTGCAGCAGAATGTGGAGAGCATGACAAAAGCAAATCTTGAGCAGACAAAAGTGAGCCTTGATGTGTGGATGGATTCCTATGAAGATATTCTGTTTCAGGTTTATACGGATGACTATATCGTAGAATTGGTTGACAAAATCAATGGTGGTGAGGATGTCGCTAATAACAGGAAACTGCTCAGAAAAACGCTGAGGGGATTATTTTATACAAAAGATTATGTGAAATCAATTGCAATCATTACTGAAAGCGGAGAACTTGCATTTTATGACCAGTTGACGGCATCAACTACACAGACATCGTGGCTGGATAGTATTGTTTTATCCCAGGCGGAACTATATGAAGAAATCAGTAGTGATAATAAAACGCATCTTTTTTCTACCGGAGAAAAAGTGATTTTTGGAAGTAATTCCTGCTATTTGTTTCATATAGGACATCGTATCATTGATTATAGGGATGTGCAGAAAAAATGTGGGATTGTTATCGTAAGTATTGATGTAAAACTTTTGGAAGAAGTCTGTGGAACGCCTGCAGAAAATGGATTGAATTTTATTGTGGATGGCAGTGGGTATCTGGTATCCTGCTCAAATTCAAACGAAGTTGGAAAAAACGTTGTTGCTAAATGTGCAAGTGAAGAAGAAAAAGCAATTGTTTATCAGCAGATTGCAAGGGAGACGGAACTTTTTGCAGACAGGGAATTGTCCATTTATTCGGTGCATGATGAAAAAACGGGATGGGAAATTATCCATGCAACAGATCAGGATGAGCTTGTCCAGGGGCTTCATGTCCAGCAAAAGATGCTGGGTTTTATTATATTTCTTTCACTTCTGGCGGTCTTGCTCATTATGGTCAGCCAAGTGACACGAATGACAGGTTCTATAAAAAGAGTAGTGGAAATGATGAGAAAGGCAGGAAAAGGTGACTTAACGGTTCATGTGGCGTACGATGAGAGAAGACCTACGGAGATAGAGATTATTGCAGAAGAATTCAATTCGATGATGGATAAATTAAAGAAGTCGATCGAGAAGCAGAAAAATGCAGAAATTACAGCGTTGGAGGCGCAGATTAATCCGCATTTTCTTTATAATACATTGGATACGATCAATTGGATTGCCATTGACAAGGACGAGTATGAGATCAGTAATATGATTACAACATTTGCCCGGATATTGAGATATGGAATTTCTGACAGTAATGGGATTGTAAAAATAAAGGATGAAATTGATTGGTTAAAGCAGTATATTTTTCTTCAGCAGATCAGATTGAAAAATACTTTTGAATGTTATATAGATGTGGAACCGGAACTTATGAATTTATCAATACATAAACTGCTTTTACAGCCATTTGTTGAGAATGCAATTCTGCATGGGTTTGAAGGAGTAGACAGGGCACACCGCTTACAGATGTGTATGAAGAGAGAGGATGATTTTATAAAAATAGAGATAGCGGATAATGGCTGCGGAATTTCTCCTGAAAAAGTACAGGAGATGAATGAAGGAATATTTAAGAAAACGGATGATAAAAACCATATCGGTATGGAAAATGCGATTACAAGGCTGCATATGTATTACGGGCAAAATGTAAAGGTTGTGATAGAGAGTGAACAGGGAAAGGGAACGGCAGTAAGGATTTGGATTCCAATAGCAGGAGGTGAGAACATCCATGAAGGCAGTTGTAATTGAAGATGAGATATTGATCAGAGCGGGGCTTTGCAAATTGATGAAAAAGATGTTTCCCGAAATTGAAGTTACGGGTACTGCGGGTAACGGACAGGAAGGGCTCCTTTGTATAGAAAGAGATAAGCCGGATATGATTATTACCGATATCAGGATGCCGGTTATGGATGGCTTGGAAATGATCACAAAAATGCAGGAATCAGGAATATTTCCTAAAATAATTGTTTTGACAGCTTATTCGGAATTTTCCTACGCTCAGCAGGCTGTGAAACTGGGGGTAAGCGATTATATCATTAAACCTGTGGTTGTTCAGGAATTTGTCCGGACGATTCGGAAAATACAGAATCTATATGAGCAGGAACAAAAAAGGACACCGGACACAATGGGAAGCCTGGAAAATATAGTATCGGGTATTTTATATGGAACTTCTATATTGGACGAAGAAATGGAGAGCTTTCTGGATAAAAAATATGGAATTGAGAAAGATATGCCGTTGATAGAGCTGCTCGTCTATCTGGGAGAGAGCTTTGAGGCTGAGCGGGAAAGAAAACGGAAAGAAATGTGTCAGATATTAAAGAAGAAAGAAGTAAAGTACTGTCTGGTAGACATGGAGTATGATAAAGTAATTATTGCGTTGGTCTATGGTTATTCGTCCAGGCGGGAGATAGAACGCTGGTATCAGAATCAGATTTTATTTCAGAACATGGGAGAGAGGAAGCAGAAAGTCAGTTATGGAATGCTGGAAGTATCGGGAGCGTGCGAGATCAGGGAAGGATATCAGAAACTTCTTCCATATATGGACTGGAATATTATTTTAGGCGCGGATATATTAATATCATATCCTCAGATAACAGATGTCCAGACAGAAGTCTGCATTTATCCAGTGGAATTGGAAAATCAGATTAAGGTTGCAATCTGCATGGGAGAAAATGAGAAAGTCAGGGAAATTCTCCAGAGATTTCATAATTATTTTTTAAACGGACATGTTTATTCTCCGAAAGAGATAAAAGAATCTTATGTGCGTTTTCAGTGGTCTGTTTTAAATATTGCAAAAGAAGTTGGCTGCATTGATTATAAAGGCATTGACCAGAAAAAACTTTTGGATTCTATTATGAATGCAAAGACAGAACGTGAATTGGAAAAAACTTTTGAAAGAGTACTCTGCTGCATGAATGTCTCAGATAAGGAAACAGGAGCAGTGAGTCTTGCTGTAAAAAAGGCACAGAGTATGATTCATGAGTTTTATGCGGATGGAATTACATTAAATGAAATTGCAGACAGGTTAAATTTAACACAGGAGTATCTCGGCACGCAATTCCATAAAGAATTAGGGGAAAATTTTAGTACTTATATCCGCAATTACCGCTTGGCAAAGGCAAAAGAGATGTTGATAGGAACACAGCTCAGGCAATATGAAATATCGGAAAAAGTGGGATATGCAGATGCGAAGTATTTTGCCAGGGTATTTAAAGAATGTGTTGGCATGTCGCCTGCCGAGTATAGAAAATCGAATCGATAAATTGGCTGAACAGATCTATGCAGTCAGCTTAGATTATTTATCCTTTTTCATTTTTTTACCGTTTTGGAAAGAAATAAAAAGCAGTATGATGGATTCATCAAGAGGAACACTGACTATGGAAAAGGGTTTCAGTAAGGAGGAAAGTAATGAAAAGGAAAAAAATAATCGCATTATTTGCAGTTTTAGCAATGACTGCAAGTTTGGTCGCAGGATGTGGATCATCAGGAAATACTGGAGATTCCGCGGCATCAGTTGATGAGGGAACAACAGCAGGTGAAGAAGCATCGGTTAATGAAGGAAGTGAAGAGGAGCCTGCTCCGGAAACAGAATCTTCTGGTGATGCAGAGGCAGTAACAATCTGGTATTATTGGGAGACGGAAGGTCATCAGGTTGCATTGGATCAGGTCATCCAGGAGTATAATGCATCACAGGGCAATTATGAAGTTACGGCTAAGTATGTGCCATTTGCAGATTTTAAGAAACAGTTATCCATTGGCGCATCAGCTGACGAACTGCCGGATATTGCCATTTTGGATTCACCGGATCATGCATCTTATGTGGAAATGGGAATTTTTGAAGATATAACCGGAAAATTTGATGTTGGAAATTATTATGAAGGAACCGTAAACTCCTGTACAGTAGATGGAAAATTATATGGCGTGCCGTTTGGGGTAAATTGTCTGGCTCTGTATTATAATGAGGATATGCTGAGCGAGGCAGGCTGTGAAGTTCCAACTACATGGGATGAATTAATGGCTACAGCAAAGGCACTGACAACTGACAGCGTTACAGGACTTGCTCTTTGCAGTGTACAGAATGAAGAAGGAACATTCAACTTTGTTCCATGGCTTTGGTCAACAGGAGCTACTTCTTATGACATAAATAATGAAAATGGTATCAGAGCTTTATCATTTATTCAGAGTTTGATCAATGAAGGAGTAATGAGTAAAGAATGTATTAACTGGACGCAGGGTGATGTTATGAACCAGTTTATTGCAGGTAATGTGGCAATGATGGAGAATGGGCCATGGCAGATTCCTACTATGCAGTCAGAGGCTCCTGATCTGAACTGGAAAGTAACCCTGATTCCGAAGGATACTGACTATTCTTCTGTACTTGGAGGAGAGAACTATGCAGTGATCAATGGCGGAAACGTAGAAGGTGCCTTAGATTTCCTGACTTATGCGACATCTGAAGAGAAGGTTAAATTCATGATGGATAAATTTGGGTATATCTCTGCGGATAAGACGATTGCAGAGAATCAGTTTGAAGCAGATTCTCCTTATCAGCCATTTGTTGAAGAACTGAATTACGCAATGCCAAGAGGCCCGCTGGCTGAATGGCCGAGTGTATCTGATGCGATTTCACTGGCATTCAATCAGGTGATCACAGGAACGGCAACACCGGAAGATGCGGCAGCGCAGGCACAGGCAACAATTGATGGTATTGTAAAATAAAAATGGGAGATAGCTGCCACGCAGAGGGTTACACATTATATTCTGTGTGGCGGCTATTTTTATACTCTAAAGGAGGTGCTTTCATGAAGAAAATTAAGAAGATGTTCCGGTATGAAAATGTAGGGATACTGTTTGTTTTTCCGGCTTTTCTGTATATGTTGGTTTTTGTTGGTTATCCAATCATACGCAATATCATTCTGAGTTTTCAGGATGTAGGTGCAGGTAATCTTGTCCGGGGAACAAAGAATTTTATCATGTTCGATAATTACTTAGAGCTTTTTAAAGACAGTGTTTTTAAGACTTCTTTATCCAATACACTGAAATATACGATCCTGTGTCTGATTTTTCAGTTTATGATCGGGTTTCTCCTTGCACTTTGCTTTAACCAGAGATTTACGCTGGCCAAACCGATCAGGGGAATCTTACTTGTGCCATGGATGATACCGGTTACGGTTACGGCATTAATGTTTAAACTTTTGTTTGCAACTGACATTGGCGTTATCAATTTTATTTTGAGAAGCCTTGATTTGATTAATAAAAATATTGAATGGCTGACCACTCCGGGAACGGCAATGTTTGCTTTGATCTGTGCGAACGTGTGGATTGGAATTCCGTTTAACATGATACTGATTTCAACCGGTCTCACAACAATTCCGAAAGAACTGTATGAGAGCGCATCTATTGATGGTGCCAATAAGGTGCAGACGTTCTTTAACATCACGCTCCCGTTATTAAAGCCAACGATTGAATCAGTGCTGATTCTTGGCTTTATTTATACTTTTAAAGTATATGATCTGGTATATGTTATGACAAGCGGAGGCCCGGTTAATTCAACTCATATGTTATCGACTTATTCTTATAAGCTGTCGTTTGAAATGTTTAAGTACAGTAAGGGATCTGCTGTTGCCAATGTCCTGCTAGCAATCCTGCTGGTAGTTGGTATTTTCTATATTAAAGTCACAACAAGCGGGGAGGAAGAATGATGGATGAGGAAAAGAGATTAACAAGAAAAAAGAATATTCTGCTTAGTGTTGTTTCGGTAGTGATCTTATGTATTCTTCTGTTTCCGCTTTATTGGGCGCTTATTACTTCTCTAAAAACAGAACAGGAAATATTCCGGAATCCGCCGACTTTCTATCCGCATGTCCTTAATTCAAAATCTTATGCGGCACAGGTGGAAACCGGTGATTTTAATATGTTCCGTTCCTTTGCGAACAGTTTCCTGATATCGGTCGGGGCTACTGTGATTGCAGTTTTGCTGGCTGTGCCGGCTTCTTATGGAATTGCGAAGTATCACTTCAAGGGAAGAAAAATCATGCTGTTGTCATTTTTGGTCACACAGATGCTTCCGGTATCAGTACTCCTGACACCCATGTTTATTATGTTTAAAAATATGCATGTATATAATACATGGGTTGCGGCTGTACTGGCGGATGCAACAATAGGAATCCCTTTCTCGGTTTTGATATTGAAGAATTATTTTTCATCTATACCGAAGGATTTGGAGGAAGCGGCTTATCTGGATGGATGTAATAAATTTACCGCTTTTATCAGGATATTAATTCCGATTGCAAAACCGGGGGTTATGGTCTGTGCGATTTTTTCCTTCCTTTATGCATGGGGGGATCTTGCATATGGAATGACATTTATTTTAGATCAGGAAAAACGTCCGATTACAGCTGGGATATTTAACTTTATGGGACAATATGGAACGAAATGGAGTTATCTGACGGCTTTTGCAGTAGTGACCATTATTCCGGTGGCATTGATATTCATTTTTATGCAGAAGTATATTGTAAGTGGTATGACAAGTGGGGCAGTCAAAGGATAATATTTGATTGGAGGATGAGATATGCTGGATTTAAAAAAAGAAAAATTGATTTTTCATTATGATACGGAAGAAGTGTGGATAGAACCATGGGGAGAGAATGCGCTTCGGGTTCGTGCCACAAAAGAGCATAAAATGCCGGAAGAAAATTGGGCATTGCATGAGCGGGGAAATGTTGACTGTGAAATTGTATATACAGAGCAGGGAGCCAGGATTATCAATGGTAAAATATACGCTGAAATAACAAAGCTTGGAAAAATCATGATTTATAACTCGGACGGTAAACTGCTTTTAGAAGAATATTGCAGAAACCGGAGAGATATTCTGGATAGAAAATGTAGTGCAATTGAAGTGGAGGCACGAGAGTTTAAGCCAATACTGGGAGGAGATTATCATCTGACTATGAGATTTGAATCCGTGGACAGGGATGAAAGGATTTACGGAATGGGGCAGTATCAGCAGCCTTATCTGAATCTGAAAGGTTTAGACTTAGAATTGGCACATCGTAACTCACAGGCAAGTGTACCTTTTGCCATTTCGTCTTTGGGATATGGATTTTTATGGAATAATCCGGGTGTGGGGCGCGCGGTGTTTGGAAAGAATATCATGAGTTTTGAAGCATATTCTACCAAAGTTTTGGATTATTGGGTAGTGGCGGGAGATACGCCTGCAGAAATTGAAGAGGCATATGCGGCAGTGGCTGGAAAAGTTCCTATGATGCCGGAATATGGGCTGGGTTTCTGGCAGTGTAAACTCCGTTATCAGACACAGGAAGAACTTCTGGAAGTGGCGAGAGAATACAAGAGAAGGAATCTGCCGATTGACCTGATTGTTATTGATTTCTTTCACTGGCCGAAGCAGGGAGAATGGAAATTTGATCCGGTATATTGGCCTGAACCTGATGCCATGGTTCGGGAGCTGCAGGAGATGGGGATTGAATTAATGGTATCTGTCTGGCCGACAGTGGATAAAACCTGTGAGAATTATGAGGAAATGCTGGAAAAAGGATTTTTGATCAGTACGGAGCGAGGAGTTCGTGTAGGG
>FR894536.1:0-3561 GCA_000436115.1 Firmicutes bacterium CAG:534 | reverse complement strand
GGCTGGATTTTCAAGGTGCCACGATCCATTTTGACGCGACGAATCCGGGAGCAAGAGAATATGTCTGGGGCAAAGCGAAACAGAATTATTATGAGAAAGGGATCAAAGTATTCTGGCTGGATGAGGCAGAACCTGAATATACGGCATATGATTTTGATAATTACCGCTATCATATGGGTACAAACCTTCAGATTGGAAATATTTATCCGGTTGACTATGCAAGAACTTTTTATGAAGGAATGGAAAGAGAAGGACAGAAGAATATTGTGAACCTTCTTCGGTGCGCATGGGCAGGCAGTCAGAGGTATGGGGCGCTTGTCTGGTCAGGAGATATTGCATCAAGTTTTGAAAGCATGAGGAATCAGCTTGCAGCAGGGCTGAATATGGGAATTGCAGGCATTCCATGGTGGACAACAGATATAGGGGGATTCCATGGTGGAAATCCGGATGACCCGAAATTCAGAGAACTTTTTGTGCGTTGGTTTGAGTGGGGAACTTTTTGTCCGGTCATGCGTCTTCATGGTGACAGAGAACCAAGACAACCGCAATATGGAACCACAGGAGGAGCAACTTGCTGCTCCGGTGCGGCGAATGAAGTATGGAGTTATGGAGAAGAAGTTTATGGTATCTGCAAAAAATATATGGAATTAAGGGAGCAGATGAGGCCATATACAAGAAGGATCATGGAAGAAGCGCATAGAAAGGGAACTCCGGTTATGCGGACACTTTTCTATATGTGCCCGGATGATTCGGTCTGCTGGGAAACAGAAGACGAATATTTTTACGGACCGGATGTACTGGTGGCTCCGATTCTTTATGCCGGACAGCGCAGCCGCACTGTTTATCTTCCAAAAGAAGAACGCTGGATTGACTATACAACCGGAAAGGAGTATGAAGGAGGACAAACGATAAAAGTAGATGCACCGTTAAATACTATTCCTGTGTTTATTAAAAAAAATAGTAATATTTTTGGCAAGGAATAGGAAATTTGTTAATACAGAGGTGCTTTATTTTACTTATTACGGGATGTGATATTGCAACTTCCAGGGCTTGAAATTTACCCTGACCGAAGGAAAATTTATCGGGATTGCAGGGAAATCAGATTGACAGCCAAGGAATTTGACATCTTGTGTTATCTTGCCGTAAATCAGGGCAGGGTGATGACTTACGGACAGATATATGAGCAGGTTTGGGGTGATTATGCACATGATATTGAGAATAATACTATAGGCTATCACATCTGTCACCTGAAAGAAAAGTTATTTGCCTCTTCAACCTGTTCACTCTTTAATATACGATGTATGAGGAGTTTAACCGGCTCCTGATTGAGAAGAAACAAGCCTATGCAGAGTATCGTCAGGTGAAGAAAGAGATGCAGGAATATCTGATTGCCAAGCAGACGGTTGAGACGATTCTGAATATCGACAGGAAGAAGGAACAGGAAAAGAAAACAGTTCGATAAAAGCATGAGCCACGACTCTTACTCCGATAGTGGAGAAGTCGTGGCTCGTTTTTTTATATAAAAGGAACGGGCAAATCAAAGGAAATCCAGTCCTCGCTAAAAATGGCGTAAGGTTCCGTGTCTACCGGTGTATTTGGGTGTAAATCTGTGATAAAAATAGTCGGAACCGATGATCAGTCAGTTCCGACTATGTAAAAGGGCGGCTCACCGCCGCCCTCATCGTTAATATTCAGTGCTCAACAGAAAATCTGCAATATGCATACTTTTGATTCCCTGGTAATTGCCTCCGGCAAATTCATCAGTTCTCAAAACGTACTTCGGATAGTTATCCCGGATTTCCAGCAGTCGTTCATATTCGCGCTTTTCTGTTTTTTCGGATTTAATTTCCTGTGTGACTTGCACATACAACCGGTCATTCTGCTTCTGCGCCACAAAATCAACCTCACCGTCTGGTGTTTTCCCAATCGTCACGGTATAGCCTCGTCTGCAAAGTTCCAGATACACCACATTTTCCAGACTGGAAGCGACGCTGTCTGGTGTATAGCCCAGCACGCTGTAACGCAAAGCGGTATCGGCAAGATAAAACTTCTCCTGCGTTTTCAGAATTTCCTTTCCGCGCATATCGTATCGAGAACAACGATGAAGGAGATATGCTTTCTCCAGCTTTTCCAGATAACTGTACACCGTTTCATTGTCGATAGAACGATGCTCCGATTTCAGATAATCAGAAATTGATTTTGCCGAGAATGAATTTCCTACATTCGCAAACGTGTACCGAACCACCCGTTCCAGCTGGTCGATCTTACGAATCTGGTTTCTCTTTACGATATCCGAGAAAATCGTAGAATTATAGATATCCCGGACAATCGTATAAACCTCATCCTGTGAATACTCTCGCAGATGTGTTGCAGGGAAGCCTCCCAAGCGGATATAATCTGCCAGTTCAGCATGGATATCCTTTACCTGTGTATATTGCTTTTTGAATTCCAGATATTCCTGAAAAGAAAGCGTATAGATCCGGAAGGAAACATATCGTCCGGTCAGGTAAGTTGCTATTTCCGAAGACATCATTCTGGAATTGGAGCCTGTCACATAAAGGTCAACATCATAATCCGTTGCCAGGGAGTTTACTACTTTCTCCCAGCCTTCAATTTCCTGAACCTCATCCAGAAAGAGATACGTTCTCCCAGTTGGATTTAGCTTTTCTTTGACAGCCTTGAACATATCCTTCGCTGTCATATCCTCATAATCCATGGAATCGAAACGCATACTGACAATCCGCTCAGATGGAATGCCATGCTCCTGTTGCAGCTTCTCCATGATCATTTTAAGAACTGTGGATTTTCCGCAGCGGCGAACACCCGTCAACACTTTTACAAAAGGTGTGTCGGTGTATGCCATAATCTTATCGACGTAGAGCGGTCTGTTTATCATAGGAACCACCTCCATGATTCCATAATACCGCAGACGCATCGAAAAATCAATAGAAGTTGCGATTATAAACCGCAACTTCTATTGATTTTCATTGATTTTTTCGGATTGTGTCGAATTCTGCTCTTTTCAGTTGCAATTTGCGCCGACCGCCGGTCGGTGACGCGTTGGCCAGCGGTCGCTCGGCGCTATAAACGGTCGACTGTTTATTTGTTATTTTTGGTGTTAATCACCACTGTATAGTGCTTGGTTGCACGCTTCGTGATAGCATTTGCAGAAACTTCATCATTCAGAATCATGAACAGGACTTTTACCTCCCGCTCATCTGTAATTGTATGGAGCAGAAAATCATCCAGTATCAGCAAATCCCGTTGCAAAAACTGCCAATCACAGTTGGAAAAATGGCAGGAGCAGTGGATCTTGTGTTAAATGATCAGAGTGTAAGCCGCCTTCATGCAAGAATATCAAGGGATGGAAACCGGTTCTTTATTACGGATCTCAACTCGACGAACGGAACCTTCCGGAACGGGATGCGGTTAGAACCAAATGCGTCGGAAATCATCGAACCCGGAGATGAAATCGGTATCGGAAAGCTGAAATTTATTTACAGGTAGAAGCGAACGCTTAAGGAAATGCTGAATAAAGCAGCTACCGAAACACTATTTCCG
>FR894535.1:8077-10656 GCA_000436115.1 Firmicutes bacterium CAG:534 | reverse complement strand
TACCCATTGTGCTTACTAATGGCTGCATGATAGAAGTATCTGTCATAACCTTTGTAACTGCCGTAGCGATCGGATCATCTGCGATTGCGATGTTTATGTTTGTAGGAAGAATATTTCTCATATCATAGTGATCTTTCTGCGCATTCTCTCCTGCAAGGAAAGCTGCTAATGACATAGCAACCTGCATGTTCTCTGCGTTCGGATTAACGCCGATTGCTTTAGATCCCACGAAGGACTTCATCTGACCTTCTGTTCCGCCGATATTTACGGTAGGAAGAGCTGCAACACCCATGTTATCGCCAAGAGCTTCTTTTACAGACTCTGCATCCCATGTACCGGAGAAAATAGCGTTAACGCTGCCATCGCGCAAACCGGCAATACCTGCTCCGTCTGCATCGTTGATGAAGTTCGGGTTCTTGCAAAGATCTACAAGGTACTTTGTAACTGTTGCCGCTTTGTCACCACTAAAGTCGACACCTGCAGCTTCGTCAGTACCATCACCGAATAATGTACATCCGTTTGCTACATAGAAAGCCTGAATATACCAGGAGTTAGATAATGGAAAGGAAACTTTTCCTTTCTCTAACATGGTATCAAAGCTCTTGATATCATCATCTGAGAATACGCTCTTATCATAGTACATAAACCATGTATTTGATGTGAACGGGAATGCTACCACTGCATCATTGTAAGTAACAGATGCTACGATAGAATCAGAGTTTGTTGTATTTACATAGTCAAGATAGCTCACTTTTTTGTCAATGAAATTGCAACACATAACAACACTTTTGCCATATTTACTGTTTTTGCAATATTATTTTTGTCTATTTTGACAATAAAATCACTTGATTTTTTTCGAAAATTTTAGTTTGCCCTGCTTGTCAACTTTTCCTTTTCTTTATATAATATAATTCAGATGTGAAAATGGAATGTCACATTTTGGCATTAAAATCATATAACAAAAAAGTCAACCTGTTTTTACCAAGGAGAGAAGCTTACTCATGGCAACAATCAAAGATATTGCAACAAGACTCGGGGTTTCCGTCAGTACCGTATCAAAGGGATTAAACGGTGCGAGTGACATCAGTGAAGAATTACGTCAGGTGGTGCTTGACACTGCAGTTGAAATGGGATATGCAACCAAAAAATCAAAGAAAAAAGAAAACCGCAAGCTTGCGGTCTTTATCGAGAATATGGAATATGAAACGGAAAATCAGTTTGGCTACGACATCGTGCTTGGTTTCAAACAGAATGCCTTCCGCTATAAATGGGATGTCACCGTCATTCCGGTCACACCTGCGTTTCAGTTGACGGAAAAATACGATACTTATATATTAAAAAACGGTTTTTGTGGCGCATTTTTAGTTGGATTTTCCCTGCATGACGAATGGATGCAGCAGCTTTCCCACACGACAATGCCGACCGTTCTTTTCGATAACTATATTGAAAAAAATCCGAATGTCTGCTATGTCGGCACCGATAACTACGAGGGCATTGACGCAGCCGTAGACCATCTTTACATGCTCGGCCACAGGAAAATCGCTTTCTTAAACGGTTCCCTGCACTCCATGGTATCCGAACAGCGCCAGGAAGCATTTTATAATAGTATGAAAAAACATGGTCTGACCGTTGATGAGAAGCTGACTGCCTACGGTTATTATGTAGCAGACAGCGCAAAGTATCACGTTCCCACATTTCTCGGTGCAGGCGCCACCGCAATCATCTGCGGCAACGACCTCATCGCTTCCGGTGTGCTTGCCGAATGTAAGCTGCGCGGTTTCCGTGTTCCGGAAGATATCAGTGTCATCGGTTTTGATGATCTGCCGCTCTCTGCTTCCTTAGAGCCGCCGCTTACCACGATCCGTCAGGAGCGCAATGAGCTTGGAAAATGCGCTTATGTCGTTTTAAATTCGCTGGTGCATCACATCCCGTTCTGCCGGACGCAGATCCGCTCCAGGCTCATAGAGCGAAAATCGACAGCACTCTGTCAAAAGGTGCCGGATATCAAACCGCCGGCTTAAGCCAATGGCTTTATGAACCCTACAGAACAAACTTTTATTCTTCTGCAAAAAGCCTCCGCTTCCGCTCTATCATTTCATCAATCTTTTCGATATACAGCCCTACATCCTTCACATTATCACACCGCTCGATCCTGCCGTCTGCATAAACTCTCTTGGAAATAGAGCCTGCTCCAAGGGCTGCGATGGTCTGTTTCTCCTCCATGATCAGAATATTATAGATCCCGAATTTGCTCTCTTTTGCATAACCTACATTTTCAAAATTGCCGGACATGTTTTTCTGTCTGTAAAGATAATAGGGTAATAGCCCCATCTCTCCGGCGCCTTCCATAGTGATGCCCATGGTTTCCTCGGTATTATTCAGCAGGGAAATTCCATTTTCTTCGATCCACTGGTTTAATCTGGACGCCCGCTTAATCGCAAGGGAATGTACGGTAAGGGAATCCGGTGCAAGCTTTTTGATTTCTGCCATGGTATTTCTCACATCCTCTGCCGTTTCCCCCGGAAGCCCCAGGATCAGATCCATATTTATATTGGAAAAACCTGCTTCTCTTGCCAGGG
>FR894535.1:0-8013 GCA_000436115.1 Firmicutes bacterium CAG:534 | reverse complement strand
CGATCAGGTCAAGAGTTTCCTGTTTCATGGTTTGAGGATTGACGGAAATTCTGGTCACACCGCCTTCCTTCATGGCAAGCAGTTTTTCGTAAGTGATGCTGTCTGCTCTGCCGGACTCCACCGTAAGTTCTTTCAGGTGTGAAAGATCAAAGCTTTTTCTCAGTTTATTTAAAATCCTTGTAAGCTCCTCTGCCTCCAGTGTTGTAGGCGTGCCTCCTCCGATATAAATGGTATCAAGCACACGGTCTTTATAGCGCTCCGCTACAAAATCAATCTCCTTCTCCAGCGCATCCAGATACTCTCCCATTCTCTTTTTCCAGGAAAAGATCGGATAGGAAGTAAAGGAACAGTATAAACAGGTGGTGGGACAAAAAGGGATCCCGATATACAGGCTGTAACCATTCTCATAATGCAGGGTATCCAAAAGCTTCTTCTCCCTGTCTGCAATTTCGATTGCCAGCTCTCCCTTTTCCGTGCTCACAAAATAATGCTCCTGCATGTAATGCAGGATCTCGTCTTTTGAAGTTCCCTGCTCCAGCAGCGTCATGGGGATCTTGGTGGGTCTGATGCCGGTCAGCGTCCCCCAGGGCAGCTTCTTTCCCGTATATTCCGACAGTGCCGTGTAGATCAGCTGTTTTAAACGGTTTTTGACCTCCGGCCTTGGCATATCCGGGGAAATCTCTATTTTTTTTACACCAAAAGAAGCCGTATTGCCTTCTCCGCCTAACAGAGAAAGCAACACGGCCTGATCTTCAAATTGGATGTGCAGATCAGGCAGACCCTCTCCGGAGCTTTCTGCGGCTTCCTCTCCTATGGTCACTTTTACCTCACATTCCGGGTAAAAAGCCTTTACCAGAGAATGAATATCATAATCAAAGCCGCCCTCGTTTACGGTTACGGAAATAAACCTATCTTCTTTCATTTGTCATTGTTTCCCTTATCTTTTCTTTTTTATTCTACTGTTACTACTTTTGCAAGATTTCTTGGCTTATCTACATCTAATCCCTTATCCAGAGATACATAGTAGGCGATCAGCTGCAATACAATGGAGACCGGCATAACCATAAACGGATCCTGCATAACCGGAAGTCTGAATACGCTTCCAAATTTATCGTCATCTTCAAGTTCTTCATTTTCCTTGATCAGAAGCACTACTCTTGCCCCTCTGGACTGAACCTCTCTGATGTTGGAAAGCTCCTTGCTTTTTAGTTTCTCCTGGGTCACCACTGCTACTACCGGCGTTTCTTCTGTGATCAGGGCAATGGTTCCGTGCTTTAATTCACCGGAAGCGTAAGCTTCTGAATGAATGTAGGAAATCTCCTTCAGCTTCAGGGATCCTTCAAGCAAAATGGAATAATCCAGTCCCCTTCCGATCATAAACACATCATCTGCATTTAAAATAGCGCCTGCCAGCCTGTGGATCTCCTCCTTGCGCTCTAATACCTGTTCCATAACACTGGGTACTCTGCACAACTCAGACATAAAGCTCTTTATCTGCTGCTGATCCCACAGATTTCTGGCGATCGCCATTCTTGCAGTGAGAAGATACAGCACTGCAAGCTGGGTTGTATATGCCTTTGTAGACGCTACTGCGATCTCCGGCCCTGCATAGGTATAGATCACATGCTCACTTGCCCTTGCAATGGAAGCTCCTTTTACATTGACAATGGAAATACTTGGGGAGCCGCATTTTCTGGCAAACTTAAGAGCCTCTAAGGTATCAATGGTCTCTCCTGACTGGGAGATTGCAAGCACCAGGGTGTCCTTATCCACCACCGGATCATTGTACATAAACTCCGATGCCATGACCACATCTACATGAATTCCGATCATGGACTGGATCAGGCTTTTTCCTACCAGTCCTGCGTGCATGGCTGTTCCACAGGCGATCACGCAGATCCTTTTACAGTCTGCCAGCACCTGATCGGAAATTCCTTCCTCTGTGAAATCAGGCATTCCGTTTTTAATCCTGGGTAAAATCGTATCATTGATGACCTGAGGCTGCTCCATGATCTCCTTTTCCATATAAAAAGGATAACCGCCCTTGCTGCTGCGCGTCACATCCCAGTCCACCTTCAGCCATTCGATCTGGGCCGGATCGCCGGAAAGATCATACATCTCCACTCCGTCCTCCGACAGGCAGACCACATGAAATTCCGGCAGAACAAAGTAATCCTTCGTGAAAGGAACGATAGCTGCAACATCTGATGACAAAATCGCTCCATCCTCCGTTTTGGCCGCCACAATAGGGCTTACATTCCGGACTGCAAAGATCTTGCCCGGCTGATCCTCAAATAGAATGGCAAGCGCAAAGGTTCCCTTGAGCTTTAATACGGTCCTTCTGATAGCAGAATAGGGATCTCCCTGATAAAAATGCTCCAGAACAGCCGCTACCACTTCACTATCCGTTTCTGACTTTAATTTTCCGCCCAATTCATACTTCTCAGTCAGTTCACGATAATTTTCAATAATGCCGTTATGGATCAGCGTAACCCTTCCAAACTGATGGGGATGCGCATTCTGATCGCACACGCCTCCATGGGTTGCCCATCTTGTGTGCCCGATACCGCAGTTTCCCTCCGGATGCTTTTCTTCACAAAGCTGACGCAGATCCCTTACTCTTCCCGCACGCTTTACGATCTGTGTCTTTCCCTCTTTTAAAATTGCAATACCGGCACTGTCATAGCCTCTGTATTCCAGAAGTTCAAGAGCATCCAGCATGATGTCTTTTGCATCTCTTTTTCCTGTATATCCGATAATTCCACACATAAATTGTTTCCCTCATCTTTCTCTATTTTATGAATTCAATGGTATCTTATATTTATTTCAATCCATTCTCCCTTATACCGTATTTGTTTTGCAGTTACCCGCATATTTGCCGGTATATCTCGCATGAGAGAGCTGCGAAAGAGCATCCGCCGAATTTTCGATCACTCTTTTCCTCGTCAACCTTTTAATAAAAGGTCTGGCGCTAGATGGAGAAACAATGACAAATTATCTGCACAATTCAATTTTCAAGGTACACGGCAGTCAAACATCCACCACCTTCGACTATTATACACAAAGAACCCACGGTTGTAAACCGCAGGTTCCCTTTTTACTCGTAGGATACAAATTCGCTGTATTCCTTCCAGATATTGCAGATCCATGTTTTTCCCTGATTAAACAGGATCTCTTCTCCGTTTTCATCATAGAATTTTGCCGGTGTGGCGTCTCCGTCATACCGCTTCCAGGTACCCTTTATGACCTTACCGCCGGTAAAAACAATGGCATCGCCTTCCCCATGCACGCCAAAGGCCAGATAGTCATGGTCATCCCTCACCTCTCCGTGGCAATACTGGAATACCACATTGGAAACAGCAAGCTGACTGTCATCCAGCTCGTCAATCTGTTGATCCCCATCCTGAAATCTGTAATATAGTCCATCCTCTTTATGGTATTCAAAATAAGGATTATAGGCGCCGTAGCCTCCCTTGTTTCCTTCCTGTCCGCCCGGATAGATCTTCGTTGCTTCTTCTGCCTCAGAATAATAATCCTCTGCCCTTGCTTCCTCCTGTACAAAAGTAAAAGGAGGAACGTAAGCATCATCATATTCCCAGTCATAGGAAAGACGTTCTGCTGCCTTTTGCATGCCGTCAATCAGCAGATAGCCCGTAAACTCGGTAGCATAGCCAGGCCTGTCCACTCTGCCAAAGGCCTCGTTTGCGGGATTGTGAATTCCCTCTACGGCAGCGCTGATGTTCTGCACGGTATCACGGCTTAAAAGCTCCTCCACATAAGGTCTGGCAAGTCCCCAGTTACAGTAAATCGCCTCATAGCCCATGGCAACATAAACAAAATAGTCTCTGCTGCTCCGGACCGGTCCTATCCTTTCCAGATCATCAAAATCCTCAAATACCGCCATCAGTCTTGTAATTCTTCCTTCTACAGGCGCCTCATAAATAATGCTCGCCTTGGAAATGCCATACTGAGGCATTGCCGGTGCGTTGTTGGGAATCATTACGGCAATCGGCCGTCTGTTCGCTACCTTTTCATCCTTCCACTCTCCGGTAAGATAGCTTTGCATCTTCCCATCCACGATCTCCCTTTCCGTGATCACAGGAAATGTTCCCGGCTCTGCCGTAGGAGATGGCTCCTGCGCTGCTTCCGTTTGTGACAGCTCGTTCTGCTCTGCCGCATCCTGCTGCTCATTTTGGGGCTCCTCCTGTGTCTTACCACAGCCCGCACAAATTGTAATCGTCAAAGCGGCCAGCGCCGCCATCCATATGCTTTTTCTCATACCAGTCACCCTGTCTTTCCGCCTAAAGAAAGGCATTATATTTCTTTTCATGTCCTATGGTGGTGCTTTCTCCGTGTCCCGGATATACCTTAACTTCATCCGGGAGCGGCAGCAGTTTTTCCCTTACAGAGCGAACCAGCGCGCTCATGCTGCCTGTGGGCAGATCAGTTCTTCCTACAGACTCACAAAACAGGGTATCTCCGCTGAACAAGATCCCTGCATCCTCAAAATAATAGCAGCAGCTTCCTGCCGTATGTCCAGGTGTGGCAATCAGCCTGCAGGTGATCCCTTCTATGGTAATCTCTTCTCCGTCTTTGACATAAAAGTCTGCTTTGATCGTGCAGGGTCTTCCGGCCCTTTCTGATACATTTAAGTCTGCATCTTCGCACAGAGCCTTTTCTCCTTCATAGGCATATACCCTGGCTCCGGAAAGCTTTTGCAGCTCTTCCACTCCCCAGATATGATCAAAATGCCCATGCGTCAGCAAAATTGCCGCCACCTGAAAGCCCTTTTCCGAAAGGGTATCATAAATATAGTTCCCTCTGTCTGCGGGATCAAACACAAGCGCTTTGTCTGTTCCTTCCACATAGACAAAGTAGCAATTCGTCTGACATACTCCAAGTACTATTTTTCCAATCTTTAAATCTGCCATTTTCCCTCTCATTCTGCCTTACATCTTTCTATTCATCAGCCTGTGGTTCTTTCAATATCCAGCACGCTGTCAATAGATCTTATTTTATCGATGATCCTGTTTAATTCTTCTCTGTTACTGATCTCAAAGGAAGTGGCAAGTGTTGCCAGCCCCTGTTTGTTGGTTCTGGTATTCATAGACAGAATATCAATGTTCTTTTCTGTTAGCGCCCTTGAAATGTCCGCTAAAAGGCCGTTACGGTTATTGGCGTATATCTTGATCTCCGCCAGATATTTTTCACCGTAGGAGGCTTCCTGATCTCCCTCCCACTCTGCGTCGATCAGCCTGCTCCTTTCTATCTCAGGGAGGTTTAATACGTTGATGCAGTCTGTTCTGTGTATGGAAATTCCGCGTCCCCTGGTCACAAAACCTACGATCTCATCCCCCGGAACCGGAGAACAGCATTTGGAAAACCGAACCGCCAGATCGTGGATCCCCTTTACGACAATTCCGCTCTTAGACTTGATCTGGACAGGCTTTTGCGCCTCTCCGTTTTCTTCTACTGCTGCAAGAACCTCTGCATCTGTCAGTTCTCTCTTATGGTCCTTCTCATACAGCTCGACCATCTTATTGATGATCTGGCCTTCCTTCAGCCCTCCGTGTCCTACTGCTGCAAGCACAGATTCCCAGTCACGGAAACCGTACTTTCGCATGATCACATCCATGTAATCAGGTTTCATAATGTCAGGGATATTAATGCTTTTTGCTTTGCAATAGGCCGTAAGGAGTTCCTTGCCCTTTACAATATTTTCTTCCTTAAATTCATTTTTAAACCATTGATTGATCTTGTTCTTGGCCTGTGTGCTTTTTACCACGCTCAGCCAGTCCCTGCTCGGGCCTTTGGAATTCTGGGAGGTCAAAATCTCCACCCGATCCCCGTTCTTGATCTCGTAATCAATGGTCACCAGCTTCCCGTTGACCCTGGCCCCGATCATCTTATTTCCTACTGCACTGTGAATGCTGTATGCAAAGTCGATAGGGGTAGATCCTGCCGGAAGGTTTTTAACCTCTCCTGTAGGGGTAAAGCAGTATACACTGTCCGAAAACAGATCCAGATCGCTTTTTAAAAGGTTCATGAATTCCTTGTTATCAGACATGTCCCTCTGCCATTCCAGGATCTGTCTCAGCCACGAAAGCTTTTCTTCCTCGGAATCTTCCACCTTCTTGCCATCGGAAGCTTCCTTATACTTCCAGTGCGCCGCAATACCGTACTCTGCTGCCTTGTGCATTTCGTAAGTACGGATCTGGATCTCAAAAGGCTGTCCGCTGCTGCCGATCAGCGTTGTGTGCAGGGACTGATACATATTGGCCTTTGGCATGGCAATATAATCCTTAAACCTGCCCGGGATGGGCTTATACATCTCATGGATCACTCCCAGGGCTGCATAGCAGTCCTTTACGGTATCCACAATGATCCGCACGGCAAACAGATCATAGATCTGGTCTATGGTCTTATTTTGGTTTTTCATTTTCTTATAGATGCTGAAAAAATGCTTTACTCTTCCGTCGATCTGGGCTTTGATCCCGGCATTTCTGATATGCTCACTGACCTCATCCACAATATTCTGGATGTATTTTTCCCGGACGCTTTTACGGACAGCAATCTTGTCCACCAGGTCATAGTAAGCCTCCGGTTCCAGATATTTCAGGGAAAGGTCATCCAGTTCTACTTTAATCTTAGAAATTCCAAGTCTTTGCGCAATAGGCGCATAGATTTCAATGGTTTCCCTTGCAATCCTCTGCTGGCTTTCCGGCTTCTGATATTTTAAGGTCCGCATATTATGAAGCCGATCTGCAAGCTTTATGATGATAACGCGGATGTCCTTTGCCATGGCAAGGAACATTTTCCGCAGGTTTTCTGCCTGCATTTCCAGTCTGTCCGGCGCTTTCTCTCCTTCCCCCTGCAGGTGGAGATGCTGCAGCTTGGTAACTCCGTCCACCAAAAGCGCCACATCCGGCCCAAACTGTTCTTCGATTTCCTTGGAGGTTAAAATCGTATCCTCCACAACGTCATGGAGAAGGCCCGCTGCAATGGTCTCCTTATCCATTTCCAGGTCTGCCAGGATAATGGCCACGCAAAGGGGATGGATAATATAGGGTTCTCCGGATTTGCGCACCTGGTTTTCATGGGCCTTTGCCGCCACATGGTATGCCTTCTCGATCAGGGAAATGTCATCTGAAGGATGGTATTTCCGAACACGCAAAATAAGATCCCTGTAAAGCTGTTCGGGACTTTGAAATTCCTGAATGGCTTCGATCCTTCCATCATCAAATACCACTTCTTTTTTTTGCCTGTCCATTCCCTTTTCTTCTGTCATATTCTTCATCCTTCAAGAGTTGTTTCAATACAGATGCAAATCTGACGTGTTCCATGTTTCCTACAATAAATTGTGCGAAAACAGAAATCAGCATGCAGTAATTATATATTTTTTTCAGGGTATAGTCAATCTATGTAAGAGTTTTCTGGGACAAAAGAAAAGCATTCTGTTTTATCCTCATCAGCATTGAATAGTTTTTATTTCTTTTCATAAAATAGGAATATGAAAAATTTAAAGTCTGCTCTTATTATTGGAACTATTTTTGTTTTGATCACCGGTACCCTTTCCCATTTTGTTTATGACTGGTCCGGCCAGAATTTCATTATAGGGTTCTTTTCTCCGGTAAACGAGTCTACCTGGGAGCATATGAAGCTCAGCTTCTTTCCCATGCTGCTTTTTTCTGTTTATCTGGCGGCGATGTTGAAGGGAAAGTATCCCTGCATCATTTCCGCCTCTGCCTGCGGAATTCTCCTTGCTACCTTTCTCATTCCGGTGCTGTTTTACACCTATAGCGGCATTCTGGGGAAAACCCTGATGCCTCTGGATATTGCGACCTTTATCCTCAGTGTACTGGCCGCCTTTTTCGCAATTTACCGCCTTACTCTGTCCTGTAAGGCCTCTTCCTTTTCCTTTGCCTTATGGACCGCTGTTGTCATAACCGGCATCTGTTTTCTTCTTTTTACTTATCTGCCGCCGCAGATCGGTTTGTTTCAGGATCCTGCCAC
>FR894534.1:28990-45007 GCA_000436115.1 Firmicutes bacterium CAG:534 | reverse complement strand
CGGACAAACGGTTTTCAAGACCGCCTCGTTATGACCACTTCGATACCTCTCCATGTCGTGCGCCTCTCAATCAGCGCAAGGATTATTCTAGCAAAAGCCATTCCCAATGTCAACAACTTTTTTCAGATTTTTTAAACAATTTATCCCCCTGAAATTTTCTATACAAAATGATGAAGCTGTTTCCCGCAAGGAGCTAAAAACTGCTCTGCGATCAGAAGATCCTCTGGTGTTGTGATCTTAATATTTTCATAGCTTCCCGGCGTTAGGTGCACCGGATGTCCGGTAAGTGTTTCCACCACCATGGCGTCATCTGTAATATTGATCCCCTGGGCCTTGATCTCATCCTCCCGGCGGATCAGCTCTGCATAAGCTTTTTTAATCAGTTCGTATTCAAAGACCTGTGGAGTCTGTATGGTCCAGACCAGGTTACGGTTAGGGGTTTCTGCAATATTTCCATTTTCGTCCGCTATTTTAATGGTATCCTTAGCGGGCATCCCTGCCACGCAGGCATCCCACTTTGTTACATCTCCAAGCAGTCTTTCCAGCATTTCTGCTTTTATCATTGGTCTGGCTCCGTCATGGATAAAAACATAATCGCATTTCGTCAGGCCCATAATACCCTGGAAAACGGAATGATACCTTTCCTTTCCCCCTTCCACGATCCTCTTTACCTTAGAAAAGCCATATCTGTCCACAATCTCTTTCTGGCAAAAGGAAAGATCCTCCTTTGATGCCACCAGTATGATCTCATCAACAAAGCTGTCCTCAAATGCTTTCAGCGCATAATAAATGATCGGTTTCCCACCGATTTGCATATACTGTTTTTTCGTTCTGCTTCCCATCCGCTTTCCGCTTCCTGCAGAAAGCACTACCGCTGCTGTATGCACTGCTGTTCCTTCCTCTGCTCCTAAATCCTCTCTCCCAATTTTAAATTGGGAACGGCATTCAGATCATATCCGTGACGGACTCCCTTTACATATTCATAATAAGCCGCCGCCCCGATCATTGCTGCATTATCCGTGCAGTAAACCGGCGAGGGATGATAAAATTCTATCTTTCTTGCTTTGCAGGCCTCTTCAAAGGCTGCCCGAAGCGCACTGTTGGAGGCAACGCCGCCTGCAATGGCAAACCTGGAATAGCCGTATCGCTTTACCGCGTCCATGGAATGCTCTACCAGCACGTCCACAACTGCTTTCTGAAAAGAAGCGGCCACATCCGGCACACAGATCTCCTCGCCCTTCATCTGGCAGGAATTCAAATAATTCAGGACAGCAGACTTCAATCCGCTAAAGCTGAAATCATATTCCGCATCTCCCACCTTTGCCCTTGGGAAATGAATGGCATTTGGATTTCCTTCCTTTGCGACCCTGTCGATCTTAGGTCCCCCCGGATATCCCAGTCCGATGGCTCTTGCCACCTTGTCAAAGGCTTCTCCCGCAGCATCATCCCGGGTCCTTCCAATGATCTCATATTCTCCGTAATCCTTCACCACCACCAGATGAGAGTGTCCTCCCGACACCACCAGGCACAAAAACGGCGGTTCCAGATCCTTATTTTCAATGTAATTTGCGCTGATATGGCCTTCAATATGATGGACGCCGATCAGCGGAAGCCCTGTAGCAAAGCTGATGGCCTTTGCTGCGGAAACTCCTACCAGAAGCGCCCCCACCAGCCCCGGGCCATAGGTAACGGCAATGGCCGTCAGATCCGAAAGCTGCATTCCCGCATCTTCCAGTGCCTGTTCTATTACCTGATTGATCTTTTCAATATGCTTCCTGGATGCAATTTCCGGTACCACACCGCCGTACTCCGTATGCAGTGCGATCTGGGAATAGATCACATTAGAAAGAACTTCCCTTCCATTCTTCACCACCGAAGCTGCTGTTTCATCACAGGAGCTTTCAATGGCCAATATGATCACATCATCCTTCATTCTCTGTTTTCCCTTCCTTGCTGTCGTCTGCCTGCTGCCACCCATAAATTTTCCAGTGTCCCTCATCATCCTTGCGGAGAAGAAAAACCTCGTCCATCCTTCCCAGTGTTGTGCTTTTACGCAGGGTAAAGATGCAGTGCATCCTGGCCCACTCAAAGCCATCCTGTGAAAAATAGGTCACATCCGTGCTGGATGCCGGGCTGTAGCTGGAAACCACGATCTCCTGATCCTTCATATTATCTATATCCCAGCGCAGATCCTGCAAATACTGATCCTGTGTCTTATTCTCCACAAGCTCCTTATCATACAGCTTCTGGATCTGAAGTGCAAGCTCCTCTAACTCCTCCTGGGTGTATTCCTCATTATAAAAGCATTGGGTAAGCTGCCCGAAATATTTTACCACCTCACGGGGGGACGGCGGGTAATTCACATCAAGATTTCTCTGCAGCGCTTCCTGCACTGCGGTCAGTTTTACAGCCTCTTCCTCCTGCCCGGCAGGTTCCCGGTTAGACAGATAAAAGTAATATCCCAGTACGATGCAAAGCAGCGCGATCGCGATCAGAAGTCCCTTTACACCTCCCTGGTGGTTTGTTTTTTTCATCCAGATTCCCCTTTCTTCCAGCACTTCCTTTATTCCCTCAGTCTTCCTCAAATGAAAGCTCTGTGGTCCATCCATCCCGGCAGACCTCTGTATTCGGAAAGATCTTTCTGACAGCAGGAAGATATTCCTCAGGTCTGTTTAAAGAGGGACTGTAATGGGTCAGCCAAAGCTTCGGCACCTGTGCCCGCCTTGCAAGCTCTGCTGCCTCGTAAAAAGTCATATGCTTGTTTTCTCTGGCCTTAGCCTTCTTGTCCGGCTCCCCGTACATGCCCTCGCAGATAAATAAATCTGAACCCTCTGCATGCTTCACGATGGATTCCGTGGGTCTTGTATCCGTACAGTAGGTTACCTTGATCCCTTTCCTGGCTGGGCCCAAAACCATTTCCGGCACAAGTGTCATTTTCCCGGTTTCAATGATTTCTCCGCGTTGCAAACGGCTCCAGTATTTCTTTTCTATTCCAAGGCTGACAGCCTTGTCTACCTGGAATTTACCAGTCCGGTCAATCACAATACTATAGCCATAGCACACAACGTTATGGTTCACCCGGAACGCCTCGATCCGAAAGCCATCGAACCGAATAGTCTGCTCCGGCTCTGTAAGCTCCAGACAGTCGATTACAAAAGGAAGCTCCGGTGCGATCACCCGAAGGGACGCCACCACCCTGGAAAGTCCTTTGGGTCCGATCAGCAAAAGCGGCTCTGTGCGCTCTGCATTTCCCATGGTGAGAAGCATTCCCGGCAGTCCGCTGATATGATCCGCATGAAAGTGCGTAAAGCAGATCACATCAATCGGCTTGGGGCTCCAGCCCTTTTCCTTTAATGCGATCTGCGTTCCTTCTCCACAATCGATCAGAATGCTCTGACCATTATATCTGGCTATCATTGATGTAAGCCACCTGTAGGGAAGCGGCATCATTCCACCGGTTCCTAATAAACAGACATCTAGCATTGCTTCTCCATTTTCCTGACTGCCTGCCGTCCCTTTACAGAAGCTCTGTCTCCTCCTGCACCTCTACCGGCACTGCAAAGTCCTTGATCATCTTATCATAGCACTCCTCGCAAAGATCAAAGGAATGCGTTTCTCCATCCTTACCGCTGAAATATCCAAACCTGTCCTCTCCGTGAAAACAGCCTTCCTTCAGGATCCCTTTTTCTACCTTAAGTTTCTTCCCGCATGCATTACAGATGACAGCCGTAAGCTCATGCTCTTTATCCTCTCCATAAATGTGCATTCTTTTTTATGCCTCCTTCATGCTTTCACTGTTGATTTTTATTATACATGAAAGAAAAATGAAGAAACAGTGGTAATTCTTTCATCGGCTTCCTATCGTTTCCACATGATCAGCGCATCTTCCCTTGGTTTTTCATAAAAATCAGGCCTTACCCCTTCTCCTCGAAACCCCAGGCTTTCATACAGGCTGATCGCAGGCTGGTTGCTGACCCGTACCTCCAGGGTACAGTCTCCGATCCCCAGCTTTTCTGCTTCTTTTAACATATATTCCATCAGTGCCCTGCCAATTCCTCTTCCCCGGCAGTCACTGTCCACTACAACATTGGTAATTTCCCCTTCCCCGGAAATATCCCGAAGTCCGCAGCAGCCAATTATCTTGCCCTCTTCCTTGGCCACAAAGTAATGTGCATAGTCGGCCTTTACCATTTCCAGAAAATCCTCTGCTCTCCAGGGCATGGAAAAGGATCTGCTTTCCAGTTCGCTTGCCTGTTCCACATCCTCTTCTGTCATTTCCTCTATCACGATCATGATCTTCCCTTTTCCCCCTCCAGCTTTTCTCTTTCAGCCTGGGAAAGGCGCAGATATTCAGGGGCATGCTTTGCGGCTTCCACATAGTTTCCTTCCTTTAAATACCTGAGAGCCAGACTGGCAAAGGCTGCTGCCCTCTGTCTGTTCATGTGCGCCGGTGCAAATCCATAGGGGATCTTTAGCAGCTTTGCAAGCTCCCCTGCATAAACCGGAACTCCATCCCCCAAAAACAAAACCTCGCGGCCAAGCGCATTGCATTTTGCCGCCAGTTCTTCTATGGAAATGGCGCATTGCTCCCGCACTGCCGTAAGCTTATAGGAAATGGGAACCTCTTCCCTGTGATATTCATAAATTCCCGTATAGACCTGATTTCTTCTGGCATCCATGATGGGGCAGATCAGCTTATCCGTCACCCCATATAGATTACAGGCAAGCCCGTCCAGGGTGGGGATCTCCACAAGCGGTACCTTCATGGCAAGCCCAAGTCCCTTTGCTGTAGCAGAGCCGATCCTCAGCCCTGTAAACGAACCGGGCCCCTTGGAAAGAGCAATGGCATCAACCGTTTTCAGATCAAGATCCACCATCTTTTTCAGTGCATCCAGCATGGGAAGCAGCGTCTGCGAATGGGTCTTTTTATATTGAACGTTATATTCCCCGACTAAAATGTCATCCTCCACAATCGCTACGGAAGCCACCAGTCCGGAACTGTCGATTGCTATCAGCTTCATGGGATTTCCTCCAATAGGATCTTCCGATAATCAAAGCCCTTTTCCAGGTCTTTGGATATGGTCACCCGGGTATATTTTTCAGGCAGGATTTCTGAGATCAGATCCGCCCACTCGATCAGGCAGACGCCTTCTCCGTAAAAGCAGTCCTCATAACCGATCTCGTCCATCTCAGAAACATCTCCTATCCGGTAAACATCAAAATGGTAGAAGGGCAGACGCCCTCCCTCATATATCTGTACAATGGTAAAGGTCGGACTGTTTACCGGCTCTGTAATGCCAAGTCCTGCTGCCAGTCCCTGTGTAAAAACGGTCTTTCCTACTCCCAGATCACCGATCAAAGTAATTACGCTTCCGGCCTCTGCGGTTTCTCCGATCCTTTTGCCAAGCTCATAGGTATCCTGCGGACTAAAGCTTTCTATCATTTCTTCCTTCATCTCCCTATCCCCCGTCTGCTAGCTTCGGATCTTCACTTTCCTTGGCGGCATATGCGTGGAGATCATCCGGATCACCGCACTGCTCTTCTCTCCCAGATCCTTTTTGGGAAAAATAGAGGCATTTACCCGGGAGGTATAGAGAATGATGCTTCTGGGCGTGGAAACCGCTTTGTACATATCCTCCCACTTCTGTCCCTGTGTTTCCCCCTTTTGGGAAACCTCGATCCCCTGATCCGTCATGCGGTAATGAAGAGGCTCCTTAAAAGCAGGGTTGGAAAGATATTGCTTTTTGGATTTCAGAAAAAGAGTCCATGGCAGATACGCCAAAATAACAAGCCCGGCGATCAGGCACAAAACACCTGCATTCATAAAAAATGCAACTACCAAAAGCGCCCCTACGGCAGCGCCTAAAAGTCCTGAAGCGCCGGTAAAGGTATGGTAAAGCATATAATCATACAGCGCACCCGCTGTGATCTTCACATCAAATTCAACTTCCATTGTAATTCCTTTCTGTCTGTCCTCTTTTATTATACTAAAATTCAGCTAAAGTGCAACCGCCAAAAAAGTCCCGGCAAAAAGCGGCGCGGGCCGCAGCTTACCGGGACTTTCCCTCTTTTTCTTTTATTCATGCCGCAGGGCTTCAATAGGACTGAGCCTTGCCGCTTTTTTGGCGGGATAAATTCCGAAGAAAATTCCCACGCCGCAGGAAAACAGTGTTGCAAAGAAGATCGTGGACGCTGTCACCTGAGGCGTCAGACCTGCCACCGCCCCAATGCCAAAGGCGCCTAAGATACCCAGAATAATACCGATCACTCCTCCTAAAAGAGTAATGATACCGGCTTCTGCAAGGAACTGCAGCAGAACCGATGCGGTTCTGGCTCCCAGCGCTTTCCGGATACCGATCTCCCTGGTTCTTTCCGTTACAGACACCAGCATGATATTCATAACGCCAATACCGCCTACCAGAAGAGAAATCGCCGCCACAAAGGAAATAAAGATCGTGATAAATCCTAAAATAGTATCAAACTGTGACGTATAATCTGCAAAGCTCTGCATCTGGATCTGATTTTCCCCACGGACATTATGCCTGCTCTCCAAAAGCGATATCACCTTATTTGCCACTGCCGAAGCATATTCGTTGGACTCAGCGATCACATAGATCTGATCCACATCATCAATATAATATCCAAACTTGTTAGCCATAAAGGTAAGGGGCACCTCGGCCTGAATGGTTACATCTCCTCCCATTCCCATATTCACAAGAGCGCTGGCACTGTCCTTCCGGATCCCGATCACCCGCATTTCCTGCGTAAGGCCCCAGATTGTTGCATCAAAGGTCATTCCCACCACATCCGTAGTTCCGAAAAGAGCGACCGCACTGTTTTCCGTCAGAACACAGACATTGCTGCCGCTGTCATAATCGTTCTGGGAAAAGTACTTTCCCCTGATGATCGGATCCGTAGAGGTGTATTCCAGTCCGGTGGTTCCCCCGATCATATTGACATCAAAATCCCCTTTGGCCCCCTCTGCGGTTCCCCATGCACCAAATTGCGGGGTTACCCCCTTTACATGGTCGATCTGCGCCTGGATGGCATCCATGTCTGCCTGATCAAAGGTCACTGTGGTGTTCTTCCTGGTGCTGTCCACATAAAAGACCAGAAGTCCGCCGCCCAGTCCTTCCAGTTCGGAGTTGACCTGGGTTCTGACACCGGTACCAATGGAGATCACCATAATGACAGAAGAAATACCGATAATAATTCCCAGCATTGTCAGAACAGATCTTCCTTTATTGCTCTTGATATTCATCAGTGCAATTTTTATGTATTCCCAAATCTGCGCCATTTTTTCACGCCTTTCCTGCTGCTTTTATTCTTCTGGCATTGCCAGAACCATCATGCCCTCTGTCAGTCCACTTGACACTTCTGTCACAACCTGTTCTCCCTCAGAAAGTCCCTCTGTGATCTGAACATAAGTGTCAGAAGAAATTCCTGTCTGAACAGGCTTCTTTAAAAGTACATTATTTTCTACTGTATAAACAAATTCTCCATCTACATCTACATTCACAGCGGTTACAGGAACAATGATCACATTTTCTTCCCTGGCAGTGCTGATCACAACCTTTGCTTCCACTCCCAAAATGACATCACTGTCAGGATTTGTGATCTTAATTTCCGTTCCGACCACGGTAGCGCCGCTGTTATTCTTTTCTGCCATTTTGTCAATTTTGGAAACTTCTCCCTGATACTCCTTGCTTCCAATGGTAACCTTTGCACTTTGTCCGATCTTGATCTTATCAAGATCATATTTCGTTACGGTAATGCGTACTGCAACATCTTCTGTGCTCTCCAGCTTCAGGATCTGGGAACCGTTTGCAGCCACCTGTCCTTCTGTGGCATCGATCTGTGTCACAACACCGTCAAATTCTGCTGTGATCCCGTTTTCCGCCGCTTCCAGGTTTTCAAGGGAGGTCTGCTGCTCGATCTCCTTGGTCTGATTATCTGCTTCCATCTGTTCCTTTGCGCCTGCTGTAAGCTTTCCGGCCTCTGCAGAGCTTTTCTGGGACTTCATTTCGGAACGGTATTCCTTATAATCTGCCAGCATGTCATTATATACGGAAAGCTCATCCTGCCAGCCCTTGATCTCCTTATTGTTCTGCTGCTCGTAGCTGTTAAGCTGTACCTGCTTCTGCAAATTCATATACTCTTCCGAGTCAGGATGATCCTGCCAGTCAAGAAGGGAAATCTGAAGAAGGGTTCCCTGGTAGGCAAGGTCGCTTTTCTTTTTTTCAATCTTGGCTTCCAGGTTTTTGATGTAGGCCTCCGTATCTGCGATCTGCTGATCCAGAACCTCCAGATTTACTGTTGCTTCGCTTAAATCTCCCAGCTTTTCGTTATTGGACTGCACAGAGTTCTGATAGCCTCCCTCTGTGGACTGTGCCTGCAGCTTTGCAAGCTCAAGCTCCTGGTTTAAGGAATCGGTGTCATAGGATATTAAGAGATCGCCCTTTTTCACTGCATCTCCGGCCTCTACAAACACTTTCCCGATCTTTGCTCCCACATTGGAAAAATAACTTTTGGTCTCCTTGGTCTGAACCGTACCGCTGGTGTTGATCACCTGCTCGATCTCTCCTGTGGAAGCTGCCACCGTAGGAACTGCCACAGAGGGACTGTTTGCTCCTGCCACCTTGTTTATGATAATCAGGATCACAAGCACACCGGCAATACAGCCTAAGATGATCCTTCTTCTCTTTTTCTTCGCTGCCTTATCCAGGGGCTTCTTTTCCTTTTTGGGTTTCTTTTCTTTCTTTGCCTTTTTCTGTTTCGGCTCTGTATCCTGCATTTCCTTTTGTTCTGTCTGAATTGTTTCCATCAGCTCTGCCATGATTCTTTCCTTTCTGCTCTTCTCCTCAAATGATTTCCGCTTATCGAACTGCTACATCACATTTTCATTGATAATATCATCCACGATCTTTCCATCCATGATCCGGATGATCCGCTTTGCCCTGGCTGCAATCTCATTATCATGGGTGATCAGGATCACAGTCCTTCCTTCCCCATGAAGTCCCTTCAGGATCTCCATGATCTCGCCTGTAGAACCGGAATCCAGATTTCCTGTAGGCTCATCTGCCAGGATCACCGGCGGCGCCTGGGCTATGGCTCTTGCGATTGCCACTCTCTGCTGCTGGCCTCCTGACATCTCCGAAGGCCGATGGGTCATTCTCTCTTTCAGCCCCACCTTTTCCAGTGCGATCCTGGCAAGCTCCAGCCGCTCCTTCTTGGCAACGCCTCTGTAGATCAGCGGCAGCTCCACATTTTCTATTGCAGTCAGTCCGGCAATCAGATTAAAGCCCTGGAAGATAAAACCGATCTCCCGGTTTCTGATGTCCGAAAGCTCATCATCCGTCAGCTTGGAAACATCCTGTCCGTTTAATATGTAGCTTCCACTGGTAGGAACATCCAGACAGCCCAGCATATTCATCAAAGTGGATTTTCCGGAGCCGGAATGTCCGATGATCGCCACAAATTCATTTTTACAGATCCTCAGATCCACATGATCCAATGCCCGGACTTCATTTTCTCCGGGATTATAAATCTTGCACATATCCCGGATCTCGATCAGCTCATCCATTTTTATCCTCATTTCTGCGCACACTTTTTGGCACATGCCGAGTTTGTGTCAAGTGCGCGCAGACACAAATCTCGCGATTGATAAATTTTATTTTTCAATTTTCTCTCCTCGCTCTCTTGTACTATTGTATTATATATATAATACAGCTTTTGTCAATACCTGTCACCACACTTTTTTGCAGCTTATCTGCGGTGAACATTTACAACCGTTTTATACTATAACGAAGCAAGAGAGAAAATGAATACAGAAATTCTTTTTATTTTCTAAATTTTTTCTAAAGAACGCAGGCAGCTTTTATTTTTTATGAACCGGAAGGCAGGTTAATTACCCTTCCGGTCTTAGCATTTATCCTGTGTGATATGGAAATGACCGTCCTTCCTCCCGCCACTCTCTGAAGGGCATCCAGAACCATTTTTTCTGTCTGGGCATCCAGATTGGCAGTGATCTCATCCAGCAAAAGAAGCCTGGGATCCGCTACTGCAGCCCGGGCAATAGCCAGAAGCTGCCATTGTCCTTCCGAAAAAAGCTCCCGGGTACATATAGTTTCATAGCCCTGCTCAAAGCTCTCAATCACTGTGTCAAGTCCTACCAGCCTGGCTGCATTTTCCACCTCTTTTTCACTGATGCGCCGGTCATAAAGCGTGATCTGTTCCCGTACCGTTCCGGGAACCATATAAAAGGACTGCTCCACATATCCAAAAAGCTTCCGTTTTTTAGAGGCCGGGATCCTTCCTGCCGGAACGCCCTCTATGGTAACCCTTCCCCCGACAGGCTCATAAAGTCCTAAAAGCAGCTTAAGAATCGTACTTTTTCCGGCTCCCGTCCTTCCAAGCAGAGTAACCTGTTCCTTTTCTTTTACCTGAAAGCTCAAATGCTTTAACACCTCCTGCTCTTCATAGGCAAAGGTGACATCTTGGAATTCCACAAGACAGCCCTTCTTTTCCTGCTCTGGAATTTCTTCCTCTGCCATACTGTTTTCGGGAAGCTCCTCCTCTGCAAGAAATTCATTCATTCTTTTTACTCCCGCTATGGCAGACTGAATGGTCTGGATCTCCATCCCAAGGCTTTCCACCGGAGAAAAGATCTGGGAAATATAATTCATCACTGCTACCGCCGTTCCCGCAGACATTCCGAAAAATGTCAGGATCCTTGCATTTCCCGAAGCGGAAAGCAGCATCACCACTGCTACCACAATGGCATTTAAAAGGATAATGACAGGGGAGTAAACGGCATCATAAAAGTTTGTCCTTTCCATGGCCTGATAGCCTTCCCCAATATATTCGTCATAGCGCTTTTCCATATACGCCTCTTTTGAAAGGCAGTGGATCGTCCTGATATTCTTTAAGGTTTCCGGCACATGGCCTGAGGCCCTGCTCACAGCAATACGGTTTTTAAGCTGGGCTGTCAGCATATTCTTCTGCACCATGCGGGTAAACCAAAACAAGACCGGAAGAAGGAAAAGCAGCACCACTGCAAGACCGGGATTTTGAAACCAGATCACGGCAAAGATACTGACGATCTTACAGGCGTCCGCAAACATACTGATCATTCCTGAGGTAAACAAATTTTCTACTGTGTCCGCATCCCCCACAAATCTTGAAACCACTGCTCCCGGCTCCTTTGCTGTCAGAGAATTTGCCGTCAAGCGGGTATATTTGCGCATCATGCCGCTTCTGAGCGCATGGGTGATCTTTTGTCCAAACAGGGTAAGCAGTCCTTCCCGCAGGCTTTCCATCAGCCCCGTGACCGCCGTAAATCCAAAATAAAGGAGGATCATGGAAAGCGGGATCCCTCTGCCCTTTGTCATGGTATCAATGGCTTTCCCCAGAACAAGCGGAGGCAGCAGGGCTGCTGCAGTGGCGCCGATAACTGCTATTACAATGAAAAAAGACAACCCCCAATGCTTTTTTATGGTCTGTCCAATCATTCCTGCCACATTTGTCCTATTTTGCATGGTTCTTCTCCTTTCCCTTCTCTTTGCCATCAAGAGGTGCCGTCTGCGTGGCCGCCACCTGTACCTGATAAAGGCTTGCATACTCAGGCTGCATCTTCATCATCTCATCATGCGTACCCACAACTGCCTTTCCCTCCTCCATAAAGATGACCTGATCCATCTTTGGGAACAGGGAAAGTCTGTGAGAGATCAGGAGCACAATGCTGTCCCTGCACATTTCCTTCAAATTGTCAAAGATCTCCCTTTCCGTATCCATATCCAGCGCAGAAAAAGGATCGTCCAGCACCAGCACCGGCCTTACATGACACAGCGTTCTTGCAAGCGCCAGTCTCTTTGCCTGTCCTCCTGAAAGCCGGATGCCTCCGCTTCCCACCACAGTATCCGGCCCCTGCTCCATGTCTGCCACCTCCTGCTGCATACAGACTGCCCGGAGGTATGGTTCCAGCTCTGTCTCTTCTCCCAGAAGCACATTGTTGCGGATACTGTCATGAAAAAGCTCCGGATCATGTCCCAGATAACCTATGGTTCCGCTTAACATCTCCTTTGTCATTTTCCTCAGCTCTCTTCCCTCAAAGCGGATACTCCCCTCGTAGGGATACTCACAGAGAAAGGTCTTTCCCAGGGTAGATTTTCCGCAGGCGACCGGCCCGGTGATCCCAATGATCTGCCCCGGATCCGCTTTTAAGTTTACTTCCCTGTAAATCTGTTTTCCTCCCGGATAAGCAAAGCTTAAATGGGAGACTGTAAGGCGTCCCTTTTCCTGCACCCTGCCTTCCACCGTGTTCCCTCTTTCATGCATAAAGGGCTTAATGCGTTTCCAGGAGACCTGCGCCTTATGCACAGCATTAAAAAGCTTTGCTGCGCTGGAGGATTTCACAGCCAGCTTGATAAAGCAGGATAAAAAAGTAGCAAAAGCAGCTACATCCCAGCTTTTCCATCCCGTTCCGGCTACATTTCTGCTTCCAAACCAGAAAATAAAGAGCACTCCTGTCATGGAGATCACCCGGTAAAGCGGAGGAAGCGCCGTGCTCCATATATTAGCTCTTACTGCAGCCTTTTCATAATCGGAAAGGTTCTGCTCGTAGGCCTGCCTTCTTTCTTCCTCACAGCCATATACCCGGTAGGTAAGCTCCCCGGCCGCCCGGTCTAAGGTTGCGCTGCTGAGTACTCCTGACTGCTCCTTGTAGGCTGCCCCGGTGCGCTGCACCACCACCTTCATCTTTTCTGCCAGCCGATAGGATATCGGAGGAAACGCCATACAGATCAGCGCCAGCCGGAAATCATAAAAAAGCAGCATTCCGGCATAGGCCGCCAGCGCCACCCCGGTATCAAAGATTTCCGTTGTGAATTTCCGCATTCCCTCTGCACAGTCATCCACATCCAGAATGGCCTTTGTCATCACATTGCCAGCGCCTTCCTCTTCTAATTCCGCCCTGCTTTTGTTTACAAGACTGTGATACAAGATCTGCTTCATCTGACGGTTCACGTTATTGGCAAAGCGCCTTACATAAAAGCGTTTTAAATATCGTGAAAGCTGTACTAACCCGATTACCGCCACATAAAGGCCTACCAGGATCAGCATGTTCTGATAAGCTGCCCGGCCATCCAGAATGTCCAGAAGGCAGCCTGTCATTTTTCCTTCAAACCAGGGCCCCGCCAAAAGCCCCAGATTATAAATCAGGCCAAAAACCGTAACTGCAAGGAGTACTCTCCATTCCTCCAGGAAGTAGGAACTGATCCGTTGTCTATCTCTCATCCTGCACCTCCTGATCTGCCGCCTGCTGGTTCACAAGCCTGGCTACATCCTTAAAGCCGTCTCTTCTCTGTAGTTCTGACCGCCAGTACAGCGTATCAAGCGTACTGCAAAAGGCTTCCTTTTCCTTTGCTGGCAGCTCCGCAAGCAGCCACTCATAAAACACGCTCTCTATGTATGTTTTTGAATTTTTTAAATTTTCCGCTTTTTCTGTGGCATAAAGGAGCTGGCTTCTCTTATCCGCCGGATTGGGCTTTCTGTACAAATACCCTTTGTTCTCAAGGCTCATGGTGCGCCTTGCGGCTGCTCCCTTATCAATTCCAAGCTGTTCCCTGACCTGTGCCTGGGTCAGTCCTGGCTGATGACGGATCAGGTGGATAAAATCAAATTCCGCTGTGCCTATCCCCTCTTCCTTCATAGCCTGAACCGTAAATTTACTGACTTCCCTTGCAATCTTTGTGATCTTTCTTCCTGTTTCGTCCATAGCTTCCTCTACACTTTCTATGCTTCTTTGTATCAAAAAGGATGTACCTACATCTATTTAGATGATAGTACATCCTTTTTGTGGTGTCAACATTGCTTAAAAGTGAACTTATAACGTTTTTTTTACTATCTTGTTATTTGTGTGATATGATACAAAACGTACAAATAAAATAAAGATCCTTCTGATTCCATGTGATTTCCTATAACAATGTGCGTGATCAATTTATGGACACGATATTATGGAAAGAAATATTTATGTGGATTTTGATAAAAATCTTATTACTTATAACGCACCCGACCTTTATTCTTCCGTATGTGCAAACGCTGCCATGCTTGTGAAGGGCGATGAGGGCGAAACTTACTTTCTTACAGACAAGGGCTGGTATGGTACGAATGAAACCCTTTCTAACTTCAGTTATAATGCTTATACCGATATTATTGAAAGCTTTTTTGCAAGAGTAGAGCCAGCGTGCGGCTTTTACAACATGGAACTTGGCTATACTGTAACACATGATTTTACAAGCGATCTGGTCAACCCGGAAGATTATTATCTTCTGGAACAGTTTGATACCACTACCTTCGGCAGTGTCGGCCTCTACTATTACACCGCATATTATATCAATAAAAACACCCTGCTCCCTGACTATGTGATTTCACAGTCCTTTTCTGAAGAAGATACTGTTAATCAGACGGATGAAAACGGCAACACAGTCGCCTTCAACGGAGATCCTATGACAACCCACACCTGTCATTATGAGTACATTGATGATACCGTTGACACCAACAGTGAAGTTTATAAAGAATGGTCTGAAAACACCACTGTTCCCGCCAAAGAAGAGCTCATGAGCGTAGAAGAAGTATCCTCTTACATCACAGAATATGCGGACGCTAATCCCAATCTCCAGATACGGATTACCAGAAACTAGAAGGACTGTCCGGTTCTATCCGATATAGATTAAAATCCCCAAAGGCGCATTGCCTTTGGGGATTGTTTATTTTCTCTATACTGTTGCCATCAGAAGAGCTTCTGCCTCCTGATATTCTTCCGGGGAATATTTCTTTAAAATTTTTTCCTTGGGAATTTCCAGATCAATCATATT
Source organism: Firmicutes bacterium CAG:534 (assembly GCA_000436115.1). Taxonomy (GTDB): domain Bacteria; phylum Bacillota; class Clostridia; order Lachnospirales; family Lachnospiraceae; genus Suilimivivens. Next base: position 30,134 of record FR894534.1, on the reverse strand, counting down.
TTGTATCGCCCTAATTCTTTCTTCCCTTTGCGCTTCCAGCCTTCCTTCTTTCAGATACCTCTCCATAATCTCACACACAGCGTCTGCACCTCCCTCGCTCTTTAACTCCTGAAATCTCCTGGTCACTGCCGGGAACTCCCGGTTTGTTACTTCTTTTCTGGTAAAGCAGGACATCAGTCCTGCTATGCTGCTCCCATCATCCACGGCTGTATTGACAAAAATCTCATGCAGACCGTCATCCACTACCTCTCCGTTTTCCCGGATCACCTTATCGATATGATAGGTGGTAAGTCCTCCTTTAAGAAAGTCAAATTCCGAAATATATATGATATACAGTTCCAGAATATCCTCAAACCGTTCTCCCGATCCCGACTCTCTTACCGTAATGCTGGAGGCATTAAACCTTGCCCTCTTTAGGTGGTCGTCCCGGTCGGATCTTTGCACCTCTATGTTACACTTTGTTCCGTCTCCCAGGCTGCACAGGGCGTCCAATCTTACGGATCTCCCATAAAGGTTCCGCCTGCTGCTCTGGACGATCACATCATGCACGATCAGCTCCGGGTCTTCCAGGATCGTCCTAATGATCTCCTGGCAGGCCGGAATATCCTCTGCAAACACTTCAAAGAACACGTCATCGATCAGACGGAATTCCTGTACTCTTTTTACTTTCTCTTGTAAATCCATTTACTCCTCGCTTTCTCTTTTTGTTTTTCGCAAGAGAAAGCCGGATAGGACATTCCCTTGCCATTTTTCCTTTGGGAAATGTTCCATACATGGTTTTGACAATAAGAAATGATTTTGAATAGTTATTGAATAATATTATTGAATATAAGAAATGACTTCTTGTTTATTATTTTACCACAGATAAACCGCTATGTATCGAAATGATTTATAAATTTCTTAAAATTTTTGTTAACACTAGTTTGATAACTGCTGTGGCTGTTCTACTTCAAAAGCCCATACACCTCATGGAGATCCCTTATCTCATGATCAATTCTGACCGCTTCCTTTGCTGCCGTTCCTTCCGGATTATACCAGCAGGTAAGGATCCCTGCGTTGTTTCCTCCCCGGATGTCGCCTGTCAGGGAGTCCCCTACGATCATTACTTCTGATCGGTCAACAGGCCCAATCTTAGCAAATACCT
>FR894534.1:26236-28909 GCA_000436115.1 Firmicutes bacterium CAG:534 | reverse complement strand
GTCCATCAGCTCTCCAAGCCCGGAAAGCCGCAGCTTCTTTGTCTGGGCGATCACAGTTCCGTTAGAAACCACATATTGCTTTACCTTTCCCCGCAGGGATTTTACGATCTCAAGACTGTCGTCACAATATACGATCATATCTCCCAGCCGGAGCTGGTACTTTTCGTTAAATTCTGCTGCAAGAGAGCTGTCTATTCCTTCCTTTTCAAAGAAATCCCGAAATCTCCCCACCAAAAGAGCCTTTTTCTCAATTTCTCCCCGTTCCAGCATCTCCCAGTAATTTTTATTGATCGAAGAATAGCGTTTAAGCATCTCATCCGAGCATACTCCCAGATGATATTCCTCAAACAGGCTTCTGATTGCTGCTTTTTCTGCTGCCAGAAAATTAAGCAGCGTACCGTCAACATCCCATAAAATTGTAGTGATCATCTTCCGTTCCTTTTTGCGCCTTACCTTATTTTTTATGTATCCGCTTTATTTATCGGCATGGCGGATAATTCCTGATAGGTCTTTTTGATCAGGATCCCTGCGATCACAAAGGTCAGCGCATCGGATACCGGCATGGAATAAAGTACTCCATCCAGTCCAAAAAACAGGGGCAGCGCCAGGGCAAAGCCTACTCCAAATACGATTTCCCTGACCATGGAAAGCATGGTGGAGGCAAGCGCCTTTCCCATGGCCTGTAAAAAGATAAAGGTTGCTTTATTCACACAGGCAAGAATGATCATACAAAGATAAATACGAAACGCTTTTTGAGCAAATTCCATATAGTAAACGCTCTCATTGGCCGCTCCGAAAATCCTCATGATCTGTCCCGGCAAAAGCTCTGCGATCAGAAATGCCACGGCCCCTACTGCCGCTTCGGCAAGCAGAAGTCTGGTAAACAGCTCTCTTACCCGCCTTTTCTGCCCTGCTCCCATATTAAAGCCCACAATGGGAATACATCCTGCTGCCATGCCTACCACAATCGAAATCACGATCTGGAAAAACTTCATTACGATCCCCACTACGGCCATAGGGATCTGGGCATACTGGGTCTGCCCGAAAATTTCATCCCTTGCGCCATATTTACGGATCATATTGTTAATGGCAGCCATGGCCGCCACCAGAGAGATCTGTGACAGAAAGCTGCAAATACCAAGGGTAAGCGTTCTGGCAATCACTTCCCTTGAAAAACGGAAATCCTCTTTGGAAAGCTTTATCGTCTTCATATGACAAAGATACCAGACGGCAAGCACAGCCGTCAGGATCTGCCCGATCACAGTGGCAATGGCAGCTCCCCTCATTCCCCAGCGAAAGCCAAAGATAAAAAGCGGATCCAGCACCACATTTACAATCGCTCCTGCCAGGGTGGAGAACATGGCAAACCTGGGATTTCCATCTGCTCTGATCACCGGGTTCATTGCCTGCCCAAACATATAAAACAAAATTCCCGTCGTGATCCAGAAAAAGTACTCCCTTGCATGCTGAAAAGTTTCCTCGTTAACGGTTCCTCCAAACATGGCAATAAGCTGATCTGCAAAGAGCAGATAAAGCCCTGTCAGGAAAACGCCGGAAAGAAGGGTCAGCAGGATCGCATTTCCCACACTTTTCCCTGCATTTTCCCGTTCTCCCTTTCCCAGGCTCAGACTTACAAACGCGCAGCATCCGTCGCCGATCATGACCGCTATGGCAAGCGCGATCACCGTAAGCGGAAATATGGCGGTATTGGCCGCATTTCCATAAGATCCAAGCTCCTGTGCGTTGGCAATAAAAACCTGGTCAACGATATTGTAAAGAGCTCCCACTAAAAGGGAAATAATACAGGGGACCGCATATTTGCCCATCAGCTTTCCGATCCCCTCCGTTGCTAAATAAGACTGGTGATTCTGTTCCATTTTCTCCTCCTTTATTCCTCTGCAATATGCAGGGAAGCTTAAAAACTGCGCCTTTTTTCTGACACAAAAAAGGTGTAAGTCCAAAGTTGGACTTACACCTTTCCGGTTACTCACTGACAGTTATTATACCTGAATTTGCTTCAAATTTCAAATCTTTTTCTTTACCGCGCCTGCTTTTAAGATGGGGCTAAGCTGCTTATATACCAGCATGGTGATCACAGAAACGCTGGCTCCCTTCAGCAGGTTCAGCGGCGCTACCGCAAAGATCACCAGGGTTGTCACGCTGTGAATGTTTCCATTGATTTCCGTTCCCATGGCCACAATGGCGTCTAGGGGCATGCCATAGAGATCCGCAAAGGTAGGGAGCAGGTATACCGCATTAAAAATGGTGCCAAACAGGATCATGACCACCGTACCCACCAGGCAGGAAAGCATGGCGCTTTTCTTGGTCTTTTTGATCAGGTAAAGAATGGATGCTGGCAGGATAAAGCTGCATCCCACCACAAAATTGGCAAGATCTCCCACAAAGGCCGTGCTGGTTCCCTTCATCAGAAGCTTTAACAGGATCTTGCAGAATTCGATCATCACACCGGCCACCGGGCCAAAGGCAAAAGCGCCGATCAGCGCCGGGATCTCGCTGAAATCCAGCTCGTAAAAGGGCGGTGCAAACGGAACCGGGAACTCAAAGAGCATGAGCACTGCGGAAATCGCAGAAAACACACCGATCACTGCGATCTTCCTCGTTGTCAGGATCCTTTCTGTGATCCCATGCCGTTTGTAAAGGGCCTTCTCTGTG
>FR894534.1:23251-26193 GCA_000436115.1 Firmicutes bacterium CAG:534 | reverse complement strand
AGCCGCCGCAATCAGCACAGACACCGCCACAAACACTACATTATCCATTACACTTGTCCACAAACCATGATTCATATAAAACTCCTCCTTTTGATACTTTCGGAAAAAGTCCCCAGAAAAAAGCCCCGGATCCTGTCTGATCCGGGGCATGTGCTCATAAATATCAAATAAAAGCTCTGCATAAAACAGAAAACTCTTATTTTTCTATTTGCCGCTTCTTCTCTCATCCAGACTTTACTGTCGGTTTTGGAATTTCACCAAATCAGCCGCAGCGCTCTTAAAAACGGAACCCTGCAGGTCGCGGACTTTACCGCCGGTAGGGAATTGCACCCTGCCCCGAAGAACTTTTTCTTATTTGATTTGCATACATACCATAACACGTTTGTTTTTCAAACGCAAGTCCTTATTTTTCCTCTGTCACCTTAATGACCAGCGTCTCGTACCTGCCTAAAAGGATCTCCCCAACGCACAGCTCGTCCGTATACAGGTTCCTGCATTCCCGGTGAAGTATGATCTTCTGGGGCTTTCTGTCATAATTAAGCAAAAATACATAGCAGTCGTTTCCCTTTTTGCGGACGGCGATCTCGCAGCTCTCCGGCAAAGTCACAAGCTCCCTGTAAGGCTCTTTCACTCCCAGCTTTTCCATAAACAGAGCTGCCGCTTCCTCCGTAAATGCGCTTCCATAATAATAAGCCCTGCCCTTTCCATAGGGATGACAGATTAACGCCGGCCATCCGGCATCATCCCCTGTTGCATAGCTTCCCACAACCTTAGCATTCTTATCCTCCGGGGCAAGCAGATCCGTAAATACACTGGCCTCAAACTGATCTCCGTCCCAGTCCACCATGACCTGCCCGGCATCCGGGGAAATCAGGGAGTACTCGGGAATATCCGTTCCCGTAACCTCAGCAAGCAGCGCCGGAAGCCTGTCCGTCACGCAGTGGCCGTTTTCATCCTTGTACCCGCTGCGGCATCCTATAACCAGAGTTCCCCCTTCCTTCACATACTGCTCTAAAAAGGCGGCCCGCTCCTTTGTCATGATCGTTGCATGAGGATAAAATAGAACCTGATATTTTTGAAGCTCCTCGATCCCCTGTTCCTCTGTAAGGTACACATAATCTAAAGGAGTATGGGTTTTCTGGGCAGCCGCATAAAGCGCCTTCTGGCTTACGCTGTCCACTCTTCTGTGCCAGTTGTCGATCTCTGCATCCCAGATATTGTCATAGTCCTTCAGAATTCCCACTTTGGCTTCGTACTGTGCCCCCGCCACTTCCGAAAGCTTTTCCATTTTCTCATGGATCGCCCTGATCTCTGCCAGTCTCCTGTTCTCCCTTCCGGAATAGTCCAGGATCCCATGCCAGTACATTTCCGTACCAAAGGTACAGGTTCTCCACCTGAAATAACTGATATAGTCGGCGCCATGGGCGATGGACTGCATGGTCCACAGCGTGATCTGTCCCGGTCTTGGTGTGGGCGCTTCCAGTCTTGTGTTCCAGCCGCAGGCTCCTGACTGCTGCTCCATGATCCCAAAGATCGGGGAAATAGCCCGGATCTCGCTTAAATTCCTGCTCCACTTGCGGTCTCTTAATTCTTCCGGCTTATCCGTATACATATCCAGGCAGAATGCAAAATCAGGATAGGAATCATAGGTGTAAAAATCAAGACTTTCCCTGGTCAGCTGATGATTGTCAATATGGGCAAACAGCCCGTTGGTGGTTATAAAGTCATCCTTCTTACAGTAAATCCTTAAAATATCGCTTTGCATTTTGGCAAAGCTTCTCACACTTGCCGAAATAAAGCGGATATAATCCAGCACCTGATGAGGATTGACCGAATTGCTGTAGGTGTATCTGGGGACAAAGATTTCCTCAAAATCGGTGTAGGTCTGGTTCCAGAACACCGTTCCCCAGGCCTTGTTTAAAGCGTCCAGATCCCCGTACTTTTCCCTGAGGAAAAGACGGAAGGCCTTCGTATCACTTTCTGAATAAAAAACATCCTTTTCACAGTTAAGCTCATTGTCGATCTGCCAGCCGATGATATTCTTCCTGGGCCCATAGTGGGATGCAAATTTTTCGGTGATCCGGGCGCAAAGCTCCCGATACTTGGGAGAATTATAATTGTAATGCCTTCTGGTTCCATGGCGGTACAGATTTCCCTGAATATCCGCATTGAGCACCTCCGGATATCTTTCCGTCAGCCATGCCGGAGGCGTTGCCGTGGGAGTACAAAAGATCACCTTCATTCCCAGTTTCTCGGAAAGATCCAGGAAATCATCCCAGAAATCAAAGGTAAAGTTCCCTTCCGCAGGCTCTACCTTACTCCACGAAAACTCTGCAACGCGGATCACTTCAATGCCGCATTCCAGCATCCTTAAAAGATCCTCCCGCCACATTTCCTTAGGCCAGTGCTCCGGGTAATAACAGGTTCCCATCACCAGTCTCTGTTCATTTAAGATTGCGCGCATTTTGTTCCCTCCTCGTAACGTAAGATCCTAATAGCGGTAATAAGGGCTTCCTCCACAGCAAAGACCTCCGCCTCCGCAGCAGAGATTACAGATCAGATTGGCAATGCAGAGCTTTAAGCAAAGACCGTTCCCACCTGTATAGGGCTGCCCGTAAGTATACTGTTTCTGCCGGTACCAGGAACCTCCGTTCTCAAACTGATAAACCAGATTGCTGTAATCACTGTTTCCGGGCTCCATTGCCGCTGCCCTTCTTGCATGCTCTAAGGCCGATACCTGATTTCCAAGTCCTGCATGGGCAAGGGCGCTGTAATAATACCATCTGGCGCTTTTCTGGCTCTCCTCCATTCCATCCAAAACCGTGCGGGCCTCTTTATAATAACCGTTTCGCACATAGTTGCCTGCCGCCCTTAAATGGTTGTCCTCCTCGTAGCCTGCACCGGTGCTTCCATAAGCCCCCGAAAAATCCCAGCCGGCAAAA
>FR894534.1:10366-23158 GCA_000436115.1 Firmicutes bacterium CAG:534 | reverse complement strand
CATAAGAACCACCTCCGTAGCTGTAGCCCTCCGATCTGGCTTTCATGATCTGCTGATATGCCTGCTGGATCTCCTTAAATTTTTCTTCTGCCTCTTCCTTATTGGGATTATTGATGTTGGCATCCGGATGGTATTTTCTGCTCAGGGCCTTATATGCCTTTTTAATTTCCTCTTCTGTCGCGTTTCTGGAAACGCCTAAAACATCATATGGGTCACGCATGGCTCTTTCAGTTCCCCTTTCTGCGTTTCTGGCTCACCATCTCGTAGCGGTACCAGACGCCGGAATACAGAATATTGCGAAGGATCTCCGCATTCTCAAGAATGGGAAGCTTTTCAAACTCCTTGCAGCATCCCGCCATCATCATCGTTAAAATAGTTTTCATTTCTTCTTCAAAATCAGGATCTGAAAATTTACGGATCAGGGGATTATATCTGCCCTTTTCCATATCCTCCTCCACATCCTCATAGGCATCCATAAGATAAATAAATTTCCCCAGGAAAAATCCCATAGTTCTCAGGCTTTCCTGCCATTCATCCTCGCAGCATGCCATGATCTCTCCCATGACCTCTCCAAAAAGGCCGGCCATAAAATCCACATCCTGGTTATTTTTCTTTTCCTCCTGTGAAAGCTGCCTCATCAGACTGCTGATCCTGCGGCTTTTTTCACTATACTTTTCATGGATCCTTGCATAAGCTCCCTTCAGCAGCTTTTCATAGCAAAGACTGGCAGCCTTTCGCTCATCCTCCCAGTCATCCTTACATTTATAGTAAGTAAAAAGAATGTTCATGTCAGCGCCGTAGTCGGAAAACACATTTTTCCTGACCAGATGCTTTTCAAAGGGATGGGCAATGCACTTTACCTGTGCAAGCTCTGTGTCAGGCTCATAAAGGCTGCTGAGCAGCATGACCAGAAAGGTCATGTCATAAGAAAGGCTGATCTGCCCCAGCTTTCCGTAATTCTTTTTCAGCGCCTGGCACAAGCCGCAGTAATAAGAGTGATAAATATCAAACTCTTTAAATTTCATTTCTCCTTTATTGATGATAATATATCCAAACATTCCTTTTTCCGCCTAACTTCTTCTGATAAAGGTCTGTCCGCATTTGGGACATCTGATCTCGATCTTTCCCTTTCCCCTTGGGATCCTGATCTTCTGCTTACAGGATGGACACTTGTAAATATGATGGGTCTTACGCTGCTTTGCCGCCTTCTTCCATCCGGCAAATTTCTGTCTTACCTTATATTCATAACGCAGATAAACGGAATTTTCCGCCTGTCTCTTATAAATGTTGCGGGAGAACATCCGAAAGTAGGACCATACTAAAATGGCGATCCCCACCAGATAAAACGGCCTTACTCCAAACAGGGAGATCAAAAGGCTGATCATCACAAGCACCATTAAAAACCTGTTCAGCTGGTCGTTTCCATATCTGCCCTGCATAAAACGGTAAAATTTTTCCTTCATCTGCTTTCACTCTTTTCTTTTATTCTGATTTCCATGTTATTTTTTATCCTACTTCATTTTTTTTCATAAAGCAATTAACGTAATGTAAAAGAATATAAATATTCTCTAAAAAAACCTCCTGAAACTGCTGGCAGCGCCACACCCGGCAAAGCCTGCAGCCTCAGGAGGCAAATTTTGTTTTTTCTTTAGGACTTTTTCTGCTGTTCCTGTCCGATCCGCATGGTCAGGCTGATCCTCTTCTTTTGCACGTCCACGGAAAGCACCTGGACATCCACAATATCCCCTACGCCGACCGCCTCTAAGGGATGCTTTATAAACCGATCCGTGATCTGCGAAATATGTACCAGTCCGTCCTGATGAACGCCGATATCCACAAATACCCCGAAATCAATGACGTTGCGGACCGTACCCTTTAAGATCATACCGGGCTTTAGATCCTTCATATCCATTACATCGCTGCGCAGGATCGGCGCCGGCATGCTTTCTCTTGGATCCCTGGAGGGCTTTTCCAGCTCCTTTAAAATATCCGTAAGGGTGATCTCTCCAATTCCCAGTTCCTTGGCAAGAAGGGGCTTATCCTTGATCTTTCTTTCCAGGTTGCCGGATAAAACAGCTTCTCTTTCCTGCGCTTTCGTTCCTTCCCTGGAAGCTGCCTTGTTTTCCTCAGGGTCTAAGGCCATGGTCATGCCGCCCATAGCGGCTGCAAGGGCCTTCCCCATGGCTGTATTTGTGTTGCGGATCACAACCTTCTGCCTGCCGCCTCTTTGCTCTCTGCGCTCCGGCGCCTTCTGGGCCGGCTTTTCTGCCGCCTTTGTCTTTGCTGCCAGCTTCTGCGCCTTTTTCACATCCTCCATGGTAAGCCCCAGCTTTTCCAGAAGCTTTCCGGCAGCCTCATAGGATTCCGGATGCACGCTGGTATTATCCAGGGGATTATCCCCGTCAAGGATCCTAAGAAAGCCCGCACACTGTTCGTAAGCCTTAGGCCCCAGCTTTGGCACCTTCAAAAGCTGGGCGCGGTTTTGAAACCGTCCGTTCTGTTCCCGGTAATCCACAATATTTTTTGCAATGGTCTTGGAAATTCCCGAAATATATTCCAGCAGGGAAGCTGAAGCCGTATTCAGGTCAACCCCCACTTTATTAACGCAGTCCTCCACTACGCCCTCCAAAGCCTCTCCAAGCTTTTTCTGGTTCATGTCATGCTGATACTGCCCCACGCCGATGGATTTGGGATCGATCTTCACCAGCTCCGCAAGAGGATCCTGCAGTCTTCTGGCAATAGACGCTGCGCTTCGCTGTCCTACGTCAAAATTAGGAAACTCCTCTGTGGCAAGCTTGCTTGCGGAGTAAACGGAAGCTCCCGCTTCGCTGACGATCACATACTGAACCGGTGTGTCTAATTCCCGGATCAGCTCCACGATCACCTGCTCCGATTCTCTGGATGCCGTTCCGTTTCCCACGCTGATCAGGGATACTCCGTATTTTTTGATCAGGCGCTTTAACTCTGCCTTGGCTTCCGTCACCTTATTTTGAGGGGCCGTGGGATAGATCACCTTGGTGTCTAACACCTTTCCTGTGGGATCTACCACTGCAAGCTTACAGCCTGTACGGAATGCCGGATCCCAGCCCAGCACCACCTTTCCTGCAATAGGAGGCTGCATCAGAAGCTGCTCCAAATTCTTGCCAAAAACAGAGATAGCTCCATCCTCGGCCTTTTCCGTCAGCTCGCTTCGGATCTCTCTCTCAATGGCAGGGGCGATCAGTCTTTCATAGGCGTCCCGGATCACCTCCGTAAGAACCGGCGTTGTATACTCATTTTCACTGGTGATCACCTTTTTTGCCAGATACTGCAAAATACGTTCCTCCGGCGCAAGGATCTTCACTGTCAGGAACTTTTCTTCTTCCCCCCTGTTCAAAGCCAGGATCCGGTGTCCTGCCGCCTTTTTTACCGGCTCCTCATAATTGTAATACATCTCATAGACACTCTGGGCCTTCTCATCCTTGGCCGTACTTGAGAGAATGCCTTCCTCCATGGTGATCTTACGGATATAAATACGATAATCCGCTTCATCGGAAATCATCTCCGCAATAATGTCCATGGCCCCTGCAAGAGCGTCCTTTTCACTTTTTACTTCCTTTTCCTCACTTATATAGTTTGCCGCTTCCTGCTCTAAGGGTGCGGCAGCATTCTGCATCAGCACATAATCTGCAAGAGGTGCAAGTCCCTTTTCCTTTGCAACGCTGGCTCTCGTTTTCCTTTTGGGCCTGTAGGGACGATAAAGATCCTCCACGACCACTAGGGTTTCTGCTGCCAGGATCTTTTCTTTTAACTCCGGCGTCAGCTTCCCCTGCTCCTCAATGCTTCCGAGCACCTGCTCCTTCTTTTCCTCCAGATTGCGCAGATAGGTGAGCCTTTCGTGGAGATTACGAAGCTGCTCGTCATTTAACGACCCGGTAGCTTCCTTCCGGTATCTTGAAATGAAAGGGATGGTATTTCCCTCGTCAATCAGCTTTACAGCAGCCTCTACCTGCCACTTTTCTACCTTTAACTCTTCTTTCAGAGTTTTCATGATATCCATCTTTATCACCATGTCCTTCCAAACCCTGCAGGCCTTAGGCCGCAGGTGCAAATTTGCGCGTGAAAAATTTATTCTTCCTTATTTTCCCCCGCTCATCTTATCATAACGAAAGAAGGAATTTTTTTCAAGAAAGGATTTTGCCGGGAACAGGAAGGAAAGGCTTTTCCGGCAATTATGATGTTGTCACCACTTTAGGAACGTGTTACTATAGAAGTGAGATTATAGGACAAGAGAGTGTGTTATGGACAGCAATCAAAATTATCATTCATCCAATATGCAAAACCCACAAAGCCCCTATCGCTCCGGCAGCTTTCCAAACCCCGGAAACACCATGGCGATCGTTTCCCTGATACTGGGGATCGGGTGTGTGGGAACTATTTTTACCGTATACCTTCCCTTTGTGCTGGGAAGCCTTGCGATTATCTTTGCCATTCTGTCTAAGGGCTATGGCAAAAAGATGCTGGGAACTGCCAAGGCCGGAATCGGCATCAGCATTGCCGGGATCATTCTTGTTTCTGCTATGATCAGCGCTTTAGTGGGCGTGATCCTTTCCAGCAGCCGGGATACCCTGATCCGTTTTGGACAGCAGGTGGATCAGCAGCTTGAATCGCAGACGGGCCTTGATCCGGAGGACATTCTCGGCACCTCCTATGAAGAGATCATGCGGGAATATGCGGATCTTTTGAACAAATAGCTTATGCAGCAGAAAGTGAGGCACTCATGAGTAATCTGACGATCGGAACTTCTATTTACAATAATCCTTTTGCAGGGGGATACGGAAGCGGCGTACAGCCATTCTCTTCCCAGCCCTCAAAGGCAGTGGTAAATCCCGGAGAATCCACTGAGGTTTCTCCCGGCCGGAAATCCTCCCCTGCCCAGTGTGAGACCTGCAAAAACCGCAAATATCAGGACGGCTCCGACGAAATGGTGTCCTTTAAATCGGCATCCCATATTTCGCCAAAAGCTTCTGCTTCCAAGGTTCGGGCCCATGAGCAGGAGCATGTAAGCAACGCTTATACCAAGGCCGCAAAGGCGGGCGGCAAGGTGCTTTCTGCCTCTGTCACCCTGAAAACCGCTATCTGCCCTGAATGCGGCACCAGCTATGTATCCGGCGGCACCACCTCTACCCGGATCCAGTACTCTGATGAGAGCAATCCCTATGTCCAGAACAAAAAGGCTCTGGATGCCGCATCCCTGATCGGACAAAATCTGGATCTGGCAGTTTGATCCTGCCTCAGACATTCTATTTTTTACAACAGGAGTTTTAGCAATATGGAACACTATTTATCCTCAACCAGCTTAAAAGCTCAGGCCAAGGGACAATTATTCGGCAAATACGGCGTGCTGATTGGCGCCCTTTTATTACAGCTTCTCTGCACGGAGCCTCTTCAGTTCATGTGTACGCTGCTGTTTGGGCAGAGCACCCCTTTCTTTGTGATCTTAAGCAGTGCTGTGACCTTTCTGATCAGTCTTTACAGCGGTTTGTTTTCTGCGGGGGAAGCCTTTCTTTATTTAAAGGTCTCCTGCAACCAAAAGCCCAGGATCAGCGATCTGTTTTTCTGCTTTAAAAACGATCCCATAAAAGTGATAAAGCTTCAGGCTGTGCTGGCAGGCATTTCCACCCTTGCCATGCTTCCGGCATCCCTGGCAGCATGCTTTCTGGACACCACCGCCCTTGTAGGCTCATCTGTAAGCACCACCCTTCCCTCCGGAAGCGGCGGTCTGTTTCTGCTCTATGCGATTTTCCTGGTGATAGGCCTTGTGATCCTGGTATATGCTTCCCTGGTCTTTTCCCAGTGCTACTATCTGATGCTGGATTTTCCCGATTATACTGCGGGAGAGCTTTTAAAGATGAGCATGCAGTTGATGAAGGGACATAAAGGAAGACTGTTTTATATCAGACTTTCCTTTCTCCCCCTGATGCTTCTTGGTCTTTTCTCCTGCTGCGTGGGCTTTCTGTGGGTATCTCCCTATATGCAGGCCGTAAACGCAGGCTTTTATCTTGATCTGATCAAAAAACAATCCCCACGATAAAAATGAGCCATCAGTTTTCTGATGGCTCACTTGTATTAATCCATTTTAAATAAGCATTGATAAAGGGATCAAGCGCCCCGTCTAACACCGCATCTACATTTCCGGTCTCGGCATTCGTCCGGTGATCCTTCACCAGCGTGTACGGCTGCATAACGTAAGAACGGATCTGGTTTCCCCAGCCGATCTCCTTTACCTCTCCCCGGATGTCGGAGAGCTTTTCCGCATTTGCTTCCTTCTTGAGCATATAGAGCTTTGCTTTCAGCATCTGCATGGCCTTATCCTTATTCTGGAACTGGGAACGCTCATTCTGGCACTGCACCACGATCCCTGTAGGAATATGGGTAATACGGATCGCAGATGAGGTCTTATTGATATGCTGGCCTCCTGCGCCGCTGCTTCGGTAAGTATCGATGCGCAGGTCATCATCATTGATCTCTACATCCACATCCTCTTCTATATCCGGCATAACATCCAGGGATACAAAGGAGGTCTGTCGTTTTCCCTGAGCATTAAAGGGAGAAATACGCACCAGTCTGTGAACGCCCTTTTCCGATTTCAGATAGCCATAGGCATTGGTTCCATTCACCTGGAAGGTAACCGACTTGATCCCGGCCTCATCTCCATCCAGATAGTCCAGCACTTCCACAGAAAAGCCCTTTCTTTCTGCCCATCTGGTGTACATACGGTACAGCATGGAACACCAGTCGCAGCTTTCTGTTCCGCCTGCTCCTGCATTCAGCTTTAAAATTGCATTGTCGCTGTCATATTCTTCTGACAAAAGGGTACTGATCCTGATATCCTCATATTTGGAAATGAAATCATCAAGCTCCTGCCGGATGTCTGCAGCAAGCTGTGCATCCTCCTCTTCATTTCCCATTTCAATTAAGGTTTCGATATCCTCATACTGGCTTTCCAGCCCGTTTATGGTATCTACAATATCCTTCAGGTTTTTCAGTTCCTTCATCTTCTGGTTAGAGATATCCGGATCATCCCAGAAACCGGGAGCCTCCATTTCTCTTTCCAGCTCTTCGATCTTCTTTGACTTATTTGCTAAGTCAAAGTGAATCCCTCACTTCCGCTAAAGGGCTTTTGTAGGTCTGAAGCTCAAGCTTCATCTGGTCTAGTTCTACCACCTTGCGTCACCTCTTTCTTTTTTTAATTTAGCAGGCGCTACTTTCTGCCGCAGCACTGCTTATACTTTTTCCCGCTTCCGCAGGGGCAGGGATCGTTTGGATAAATCTTTGCCTTTTCTCTCTTTACAGGAGCCTTCACTGCGGAATCGTCCTTATTGGTACCGGTCACCTTGGCAACCTGTTCTCTCTCTACCTTCTGCTCTACCCTTACATGGAACAGCAGCCTTACCGTCTCTTCCCGGATGTTCTGGGTCATCTCATCAAACATTTCGTAGCCGCTGAGCTTGTATTCTACCAGCGGATCCCTCTGTCCATAAGCCTGAAGGCCTACGCCCTGTCTGAGCTGTTCCATATCGTCAATATGATCCATCCACTTGCGGTCGATCACCTTAAGCAGGATCACACGCTCTAATTCCCTGATTGCTTCCGGCTCCGGGAATTCTGCTTCCTTTGCCTCGTAAAGCTTAACCGCCTCTTCCTTCAGCTGCTGCTTTAAAGCGTTCTTCTTAGGCGTATTGATCCGCCCTCTGTTCACAGGCTTTAAGGGAATGGTGGGAAGCAGCAGGGAATTCAGCTCTTCCAGGTTCCACTCATCATAATCCGTATCATCCCCGATCACAATATCTACTGCATTTTCAGCAATATCCGTGATCATCTTATAGATCACGTCACGCATGCTTTCCCCGTTCAGTACCCGGCGGCGCTCCTCGTATATGATCTCTCTCTGTTCATTCATTACCTGATCGTATTCCAGCAGGTTCTTTCTGATGCCAAAGTTATTGCTTTCGATCTTCTTCTGGGCCGATTCAATAGCGTTTGTCAAAGCCTTATGCTCGATCTCCTGTCCTTCCGGAATTCCAAGGGCGTTAAACATATTGATCAGACGCTCGGAACCAAACAGCCGCATCAGATCATCTTCCAGGGAAATGTAGAACTTCGACTCACCGGGATCTCCCTGACGTCCGGAACGTCCGCGGAGCTGATTGTCTATACGTCTTGACTCATGACGCTCTGTACCGATGATCTTTAATCCTCCTGCTTCCTTGGCTGCGTCATCCAGCTTGATATCCGTACCACGGCCCGCCATGTTGGTTGCAATGGTAACTGCACCGTGAATACCGGCATCTGCAACGATCTCTGCCTCCAGCTCATGGAATTTTGCATTCAGCACCTTATGCTGGATCCCCACCTTGGAAAGCAGACGGCTGATCTCCTCTGAGGCCTCGATGGTAATGGTACCTACCAGAACCGGCTGTCCCTTTGCATGGGCCTGCTGAACCGCTTCCACAATGGCTGCCAGCTTTTCCTTCTTGGTCTTGTATACTGCATCATGCAGATCCTTACGGATGACAGGTCTGTTCGTAGGGATCTCCACAACATCCATTCCATAGATCTCGCGGAATTCCTTTTCCTCTGTAAGAGCCGTACCGGTCATACCTGCCTTTTTGTCAAATTTATTAAAGAAGTTCTGGAAGGTGATGGTTGCAAGAGTCTTGCTCTCCCTCTTTACCTTCACATGCTCCTTGGCCTCGATGGCCTGATGAAGTCCGTCGGAATAGCGTCTTCCCGGCATGATACGTCCGGTAAACTCATCCACGATCAGTACCTGGTCGTCCTTTACCACATAATCCTGATCCCGGAACATCAGATTGTTGGCGCGCAGCGCCAGAATAATATTATGCTGGATCTCAATATTTTCAGGATCGGCAAGGTTCTCGATCTGGAAGAATTTCTCTACCTTCTCAACACCCTGTGCCGTCAGATTTACGATCTTGTCCTTCTCATTTACAATAAAGTCGCCGGTCTCTTCTCTTTCCACGCCCATAATGGCGTCCATTTTGGAAAGATCCTCCATATCCTCGCCGCGCTTCATCTGCTTGGCAAGCACGTCACACACTTCGTAAAGCTTCGTGGATTTTCCACTTTGACCGGAAATGATAAGAGGCGTTCTGGCTTCATCGATCAGGACGGAGTCCACCTCGTCAATGATGGCGTAATGAAGATCCCGCAGTACAAGCTGCGCCTTGTAAATTACCATGTTGTCACGCAGATAATCAAAACCAAGCTCATTGTTGGTCACATAGGTAATGTCACAGGCATAAGCCTCCCTGCGCTCCTCTGCCTTCATGCTGTTTAATACCACGCCCACAGAAAGTCCCAGGAATTTGTGTACCTCGCCCATCCACTCTGCATCACGCTTTGCCAGGTAATCGTTGACGGTAACGATATGTACCCCTTTCCCCTCCAGCGCATTCAGATAAGCAGGAAGCGTAGATACCAGAGTCTTACCTTCACCGGTTTTCATTTCTGCAATACGTCCCTGGTGCAGGATGATTCCACCGATGAGCTGTACCCGGTAATGCTCCATATTGAGAACTCTCTTGGCTGCTTCCCTTACTACCGCAAATGCTTCCGGCAAAAGATCATCCAGGGTTTCCCCTGCGGCAAGTCTCTTTTTAAACTCATCAGTCTTTGCTGTCAGCTCTGCGTCAGAAAGAGCCTGCATGGAAGGACGAAGCTCCTCGATCTGGTCAACCAGCCCTTCAATCCTTTTCAGCTCCCGTTCACTATGTGTACCAAATACCTTTTGAATAAAATTCA
This sequence comes from Firmicutes bacterium CAG:534, assembly GCA_000436115.1. Taxonomy (GTDB): domain Bacteria; phylum Bacillota; class Clostridia; order Lachnospirales; family Lachnospiraceae; genus Suilimivivens. Next base: position 13,351 of record FR894534.1, on the reverse strand, counting down.
TATGCCTGTTTCCTCTTATATGATGTTTACTAAGCAGACAGCCTTATCCCGGGCAATCAGCCCATAAGGCTATCCATGTCTGTCCAAGAAATGCGTAAAAAAATAAAACCGCAAACCTTATTGTATCAGATTTACGGTTTTTATTCAACTCTTCAAATATTATAGTTTTGTTAAATATTCGCAGGATACGCCTCTATTGCACCTTGGAAAAAAGAATTCTGTCGTTGTTCATTTCTTTTCCAGCCTGCTTCGCAAACTGCTCTAATAGATCATCTACCGTCATGCTGCTGCGCTCACTGCCGCAAACGTCCAGAACGATGTTTCCGCTGTCCATCATCAGGGTACGGTTCCCAAGCGTCAGCGCCTGGTTCATGTTATGGGTAACCATCAGACAGGTGATCTGTCTTTCACTGACGATCTTTCTGGTAAGCTCAAGCACCTTCTCTGCGGTTGCGGGATCCAGCGCCGCCGTATGCTCATCCAAAAGCAGGATCTTTGGCGTCACCATGGTCGCCATCAAAAGGGTAAGGGCCTGCCTCTGTCCTCCGGACAAAAGACCTACCGGCTGCTTCATCCGATCCTCAAGTCCCATATCAAGAAGGGAAAGCTGCTCCCGGAACTTCTTCTTGTCTGCGCTGCCTACCCTGCTGAAATAGGCATTTCTGGATGTAGATGCACGCAGATAGGCAAGAGCCATGTTCTCCTCAATGGTCATATGGGGAGCCGTTCCCCGAAGGGGATCCTGGAACAAATGGCCGATCACCCGGCTTCTGATGTATTCCTTCTGATAGGTAATGTCTTCCCCGTCAAGCATGATCAGGCCCTTATCTGCAAAAAAGGCGCCTGTTATGGCATTAAACAAGGTGGATTTTCCTGCTCCGTTGCTTCCTACAATGGTTGCAAAGTCCCCTCTTTTCAGGGTCAGATCCAGATTTTTCAAAGCACACTTTTCGTTCACGGTTCCCGGATTAAAGGTCTTGCTTACATTTTTCATGACCAGCATATAGCTGCTGTAATCTGCCATTATGCGTTACCTCCTTTTCCGTCTCCCCGGATCTGTTCCAGATAGATCTGATTTTCCTGCTTTGCCACCTTCTTCTGCCTTGAAAAGTAATATCTCTTTTTCAGGTAAGGAAGCGCAATGGCAACTGCTACGATAATAGAAGAAACTAACTTCAGGCACTCTGCAGGAACGTTCATCCTCAGGGCAATGGCTACGATAAAACGGTACAGACAGCTTCCTAAAATTACGCCCAAAATCCGCTTCAGCATTCCCCCCTTGCCGATCAGGGATTCCCCAATGATCAGGCTGGCAAGGGCAATGGTCACCATTCCGGTGCCCAGGTTAATGTCACAGGATTTCTGGTACTGTGCCAGAAGCCCTCCTGAAAGGGCGGTCAGTGCATTGGCCACGCAAAGACCGATGGTGATCATGAATCCGGTATTGATACTGGAAGCCCGCACCATATCCGGATTGTCTCCGGTAGCACGGATGGAAAGTCCCAGCCTGGTGTTTAAAAACAGGGAAACCAGAACGCCGATCAGGATCACGATCACAGCTGCAACGATCAGCTTATACCAGCTTCCTCCAATGGCTGCCTTTGCCCAGGTAAATACGGATTCACAGTTAAACAGATTTAAGTTGGAGGCAAAGCCCATCACTGCAATATTGATCGTATAAAGACCTGTGTTCACAATAATTCCTGCCAGGATCGACTGAATTCCCATTTTGGTCTGCAAAAAAGCCGTTACAAAGCCCGAGCACACGCCTGCCGCCATGGCTGCAAAAAGCCCCAGTATGGGATGGCCTGCAATGGTCACCGTGGCGCAGACCGCACAGCCAAGTGTAAAACACCCATCCGTGGACAGATCTGCAATATTTAAGATGGTAAATGAAATGAACAGTGCCAGCGCCACAAGAGCATAGATAAAGCCAAGCTCTAGTGCGCTCTGAACGATCGATAATGTAATAATGGACCCCATAATTCCTCCGTTAAAGCTCTTTCTTATTCAAATTCTTCTGCTGTGGTTGTCTCCACCAGGGAAGAACACATATCTGCAAAAACGCTGTAGTCAATTCCTACTGCTGCTGCGGTTTCTGTGTTGACGGTTACAATTCCTCTGTCAAGGATCTGTACCTTGGTTGCTGCCGGATCCGCACCGTTTACCAGGATGTCAACGACCATATCTGCGGTAGCGGTTCCAAGATCTGTATAATTTACGCCATATCCCATAAACGCACCGTTCAGGGCAAAGGAGTCTGCTCCGGTATAATGAGGGATCTTTGCATCTGTAAATTTCTCAAAGATGGAAAGCTCTGCTGTCATGACAGTGTTGTCCTGAGGAGTGAACACAGCGTCAACCCCCTCTGCAACCAGGGCGTCTGCTGCTGCCTGGATCTCTGCTGCGGTGGTACCTGTCTTTTCTACATAGGAAAGACCGTTGCTGTCGCAAAATGCCTTTGCATCCTCAATGGAGCCTAAGGAAGACGCCTGGCTCTTATCGTATAAAAGACCGATCTTTGCTGCATCCTTATTTGCTGCAAGGATCATCTTCATGATCATGTCGGTATCAATGGCATCAGAGGTTCCTGTAATGTTGGCTCCGGGTGCGTCATTGCTTGCTACCAGTCCTGCTCCTGCCGGATCAGATACTGCGGAAAAGACAACCGGGATCTGATTTTCCTCTGTTGCATTCTGCATGATCAGCGCTGCGGGAGTTGCAATAGGAATGATCACATCCACCTTATCTGCTACCAGATCTGCTGCAATCTGATTTAATACGGTGGAATCTGCCTGTCCGTTAAAGGTATAATCCTTATAATCAAAGGTTACCCCAAGCTCTGCTGCCTTTTTGTCAAGCTCTGCCTCAATGGCCTTTTCAATCTGGTTTAAGGAAGCGTCATCTACATACTGAACGATCCCTACCTTGTACACTGCGCCGGAAGCGTCTGCTGCCGGTTCCTCCGCTGCAGGCTCCTGTGCC
>FR894534.1:7892-10359 GCA_000436115.1 Firmicutes bacterium CAG:534 | reverse complement strand
AGGCTCCTGTGCCTGTGCATCCTCTACAGCCTCTTCTGTTTCCTGCGTCTGTCCGCTCTCCTGCTGGGCGCTGCTGCCACAGCCTGCTAACATCATTGCGGTCATTGCCACTGCTGTTACTACTGCTACGATTTTCTTTTTCATTCTTTCTCCTCCATTCCTTTGGGTTTACGGTTTCCGGGGAGAGCTTTTTTCAAAAGATTTTGGAAATAAAAAAAGCTCTTCCCCCAACAAATGCTGGGACAAGAGTAATCTCCTGCGGTGCCACCCGGCTTGATGCACTATCTGCATCCGCTCAACGCATACCATCATATGCTGGATTTGGTAACGAAGTGTCCTCTCCGTCTCCTCTGGCTGCCTACGCAGTTTCGAGTCGCCCTCAGAAGTCCATTCCCCTAAGCTGTTCATGCTGCCTTCCACCATACGGCCGCTCTCTGTGATGAACCATCCACTTAACGTACTTGCTCTTCTTCAACAGTTTTCTTGTATCTTTTATAGCATATGCAAATCCAAAAGTCAACGCGTATTTATTGCTTTTTGTCGAAATCAGTGTTATTATTTTAACGATGTGTTTCATCTTTGAAAGGAGATCGAATTAAAATGAGTAAGACATTTGCTGATTTGATTGCAAAAGTAAACGAATGCGGCACCAAAAAGGTTGCTGTAGCGGTAGCCCAGGACTCCGCAGTTCTGGAAGCTGTTAAGGTTGCTAAGGACAGAAAGATCGCCGATGCGATCCTGGTAGGAAATGAAAGCGAGATCAGATCCATCGCTTCTTCCCTTAATATTGACCTTAGCGGTTTTGAAATCATTAACGTAGAGGATGTTACAGAAGCTGCGCACACTGCTGTAAAGCTGGTTCATGACGGCAAGGCTGATATGTATATGAAGGGTCTGATCGACACCAAGGGCTTTTTAAAGAGCGTTCTTGATAAGGAAGTTGGACTTCGTACCGGAAAGCCCCTGTCCCATGTATGCGTATTTGATGTGGAAGGGATCGATCACCTCCTCTTCCTTACGGACGTTGCCTTTATTCCTTACCCTACTTTGGAGGATAAGGTTCATATTATCAATAATACCCTTGAGATCACCAAAGCCTGCGGTATTGAAAATCCCAAGGTTGCGCCTCTTGCAGCCGTTGAGGTTGTCAATCCCAAGATGCCTGTTACGGTAGAAGCTGCAGAGCTTACCAAAATGAACAGAGAAGGACAGATCACCGGCTGTATCGTAGACGGTCCTTTATCCTTAGACCTTGCCATTGATGCAGAGGCTGCCAAGCATAAAGGCGCTACTGACCGTGCGATCCAGGGAGATGCTGATATTCTTCTTTTCCCGGATATCCACGCCGGCAACCTGGTTTACAAGGCAATGGTGCATACTGCCAAGGTTGTAAACGGAAATATCCTGACCGGAACCAAGGCTCCCGTTATCCTGACCTCCCGTTCCGACTCTGTTGAAGTAAAAGTAAATTCTTTGGCACTTGGCGCTGTTGTTGCAGAAGCAATGCGCAGAGACAACTAATTCAGGAGGAAAGCAAATGGCTATTAAAAGTTTAATCATCAATCCCGGTTCCACCTCCACCAAGATCGGTGTTTTTGAGGATGAGACCCTTTTATTTGAAGAAACCCTTCGTCATTCCACCGAGGAGATCGCACAGTATGCTTCTATCGTAGACCAGAAGGATTTCCGTAAGCAGATCATCTTAGATCTGCTTGATAAAAAGAATTTTGACATTAAGTCCCTGCAGGTTGTAGTTGGCCGCGGCGGTATGTTAAAGCCCATTCCCGGCGGCACCTATGCTGTCAGCGACGAGCTTTTACATGATCTGAAGATCGGTGTTCAGGGACAGCACGCTTCCAACTTAGGCGGCATCCTGGCAAGAGAGATCGGTGACTCCATCGGCGTTCCCTCCTTTATTGTGGATCCCGTTGTTGTGGACGAGCTCATTCCCATCGCCAGATATTCCGGTGTTCCCGAGCTTCCCAGAACCAGCGTTTTCCATGCGCTGAACCAGAAGGCTGTTGCAAAGCGTTTTGCCAAGGAGCAGGGAAAGGCTTATGACTCCTTAAATCTGATCGTTGTCCATATGGGCGGCGGCGTTTCCGTAGGCGCTCATGAAAAGGGCAACGTTATCGACGTCTTTAACGCACTTGACGGTGATGGCGCTTTTTCTCCCGAAAGAGCCGGTGCAGTTCCTTCCGGTGCTCTTGTAAAACTTTGCTATTCCGGCAAATATACGGAGAAGGAAGTTTACAAGAAGATCGTTGGAGGCGGCGGCTTTAACGCTTACTTAAATACCAACGATATGCGTGATGTAGAAAAGATGGTCGAGGGCGGCGATAAGAATGCCGAGGAAATCAGAGATGCCTTCATCTTCCAGGTTGCCAAAAACATTGGCTCCATGTCCTGCGTTCTTAAGGGCAAGGTAGACCAGATCATCATGACCGGCGGAATTGCTTATGACAAG
>FR894534.1:4003-7843 GCA_000436115.1 Firmicutes bacterium CAG:534 | reverse complement strand
GGGCTTTATCGCTCCTGTCACCGTATATCCCGGTGAGGACGAGCTTTTGGCTCTTGCCCAAGGCGCTCTCCGCGTACTGAACAAGGAAGAAGCTGCAAAAGAATATTAAGATTTTAAGTTAGTTTAAAACGGCTCCCGGAGCAAAGCGTAAGCTGCGGGAGCCGTCTTTTTTATGCTTTTGTCTGATCCAGCCGGTTTTGCAGATCTGCAAATAATTCCACATATTTCAGATTTGCGGTTTCATGCTGGTAGCAGGTCACATGAAGATTTAAGGGGATCTCCCTTCCTTCATAGGAAAAGGGCTCTCCGTTCTGCTTCAGGATCTTTGCCGCCATGGCTTCTGCGTATGCTTTGTCTTTTGAATTTGTAAGCGCAACAAACTCATCCCCTCCAATCCTGAAAACAATATCTTCCTCTCCTGCTGCCGTCTCCAGTCTGTTCATTGCCGTGAGAATGGCAAGATCCCCTGCCTTACGGGATATTTCATTGATCGGGATCAGGTTTTTGATATCCACTGCCACAAAATAACAGCTTTGCCTTTCCCGGATATCATCATACAGCTTACTGATATCCACCTTCTTTTTACTCTTCATCCTTTCATCCTCCATTAGTTCCTTTTCCAGCCGAAAAGCCGGAAACAGCTCATAGCGCACAGGATTTTTCCGATACTCGGAGGGCGTGATATTCCAGACGCTTTTAAATGCTCTTGTAAATGCCTCATGGCTGTTATAGCCATACTTAAGCGCCACATCCAGAATAGCTGCCTCCTCCGGATCTGCTGCAAGATCCCTGGCTGCTCTGCTCATCCGTCTTCTGATCACATAATCCCGGATACTCATATTGGTTGCAAATCTGAAAAGCTTTTCAAGGGTGGATTTTGAGCAATATAACCTGCGTGCGATTTCTTCTGTTTTGATATTTTCTGTCAGATGATCTTCCAGAAGTTCTAATGTTCTTGTGATCAGCACCAAATTTTCCATTGCCCGGTCTCCTCGATATCGTAGCCTTATTATAGCAGATCCATCCTGCTTCCTCTTGATATTTTGAGTAAACCCGTTTTCACTTGAAAATTTTCAATCTTATTTTAAGGAAAGGGCGGTATGGTATTTTCATTGAAAGGAGTACGGATTATGAAAAGACGAATTTACAGCTTACTTGCTCTTACCTTATCCCTGGCGCTTACCGCATGTTCCTCTGCCGCTTCCGCGGAACATACAGCCTCCGCTTCTGAAACCGAAGAGGCCGCTGCGGAAGCCTCCTCCGCACAGGAGACTGCCCAGGAAGAAAATACCAAAACAGTCACCGGAATGATTGCAAGCGTGGATGGAACAGAGGTTACTTTGCACCTTGGCGAAGCAAACTTACAGTTTTCCTCCGATCCCATGCCTCAAAAGGAGGACGGACAGGAAACGCCACCTGATATGCCAGAGGGAAACAGCGACAGCCAGACTCCTCCCGATAAACCGGACGAAAACGGGGACGGTCAGACTCCGCCCGACATGCCGGAAGGGGAAACTGTCACCTATGACCTATCCGACGTCGTAATTTATCAGGAGCAGGACTCCGGCACCGTTACAGCTTCCCTTGCGGATCTGACCCCGGGCGCATTTCTCCGGCTGGAGCTTTCAGATAAGGATGTGATCCTGTCAGCCACCATCCTGAATGGCTTTATGGATCCCGGAAACGGCGGCGGATTTGGGGGCGGCGGGTTTGGAGGCTCCGGCCAGGTAACCCAGGGAACTGCCCAGAATACCATTAACACAGACGGCGTTTATGAAGATGGAACTTATACTTCCACCGGAGATGACGAAAATGCCCTGCGCATTCAGGACGCCACCGTAACCCTAAACGCCATTACCGTGGATAAGTCCGCAGGAAGCAGCTCAAATACGGAGGACGGAGATTTCTACGGCATGAATGCGGCGCTGCTTGCAACAGACGGCGCACAGGCCACAATTTCTGATGCCGTCATCTCCTCCAGCGCCCAGAACGGGAACGGTGTTTTCAGCTACGGTGAGGGAAGCTCCACAATGTCCGTGGCAGGATTACCTATATATCCAGTCACGCCAAGCAGGAAAATCTTTATGCGGTCTATGAAACCACAGACCGCCACTACTGGACGGAGCTTGCACGATTTAATCAACAGGAATTTCTAAAAAGCGGTACAGATGGGAAATGTATCGAAGCAAGGGAACTGATTATAGCTTTACCGGAATCGTTTCCTGACCTATATTATTCCGACAAACTGTTACAGCTATTTACCAACCGCTTTAAGGAAAAGTATGGTGTGGAATGTGTATCAGCTCTGCACCACAACAAACGCAAGACCAACTATCATATCCATCTCATCTTTTCTGAAAGGGAGCTGTTACCGGAACCCATAGAAAAGATTGCCACACGCAATATGTTCTACAACGAGCAGAAAAAACATGTCCGAACTAAGAAAGAGATACTGGATGATAGTGGGAATGTCCGCAAGGGCTGTAAGATAATTAAAAAAGGGGAAGTCTATGAACGAACCTTATTTACCGCCAAGAACAAACTGTTTAAGCAGGAGCATTATTTAGATGAAGCGAAACACTTCTATACCGACCTTATCAATCTTCTAAGGGTAATACTGTCCACTTTATCCGCCACGTTTAACACCGCCTTTCAATAATTCCGGCATAAAAAAAGAGCCGGGATTTTTTCCGGCTCTTCGCGGCTCTACATTAGTCAATTACTTCTTAGCTCCTATAATCATGGAAACACACAAAAAAGCTGTCACACATACGATTGTTGTACAAATAATAGCGATCATTTTTCTTTTCTCCTTTCCTCGTAACCTATCTTGTAGGCTTTTTTTATAGAATCAACAAGCCAGTTTTGAAACTCTCCCGGTGTGTTGTATTCATCCGTCACGATTTTTTCGAGATCTGCAAGTCTGTTAATGTTCTCTTTTGCATCAATTACACCCGTGTTATATGCTACTGTTACTATATCCGCAACCGCTCCAGCGTTCTCCATCTTTTCCACCGTTGGCAATGTATGACCATACATTTTCCCATATATGGCGAGTTTGTGCTTTACTTTCTGCATCTCTACACCTCCACAAGCTCACTCGGGCAACAATCTAAGCACATAGCAATTTTACTAATTGTTTTTATTGTCGGCTCTCTCTGTCCCCTTAAAATGGCTGTTATTGTGGAATTTCGCGCACCGCATCCCCTTGCAAGCTGCGCTTGTGTCAAATTCTTTTCACACATCAGATCAATGATTTTTGCTTTGTTCGCTTTCATCGTGATACCTCCATAAACAGAAAAAAAGCCGGATGATTTACACCCGGCTCATGGCTCTACTTGTCTTTATTTGATTATATTTTATAGGATTTTTATAGATTTAACAATATTTTATCGGTAACACCGATTTTTTACCTTGAAAAAATAGGCTAACATGTGGTATATTGAAGATAGAAAAAGGGAAAGCCAGAGAAGCGGCTACCCTCAAGTAAATTTACAAACTGTTTTTACAAACAGCCGTCAACTACTGCGAATAGTTGGCGGCTATTTTCGTTTATCCTTGAAAATCTTATAGCAAAGACCAACAAGGGCAACAATGAATATACAAAACTGAATCAAATCAGAATATGTAATCATTGGCAACGCCCTCCTTTCTTTCGTCTGGAGGGTTAGCCCCTCCGATAAGAGGGTAAGCCGCCCGGCTCTCTGGTTTCCCATGTGTCTATATTATCATCTAGTAGTATCGCTTTCAATCAAATTCTGACCGGATCACCTTTTTTATTTTTGGAAAATTTACGGGGGTGGGTTGGCGGCGGCTCGCCCGGAAATACACCCCCCGCCC
>FR894534.1:0-3950 GCA_000436115.1 Firmicutes bacterium CAG:534 | reverse complement strand
CCCGGTTCTTTCTGTGTAGCTGCCATCTACAGCCAGGACGCACACCAGGATCACACAAAATCATGCTTTATTTCATATTTTGTCACAAGATTGTCACAAAAAGCATATAAAAAAGCCTCGGAGTGCTGATTTTACTAGCATTCCAAAGCTTTACATATCAAGTGTTTTTACTTGATATTCTCAATAAATTCTTTCATTTCTTCACTTATTTGCTCCTGCTTATAATTATGAACATAGTGTCCGCAATAAAGTTCAACAACAGTTGCATTTGACAGTTCAGAAGCATACTCTTTTTGTATCTCCGACCACTTTTCAATGCCTGTTTCTTTTCCGTCAGATACAAACATTAACATTGGTATATCAGGCTTAGGCGCTCCGTCGATCTTTTTGACGGCATCGGGGATAGCAAGACCTTCATTTATAACGTCATCGTTTACAGCTATTTTACAGGCTATTGCTCTGTATAAATCTTTATCATCTTCTAAAAGTCCTTGAGGAAGTGAACTGTCAGAATAGTAAAATCTGACGATCCCCAGTTCCCGTCCAATAGCCGCAATTTTTTCAAACCGTTCTGTTTTTGAAAAATTAAAGTTGTCATAAGAGCGTGGCAGAGACATATCAAGACCTACAATTGCTTCGACTTCATCTGGATATTCTTGTGCCCAAAGTATCGCTTCAAGTCCAGACATTGAGTGAGGGCAGAGGATAAATGGAGCATCAATTCCAGCCTTTGAAAGAGCTTCTCTGTCCTGCCTTAGTATTGTATCAAATGACCTCTCAGTATTTACTACATCACTGAAACCGTAGCCGAATTTTTCAACAACTACTATCCTATAATCATCAACTAACAAACTATAAAGACTTCTGAAATCAAGTATAGGAGAAGCAGTTCCTGAACCTGAAAGAAATACTAATGTATGTTTACCTTCTCCCTCAGAGTGTATGCACATATTGTGTCCGTCAACCTCTATCATTTCGCCAAGAGGTTCGTCCAATAGTGCCTTTTCCTTATTCATCATAATTTTATTGTATGTGAACACTATTAGCAAGAAAATGATTAGTAATATTATGATTACAAGTAGTACCTTTCCAATTATCTTAAATGCTTTTTTCATCTGAATACTACTCCTTAAAAATCAATCTTCATGAGCAAGCCGAGTGTCTACTCCTACCTTTCATTATACCACACTGCCCCCAAAAGTTCCAGTACAGTAAAGAGCCTTAACAGACAAACTGCAATTTCATTAACATCTTCCTCAGATATTTTGTCTGCATCAAAACGGTGAAAATAGGCTCACTGTTACAGATAGCTCTATCCGTTGCAATATCAGGATCATCTGGAATGTCTTCTGTTTCAGCCTTATACAGAATACCCATGATCTTTCTGCGGCGCTCTTTAAGTCCTCTGCACAGGTTTTCAGAGTCATCATCTTGACTTGTTGTGCCTATCGCTACATTGATACGAACTAAAAGAGCTTTCATCAGCAACAGAAATGATGTTGTTCTCTGCTGTCCGTCTATAAGCCCCAATACTGTATCGTCCTTTTGGCAGTTGATGATGATTGTACCGAAGAAATATCTATCCTTACTGTCACTATCAATGAAGTCTGTAATATCCTGCCACAGCTTATCGCAGTTAGTGATAGACCATGAGTAAGGTCTTTGATACTCTGGTATGGTAAATTTCGTATCTTCTTCTAATTTGAGATATGCACCGATTTTTCTGAGTTTTGGCTCAATACTCTTTGCCATAACAATAACCCTTCTTTCTGTTATTTCACCCTATATACTTTCTATGAGCAATCTTGACATTACTCTGCTTCACCATAGCATACTGTAATGTGGTATCTATCCGCCTATGACCGAGAAGCTGTTGAAGCTGCTCAATCGGCATACCCTTGTCGATTGCCATTGTAGCTAATGTACGCCTGAATTTGTGAGGGTGTGCTTTCTGTATGTTCAGGCGTTTACCGATTTTTCTGATTCTTACTTCCACACCGCCGATATTAAGACGTTTGTGCGGAGCTTTCAGCGATACGAAAAGAGCTTCATTATCGTCCGTCCTGCTGTCAAGATACTGCTTCAAATGCAGTTTGGTACGGGCATCAAAATAGACGATGCGCTCTTTATTGCCCTTGCCGAGAACTACACACTCTCGTTCCTCAAAGTCAATATCGGAACGGTTTAGCAGAACAAGCTCTCCGACACGCATACCCGTTGAAGCAAGCATATCAATCAACGCTAAATCACGCAAATCCGTACAATCATCACGCATCTGCTCCAATGCTTCATCGGTATAGGTATCCTTGATCGTGCTTGCGGTCTTGATCTTATGTATCCTGCGTACAGGGCTTTTCATAATATAGTTTTCTTCTTCGAGCCATGAGAAAAAGCTCGATAGTATGCGTCTTATGTTATCTATCGTAACACGGCTTGAATTGTTTTCTTCCTGATAGCTTGTCAGGTACTTTCGTAAATCATCAGTATCAATGTGCTTTATCTGCTTGCCGACAGCATCGAGCATATTGGTAATGGTCTTTTGATAGTATTTCAGCGACTTCTCTGAACAGCCCTCTATCCGCTTTGACGAAATGAATGAGCCAACAATCTTATCGTTGCAAAAAGAATCAAACAGGAATACCATGTAGAGCCTGTAGTCCACATGACCTGTCTGCATTATAATAAGGCGGAAATAGATGAGTTTGCCAATATTCTGACAGACGCAGGCCTGAAAAATATACTTGCGCTCCGAGGCGATAAAAATCCGAATATTGCGGAAAAGGAAGATTTCAGGCACGCTTCCGACTTAATTGCTTACATGAAAGCAAAGTGGGATTTCTGTTTTTTAGGGGCATGTTACCCTGAATGTCATCCCGAATCTGACGATCGGATTAGCGACGTAAAACATTTAAAAGCAAAGGTAAACGCAGGAGCCGAAGTATTGCTGTCACAGTTATTTTTTGACACCAAATTATTCTTCCGTTTTCAGGAGGATTGCAGAATCGCAGACATCAATACTCCGATAATTCCGGGTATTATGCCCGTTATCAATGCCTCTCAAATCAGGAGAATGATAACCATGTGCGGGGCAACCTTTCCGGTGCGTTTTCAGAAAATCATCCATAAATATGAAGATAACAAAGAGGCGCTTTTTGATGCGGGAATGTCCTATGCGTTAAGTCAGATTATTGACTTGCTTGTAAACGACATTGACGGAATTCATTTATACACCATGAATAACCCGCTTGTTGCAAGGCGGATATGTGAGGGTATACGCAATATTATATAACGATAACACCTTATAGAATGGAAACAGAAAAGAACAGGCTGACTGGAAATCAATATCCAAGTCAGCCCTAAATTTTATGTCATTTCAAAGGTTATAACTACTTTTTTACCATAACTCTAACGAATCTTCCGCATCCACCCACATCTGCATATTCCCCTCAAGATATAATCTTATATACTCAAGAGGCTCATCTATCGCCAAAGCATTTAAGGCACATTCAGAGCAGGGAGTGGTTTTCAATCCTTCTTCTGCTTCATTGCAGTCTATCCGTAAAAAGTAATCTGCATGGGTTATACATCAATGCTGTTATGGTGGATATTGTATGTTGCGTAAATCATATTCATTTTATCTGTCCTCTTTTCATTGTTTTTTTGAAAGCATTTCAAACAATTCTTCATATCCCATATGTATTGTGTTATAATTTGTTATGTGATTTTGTTTCCCTTATTTTTTCCCTTATCAGGGTTCATAATGACCTGCGGGAAGATATAATACAAGGGAAACAGTAAGGGAAAGTTCACTTGCCAAAACCTTAGCGTTTTCAAGGGTTAGCGGATATTTTAATAATACTTTATAACAACTAATATTTCCCTTAAAAAGCAGCAATTCTCAATTCCAGTTTATCTAACTGTTTTATGAATTAAAATCTACTGATTGTAAT
>FR894533.1 GCA_000436115.1 Firmicutes bacterium CAG:534 | reverse complement strand
ATCCCATGCTCATAAGAAGCGAGCACACGCTTTTTCCCTGCAAGCCCAGCTTCTCCATAGCAGAATTAAACACAACAGAAATTCTGGCCATATAACCTACATCTTCTATGATCGCAAAGGTAAAAGTAACCCCCAGAACAAATCCCGCCATAGATATGGTAAATGCCAGCACATTGGGCAGCACCACATACACCAGCTCTGCCAGAGGCTTCCAGACATTCATGAAAGTCATCAGCTGCTCTAAGGGCCCGCTGATCACACCTGCTAACCCAAATCCCAGTCCCATAACGGGCGCTGCTACGACCATTGCCAGTGCAAGCGCTGCTACGATAATCCCAACTGCGATCCATTTTCCGGAATGTTTCCCCAGAGCCTTCTGATCAAATCCATTAAGCTTTATGTCCTTATCTGATCTTTTAACGGTTCCCTTTAAAAGCTCATCAATATACTCATATTTATGCTTTCCGGAAAGCATAAGCCCCTGATCCGTCTTTTCAAGCTCACGGATTGCAAGCTTTTCTTTTATAAATAAGCGATCCTCTTTTTGCCTGCCCGCTATTTCTTCAAATTTTATTTTCGGATCCTGTGCATAGTATTTCATAAGTCCTGCACTGTCCGCTGTTTTCCCATTTACTGCCGCGTCGACAAGCTGCTTTTTTAATTCTCCATATCGCTTTGTTTCTGAGGCAACAAATCCGACTACCGGAATGCCCATCCGCCTGCTCAGCTCCTGTGTATCGATCTGGATCCCTTTTTTCTCCGCCACATCCATCAGGTTTAAAATAAGAATGACCGGTGTATCTGTGCCAATATAATCCACATACATATACAGAGAACGGTCAAGCTGGGAGCTGTCCACAAGAATGGCTATCAGATCTGCCTTTCCAGATCGGATGAAATCTGCTGTGATCTGCTCCTCATTAGAACCTGCAGATAAACTGTAGCTCCCGGGAAGATCAATAATATGATACTCCGTATCCTGATAATGAAAGCTTCCTTCCATACGCTCTACGGTTTTACCCGGCCAGTTGCCCACATGCTGGTGTGCGCCTGTAAGACCATTGAAAACCGTGGACTTTCCGGAATTTGGCTGTCCTAATAATGCGATTGTCTTACTCATGCTCTGCCTCCCTCTATCTCAATTCCTTCGCAATCCTGTTTGCTTAATGCAATAATAGATTCTCTGCAATAAAACAAAACCGGCTGGTTCTTCTGATTTTGAACTACCTGGATCCTGCTGCCCTCAACAATTCCTATTCCTATCAGTCTTGAGATCAAGTGATGACTGCCGCTTACAGTCTGCACCACTCCACAGTCTCCGGCCTTTGCCTCTGACAATTTCATGCCGTTTATCCTCCTCATCTATATATTGTTTCTATAGTTTGTCACAACTAACTTACACTACTTTATAATGGTATTCAAAATATATCTATACCCTATTCGTTCAAAAAGGTCTGTTTAGCCATATGTTTTAAATTTTTATTGAATTGCTAAACATTTGATTTATAATGTTTTTATTGAGGTTCCTTTGAATAAAAGAAAGACGTATTTGATGAAAAAAGATAATTTTAGCAAAAATATAGAACGTTTCCTGACAGGCGACCATGATGTTGTTACCTTTCACCATGATACCTCTGATGGTTTCCTTAATCTGACCGCATACTATATCCTTCCGGGTATCTATCTGGTGTTAAATGATATTCATACCCAGATGGTACCCAGCAACAGAAACACTATGCCTCAGGATATTCTGCTGATTAATTATTGCAGACAAGGAAGATGTGAATTTCAGATTAACAATGACAACTACAGCTATATCGATACAAGACTGATGAATATTTCCTCCCAAATGGTACAGGATTATTTTTATTATCCCTCATCCTATTATGAAGGTTATGAGATCTATGTCATGGCAGACATGTTTCAGGATGAAACCAAAAAAGTCCTAAACCTGTTTCAGATTAACCCGGAGGATCTGATCAGACTGTACCGCAGCGGCGCCGTTTTCTACACACCGGATCCCGTCCTCCGTCTGTGGAATCATATCACAGAGCATTGTGCCTTCAACAACATTGGCCAGCTTCGCCTTGATACCCTTCAGCTCCTAAAATATTTTCAGGATCATAAGCCTGAGGATGCTTCCAATGCTCTTTATCTGTCCAAGGTACAGGTTATCCTGGCAAAAAAAGTCCAGAATTTACTGACCCAGGATTTAAGCCAGCACCTTTCCATGCGGTCTGTCTCCGAAATATTAGGGGTTAGTGAAACCAGTTTAAAGCGGTATTTTTATTCCGTCTTTGGAGTTAATGTTTCTACCTACATGAATGAAGTGCGCATGAAAAAAGCCACAGAACTTTTAGTTTCCTCTGAAATGAGCATTTCCGATATTGCAAAAACCTGCGGATATGTCAATCAGGGGCGTTTCGCCAGCGTCTTTCGGTCGTACTATGGGATGAAGCCACTGGATTACCGTAGGAATTCAAGATTTTCCTGAAGGAAAAAGCTTTTCTTTTCTGCCCTCCAGAAACTTCTCCATTTTTTCAATATAAGCTTCCGGCTGAAGGATAAAGCCTACATGTCCTCCCGGTGCGTCCAAAATCTCTGCATCCAGGGGCCTGAAAAGAGCGGCCAGTCTGTCCTGGTCTTCCTTCTTAAAAATATCATGCTCCGGGAACAGGATCTGAATCTTGCCGCGCAGATATTCAAAATCCTTTTTCTCAAATTTCTTATAATCCTTTAACATGTATACACTTTCAAAGCTGTGGATAAATTTTTTCTTATAATGGAGATCAGAAGCCACCGTTTCATAAAAGGTTCTTCCATACGCCTGGTTATCCGGTGACTCACACTCTAAAAATCCGTCACATTTTTTCAGCAGCAGCTTCATTTCTGCTTTTGCCGGAATTAATTTCAGAAAAGACACAACGACAGGCTCACTTATCCGTTCCTTCTTTAAATCCCGGACATAATCAGCGTCAATCGTCAGAGTTGTAAGCAGAATCATTGCCTGTACCATCTGTGGAAATTTCTTGGCAAATATCTGCGCATGGATACCGCCATCGCTTCCGCCTAGCAGGATTACCTGTTCAATGGAAAGCTTTTTTAAAAGATCTTTTGCAAAATCAATCTGCTCGTCTGCTATTACTGTATGAAGGGGATACTCATAAATCAGAAAACGGTAGTTTTCACTGAAATGCAATGCGTAAGACATCCACATTTCCTGCATTTCCAGTCCATGGAAAAACAGAATAACGGGCGCGTCTTCCTTTCCCCCATACTGATAACGGATCTTAATTCCATTTACTTCAATTATTTTGTAAGGATATTTTTGTAAAAATGCCTTATATTCCGCTTCAAAATCTCTTGTCTTCCCCATTTTTCTGTCTCCTTGTCTTTTTCTGTTATTTCACCCGGCATCTCCCCCTGATCGGTCCGGGTATTTGATCAGATCATAAATTTTTCCACTCTCGCCGCAATCGCGTATCCCGGCCAGTTTCATGCCCAGATGCACATATTTATCGCACTTAGACTTTGCATCCGTATCAAGAATTACAGGGACCTGAAGTCTGTTTCCCTCTGCAAACGCCATTTCCATAGCTTTACGCATGTACCCCTGTCCCTGGTAGCTTTCCGTCACACATACCAGTCCCACGAAAATGTAAGGCTTCTTTTCCTTATCCATCTGATCCTTTAAGCCTGGCCCGCCTTTCGACATAACTTTAACAAATCTTATCATTTCTGCTAAGCTCATAGCCTGGAACAGCGCTTTCACTAACTGCATTCCGGCCTTAAGGCTTACCTTCTGCCCCGGTATTTTATAGGCAATATATGCTTCCCCCTGCTTACTCGTCGTATAGAGAAAGCCTCCCTTTAGAGCCATACGGGCATAGCCGCTGATATAAGTTGCTACAGCTTCCTGACTTCGAAAGCAGGATGACAATCCTGTTTCTTCCCCGTAATCGTAATATCCAAAAGCATGACCTATTTCCTTAACCTTCTGTTCATCAAGTTCTTTTGCCTGCATTTGTTTTTCTCCTGTTTTCCAGTTTTCTTCTTATGTTTATGTTAGTCTTGGCTAACTATTATGTCAATATATTTCTTTCCACAGCCCGTTTAACAGCTTTGATCTGATTGGATGCC
The DNA here is from genome assembly GCA_000436115.1 of Firmicutes bacterium CAG:534. Classification (GTDB taxonomy): domain Bacteria; phylum Bacillota; class Clostridia; order Lachnospirales; family Lachnospiraceae; genus Suilimivivens. The sequence goes on along the minus strand of FR894533.1, from coordinate 9,111 downwards.
CGCCTGATCCGTGTACAGACGGAAGCTCCCTACAGAGAATACTGCGGTCATAAGATTTTCGGGGCTTGTTTCATAAAAGCTTTTGTGATACATTAGGTGCTGTAATCATAGCAGATAAAATTTATGGTACGAAAGAAGGATAGCATTATGTTTGATATGAAACCAGAATACTACATTGGAATTGACATGATCGATCAGGAACACAAACAGTTATTTGACTACGCTAATGAAGCCTATGAGCTCCTGCATGAGGAATTCACACCGGACAAATATGACAAGATCGATGCCATTCTTAAAAAGCTCCGTGATTACACGGTAAAGCACTTTACAGATGAAGAAAATTATATGGAATCCATTCATTACAAGAAAATCTTCACCCAAAAGATCCAGCATCAGGAATTTATCACCAAACTTGATAAATTTATTGAAGAGCATGAAAACGAAACCGAGGATCAGGACGAACAGATCATGAGCATCCTGAACTATCTCACCGACTGGCTGGTGAACCATATTTTGCATGTGGATGGACAGATTCCAAAAGAATAATTTCCTCCAAATATAAACGTTACTTTTTATTTTATCGGTCTGTCAATGAAAATGACACTTCCTTTTCTTTGTTTATCCATAACTGAGTGTTAATGTAATTGATGACATGTCATATGTCATGAACGGCGGTGTGTACCCGGTTTCTGATTCATAAATATAAAGTTCCTCCCCGGACGGAGAAATCAGAACCGGACAGGCGCCTCCCGATGTATTTCCCGCATCGGTACATAATTCCATACGCAGACAATCCCCCTCCATGCGCCATACCCCTCTGAAAAACAAGGTATATTCAACATTATCCTCGAACCGGTGATAAAGCCTTGCCAGACCTGCAAACTCAGGGTCGCAGTCTCCATAATGCAGCTCCAGTCTCCAGTCCTCACACACCCATGTCGTATCCGCAAGTCCCTCATTCGTCGGTGGCAGCCACCAACCGTCTCCCGGTGGATCCATGGCATCATCCGCAATGCCCATAAACTCATTACATCTAGTCAAATCCATAAGCTGTGCCTGCTCATCGTATCCGGCCGGCAGAATCATTGAGCCATAATCACTTACCTCCGGATACCAGTGTGTCTGTGCTCCATTCCCTGCAATAATATTAATCTCAGTGTCCGGCTCCTCACGGAATTCCTCAAAATTGACAAACACCAGCACCGGATCCGCATTTTCACTTCGATAAAGCACTTCATCCACCTGTGGCCAATTGCCATCCTGTGTCGAAACCCAGATCACATGGTTAACTGCCATAGAGGTATTTTCATCTCGGGGCACGATACAAAACAAATCGCCATAACCGGCTCCAATAATGCGTTCTTCCGGAATTTCAGCCAGAAAGGGCATATCCGCAAGCAGGGCGGAATTATTTTCTTGTATCCAGTCCGGAATAATGGACATATCATTTTCATCCCGATATCCCAGATATGCGACAGCACCGGCCAACTGTTCTTCATCCTCCATCCAGCTTTGCAAATCCAAAACCGTCCACCCGGTCTGCGTTTCGCCTGTCGGCGTTTCATCTGTCGGTATTTCATCTGTCGGTATTTCCCCGGAAATTTCCTCTTCCAGTTCTCCGTTCTCTCCACCGTCTGTATTTTCTTCTGCATAGGCTTCTTCCGTCTGCTCTTCAACCGGATCTGCCGGCTGGACACCAGCCTCCTGTCCCCTACTCTTTCCACAGGCCGTCGCTCCTGTCAGTATGACCATAATCAAAATCCATATGATATAATGTTGAAATCGAACTTTATGCATGTTATGTTTTCTTCTCCTCTCTCCCGCCACATGATAAGCTGTTCTTCGATCTGTGCATCCCCTGGCATCGTACCATCCATATCAAAGCCCTCCGAATAATACTCTCCGGCATTCCTTAAACCGCTTTCCTTCAACAGCCCGCAGATTTCAAAAGTATCCGCTCCCTGTAAAAATGGATAGTGCACCAGATTCAGCTCATCTCCTTCACAGTGCGCAAAATACAGTTCTCCCTGATCAAATACTGCAAAGCTGTTTTCCATAATCTGGTAGCTTTTCCGGAACTTGGGGCTTTTCTCCTTACTTCCCCCCTTGTAAATTCCATTCAGCTTTATTTTTCCGTTGATCCGCAAATCTCTCTCAGCCGGCACTGATCTGCAGCTCTATCGGTTCTTCTCCGGCGCCAAACAGAGCATAACCGCTAAGCGACATATAATCAGCCCACTCTCGCCACTCCATGGTCCATTCATCCCATTCATCCCTTCTGCGTTCAAGGAATGCTCCACAAATAGCATTCCCGGATGCTCCATCAGTCTGCTCATATAGCAGATAGGAAAAAATCATACCGTTCTCATTCATTCCCAGATAGGTGCATTTTCCTTCGTACCCGACATAAAGTCCCACATCATAATTAGAGTCCTGATACAAAAAGGTACCCTCATGCTCCATATCAAACCCCAGATAATAATAATCCGTATATTGTGTTTCTCCGTCGGTATAAAATGTCGTTTCAGTGCTAAAGCCTTCTCCCTCATAAAGACCCATAACCACTCTGGAAAAGTCCGGACTCTGCTCAAAGATGATCTGCTCAAGTGCAGATGCCACCTCATATACGTTACTCTCTGTAACAGCCTCCACCCTTGTCAGTCCGCAAACCGGCTCCGTTATACAGAAATACCCAGCCTCCGCACAGGAATAGAGATCAAGGTACGATACCATTCCATCCTCTGACACAAAAACCGGCACCGCATATTCCCCATTCATGATGGTCAACATGGCAGCATCTATATAATCCTTATAAACTCCGTGTACTTCGTATTCCTTTCCGAACTCCAGATTGCCTGAAGCAAAGGCTGAAACTGTCCAGTCATTTTCCTCGATCCGCACTGTCATTCTTCCGTCCCTGTAAGTTACCGATACCGCCTGATCAAAGCTTAATTCTCTGTCCGCACGGGCGTGCTCTGTCATTGGTGAAAGTATATGCTCATATAATCCGCCATCTGCCATCACATAAACCGGAACAGCAACCTGCAGCACTCCCTGCCCATCCAGATACATAGGCAGATCCAGATTGATATGATCCTCCTGGATAGTCTCCATTCTCATCAGCAGATACTGTGCATAAATTTCCTGCCTTTCTTTAACTTCTGCCTGATTAAAAAAAAAGGATTCAAAGAGGTATTTCATATACTGATCTGACTCATATGCAGCCTCCTTCCGTATATGCCGAAGCACTGCGTCCTCTGCTGTCTCTCCTTTCCGGGTTTCAATATCAAGTGTTGCTATCAGATCCCTCTGATCCATCCTCTTTCCGCTTTCCAAATTCAGATTATATGTATAATATATGGTGTAATCGTCCATAGTGCTGTATTTTGTCAGAAGCAGGCTTAAAACATCATCATTGCGATAAGCCTCATATCCAACCTTGCACCAGACAAAACTTTCTTCGTCCAGTTGCTTCATCACATCCTGACAGACCTCCCGGATCTCCCGGTTTATTTCCTTTGCGCCCTCACTGTCTAAAAGAATTTCCGGCACATGGTAATCCACATCCACAAGATAATCGTCCATCAGTTTCACGGTCCCTGTTCTGGTAAAAGCGTCACTCACCAGATTCTGTGCAAGGAGCGTATCCGTATCACTGTCCTCCGGTTCTGTACCCGTTTTAGATTCTCCATCCAGCTCAGAGCCTTCTTCAACTGCAGTATCCTTCTTAGCTTCCGTTTCAGTCCGGTTTTGCCTGATATGGTTGATATTTCTTACCATTCCACATCCGGTAAGCAGATAAATTACACACAGCATACTCAATATCATTTTCAGATTTCGTTTGTTTTGCATCCTATCCCTCATTTCCAGCATATTTTCAAATGAAACACATGTCCTGTTACAGTCTGTTGCCCTGCGTTATTCTAATAACCTCCAGGCTGCCAGCGCTTCATTTGTGTCTGTGCTCCGATAGATACATCTTTTTTGTGATTAGAAACAAACTACTGAGTGATAAAAGAAGGATCCTCTCTTATCAGTTCAATGAATGCCTGTGCAACATCCGGGTCAAACTGTGTTCCTTTTCCTCGTTCCAATTCACCCACTGCATACTCCACACTTAGTTTTTCCTTATAAGCTCTTTTGGATACCATGGCGTCAAAGCTGTCGCATACCGCAAGAACTCTTCCCAAAATTGGTATTTCCCTTCCTTGAATTCCGTTTGGATATCCTTTTCCGTCATAGCGTTCATGATGCGACAAAACAGCCGGGACTACATAATTCATATGGGGCAGAAAGTGGATCATCTCAACAGATTTTTCCACATGGGTCTTCATTATGCTATATTCTTCGTTAGTTAATTTTCCTTTTTTCTTTAAAATATCATCCTGAATACCTATCTTGCCAATATCATGAAGAAGACCTGCCACCTTTGCCGTCTGAATATCTTCCTTGGGAAGTCCCAGCTTTGCTGCCAGTTTTTCTGCATATTTTGAAACATTTTCTGAATGTTCAAAGGTATAGGAATCTTTGGCGTCGATGGCTGCCATAAGTGCAAAAATCGTAGGCGATACCTGATTATACCCTTTTTCACTATCCTGTTTCTTTTCTTTTAAGGCCTTTTCATATACTTCAATACAGTTTTTACCATTTTCTTTTGCATAAAATGACGCACGTCTGGCCTGCCGGAACAGCTCCGCTGCATTCTCTGCTGTTGAAGCATTCCATGCAATTCCAATACTGAAGGTAATCAGCTGAATGACATTCGGTTTATCTTCTTTTGTCTCCAACATTGCATTCTGGATCTGCTTTGCAAATGAGATCAGTTTTTCTTTATTATTTTCCGGTGTAATGATTAAATACTCGTTGGCGCCAACACGAAATACCTGCATATCCTCATTTGCAAGATCCTGCATCTGTTTCGCACACCAGTGTAAAACCTGATCTCCTACGTTTTCCCCATACAGGTCATTGTATAACTTGAAATTATCTATATCGAGATAGATCATTCCTGTAGAACGAGCTTTAATATCTAATTTTTGAAGTCTCTCACGACAAAAATTCCAGTTATATAAACCTGTCAGTCCGTCATGGATGGATACCTGATACAGTTTTTCATATGCATTAATGCTTTTTAATACGCTGGATACGCTGTTTCCTATCTGTCGGATACAATCTACTTCATCATAAATAAACTTATTTTTTCTGCGAAGCTCTACATATAAAAACCCATAAATTTCATTATCATATTTAAATACGGCAAAGGCAGGGTCTTTATAAAGCTTTCCGCTATCATAGAATTGATGAAGCCGTGCTTCGTCTTCTTCTGTCAACGGAAAATCTTTATTTTCCAGACACTCTGCAAAATGACCTTCCTTCTTTTCAAAAATATGTACACAGGAGTTAATCACCGCTGCATTCACAGTTTCACAAATCATCCTGTATAATTTCTTTTTGCTTACAACAGATGTAACTTCGTCCTGAAACTTTGCAAGACAATCAACGATATACTTTTTCTTCTGAGATAAAAGGTATTCTACCCGTCTTCTTGTAAAAACTGATATGAGAACACACCACAGGCCTTCCGCAATCATAAAAACAGTAATAGATTGCTTATCAAAGCTGGTTAACTTTCCAAATATGATATGATCCATATTCAGTTCAAAAAATGATATAGGAATAAATGCTATAACTGTAGCTGTGAAATAAATTACTCCTGCAATGATCCAGGATGAAATAGAAAAGAAATATTGTTTGTAAATAGCATACACAAGGCAGACTGCCATTCCTACACCGCCAAGTGCATCAAAAGGTAAATATCCTCCCGGCGATAACAGACAGGCAATATTTCCTCCAAAGAGCATTAATACGCCCAGTAACAACGGCCCAAGCTTACGCCGGTACTCGTATTGCGTTCCTATCTTTTTATGAGCAAGAACGGTTACATAGACTAAAACAACAATTTCAACTGCAATCCACAGCCACAGTCCTGCCCTGGCATGATAGACATAAGAAAATTTACCATTTGACAGCTGCTGCCTTTCCGGCATTGGAAGAAGGAAACCGGTAAATGCATTGAAAAGGGCTGCAGCTACAGATACCAGCATGCAGATATTTAAAAATCTTCCTTTTCCGGTAATTTCAAGCACGCAAAAAAGAAATCCGTAAATTGCAACGGGAATCGTAAACAGACCAACCATTGAAAAATGAAACCAGAACCGCTCTCCCGGACTGATCTGCAAACGCATCAGAAGAGAGCCTCCGGTCCAACATAGAAGCGCCAGCAGAATGACTCTTAAATAGTACATTACCTTTTCATCTCTGGAAGTGCTGATAAAACAGGACGATAAAAACAAATAACATAAAAATGTTATTATGGAAACAACAATATAAAAATTTTCACCCATTAACAGGCTTTTTAATCCTTCCATAAATTTAATATCTCCCGCCCTTGTAATCTCTTGTTTCTACTATAATTAAACCATAGGATCATCTGTCCATCAACTGTTTTACTTTCTTTTCAAAATCATAAAACAGATCAATGTATTTCTCTACAATCATATGGCAATGTTGCTTCACTATTTCACAATCGTAGTCATGCGTAAGCTCATTTCGAACCTTCAACATCTCCATCCAGGCATCATCAGAAATCAAATCTGCCTGAAAGGCTTCCCTGAGTACTTCTCTCGGTGAACCAGCAATAAAAGACATCTGTTAAACTTTTCGTCCATACTGTCTGATATCCTCCAATAATAACTGATTTTTGCAGGTATCCATGTTAACAATATCTACAGAATATAGTGTGGGCAGTTCTTCTGCCTTTTCAACAAGTTCGTTAAAGTTTTCCTCTCCCGATACTGCAATATCGATATCACTGCGCTCTCTAGCTGTTCCTTTTGCTCTGGAACCATATAATATCACTTCTTTTGCGTGATATTTTCTACAAAGTTCTGCAACCTGGTTTTATTATCTCATCTGCTTTCATTTACATATCTCCACGATTGGAATTGCTGTGATTTTAATGTTCACAAAACATGGATTTAACTATATAATAGCGTACGCGAGGTTGAATGTCGATATTTTTTTGATCATTATAGAAATAGCAGCAATGATTTCATCAATCATTACTGCTTTTGTCAATTTGTTGCAATAAGCTGGACATTAAATATGATATTCAGGACAAAAAGGCTCCTATGGGATACGAAAAGGAAAAGTATATTGACGATACATGACAAATATCCAGAGTTAAGAAAATGAATGATAAATTATCAGCTCTTTTATGATAGAGTTATGATTTAATTTTGTTGCTTAAAATCATTAAAGAAATATATAATACCGCTAAACAAAGCAAAGAGGGAAACACCCCAGTTACGATATACGAGACGAGGATGCACATAGGCGTGATTGGCAGTGACAAAAAACCATGCACAGGGAATAAGCGCAATCAGCATAAATAATAGCAATTTCGCATATTTTTGCTTGGATATACTACATGTATTTGTTCGCAAGATTTTGCGGAGTCCCATAATAAGTATAATAACAAAAGGAATTCCGAAAAAAATAACATAGGGCCATTTGATTAATGTCCTGAAAATATAACATAGAGTGCCTATTCGATTGATCTGATCTGCATCCACCGTAGTGGAGGTTCGGAAAGCAACATTGGCTAATGCATCCTGAAAAACATTTTCTTTTAGAATTATGGAAGAGATCATCCACTTTTCTGCCCACATTCCTAAATATCCAATAGCCCAGAATATAGCATTTGTAATGAGATGCAATAAGTTCTTCTTATTATAGGGAACCAATAACAGCCATATACATAAGGGAAGACCAAGAGTTGCCATTGGATAGGTTAAAAAGTCAAAATAGGATGTACATATTCCAATTATTAAAAACAAAATATTAAAATAAAAACTGTTCTTTAATAAGCTATCTGCTTTCCAAAGAATAACGATCATAGCAAAAAATGATAAATAGTAGCAGGCATAGTATTGCATGCACATTCCGACAGATGCCGGGTTCCAAAGAACGAGAAGCAGAGTTAAGGGCATAATGTAATGACGAAACCCTTTGCGATAGAACAGACAGATTAATATGACAGACAATATGGTCTGCATACCCAGATGAAAGATCCTGGAATCAGAAAAATCGAAAAACATAAAGAAAGGTTTTATGAATATCAGATATCCATGCCAATAGCGTGGATAAGTCATGATAAAGCGTTCAGAGGTTGTATTGTCATTAATATAAGCCATTAAGGATAATTCAGGAGAGGAACTGTCAGAGTAGATGTATCTGGGTGCTGACATAGAGGCACTTACAGGAGTGTTTGTTGATGGGAAAACCGCTTCTCCAAGCATAATAGCGTCTGTTACATTATCAAGAATAGCAGATTTATATCCTGAAGCATATTCAAAGGTTGCCCCTTCAGTTAAAAAAGTTTGAACACCAGAGGCTACATGCTGAGTGATTTTATCAGTTGGAAGACAATACACTAAAGATAGCAGACTGCTCCCTAATATAGCAGAAGCAATCAATATGAAAAATGTAAATAATATTTTTTTAATGTATGCCTTTATTACCAATCCCATTATTTTCCACTTACTTACGGTCTTTAATATACGCATTTGAATATACTAAACTTTATCGTTACAATTATACGCCTTTGCGAACTATATTGCAACGATAAAGTTTAGTATAATTAACGTATTATTTAAATAATGGGGATAATTATGATCAATGTTTTGGAGAGAATAGTTGAATTAAGAGAAGAACGACACTGGACAGAATATCAGCTTGCTGAAAAATCAGGTCTGACACAATCTACTATTTCCTCGTGGTACCGAAAAAATATGCTTCCTACTATTCCTTCCCTAACCAAAATATGTGATGCTTTTGGGATTTCCATATCGCAGTTTTTTCTGGAAGACAATAATCAGGCCGTGCTTCTGAACGAGCGGGAGCTGGCTCTGTTAAAAGCTGCTTCCAAATTAAATTCTCCACAATATGACTCTTTACTGCATTTTCTCGAAATGATCTGAACGCATAAAAAAACGGCAATGAAACTATCTTCATTGCCGCTTCTACTGTTCCCAGCGGGAATCGAACCCA
>FR894532.1 GCA_000436115.1 Firmicutes bacterium CAG:534 | reverse complement strand
TTAGAATGTTATGCTTTGATTAAAGCTTATCATACAACTTTTGCATAAGCAATAGTGCAGATAAAAATTATAGTTGAACGCTTACAGCCTGTTCGTCAAGTTGCACAGGTGCCTCAAATGCAGTCTGGAAGCCACATAACGGACTCACGAAACATAAAATCAGACAATATGGGGTCAAAAAATCTACATAGCCGGCTTCTCTCTGACATTATCTCTCAATCTCCTGTTTCCAGCCTCTGCCGATTGCTGCAATGAACGTTAAGACATCCTGTTTCATAAAGTCCGGAAATGAAGTTAATACCGGCGCAGTTTCAAAGCTCAAAGTTCCCCCAAAGGAAATTGCTTTCAAACCTCGTATTAATCCTTCCCAATCTGTCGATGCCGTATTTTCCCTTGTTCTGGTAAAGGCATATGGAATCTGATGGAGATCCGCCCTTCCATCATTATCATGAAGGTGAAGCACCTTAAGCCTGTTTCCAAGAGCTGTGAGGAACTTTTCAAAATCAATTCCAACCAGATTTGCATGCCCGGCATCAAAGCAAAAGCCTAATACTTCCGCTCCGTATCTTTCATTAAAATTATCTATCCTCTGAACCGCTTTATGTACATTACAGCAAGGACCTTCCACAATATGGTCTGCTACCGCTTCATAAAGGTTCTCTATGCAAACTGTAATTCCATATTTTTTTGCCAGTGGCAAAATCTTGTCAAGAAAAGCCGCTGTTCTTTCCCATTCAAGTTCTTCTGATCCAAGATATCTTGCCAGCTTATATCCGTGAATTACAATATAGGGACATTTCAAAAAATGACAGACTTCCATGCTCTTGATTGCGACCTGGTTCAGTAAATAGTCGTTGACTTCTTTCGCTGCGCTCGGCACAAAGATAGGATAGGGCATATGCATCTGGTTGATCCTGATGCCTGCTTCTGCGGCAGCGTTCCTGTGGTTTGTAAAGAAGGCTGTAATTTCTTCTACCGATCCATCAAAAAATCGATTTATATTTTCCTGATAAATATCATTATTTTTAAGATAACTGTTCAAGCTAAAATCGCAGCAATCAAATCCTGTTTTTTTCAGCATTCTAAAACCCTTATACGGATCCTCATCATATACTACGTTTTTTGTCTGTACACCAATCCCTATCATTGTGCTTCCTCACTATATGTCTTACAGAAATTTCCCACTGAAATACATTTTACCTTCTGCCCATACAACTTTTTTAAATTTAATACAATCCCGTCATAATCATAAGATGGAACCACTACGATCAAGCTCTTCTCATCATACTCATACTCGGAAGGCTTTAAGATGGGAACTCCATGATAATTGCTTTCATACGGCTTTTGGTCCAGAAAGCATTTAATATCTACCTGATTACAAATTCTATCCGCAAGAAGCTTTCCAATATCTCCGGCACCATAAATGACGATGGTTTCTTCCTTCTGTAACTTTTTCAAATCAGAATTTATAATTTCTAAAATCCTGTTAACTCTTGACCGTTCAACAGCAATTTGTCTATTCTTTCCATCAATAATTTTCAAAAAGAATTTCTCACGTTCCTCATGAGAAATCCGGTTCTCCTTTTCGGCATATGCTACTTCTTTTTTTTCATCAAATTTCTTATTTTCCAGCAGTTTCTGCTCCGAATAATTTGCCTGACAATAAGAAATAAATTTTTCATTGGTATCAAAGGCACTTCTTAGCTGATACCTTGTATCCGTCATCCATCCATAAATATTGAGCATATAAAGTCGAAAAGGAAAATTTTTCATTTCTCCCAGCCCCTGATGAGCCAAAAAGACAATTTCGCTTTCCGGAAATTTATTGATTATTTTTAAAATGTATTCACTATTTTCCTTGATCCAGCATACTTCAGCCTGATCTATTATGGCACGAACAAAACAGACCTTCCCTTCCTGTACAGTTTCCCTGAATCTTTGAATCCTATGTTTATACTTCTCGCAGATATTGTCATATTCCCCTTCTGCCGTAATTGAACCATCATGAAAAAAATGAATTCTCCACTTCCCATCATAGAAACGTTTTCCATCTTCACTCAAATTTTCTCTACAAAGAAAATCTTCAAAATCATTCTCCAGAAAATGAAAAACACCATATAGCTGAGAAACCACCCAGTCAAACGGATATGAGCCATCTCTTAATCCGTACTTTTCCATTGATGCAGCCGTCATACAGGCCGCTCCCAGGGAAATAAATGCTTTAAACATGCTTTTCTCTCCTTAGCATTAACACCAATATTAATTAATACACTTCTCTTATTTCCGAATCAAATCGATCCAGATACAATGATGGCATAAACTCATCATTAAAGTAGTGAATCGGATTTTGTAATCCCATATTTTGCAGTTGCTTTTTTATCTCGTCATAGTAAATATTACAGATAAAGATTGCACAGTCCTCCGGTAATTTCTTAAGTTCTTCCGGGTCTTTCACCTCCAGACCTTCAAATCTCGTTCCCCAGATAGCTGCATTGTTATCACAGGTAAAAAGCGGAGGATACTTCTCTCCGTAGCACTTCATATAATTCCGGCACATGTTTCCTGCTCCAAACAGCACCCTTTTATCATATTTCGCAAGCACCTGTTCCAATTCCAGCTGCAGCTTCAAGTACTCTCCAACTCTTTTCGTATGCTGCAGCATCCCTTCTTTAAGCAAAAGAGGGCCTGCTGCCAGGCTTTCCCTGACATCCAAGATAGCAGTCCCCTGAAAAGCAGCTGCACGAAGTCCCCTGAAAAAATTCAGCCAGTCCGTTCTGCACCGGGATCTGCTGATCTGTGAAAAGGGAAGCATAGCTCCCGGCTCCTGCCCATTATTTTCATTTATGATCACTGCCTTAATTTTTTCTCCAAGCACTGTTGCAAACTCGTACATGTTCTGCCCGCATATACTGCAAACTCCCATATCCATACAAAATCCAAAACGCTCTTCTTCTGCCAGTTCATTTAAAGCTTCTATCCATGTATTAGCTTCTTCCGCATCAGAGCAGGTTCCTCTTACATATCGGCCGTTCAAATATTTCAGACAGTTTTTCAACAGAATATGTAAATCATCTTCCTTTGCCCAACCAAGAAGCTTCTGATAAAATATCAGATTGGTCTCCCAGTCAGCCTGTAATGGCTGTATCACAACTTTTTCAATCCCATATACATGACAGGCCTTCATACACTCTCTAAGAAGCGGATATAATTCCTGCAGATTCTGTGCCTCCTGTTCACTTTTAAAATATGGCATTATTGCAAGCGTAATATCTACATGAAGTTCCTTGCATTTTGTTACAAACATCCGGATGCTTTCTGTTACCTGCTCTGGCTGTTCCCGAAAGATCCATCCCTTGGGCCTGCGGCCGCTCTTTTCTATCCGCATCATTTCCTTAGGATCATAAACCTGGCAAATAACGGAGAAATCCAAAATGGTACTTTTAATGCCTGCTGACACCAGCTGCTCTAATCCTCTGTTTGGCCGCCAGATATCCACGCTTCCTACCGGGCTGTATGAAATCTGCATATAAACCTTCCTCCTGTTAATGACCGATTTTCTCCTTGAGCTTTGTAGAACTGGTAGACTGTGTATAGGGGAAAAAAACAAGTTCAGACCCGTGCTGCCGTAAATACTCTCTCTTGGCCATCCAGTCGGGATCATTCTCATAATCACTGCCGGAAAACTGTGCATCAAAATGGTAACGCCTATAAGCCTCTTCCGTTCCCGGATGATCCTCAGGTATCCTTACCGCCTCATCTACATATTTGCAGGACTGCACAATTTCTTTTCTCTCTTCAAACGGAACATATGGGCTTGTGCGTTTGTCCCGAATAACCTGTTCATCCGAAACCACTCCCACTATCAGATAATCACACTGTTCCTTTGCTCTCTTCAGGAGATTTAAATGTCCAATATGAAACAGATCAAACACACCTGCCACATAGCCTACATGATACCGTTTATTTTCTTCCTGCTGCCCTGCTGCCATCAGTTTTAATGGTCTATCATATTCCAATGCCGGATTGTACACTGAAATTTCCCTGATTCCCATATCTCTTAGCTGCTCCAGCACTTCATCAAAAAATTTAATGCAGATAAACACCTTAAAAGCAGCCTGCTGCGCTTTTAACTCCATCGGAGAACAGATTTCAATCCCCTCAAGTTTTGTTCCCCATTTTTCGCTGTTATTATCAACGATGCCGGCGATCTCACAGCAATCCTGAAATTGCTTTACAAATTGCTCCGCAAATCTTCCGGAGCCGAACAGAAATATTTTCTTCCCGTTTACATTCCTGAAAATGTTCGTAAAAAGCCTATCGTATTCCTCCTGTGTGTAATCCATGCGGTGCCTGTTAGAGACTACAATGCGCATATCCCTTCTCACTCTCTTATGATAAGCCGCCAGCTCTTTTTCATTTCTGAGCCTCCGCATAAAGGAGTGTGTATACTGCCTCCAAAGTTCTTTGTGTTCCCAAAGGGAAAAATGCTTTAGCACCTCCTCTTTGGAAAGAATCTCTTCCAAATCGGCAAAGCCTCCATAAATTAAATCGATATTTCTCACAAAGATCACATTTACAGGAAGGCTTTCACAATAAAATTCCTGATCAAAAAAAAGATATTCCTTGTCAGACCAAAAACAATTCAATGACACAAGATCAATATATCCCCTTTTCAGGATGACACCAATATTTCTTTTTTCTTCCTCGCTTCCGCCAGCCAGCTTTTCCCACTTATATAGATTAGGGTCATCCGCCTTCCTCTGACTCCATTCAGGATCAAACCGCTGCCAGTTTACCTGCTCATAAGGTACCTGCTCTGAAGAGCGCAAAATAACTTCAAAAAATTGCCCGAGCTCCTCCAAAAACCCCTTCGGATCACGCCTTAGCAGCTTCCGAAAATGCTCTGTAGCGATCTCCCCGTGTACATAAGGCATTACATACATATCCCCTTCTATCTGTCCCTCTACCACAGGAATATTATGACTTTGTAAATAAGCTGTGTTTTCAGCCAGCTTGGCCAGCTTCTCCTTTCCCTCTCTATATAAAGCCTTTTTCCATACATAGTCATTTTTCTTTATAATCGTTATCAGAGACTCCCCATGTCCTCTGTCCCCTGAAACCGTTATCTGCTCTGCATCCGATAATGCTCCTCCTACTGTGCACTCCACCAGAAAGCCATTTGCCATTGTATGAAACAGTCCATTTTGCAGCAAGTCGTCATACAGCTTTTCCTCCTCCAGAAAAACCGTCTGTGGACTGTTATACTGCGGAAAAATCCTAATATCCAGAAGCTCATTTGGAATATACCCCTCTGCCATAACCAGCTGTGGTCTCTCCAGGGCAGGCATAACGGAATAAAACCTGCATTTTTGAAAGCCCGCTCCATCAAGGATTGTCTGAAGCTCGGCTTTTGAGTACGCTCTTCCAGAAAGCCCTTCCCTTCGCTGCTCATTTACCTTTGCATAATGATCAATCCCGTCCAGGACATGGCCTGTATAGGGATCCTTATCCCCACAAAAATATCTGATTCCAAATCGGTTATCTGCTGCCAAAAGAAGCTTTCCATCCTGCCTTAGGCAATGACAAAGCTTTTTCAGTAAGCTCTCTGCCTTTTTCCCTTCAAAGCATAGGCATAGCAAAATAATGTAATCATATTTTTCGCAGTACACATCTATTTCATCTGGTTTGCATTTGCTGATATTTAAATTTCTATCCGCAAAAAAGCTATAGCTGCCATCAAGCTTTACATTTTCACTTGTGATCCAAAGAATACTTGCATCTTCCTCAAAAGGGTACCAACCCAGAAGTGCATTGGGAAGCTCTTTTTCTATCTTCTGCATACGATTTCCAATCCATTCTAATACTTTGTATTCAATAACAAATAGTCCATATCCGGTCTAAAGCATACGATTCTGCTCTTCTCTATTCCAAGCTCGAGTAACTGCCCTTCCGCCTGTTCAGCCTCCTTTGAAATGGTTATCACAAAAGCAGCTTCAGGAAATAATCTTACCGCTTCAGCCGGAGCGTATACCTTCTTTCCCTGTATTTTGCTTTTCCACAGCTCCTGGTTATTGTCGCAATAGCCCGTTGTCTTTTCGGGGTATCTGTTTTCACAAAGGGCGTGAAAAAATTTTCCATATTTCCCGGCACCAAAGATAAGTAACCTGCGTTCCCCTATCTGTGAAAAGCAATTCGTCAGTTTTTCCATTTTTTTGGCATATGCTTTTTGGCACTGGCTGTATGCTCCATTTGGCTCTTCCTTCCATGCCAGAAGCAGTTTCCAATTATACGCACCTAGGCCTTCTTCGGTCAAATATCCCTTTTCCACGGCCTCCAAAAGCCACTTCCGAATCACCGCTGTTTCTTCTTCATATTCGCTCCAGAAGCAGCCGCTCAGCGCCATGTTGTGAAAACGCCCCAGGCTTTGTTCTGCCAGCTTTCTGTATATAGCCTGTAGCCATTCCTCTGAATCAGATCCACCCAAAAGCTTTCTATACTCATCGTATAAATAATGAAAAGCCCTGCTATTGTACCCTGAGGCGTTCTGATTATCCTGCCGATAATGATAAACTGTCCGGTCCAAATATAAGGCTTTTGACGCTTTATGAAGAGTCTGATAAATGAACCCGATATCCTGGTAGGCGGCTCCGGGCGTTTCATTCAATTCGATTTTTTTTATAAACTCAGCCTTATAAAGACCCAGCCACAAAAATCTATCTGTTACAAACAGTTCAGGATGCTCACAGGGATTCAGCTCTGTCTGTCCATTGGGCGTACATGTAATCTCTGTAGTGACTACAATATCACTTCCGATTTCCCGGAAGGTCTGCGCTGTTCCCTTTACATAGTCGTAATCGCCGGAAATAATTGCCTTGTACAGAAACTCATACATATCCCTTTCTATATAATCATCGGTCTCAACGACACCTACGAATCTTCCCTTCGCAAGCCGGATCCCCATATTGATCTGGTAGCCGTAGCTCCTTCGTTCTGAATGCAGCAAATTAATGCGCTTATCCCTCTTTGCATACTTCTGCAGAATTTCCAGTGTACCATCTGTAGAACCTGCATCAATAATCAGAACCTCCAGATTATCAAAGGATTGATTTATCACGCTTCTTAAACAGCTTTCTATGTACTTTGCCACATTTAACGTAGGCATGATTATTGTAATCTCAGGCATGATTTTTCTCCTTGTGTCAGCTGAACAATAGCCGCTGCCGCTCTTTCGCTGGCATGTCCGTCCTCATTTACGCCATAAAGCCGCAAAAATTCTTCTACTCTCTTTTCATATGCTTTCCTGTCAAACTGATGTATTTTCCCAGCAAGCTCTAAGTTAGATTCTGCAATCGGAAATGGAAGCGTATCATAATCGATCAGCAGATCATATTCCCTCTCCTGATATTCTCTTTTGTCCGTGGCAAATAGAAAAACCGGTTTTCCTACAAATGCCGGCTCGAACATGATGCTGGAATAATCCGAAATCATAATATCTGCCGCAGATGCCAGCTCCTGACTGTCTCCATAATCACTTACATTCACAACATAGGGCGGAAATTCTATGTGGCTGCAGGCATTACTTACAGACGGATGCAGCCGAAGCAATATCATGAAGCTTCCACCAAACTTTTCTTCCAACGCCTTCTTTATCTGCCCAAAATCCATTTCTATATTTCTGGATGTATGCATGCTGCTTCCCTTCTCCTCATCAAAGCGATAAGTCGGTGCATACAGCAATAGCTTCTTTTTTCCTTCAATCCCATAATAGTCAAGGATTTTCCTTCTGTTGTCTGCCTCATGAAACATTGCATCTGTCCTTGGAGAACCGGCTTCAATAAATCTGCATTTATTTCCGAACCCTCTTTTACAGGATTCCTTATCAAATTCTGAGCCGGTGACAATATAGTCGATCATCTCCCCCTCCCGCTTCCAGATTTTCAGCTTCTCCGGTTCCTCCCGAAAAGCTTTTGTATCCAGATAAAATTTCTTTAATGTTATACTTGCCCAGTGCTTTGTTTGAATATAAATCTGCCCCGGTTTTTTCTTTATATACTCTGGAACCGGAAGATCTGAAACCCAGATCCTGGCTGTTTCATACTCATAAATTGCCTTTTGCCAATTTGAATGCAGTACCTTTCTCACACCAGCAGGTACCTCTGTATGCAGATCTGAAACCAGCCATACCAGATCCAGGTTCTGCCCGGCTTTCAGCAGTGCCTCCGTAATATATTTTTCGTGATCCGCATAATCGCCAAATGCCCGGAATAAGATCTTTCTTTCCTGGATTTCTGCTTCCAGGTATCTTCCCGCATAGCTTGCTTTCTCGTCTTCTGCCAGTCCTTCCCTGGCTATCCCCCTCCTGTCTCTTTCCTTTGCTTCCATAATCAGAAAGGAATAAATATGCTCAATTCCCATGCCCCTTAATTCCCGGGCAATTTCATCCCCATAATTTAAGCTGCAGATCAGCACAATTATCTGCTCCGGATTATATGCCTTTAATACCGATTTATCTCCTATCAGACTATCCCTTTTTGAATTTTCCCATGCACCTCCAAGCAGATCCCGTACATTTATTCCCTGCTTTTTCCCGTCATTATCAAGCACACCCTCCACAGGCATTTTATCATGAAATTTTGCAAAAAAAAGCTCTGTCACGGCGCCTGTTCCAAAGAGAAACAGCTTTTTGCCGTTTCTGTCTCTTTCAAACATTTCCCATGTCTGCATATTCAAGCTGTCAAATTGGGAAACATTCCTTCCTTTTATAATTGCCCTGTCAATGCAGTCCATCCTTCTTCCTCCTACCACATTCTGGGAGCCACAAGAAAGTAATCCACTCCGTATGCTCTTTTGGCTGCTTCTAAGCTATCGATGATTTCATCACAATTCTTTACTGCGATCAATATTACATTGTCATTGTCATATACCACCTCAGTGGGAGCATATATCCTGTGATTCTGGTAAAGCCCTGTTCTTTTACGGTCAATAAAGCCCTCTATCCTTTGATTTGGCAAAAAGGCTTTAAGCGCCTCTAACGCACATAGCCCCATTTTCCCAGCTCCCCAAATATAAATCTTCTTTTTTGCCCTGCAAATAACATTACAAGCATGATACCAATACCACAATTTGGTCTTTATCAATTCAGGGTAAGTAAAATGTTCAACATTTTCATTGTATCTATCAATGATTGGTCTGAAAATTATTTCAGCATCGTCTTTTGACAATACACCCCTAAAACTGCTATTCTTTATAACACTCTTATAATATTCCAGTATTTGATATTTTACGTTTTCTTTTCCATGTACCGCTTCAAATGTCTTATTTGCTTCTGCCAAAATACTATTTACACTTTTATCCCGGAAGGCATTCCAGCATTCCATAATTTTCTCTTCAAAATCGGCAGCGCTATAACCGGAAGTAACAAAACCATTTCTTCTATCCTTAATCACTTCCGGAACACCCGCTACCGGCGATGTAATGACAATTAGTCCATTGGCCAGCGCCTCTGATATCACGTTAGGATACGATTCAACCTTGCTCCCGCATATCAGTACATCAGCATCCTGATATTTATCAAACATGCTGGTGACAAATCCATGGAAGCTAACTCTTTCTGACAGATCATTCTGCTTTACATATTCCACACACTCAAGCGCATATTGCTCCTTGCAATACCCATAAATGTCAAGGTAGCCCTTCACGCCTTTTCTTATGGCATTATGAAACCCTTTTATAACTTCTAACTGATTTTTTCTTGGAGTTACCTGTCCGGCTGCAATAAACGATAAGGCTTCATGATCATAAACCTTCTGCCTCTTTATAAAATCTCTGACCACCGTTCTGATGCAGGTTGAATTAATCTGTAGACCTTTGCTCCAGCTATTTGCATATATTTCAGAATCACAGATATGATAATGTGGAAAAATATCTGTATAATCTAAAGCAAAAAAATCGTCAATCGCCTGATAGATATCCATAATATGAGGAATATTTAATTCTCTGCATACCAATTCAACGGTTGGATTAATCTGCACCGAATGAACCAGATCCGGCCTTTCCCGTTGAATCGTCTCACAGATATTCTCATAGCAGGAGAATACTTCTATTATATCAATGTCCTCAGTATGCGAACAGCAACAATACTTTACTTCATTTAGTTTAATTTGATAATTATCAAATACCTTACTATATGCTTCACTAATGTTCCCATAATAATTTGACACATATGCCTTTACTTCATATCCAGCTTCTTTTACCACCAACAATTGCTGTAGTAAAGTATTAGCTGCGCCACCAAATGAATTTCCATAATCAAAAAAATATAATATTTTATTCATGCTTTCAGTCTCAGATAATTTTTTATCCCTCGTTTTATTAATTCCTGTTCCATCTCGTCTGCATATTTAATTGACGATATTATAATCATTCCTTCTTTATAATCAGATAGTTCTCTGATTGGAAGTCCCATAAATGTTTTTATATCATCTTTTAGTACGGTTTCATACCAAGATATAATTTCTACCTCTGGTCTTAGCACCTTACATCGATAATAATTTCTAATTCCATCTATACCCTTACCATAAATTGAGACATTATTGTTATTAATGGTAAAACTCTCGTTTAGATTTTCGAATACATTTATCCCAAAATCATGTGTATCTGCTTTTAGCAAAGATAATAATAATTGATATATGATGAAGATGTCTGCTTTTCTTTCCAGATGGACATGATCAATATATTTAAATTCTCCTCTGCTGTGAGAGATTAATTGATACATATCAAAAAGTTGGATGTTGTTTTCACCGGCTAACTCTTTAGAAATACTATTTCTAGTTAATACTTCTTCTTCCCACTCTTCGTCAATTTCAGATAAATTATTTTTGCATACATATGACGTTCCTGTCATAACCACAATTCGCTTTGAATGCAATTTACACAGATCAATTAGCTTCTGGTAATTTCCCTTATATTCTAAATAATTATCATGGCTACTGCTGCACATTGTAGAAAAACCATGATGAAAACCATAATGAATTATAATAATTTCATAGGTATATCCACTATTCAAAAACTGTTCAACACTTGTCCAGAAAATAGTATCATTCAAAGCATATGACGATGCATATAAATCAACCGGAAGCTCTTCAAACAAGAATCGGCTAAGCTCTGATCTAAGCTGTCTGGTAACTGAATCGCCAATAAATAATATTCTCGAATTATTTGTGTTTGCTTTATCAATCCATGTATTAGTCCATTCTATCTCTTCTCGCTCTTCTATCATAACATCCTCACAGTAAAATACATATTTAATAATATGACTAATATTTGCATCTATACTCCATATAACATCGGTTGTCTTTTAAAATAGCTTCCTCTACTTCTTCCAATAAAATAACTTTAAAACCATTCTGTCTCATTCTATCTATTGTGGTATTCATTTCATCATCTAACCTAGCAATAGCAACAAGCACCGGATATTCACTCTTATCCAAAGTCGTCAATCTTCTTATCTCAATTCCATTGATTTGTCTTCCCATTTTGTTTGCATCATTATCTAAAAACGCAATAATGTCAATGTGATTTTTGAGCAGAAAAGCTGACAGTCTTTTTCCCCATTCACCACTTCCCCAAATAAAGACTTTCTTTTTTGAAAACAAATCAGAGAAATTACAACCTATTTGAACAGAATCCGCCTTTTCTTTCAACAATATAGAAAAACGATGCCTGTTCATTCTATCATATATGACAGAATAAATTTGTTCTTTATTCGGCGAACTCTCTACATATCTTAACGCTGCAATATTAGTTTCATTAAAACAGGTTTCTTCTTGCTGATTGCTTATCCCGGTCATCCTAAAATTCGTCAATATCGTATTAAGATAATAAAATTTCACATTGTTTGCATAGCATCTTAAAATAAATTCATAGTCTCCCGCTACCCTAAATGTATCATCAAACACTCCCTCTTTTTGATACACTTCCCTGCGTACAAACGTTGCCGGATGTCTCACTACCATTTCATACCAAAGCTTATTCATTATATCAGTTACCGTATTTTCGCTGCTTCCGTCACCGTAAATAAAACGCACATCTCCATGGACTATTTGAGAATTATTTTTTTCAAAGGCTTCTACTACCCTTTTAATGACGTCTTTTTCATACCAATCATCTGAATTTAATATTCCAATAATATCTCCTGTTGCATTTCTAATTCCCTTATTCATTGCATCATAGATACCTTTATCCGGCTCACTAATTACCTTTGAAATCTTATCAGCATATTTCGCAATAATATCCAACGTATGATCTGATGACTTGCCATCAATAATTATGTATTCTATATTCTGATAGGACTGTTCGATAACACTTCTAATTGTCTGCTCTATTGTTAACTCTGCGTTGAAACACACTGTTATAATTGACACCTTCATAATTCATGCTCCATTCCACCATCCTTTGATAAAACAACCAATAAACAGTATTCCGAGGCAGCAAAAACTGTTTCTTTACCCTTATTTTCCTCTTCAATTTTATGGAAAACAATGAGGTGATCTCCTATTTCAACTTTAAAATACTCGTTTTTCTCTCTGATAAGTGTCTCATCAACAGTTTCTATGTGTTATCTCCCCTTCTACTGTCGCTACGCATTCTTTCCTATATTGACTCAAATCAATGTCATCTTTTGGGATCCTTCCATTTGCAGCTTCTGCTACACACTTTCCTCTGATAGGTATTTGCCTTTCAGCGTTCCTTAAATACCAATCATACTCATTATCAATTTGGCCAATATCAATTGCCTGATATCCTTCCCTTGCTATATCGTATGCAAGGACTGTCGCTGTTGGTCCAAGCGTTATCAGTACCACGTCATCTTTTCTGACATTATTTAATACAGTCTCCTTTATACTTTCATATACTCTAAATGCATTCCGAGCAGGACATAGAATCCTCCTAATGCTCAAGGCATTAGACAGCAAATCATTATTAACACCAAATCTGGAGTTTATCCCTTCTACAATAAGAAGATGCCTGCCTTTGAAAATTTCCTTCCAGAGTCTAAATATATCCTCGCATGCCTTTTTATCCTGGTATATCAGATATGGCCTTGTAACATATGCATCAAAATAAACTCTTGAGAAACTGAGAAGCTGCATATGTGCTTTTCGAGTTTCGAGATCCATATATCTCCTCATTCCTAAAGCAGCATCTTCAGTATACCTCGATAGTGAACCATACAAATCGGCAATTGCTATATTAATTTTTTCATCATTTGAGTCCAAAACCTGCATCAGTTTTTTTGATAATTTCTCATCAATTTGCTGAAACCAAGGCCGCTCATTCATTCGGATCATTTCAAATTCACCGTCTCCGAATCTGCACAGCGATGATTTATCTAGCAGCATTTTTTTTAACACTTCACATGGTTCCTGGATTATAGGCGTCGGCTCTAATCCTAATTCAAATCTATTGTTTTCAAGTTTCAATCTTAATATTTCATTTTCCCGCTTAAGCAAATAATTCTCTTTTGGATAATCTTTCAAAAAAATATATTGATTTTTATTATTCCAAAATGAAATAATCCTCTCCGCCTCTACTCCTAACCTTTGACATTCCTTTACAATTTCTTCATATCGAAAAGGAGAAATAATTATATAATCATAATCCAGCTTTTGAATAATTGTTGGATTATAAACAGTAATTTCATTCCACTGCACATTTTGTTTATCAATATTACTGTCAACAATTCCTATTGTTTGGGCTATATTAAAATCCACTGAATCATATACTAGCTGCAGATTCTTTCCAGCTCCCCAAATAACCAATCTGATTTTATTCATTTTTTCTATACCCTCTAACTATTCCACGTCTAAGCTCCGGGTTATTCCATATTTCATCATCATAAATAAAAAGCATATACCCTTTTGATGTACATGTTTCTAACCCATATCTTGACAATATATCCTTTATCTTTTCTTCATCACCATGTCGATGATAGGCACATATAGAGCATTTTATATTTGCGCTATTAACAAAAACTTTATCAGCCCCTCTTAATGCATTTACCTCTTCTCCTTCTATATCCATTTTGAGAAAATCTACAGGTTCCTGCACTAACGTATTCAGAGTAATGCAAGTATCCGAATCTTTATCACTTAAGTACTTATCACAAAACACCACTTTCTCTTTATACGGTTCAAATGTTGCTTTCAATGCCTCTATCCAGTCAAGCTCACATTCTATTAAATACACTTTCTTTACTTTTTCAATATGGTGCAATGCAAAATTACCTTCACATACACCGGCATCAACCAGTACATCCCCGCTTTGAACAACCACCTCCTTCTCTTCATACAAATGGGGGGAGTTGGGGTCCTGTTCCTGCCATAAATGTTCTATATATCTTTTACCATTAACATATTTATACCCATTATATTTCCTGGAAAAATACATTCTCTTATTTTCAAAAAATGCATAATATAAGTCTTTTTCCTCGTCATAAAACACTTCCCGCATCTCATCTGTATGATGCGGTTCATAGTAATAAACCCCCACCTGCTTGCTGTCCGAAATTAATTTCGTATAATCTCTGATTTCTGCATCGGATGAAGCTTTATATTTATCTAATAGTTTATCTTTAATGATAAAGAAAGCATCTTTGATTATCTTATCGCTAATGCCAAATTCATTAGCAATTCTTTCTCTTACAGTATCCTTTCCCTCCACGAACCATAGATCAATATAATCGTATTCAAGACCAGAGATACTGTCCGGCGAATAAATTTTATACTCATTAAATGAAGTTCCCCATTTTTCAGCATTACTATCTATAAAACCAATAATCTCTGCTTCCCCATTGCTATAAGCAAGCTGGAATCTCTTCAGATTCCGCTGTGCAATTCTTCCAGTTCCCCATATTAAATATCTTATCATACTACCTTCTCCATTTTCCTATCTTATCCGCTTTATATTTTTTTCGGGCTTCCTCCCACGCTCTCTTTATATAATTATATTTCACACAATTTGCAAATGGGCTTTCAAGCTCCGCAAGATCAACCCCATACCGCTTTTTCATCTCGTCACATATTATTCTTCCATCATTTCTTGAGCTCTCCTGTCCCCGTTTACAAGATTTTAAGTATCTTCTAAAGCACTCTAAAAAATTTCTGGAATTCTCTGCACAGAAATTACCGGATAAATTATGAGAATGTATCCGGTATAAAAGCAGCGGTTCAAACAAGAAATCAACTGTTCCATAATAGGATGCCATATATGCGATAAAACTATCATGACATGTTATTCCGTCCGGTATGTCAAATATCTGCTTATTCATATTTCTTACCGCCATGCAATTAGCCGCATAAGAATATTTGTGCCTTACTACTTCTTCCATTTTCATAGATGTCCTATTATACCCCAAATACTCATAATTGGACTTAATATGAACATTCAGTCTGGCATCTGTTATGCTTCTATCGCTTAAACAAACTACACACTCCGGATTATTCTCTAAATACTCTACCTGCTCTAACACCTTATCCTTCAGCCAGATGTCGTCCTGATCTGCCAAAAATATAAACTTTCCTCTTGCATACTGGGCTAATTTTGCAACATTTTGACTTAACCCTATATTCTTTTCGCCTTTGATTAAGTTTATTGTGAAATCACACTCTGCATTATTCTCTTTCCATTTTTCACACAAATTGACTGAAGCATCTTTTGAACAATCATCTCGCAAAATCAATTCAATTGGACGGTATGTTTGTTTTTTAATTGAGTCCAGAAACTCAGTCAAAAATTTCTGTCCATTATAAATTGGCACCAAAATGCTCACTAATTGCTTATCCATTCCAAAGCTCCTTGACCAAATAATAAACATTTCTCACATATATTTTTCATACCACTTTTGAAACACATAATATGCCCATGCAAATTTGGTATAGTTTTGACCCGTTTTTTTCCCTTTATCTCCATTTACTACAAAATCCTGAATAAACTGTCTAGTTGCATCCACCTCAAAAATATTTTGTCTAATCAAGTAATCTCTTTCTACATAAGATAAAAGTTCTTCTTTCAATTGGCTGCGCAGCCACTTTTCTATAGGAACGGAAAAACCTTGTTTGGGCCTGTCCATCATTTCTTTGGGGATATATCTGTACACCAAATCCTTAATCAAGCTCTTTAAATTTCCATTTCTAATTTTAAATTCTAAAGGCAATCCCAGGGAAAACTCCATAATATTCTTATCCAAAAATGGACATCTCGCTTCCAAAGAATATTTCATGGATGACCGATCCACTTTACAAAGAATATCCCCTGGAAGATAGGTATCCATATCAATTAACATTCTTCTATATGCCCAACTTTGCTCTTCATACTTTTTCTCAATAGGGTCCAACCCGCAAATCTGTTTTTTACATAGCAATAGATTCCTCAAAATGTTAAGATAATACGCTGTTCCCGTTTGCGTCTTTACATTGGGATCCATAGATTCTGCCGCAATCTTCAGTGGTAAAGACAAGGTTCTAAAATCTTTTATCTTATTGGCCCCCGGTATTTTATAAAAATAATGTAAAAGCGAACCCAGAGTGTTCATTTTCTGTGCACTCAATAATTTATCATATATTGTATAACCTCCAAAGAATTCATCGCCAGCATCACCTGTTAATACCACCGTTACATCCTGCTTAGCTAATTCCGAAACAAGCATTGTACATATCTGGCTCGAATCAGCAAACGGCTCGTCAAAATAATATGGAATACTATCCACCAAGTTTAACATTTCCTCTTCGGATATGTAATGCTCTGTATGCGTTGTTCCTAAATGACTTGCTATTTGTTTTGCAAATGGAGCTTCATCTAAATTTTCTTCCTCAAATCCAATTGAATAGGTTCTAATCGGCGTATCCGATAATGACTGGGCAAGTGCACATACAAGGGCAGAATCGTAACCTCCACTCAAAAATTCGCCAACCGGTACATCTGCAACCATTCTCTTTTGTATGGCTTCTCTCATAAGAACTTCAAATTCACAAAGCGCTTCTTCATAGGTAAGCGTTGTATGCTTTGCCTTATAGGTATCAGCTATGTCCCAGTATTTCCACTTTTCAACTTTTCCCTTTGTAAATTTTAAAATACCTCCCGGCTCTAATTTATATGTATTTTCAAATATACTATCCGGCGCATTTATGTATTGTCTATACAAATATTTACTGATTATTTTCTCATTTATCTCTTTTTCAAAATACGGATTTATCATCAACGGTTTTAATTCTGATGCAAAATATATATTTTCATCCTTCAAATAATAATACAGTGGCTTTTTGCCAATTCTATCTCTTATTAAATAGAGCGCCTCATCCTCCCTGTCATATAATGCTATGGCAAACATTCCATTGAATCTGTCTACACACCTGATTCCCCATTTAAGGTATGCGGCAATGATTACTTCTGTATCACAGTTTGATTGAAATGGATAATCTCCAAGCTCTTCCTTCAATTCCTGAAAATTGTAAATCTCTCCGTTAAATACTAAAGAAACTCTTTTGTCAAAGGAGTGCATGGGCTGATGTCCCCTGACAGACAAATCAATAATTGACAATCTTCTCTGAGCCAGACCGATCCCATATTCTGAGGTTCTTCCAGCATATATCTCTTCTCCATGGTCATTTGGTCCCCGGTGAATCAGGGTATTGTTCATTTCTATTAAATTCCCAAGTGTCTCTCTTTTTTTTGAATAGAAACCGCAAATACCGCACATAAGCCTTACCCTTTACTTTTGTATCCCAGAATGAGTACCTTGCTTTTCAAAGTAGCCATTATTTCTTAAATCACCCGGAAGTGTACATACCTCATCAACATTTATTCCCATCTTCCATAATACATACGGTAAATAGAATTGATCCCTTTTAGCCAAGCTTTGATCATATTTTATAAACCAATTATTTAATATTTGCTGTGCTACTTTGTTTTTATTTTCACAGATTACTACGCCACACTCTGCCATACCATAATGAAACGGAAATCCTTCGCTTAGCATCTTTTTCATTTCTATAGCAGTATCATCTCTTCCAATTCTTTTTCCTACTGCGATCTCCATGGCATGCGAAAACACATCATTTTCCCTTGGCAGTTCATGAAATGCTACACCGTAAGGCCCTACAAATTTAACTAGTTCAGAACTTTTACCTATAATCTTTAAATTTCCATCCAAATATACAGAATAATCATATCCTTCAAATATTTTATAACCATGTGTTTTACAATACCTGTTTTGCGCTTTCGGGGTGTACCTGTCACTTTGAGGTACAACCTCCGATATGTTTAATCTTATGTAATATTCGTCATTTTCAATTTTCTGGTCATCCGGCAAATCAGTAATTAAATAGTAATCACAATTTTCCTCAATGCATTCAGGGATGTTCAATTTATCATATCCGCCTGTTATACATGTAAATACTGCAATTTTTTTATGCTTGTTTTTCTTTCTTTCAGTCTGTTTATATTTTGGAAAATCCGTGTCCTCCTTATTCTCAATGCCAAAATATGATTTCACTATATATTTATCCATCACAAGCTCCTGCCATGTGATGATATGAAGATGCGAATAGCCCCCCAAAGCTTTTAATGCTGACAATGCATTTTGATAGTTTAATAGTACAAAAACCAAGGTATCTTCTTCAGACATTTTCAACTCATTCACGGTTACTTTTTTGTTTCTGTCAACCCCAAACGTTTCTAAAACATCCGTATTTCTGTCACAATAATAATTTACCTCAATACCGAAAATATCTATTAATTCATTACAAAAGCCAGAACCTATCTGTCCTAAACCATATATGCATATTTTCCAGTTATTTTCTCTTGCAAATTCTATTTTTCCCTTAACGCTCATCTTCTTTTCCTTGCCTACCAGCAGGTTCTCCCTCCATC
>FR894531.1:14397-34401 GCA_000436115.1 Firmicutes bacterium CAG:534 | reverse complement strand
CGTAGCCTGAGCGGCTGCAATTTCATTGCGCTGCTGTTCAATGATCCCTTCAATGCCGGGCTGCGCCATAAATTCGGCATTATGAGGACAGGTGTTGGTTTCGTTTCCGGGAACAACCACAGTAGAAACGCTTCCATCCTCTGCGGTTACCTGCTGGGTAACGGAGGAGCCCTGCTGAAGAACGGGATCTTCTATAGGAGTCAGCTCTAATACGCCGTCTACCTTGAAAGGACACTGTTCACAGGCAGGAAGGTTGCTATACTGGCAGATCGATCCCTGATAGTGGACATCGCAGCTGTCGGTTGGAACAGTACCTTCTGCAAAATATTCCGTTTTAAGAGTGCCATCGCACAGACCGGCGATGGGGAGCTTACCGGAACGGGCACAAACTGTTGCCTGGACAATCCCGCTTGCAGGCATTTGGAAGGATGCGCTTGGAAGCTCTTCATGAATCTTCGACATGACTGCACGCCACAGCTTTTTAGCAAGGCTTCTTTCTTCTCCCTTGCGCAGCTTAACATTGTTGTCATAGCCGGTCCAGGTAGTAGCAGTATAGTAAGGCGTATAACCGGAAAACCATACGTCATTATAATCCGAGGTGGTTCCTGTTTTGCCTGCAATAGCCATATTGCCGAAGTTGACGGAAGCGCCGGTACCTTCGGTTACAACATCCTGCATAGCGCTGGTAAGAAGCCATGCGGTGGTTTCCTTAATAACCTGTCTTGAGTCGGGCTGGGTATTATCCAGGATCACATTTCCGTCATGATCGACTACCTTGGTATAAAGCTTGGGCTTGATGTAGGTGCCTCCGTTTGCAATGCTGGCATAGGCTGCATTTAATTCCTCGTTTGTAACGCCCCTGGTAAGACCGCCAAGTGCAAGAGACTGCTGGATATCGGAAAATACCTGCGTCTGCCCGTTAATGACCACTTCCTCACGCTCAACAACTGTGGTAAAGCCAAAATTCTTGACATAGTCAAAGCCAAGCTGTGGAGTGATCAGGGTCAGGGTTTTGACAGCTACGATATTCATAGACTGTATAATTCCCTGTCTGAGGGAATTCAGCCCTCTGTATTCGGAACCCCACCAGTTATTGACAGGACGTCCGTTGGCATAGTTAAAGGGAGCGTCGTTGATCATGGTGGCAAGGGTAAGTCCGGCGCTGTCAAGCGCAGGAGCATAAACGGCAACGATCTTAAAGGTAGATCCCGGCTGACGCTTGGAATCTGTAGCCCTGTTAAGGGTCTTGCTTCCCTCCTTGGTGCCGCGGCCTCCGACCATTGCCACAACATAACCGGTATGCTGGTCTTCAACGGTAAGAGAAACCTGAGGCTGCGGGGTTAAGGAAATGCTTTCGTCATAAACCTCGTCATTAACGCCTACGATAGTTGCCTTATACAGTTCAATGTCTGCATAGGCGTCCTCCTGGCTGTTGTAGATCAGATTATAGGAAGAATTCTGCTCCTTAAAGAAAGAGCGGAACATTTCTGTACTGTAATTTTCAAAACTGCCGTCTGATTTTTTGACGGTAAGCGCATAATTCAAATACCAGCGGGTATCAGCCGGATAATTATCAGCGTTGGAAACCACTTCATCACAGATGGACTGGATTTCAGGATCCTGGGTGGAGTAGATCTTAAGACCGCCGCTGTAAAGCAGGGCATAAGCCTGGGTCTCATTATAGCCGGCTGCCAGAAGATCGTTCATAACATCATCCGTCAAAGCATCTACGAAGTATGTATTGATCGTTGTATCAGCAACCTCTTCGTTTACAACCTGGATACGGGAATAGACGTTGTCTGCCATAGCCTCATCATACTCTGCCTGAGAGATATAGCCCTGTTCCAGCATATTATCCAGTACCTTTTTCCGTCGGCCTGCGTTGTCATCCGGGTGGGAAATAGGATTGAATCTGGTAGGGTTCTGGGTGATCGCAGCGATGACGGCACACTCCGAAAGGTTCAGGCTGTTTACGGATTTGTTGAAATACCGCAGAGAAGCAGCCTGTACGCCAAGGGTATTCTGGCCCAGATTGATCGTATTCATATAGTTTAGCAGCACTTCATCCTTTGACATGGTTTTTGTCAGCTCGATGGCAAGATACTGCTCCTGGATCTTTCGCTTCATGCTGGCAGCGAAGCCGTCTTCCTTGGTCCAGTCGGTAAAGACGTTGTTTTTAAGCAGCTGCTGTGTAATGGTACTGGCGCCTTCTGTGAAGTGGAAGCCGTTGGAAATACCCACATAAGCAGCGCGGATGATGCCCTTGATGTCAATTCCGTTATGCTCATAGAAACGTTCATCCTCAATGGCAACAAAAGCGTGCGCAAGATCTTCCGGTATCATATCCTGGGTCACAGGAATACGATTGGAATTCTGGGAAATCAGTTTGGCGATCTGGTTTCCTTCCAGATCATATACAAAGGTAGAAAAACCAGTAGGGGTAACAGATACATTTTCAATACTGGGTGCGGTATCGATGATCCCCTTAAAAATTCCGAATCCCATGCTGATCCCCATTACGCCTGCAGCTACCAGGCAAAGAAGGGAAAGATTTAACACTGCAAGTAGCAGCTTTTTCCCAAGCTTTGTGGATTTGGCGTTCAGAGACCTTTGCTTGGCACGGATCCCTTGTTTACTGTAATTCATTTATAGAACTGCGCTCCTTTCCTTAGCAAGGCATAAATTCTGCTGAATGTGAAATTGCATATAGATTGAGTATACCAAAATGTGGAACTTAAATAAAGTTTTTTTATGATTTATTAAGAATTGTTCACAAATGAATACACTTTTATTCCGGCCTGTGATAAACTTTTGAAAGGAAAGGTACAGAGAATATAATTGGAAATGGAATGGAAAATGGAAAAGGAACAACACCCTTCTTATCAGGTGATTGAAACCCCTGTAACCGGGGAATATGAAGAAAAAAGATCACGTTTCCTTGCAGATCTTGTGCCCGTTGAAAGCATGGAAGAAGCGGCGGCTTTTGCGGAAGCGGTACGCAGGCGGTATTATGATGCAAGGCATCATTGTACTGCATATATTATAGGAAGAAAGAGCGAGCTTACCAGATGCAGCGATGACGGGGAACCCTCAGGAACAGCAGGAAAACCCATGCTGGAGGTGCTTCTTTCCGAAAAGGTGACCAATGTGGCTGCGGTGGTCACCAGGTATTTTGGGGGCACCCTTTTGGGCACAGGGGGGCTGGTAAGAGCCTATACCCAGGCGGTGAAGGAGGCCCTTGCAAAGGTGCAGATCGCAGTGATGCGCTATGGGGCGCAGCTTACCATCCATACGGAGTATGGAGATATGGGAAAGATCCAGCACTATCTTGAAAAAAAACAGATCGGCATTTTGACCTCCCGTTATACGGATAAGGTGGAGCTTGACATCTGTATCCCGGTAGAAGAGGCTAAGCAGCTTTCGGAAGAACTGATCGAGCTTACAGCAGCAAGAGCGCGGGTAGAAGAGAGCGGTTTTGGGTATTATAAGAGCGAAATCCGTTGACAAAGATTTCAGGGTGGGCTAAAGTAAAAAGGTGCAAAAACATTTCTCGAAAGGTGGTGGTTTTTATGAGTAAAAGTTCATCTGGCAGTAATTCAGATATTCCTCCCCATAGGCGGAGCATAAAAATCACAACTGAAGGAGAGAAATGCTATGGAAGAGATCAAGGATTTTGATGTAGTAAAAGAGCTGCTTGAAACAAAGCAGTATACCGGGCTTCGTCAGAAGATGGCAGAAATGAACACTGCGGATATTGCGGTGATCATGGAGGAACTGGAAGAAGAGGAACTGCTTAAAATCTTCAGGATCCTGCCAAAGAGCCTGGCGGCAGATGTGTTTTCCTATCTGGAGGTGGATAAGCAGCAGTTTATCATTACCAGCCTTTCAGAAAAGGATGCGGCAGGGATCATCAATAATCTGATGGCCGATGATGCAACCGACCTTTTGGAGGAAATGCCTGCTAATGTTGTAAAAAAGCTCCTGGCAAACGCAAGCCCTGACACCAGAAGAGATATTAACCATCTGCTCCGTTATCCGGAGGATTCAGCCGGCAGCATTATGACGGTGGAATATGTGGATCTGAAGGAGAATATGACGGTAGAGGATGCCATTGCCCGGATCCGCAAGGTGGGCGTTGACAGCGAGACCATTAATATCTGCTATGTACTGGATGCCAAACGGACGCTGGTTGGAACGGTGGCGCTCAGATATCTGCTGATCAGTCCGCCGGATGCAGTGATCGGCGAGATCATGCACGAAAATGTAATTTATATCAATACCCTGATGGATCAGGAAGAGGTTGCAAGGCAATTCCAGAAATATGACTTTACAGCCATGCCGGTGGTAGATAATGAAAACAGGCTGGTGGGGATCATTACGGTCGATGATATTGTGGATATCCTGCAGGAAGAGGCTACAGAGGATATGGAGAAGATGGCAGCGATCGTGCCCTCTGATAAGCCTTATATGAAGACGGGAGTTTTTGAGACCTACAAAAAGCGTATGCCCTGGCTTCTTCTTTTGATGATATCGGCAACCTTTACGGGAAGTATCCTTACATCCTTTGAGGATGCCCTGGCGGTCTGCACAGCGCTGATCGCTTATATTCCCATGCTGATGGATACCGGTGGAAATGCCGGTGGACAGGCCAGCGTGACGATCATCCGTGGAATTTCCTTAAATGAAATTGAATTTAAGGACATTTTCCGGGTTATCTTTAAGGAAATGCGGGTTGCTATTCTGTGCGGCGTTACACTTGCCGCCGCCAATTTTGTAAAGCTGCTTTTGTTTGATAAGGTGGGGATTATGGTGGCCGTGGTGGTCTGCCTGACCCTGATCGCAGCGGTGATCATTGCAAAAATGGTAGGCTGTCTGCTCCCTCTTTTAGCGAAAAAGATCGGCTTTGACCCGGCGGTTATGGCAAGTCCGTTTATTACAACCATTGTTGATGTGTTATCATTGTTAGTATATTTTCAGATTGCAACAAGTCTGCTCCATCTTTGATGGAACAGACTTGTTTTTTATAGGAAATGCTTTGGATAAAATTATACGATAATAATATTGGCGCATTTGATGTCGTTGGCGAGATCATAAATCTTACCGGTACGAAGTCCGAGAACCTTAGGACGGAGCACGGCGTTCGGCACATTTTTCAGGACGCGGGCGTTTTCACCGTTGCTTAAGGTCACATCAGTGCCTACAGGGTAGAGGATGACGCTTTCCAAAAAGCATCTCATGGCGGTTAAGTCAAGCTCGTCGGTCATGGACATTAATAATTCCACGGCGGCTCTTGGTGTGTAAGGCTTTTTGTAGGGACGCTCCGTTACCAGGGCATCATAGATATCGGCGATGGAAATGATCCTGGCAAACAGGCAGATCCTTTCGCTGGTAACCTGCATGGGATAGCCGGAACCGTTGGATTTTTCGTGATGCTGCAGGACGCCAAGCTTGATCTCATCAGAAATATCTTCCTTGGGCTTTAAAATATGATAGCCAAGGACAGAATGCTGTTTCATCAGGGCGAATTCTTCGTCTGTCAGTTTTCCCGCTTTATTTAAAAGATCATTGGGAATTTTGGATTTGCCGATGTCATGTAACAGACCGGTGATACCAAGATCATATACCTGCTTGTCGCTCAGGCCGTATCTGCGGGCAATAATCATGGCCATGGTGGCTACATCAACACTGTGCTTAAAGGTGTATTCATCACTGACTCTCAGGGTGCTGATATCCACAGCAACGGCATCATTATCCTGGATTGCCTTCATCAGGTCACTGGTGATGCTTTGAGAGGTACTGGTAAAATTGTCAGACTGGGTATCCTGATAGAGGTACTGGATCCCCTGGGCGACACGGTTTCTTACGCTTTCTGAAATATGTACCTTGGCAGGGTCATTGACCTTTTCCAGATCATAGATCCTCTGCATGGCAGGAGATAGAGGGGGCGGTGTATTGTCTGCCTGCTCGTCAGGGTCTTCCTCTCCTTCACAAATATAAATACCGCCAATTCCCATCCTGCGCAGGCCATCAATGTGAAAGCTCTCAAGAGGTGTCCTCTTGGCGATCAGTACGCGTCCGGCCCGGTCAATGATGGCCTGATCAATGGCCATGCCCGGACGAACAAGACGCAGTGGTACATATCTTCTCCGAATCAACTGCTTGCATCCCCTTTCCCCTTTGGTTATAAGTATTTATATTCTATCACAAATTCGACATTTTTTGTATAAAATTATTTCTCAATAAGAAAAACTCTTTACCTGACGGAAAAAGAGGTAAAGAGTTTTGAAGTAAAACATAGGCTTAAGAATTCTTTTCCAGGGAAGCGGCTCTCATGGCGGCACGCTTTCTCATGGTAGGATCCAGGATTTTTTTGCGGATACGGAGGGACTTTGGAGTGACCTCCAAAAGCTCATCAGTATCAATAAATTCAAG
Source organism: Firmicutes bacterium CAG:534 (assembly GCA_000436115.1). Lineage (GTDB taxonomy): Bacteria > Bacillota > Clostridia > Lachnospirales > Lachnospiraceae > Suilimivivens. The sequence goes on along the minus strand of FR894531.1, from coordinate 27,969 downwards.
CGCCTGCTCCAAGCTGAGGATCTTGGGAGGAGTCAGACGAAGTGCCTCGTCGGCGCTGGAAGAACGGGTATTGGTAAGCTGCTTTTTCTTGCAGACGTTCAGTTCAATGTCTTCGCCCTTTCCATTCTGGCCAACGATCATACCGGAGTATACCTTTTCACCAGGGCCGATAAAGAGAGTGCCTCTTTCCTGGGCATTGTACAGACCGTAGGTAATAGCTTCCCCGGCTTCAAAGGCGATCAGGGAGCCCTGCTTGCGGTACTGGATGTCGCCCTTATAGGGGCCATAGCCGTCAAAAATGGTGTTCATGATCCCATTTCCCTTGGTGTCTGTCATAAATTCGCCGCGATAGCCGATCAGTCCTCTGGAAGGAATGGAAAACTCCAGGCGGGTATAGCCGCCGTTTGCGGTTCCCATATTTCGCAGCTCGCCCTTGCGCTGGCTCAGCTTTTCAATTACATTTCCTGAAAATTCTTCGGGAACATCGATATAACACAGCTCCATGGGCTCTAATTTCTTGCCGTTTTCATCCGTGTGATATAAAACCTCTGCCTTGCTGACAGCAAATTCATAGCCTTCACGCCGCATATTTTCAATCAGGACAGAAAGATGAAGCTCGCCGCGGCCGGATACCTTAAAGGCCTCTGTGGTATCGGTTTCTTCCACGCGAAGGGATACGTCTGTATTCAGCTCGCGGAACAGTCTGTCACGGAGATGACGGCTGGTAACATATTTTCCTTCCTGGCCTGCAAGAGGAGAGTCATTGACAATAAAGTGCATGGCAATGGTAGGCTCGGATATTTTCTGGAAGGGAATGGGAGTAGGGTCTTCCGGTGAGCAGAGGGTATCTCCAATGTGAATGTCGGAAATACCGGAGATGGCTACAATGGAACCGATCTGTGCTTCGCTTACCTCTACCTTATTTAATCCGTCAAACTCATAAAGCTTGCTGATCTTTACTTTTTTCATTTTGTCAGGGTCATGGTGGTTGACGATCACCACCTCCTGATTGACCTTAACGCTTCCGTTATCTACCTTGCCTACGCCGATCCTTCCCACATATTCATTGTAGTCAATGGTGCTGATCAGAACCTGGGTGCCGGCTTCCGGATCGCCCTCCGGTGCAGGAATGTAATCAATTATGGTTTCAAATAAAGGAACCATGTTGGTACCTGTCTGATCCGGATCTAAGGTAGCAGTTCCTGCTTTGGCGGAAGCGAACACAAAAGGACAGTCCAGCTGGCTTTCGTCTGCATCCAGATCCAGGAAAAGCTCCAGAACTTCATCTACAACCTCAGTGGGGCGTGCTTCCGGACGGTCGATCTTATTGACGCATACAATAACAGGAAGCTTCAGCTCCAGGGCCTTGCGCAGTACGAATTTTGTCTGGGGCATAGCTCCTTCAAAGGCATCTACCACAAGGATAACGCCGTTAACCATTTTAAGCACACGCTCTACCTCTCCGCCAAAGTCGGCATGTCCGGGAGTGTCGATAATGTTGATCTTGATTCCTTTATAGGTGACAGCGGTATTTTTGGAAAGGATCGTAATGCCACGTTCCCTTTCAATGTCGTTGGAGTCCATAACCCGCTCTGCAACATCCTGATTTTCACGGAAAACGCCGCTTTGCTTGAGAAGCTCGTCAACTAAAGTGGTCTTGCCATGGTCAACATGGGCGATAATAGCAATATTTCTTACATTTTCTCTTTTTTGTCTCATATCATCTTTCCTTATAGTATGTTATTATAAATAATAGTTATAGTCAGTAACTTTTTGAACAACGCGTTTAGTATAGCACCATCGGGCATTTTTTGTAAATAAAAAATCATAAGAAAATGCCGGTACTGGCGGAAGGAACGAAGGAAAGGAGGGGCAGGTGTCGAAACGTGCGTTCCATAAAGGTTCTACAAAGGAAAAAAAACGATATAATTAGTAGTACATGACAGGAAAAAATTCTTAAAGTGTAAGAAAGGGAGAAACAAAATGACAGATAAGGTTATTGAAAACAATCAGGTAGAGATCATGGGAGAAATCGTAAGCGATTTTCAGTTCAGCCATGAAATCTTTGGCGAAGGCTTTTATATGGTAGATGTAAAAGTGCCAAGGCTCAGCGAGTCCAGTGACATCATTCCTATGATGGTATCGGAGAGGCTGATGGATACCTCAGCAGATTACAAAGGAAGAAATGTTCTGGTACAGGGGCAGTTCCGTTCCTATAACAGACATGAGGAAAGGCGGAACAGACTGGTGTTATCTGTTTTTGCAAGAGAGATTGAATTTGTAGAGGAGACGCCGGAAAGTGCCAAAACAAATCAGATCTATCTGGACGGCTACATCTGCAAGGAACCTATTTATAGGAAAACACCCCTTGGAAGAGAAATTGCGGATCTGCTTCTGGCGGTGAACAGACCCTATGGAAAAAGTGATTACATACCCTGTATTTGCTGGGGAAGAAATGCAAGGTTTGCCAGCGGTTTTGTGGTTGGAACCAGATGCGAGATCTGGGGAAGGATTCAGAGCCGCGAATATATAAAGAAGGTTTCAGAAGACAATGCCCAGAAGCGCGTGGCATATGAGGTATCCGTAAGCAAGCTTGAGATGACGGAAAGCTGAGAAGGTAAAGGTTGCTTTTTGTGCTCTCTTATGTTATGATAGGCAACATAATTTTGTTTTCTTACATATGAGGTGCGGATTATGAGTCAGGGACTGGTATATATTTACAGCGGAGACGGCCATGGCAAATCACCGGCTGCCCTTGGAAGGGCGGTAATGGAAGCGGCCACAGGCAAGAGCGTTGTTATCATTCAGTTTCTTAAAGGCAAGGGAGTGGAAGACACAGAATTTATCAGAAGGCTTGAGCCGGAGATCAAGGTTTTTCGCTTTGAGAAATCTGATAAAAATTTCTTTGAGCTTCCGGAAGATAAGCAGATGGAGGAAACCATTAACATTAAAAATGGTTTTAACTATGCGAGAAAGGTGCTTGCCACCGGAGAGTGCAACCTCCTGATCCTGGATGAGGTTCTGGGGCTTATTGATAATGGAATCATTACGGTAGATGAGCTGAAAAGCTTATTGGAAGCAAGAACAGATGAAACAGATGTGATCATGACGGGGATATCCTTAAATGATGAGGTCTGTATGCTGGCAGATGAAGTGTCTAAGATCGAGACGCTGAAATTTAAATGCTGGTAGCATCTTTTGCAAGATTGTAAGCAGGAAATCATAGCATCTGTGCATTGACAGCGGTCAGTCATGATGCTATGATTATTTTGTAGTTAAGACAATTTCATAGGATATTGAGGTAGAGGTTGCGTGTTTTAAGAGTAATTTTTTGGATGTGACAGGCACAGGAGAAGGAAAATGAAAGGGAAATACGCCGAAAGGATCTGCATCCTATGTGTGCAGGTACTTGGGCATACAGTTAAGAGCTGTGTGACTGTCATCAGAAATGATGGGGCGCTATCCGATGAAGGGATCTAATAATCGGTGCGCAGCTTTGCGTACCTTTTTTATTAAGGAGGAAAAGTATGGCTGTTTTTACAGGAGCAGGTGTAGCCATTGTTACACCCTTTCATGCAAACGGAGAAGTAAATTATGAAAAATTTGCAGAACTGATCGAGGATCAGGTCAAAGGAGGAACCGATGCCATCATCGTGTGCGGTACTACAGGAGAATCCTCGACCCTGTCCCATGAAGAGCATCTGGCCGTGATCAAATACTGCGTGGAAAAGGTGGCAGGAAGAATTCCCGTAGTGGCAGGAACCGGTTCTAATTGTACGGAAACAGCAGTTTATCTTTCCAGGGAAGCCGCATCCTATGGAGTGGACGCACTCCTTCAGGTAACGCCTTACTATAACAAGGCAACCCAGAAGGGACTTTATCAGCACTTCAAGGCAGTGGCGGATGCAGTGGATGTTCCCGTCATCCTTTATAATGTACCCAGCCGTACAGGCTGTAATATTGAGCCGGAAACAGTGGTAAAGCTCTGCACCGAGGTGGAAAATATTGTGGGCGTGAAGGAAGCAAGCGGAAATATCAGCCAGGTAGCAAAGCTCATGTCGCTTGCAAAGGGCAAAGTGGATCTTTATTCCGGCAATGACGACCAGATCGTGCCGCTGCTTTCCCTTGGAGGGAAGGGCGTGATCTCTGTCCTTTCCAATGTAGCGCCAAGGCAGACGCATGAGATCTGTGAAAAGTTCTTTGCAGGGGATGTGGCAGGAAGCTGTCAGGAACAGCTCCGCGCGATTGATCTGGTGAAGGCTTTGTTCTGCGAGGTAAATCCCATCCCTGTGAAGATGGCGCTGAACCTGATGGGCAAGGAAGTAGGCGGACTGAGGGCTCCCCTTACGGAAATGGAACCGGAGCATGCAAAGGTGCTTAAGCAGGCCATGGAGGAATATGGGATCCTGTAGGTGACAGAAACAGTATGGAGATAAAATAAGGTCTTTCCAATTTGCTGGAAAGACCTTATTATATATAGTAGAAACATCATTAATTTGGAGGCGAAAAATGATAAGAGCGATTATGCATGGCTGCAATGGAAAAATGGGAAAGATCATTGCAGGACTGATAGAAGAAGAGGAGGGGATCTGCCTTGCAGCAGGAGTGGATGCCTATGATGAGGGGAAAAATCCTTTTCCCGTCTATCGAAGCATTAAGGACTGTACCACAGAGGCAGATGTGATCATTGATTTCAGCGCGGCAGCAGCAATAGACGATCTGCTTACCTACTGCGAGGAGAAGAAGGTTCCCTGCGTACTTTGTACCACCGGCCTTTCCGAGCAGCAGATAACGCGGATCAGGGAAGTATCTGAGAAGGTTGCTATTTTAAAGTCAGCCAATATGTCCCTGGGGATCAATATGCTCCTGAAGCTTTTAAAGGAAGCGGCATCGATTTTGGTTCCCGCAGGCTTTGATGTGGAGATCGTGGAAAAGCATCATAAGCTGAAGGTGGATGCGCCAAGCGGAACGGCGCTGGCACTGGGAGATTCCATTAATGAAGTGTTTGATAACAGTTATGAATATGTTTATGACAGAAGCCAGAGAAGAGAAAAGCGTCCCCAGAAGGAGATCGGATTTTCTGCTGTCAGGGGAGGAACCATTGTGGGAGACCATGATGTGATCTTTGCCGGGGCAGATGAAGTGGTGACTTTTTCCCATACTGCATATTCCAAAGCTGTATTTGGAAAGGGAGCAGTCCAGGCAGCAAAATTCCTTGCGGGAAAGAGCGCCGGACTTTACGATATGAGCCATGTGATCAATGCGCAGATGTAAGGAGGAAACCCATGTCGAAGGAAATAAACGAGCTGGAACAGATGCAGTTAAAGTATCTGAAAAGCCTTTCAAACCAGTATCCCAATATAGCGGCAGCATCTACGGAGATCATTAATCTTCAGGCGATCCTGAACCTGCCCAAGGGAACAGAACACTTTCTGACAGATATTCACGGAGAGTATGAGCAGTTTAACCATGTGCTCAAGAACGGATCCGGTGCAGTGCGCCGTCAGATCGATGAGGAATTTGGAAACACACTGAGCAATAAAGACAAGAAATCCCTTGCAACACTGATCTATTATCCACAGGAAAAGCTGGACATCGTGCTTGGCCAGGAGGATAATATTGAGGACTGGTACAAGATCACGCTCCATCGTCTGGTGCAGATCACCAAGAAGGTGGCCTCCAAGTACACCAGGTCCAAGGTGAGGAAGGCCCTGCCCAAGGATTTTGCCTACATTATTGAGGAACTGATCACAGAAAGAGCCGAGATCTCCGACAAGGAAGGCTATTATAATGAGATCATCCATACCATTATCAGGATCGGGCGCGCACCGGAATTTATTGTTGCTCTCAGCAACCTGATCCAGAGGCTTGTAGTGGATCATCTGCATATTGTAGGGGATATTTATGACAGGGGGCCCGGGCCTCACATTATCATGGATACTTTGATGAAATACCACTCTGTGGATATTCAGTGGGGAAACCATGATATTGTATGGATGGGGGCTGCATGCGGACATCTGCCCTGTATTGCAACCGTTGTCAGGATCGCGGCAAGATATGGAAGCCTGGATACCCTGGAGGAGGGATACGGGATCAATCTGATCCCTCTGGCAACCTTTGCCCTGGATACCTATAAGGACACTAACTGCGATACCTTTGCGATCAAGTACAATACAGATTACAATACCAAGGATCTGAGCCTTGATATGAAGATCCATAAGGCAATTTCCATTATCCAGTTCAAGCTGGAGGGCCAGGTGATCAAAAAGCATCCTGAGTTTGAAATGGATGACAGGCTCCTTCTGGATAAGATCAATTATGAAAAGAAAACGGTCATGGTATATGGCAAGGAATATCCCATGAATGACGTGGATTTCCCTACGGTAGATCCGACAGATCCCTATAACCTGACCCCGGATGAGGAACAGGTCATGGCCAGAATCCAGCAGGCCTTTGTGAAATGTGAAAAGCTGCAGCGCCATGTACGTTTCCTGTTTTCTAACGGAGGCCTTTATAAGGTACATAATTCCAATCTGCTTTACCATGGCTGCGTGCCCATGGATGAAAAGGGAAATTTCAAGGCCGTGGATGTAGATGGAAAGCGCTACCGGGGTAAGGAGCTTTATGACATTTTGGATAATTATGCCAGAAAGGGATATTATTCCAAGAATGATCCCGCAGGAATGCGCAGGGCACAGGACTACATCTGGTATATCTGGGCAGGCCCCAATTCTCCGGTGTTTGGCAAGGATAAAATGGCGACCTTTGAACGTTATTTTATTGAAGACAAGGAAACGCATAAGGAGATCAAGAACAGTTATTATTCCCTTTTGGATAATGAAGAGGTGTTGAACAGGATTTTAGAGGAATTCGGTCTTGATACGCACAAATCCCATATTATCAACGGGCATGTGCCGGTAGAACTGAAAAAGGGAGAAAGCCCGATCAAGTGTGACGGAAAGCTCCTGATCATTGACGGAGGCTTTTCCAAGGCATATCAAAGCAAGACAGGAATTGCCGGATACACACTGGTGGCTAATTCCCACGGAATGCGTCTGGTAGCCCATGAGCCTTTTGAATCCACAGAGGCGGCCATCCTCCATGAATCGGATATTTTTTCAGACTCCACCGTTGTGGAGGTGGCGGCAAACAGGATCAGGGTTTCCGATACGGATATCGGAAGGGAACTGCGGGAAAGTATTAAACAGCTGGAACTTTTACTGCAGGCGTACCGTGACGGCAGTATCGTAGAAAAACAATAGGAAGGACCGTAAAACGGCAAAAGTGACAATATGGCAAAGCTTTATTTTCGCCACGGAGCAATGGGAAGCTCAAAAACAGCCAATGCGCTGATGGTGGCATATAATTATTTTGAACGTGGAAAACAGGCGCTTTTGGCCAAGCCAAGGCTTGACACCAGGGATGAAGGGGTACTCCGGAGCAGAATGGGACTGGAGCAGAAATGCTGTTATGTGGAAGAGCTTACGGGAATGAGCGATGAACAGATCAGCAGGTACGACTGTGTGATCGTGGATGAAGCGCAGTTCTGCACAAAATCGGATATCAGCTTTTTCCTGCACATTGTGGACGAGCTTGGGATCCCGGTGATCTGCTACGGGCTCCGCACAGACTTCAGAAGGGAATTATTTGAAGGAAGCATGTGGCTTTTAGCCTGGGCAGACGTGATCGAGGAACTGAAAACCGTGTGCTGGTGTGGACAGGGTGCAAACTGCAATACCAGATTTGATGAAAAAGGACGGATCATCCGCCATGGCGAGCAGGTGGTGATGGGAGGAAATGACAGCTATACCACCCTTTGCCGCAGGCATTTTAAAGAAGGAAACCTGGGGCCGAAATGGATCGCTCCATCATAGTGCCTGGGCGGACAAAGAAGAAAAACGCTATGTAAATGGATCAGCACTTACATAGCGTTTTCTGATGAATGCTATTTAGCGTTTGCCTTTGCAGAAGGACTGGTGGAAGGGGAAGCGGATGCAGAAGCATTTCCTGCAGTCTGATCATCATTTCCGCCTACTACGTCATCTGTGATGTCAGATACGCCGTCTGCAATATCATCCACAACATCGCCTACTGCATTACCGGCATCCTCCAGAATGGAGTCGCCATCATTGTCTGTTCCGGCTGTTGCATCATTTACATTGTCGCTGTCATCCATCATGTCATTGCCGACTGTATTTTCACCGGCAACTGTTCCGGCTGTGCCGTCATTTGCGGTTGTACTGCCGGTCTGTGCATTGGTGTTGCCGGCAGTACCGTTATCTGTAGTAGTGTTGTTTTCGGTAGTTCCTGCCATATCGTTTGTGTTCTGATTCTTGTCATTACCACAGGCAGTAGTAAGACAGATCATGGCAAGGATCAAGGATACCGAGATCAGCTTTTTCATTTTTCTCATAATGACCTCCTTATAAAAGAACCGCATTTTTATCAGTTCTCTTGCTATTATGCGCAGAGTAGGAAAAAATATTCGAGAGCAAAATAAAGATTAAAAAATAGAAAAAGAAAGAAATGGAAGTAACTATGAAGTTTAGACCCTGTATTGATATTCATAACGGAAAAGTAAAACAGATAGTGGGAGGAACCTTAAAGGATCGGGGAGATCTGGCGGCTGAAAATTTTGTTTCGGATCAGTCGGCAGCTTTTTTTGCAAAGCTTTACAGCTCCTTTCAGCTTTCAGGCGGGCATGTGATCCTTTTGAATTCCGCAGAAAGCGAATTTTATCAAAAAACAAAGGAGCAGGCCCTGGAGGCTTTGCGGGCATATCCACAGGGATTACAGGTGGGAGGAGGGATCACACCCTATAATGCAGAGGAATATTTAAAGGCAGGCGCTTCCCATGTGATTGTGACCTCCTATGTGTTCCAGGATGGGAAGCTTCATTTTGAACGATTAAAGGAAATGCTGTCGGCGGTAGGAAAAGAAAGACTGGTGCTTGACTTAAGCTGCCGCAGGCGTCTGGAGGATTATTATATCGTAACGGACAGATGGCAGAAATTCACGGATGTGAAGCTCACCAGGGAGACCATGGAAAGCCTTTCAGATCGGTGTGATGAGTTCCTGATCCATGCAGTGGATGTAGAAGGGAAGGCAAATGGGATCGAAAGAGGGCTGGCAGAGCTTCTTTCTGAGTGCACCATTCCCGTGACCTATGCAGGAGGCGTTCACAGCTTTGAGGATCTGCGGCTTTTAAAGGAGCTTGGAAAAGGAAGGATCGATGTGACTATTGGAAGCGCACTGGATCTGTTCGGCGGGACGATGAGCTTTGAGAAGGTCATTTCGGAACTGAAAGAAGCATAGGGATAAAAACAATAAGGAGCCGCAGCAGAAAGCGGCTCCTTACTTTAATGGGCTCCATACCGGTTACAGCAGTCCCTGGATTAAAATGATCAGGATCAAAATGGGGAGGATAAACTGAAAATAAAGCTTTAAATGCTTACTGATCTTCATGCCCTTCCCTGTGTTAGCTTCCTTTAAATAATTGTCAAAGCCCCATCCCCAGCGGGTGACACAAAACAGCAGATAGATCAGGGAACCAATGGGCAGCAGCAGATTGCTGACCAGAAAATCTTCACTGTCAAGAACATCGCGGCCGCCGATCAGATGCAGACCGCTCCATACATTGTAGCCAAGAACGCAGGGCAGGCTTGCAAACAAGATAAGAATGCAGTTTATAAAAGCAGCCTTCTGACGGCTCACGCCAAACATGTCCATAGCAAAGGACATGATATTTTCAAAGACGGCAATTACCGTGGAAAAGCTGGCAAAGGTCATAAAAAGGAAAAACAAGGTGCCCCAGATCCGTCCACCGGCCATGTTGATAAATACATTGGGCAAAGTGATAAAAATAAGCTGAGGACCCGCACCAGCTTCCACTCCGTAGCTGAAGCAGGCAGGAAAAATGATAAGACCTGCCATAATAGCAACGAACGTATCTAAGGCGCAGATACGGATGCCTTCGCCGGCAAGGGTGTTATCCCGGCTCATGTAGCTGCCGAAGATTTCCATGGCGGCAACCCCTAGGCTGAGGGTGAAAAAGGACTGGTTCATGGCGGCGGCAATCACGCTGCCAAGCCCTACACTGCGGACAGTGTTCAGATTGGGTACAAGATAAAAGGAAAGACCCTCTGCTGCGCCGGAAAGAGTAAAGCTGTGGATGGCAAGAATGACGATCAGGATAAGAAGGGCACACATCATAACCTTGCTGATCTTTTCCAGACCGTTTTGCAGTCCGCGGCTGCATACAAAGAAGCCTACCACTACGGTGAGAACCATCCAGAAGCCCATCTTGAGGGGACTGGCCAGCATATTTCCAAAAACGGAGCTTACCTCCTCGGAAGCCATTCCCGGTTGAAAGGTGCCGGTCAAAAATTCAAAGCAGTAGGAGATCATCCACCCGGATACGGTGGTGTAGTACATCATCAGAAGATAACAGCCGAGGATGGCAAAATAACCGTGGATATGCCATTTGCTGCCGGGCTTTTCCAGGACTTTATAAGCCTGCACCGCACTTTTGCGGCTTGCCCGTCCTACGGCAAGCTCCATGGTGAGCACGGGAAGTCCCATGATGATCAAAAACAGCAGGTAGAACAGGACAAAAATTCCGCCTCCGTTTTGACCTGCCACATAAGGAAAGCGCCAGACATTGCCAATGCCAATAGCGCAGCCAGCACTGACCAGCAGAAAACCAAGCCTGGATTTAAAAGATTCACGACTCATAACAGAATGATCCTTTCATTTCATAATTAATAGGGTATTTTAGTGAGAAAAAAATCCCCATCTTGAAAGATGGGGATTTTCCTTAATCTGATAAAACAATATAGCACATTCATAATAAAATGGTTACTTACATAATGCATTTATATTAAGAAAAGGCACATCGCGTTACTGATTAATAGGCTACAGTCAGAATGATCTGATTATAACTTTGTTACGTTTACGGCCTGGGGTCCCTTCTCGCCATTTACTACATCGAACTCTACGGAAGCGCCCTCTTCAAGAGACTTGAAACCTTCCATGTTAAGTCCTGAGTAATGTACGAATACATCATTACCAGATTCATCAGAGATGAAGCCGTAACCTTTTTGGTTGTTGAACCACTTTACTGTACCTTTGTTCATTGTAGATACCTCCAAAAAATAAATAAATATTATGCGCATGCTGCAGTGTCCTGCAACATGTTCAGAATAGCACAGTCATTTCTAAAAGTAAAGAAAATAATATACATTTTTGGAAAAAAATGATTGAAACAAAATAGGAAAAATGAAAGAGAAAGAAAAACGAAATTGCGGATAAATCTGCTGGCTCATCTAAGGAAAAGGGCAACCAAAAGAAACAGAATGTTGTGTTATTTCGTTTGCTGTGGTAAAATAAGGATTATTTGCCGAAGGGAGCAGAAAAGATATGGAACAGAAAGCAAAGAGAAAAACCAAATTTGCACTGCTTTTGGTAACAGAAAAGGAAGACGGAACCATCAGACAGCATACCATCGGTTCGGCACTGGTAGAGTTCGCAGCGGCCATTTTATTTCTTCTGGCCGTGGCTGTGATCTGCAAATTTGTTTACGATTCCATTACCATAAAGGACGCAAGAAAAGAAATCGTAAGTCAGATCGTTACGATCAATAATCTGACAGATGAAAATGAGGCGCTTTCCGTTGAAAATGCAACCTTATCCAGTAAGGTGACCGTATTAAGTGAAACGGTAAGCAAGAAAGCGGAAAACGAAGACGCCTTATCACAGGAAACAGTGGAAAATGCACTTCCCAAGGGATTTCCGCTTAGCGGTTCTGCAACCATGAAGGAAGCGGAGGAGGGAGATCCCATGCTGATCTTTACTGCAGCAGTGGGAGTAAATGTAGTGACCACGGGAACAGGAACAGTGGTCAGCGCTTCAGCGGATGAGACCTATGGTACCAAGATCGTCATCGATCACGGAAACGGATATCAGTCCATTTACCGCAATAACGGAACGCCTCTTGTAAAGACTGGCGAAACGCTGGGAAAAGGTTACATCCTGTTTTCTGTAGGCGAAGACAATCAGGAGCTGGGTTACCAGATCTTGAAAGATGACGCGTATATTGATCCCATGACGCTGATTGATATTAATGGCTGAAAAACGGCTTGTCAGTCAGACAGACGGTTAAAAACAAGCTCATAGCCATCATTTCCATAGTTTAAAGAACGGTTCACACGGCTTATGGTTGCAGTGGATGCGCCTGTTTTTTCGGCAATTTCCAGATAAGTCTTGTGATCCTTCAGCATGGAGGCTACTTCATATCTCTGAGACAGAGAGAGCAGTTCGTTAACCGTGCACAGATCTTCAAAAAAATCATAACATTCTTCTTTGGTTTTGAGGCAGAGGATCGCTTCAAAAAGATGATCTACGGAGGCAGTCTGTATTTTTTTATTCATCATTAATCTCCATTCAACAAAAATTTCATACAGCAGAATTTTAACATATTAAAGTTTTAAAGTAAAGAGCATCAGTGAAAGTACTTGTCATGTAGTTTTAAATACTATATAATAGTTTAGAATAAAAACCATGGAAGTTACGCTCCAGAATGGAGGCAAAATGACAATAGACCGTGAAGACCTTTTAAACAGTATTCTTGCAAGTCTGGGCAGGATTAAGCATATCAGCCTGGAAGATATTCCGAACATTGATCTTTATATGGATCAGGTCACAACATTCATGGACAGTAAGCTGAAAAATACGACCCGCTATCCAAGTGAAGATAAGATCCTGACAAAGACCATGATCAATAATTATGCCAAAAATGATCTTCTGCCGCCTCCTGTAAAAAAGAAATACAGCAAGGAGCATATGATCCTTTTGATCATGATCTATTATTATAAGGGAATTCTTTCCATTAATGATATTCAGACGCTTTTAAATCCGATCACGGAGAAATACTTCCAGACAGCCGGTGAAATCAATTTGGGCTCCATCTATGAGGAAATCTTCCGTCTGGAGGAGGATAAGGTGGCAGATCTGCAGGAGGATATTATAAAGAAGTTTTCCATGTCTGAAAAAACATTTCAGGAAGCATCCGGGGAAGACCAGGAGGTGTTGCAGCTTTTTTCCTTTATCTGCATGCTGAGCTATGATGTGTATGTGAAAAAGCTCCTGATCGAAAAGATGATAGACAGTTTCCGGGATGCAACAACCGTGGAGGAAAAGAATGTTAAGGATTCTAAAAAATAAAGGCTATGCCGTGGAGGAAGCTTTGCGGTACTGCGCCGGCAGTGAGCAGATATATAAGGAAGTGCTTCATACAGCCCTTGTGGAAGGAAAGCAAAAAAGAGTGCTTTTGGATGAATGCATCAAAAATCAGGATCTTGCAAGGTATGGAATCGAGGTGCATGGAATCGGAAATGTGGCGAAAACCATAGGAGCCCTGGACTTTTACAAGGAGGCAAGGCTTCAGAATGAAAGGATCAGAGCAGGCGCATATGAGGAAGTAGCAAAAGGCCATCTGCCTTTTCAGAAAGCTTATGAAAAAATGCTTCAGGATATCGAGAAAGTGATTTAATAAAAATGCGGGCCAGGGGCCCG
>FR894531.1:0-14371 GCA_000436115.1 Firmicutes bacterium CAG:534 | reverse complement strand
CATTTTGTTGTCTGTGTTTCCTTCGTAAGCTTTTTAGGAAAAAAGCGTACTGAAAAATGCCGTCATAAAAACAGCGGGAGAATTCCAGTAAATGGTAATTTCGTTGGTGGAATAGCTTCCTACATCATCTACATAGCACTTCATGGGAGGTGTTCCTTTGGGAATTGCAGCAATAGCTGCAGGATCACAGGGAGCCTTATAAGGTCCTCCGCTGACCCAGCCCGGCATAGGAAGGTCAATGCCGTCTGCAAAGGTAGGACGGTTATGAGGGTTTCGGAAGGCGTGTTCGCCAAAACCGGTAACATAGCTTATATCCAGGGCATTCCGGCCAAGCAGATAGTGAAGCTGCTCCAAAGCAGCTCCGGCATAAAGGGACTTTTTCTCCTCACAGATCAGGCCTGCCAGGATAAAAAGCATGGATCTGTTGCAGACAACCATATTGCTGCCCCATACAAAGTCTTCTGGCAGCATGGCAAGCCGATAACCGGATTTTTCCTGGATGGCAAGAAGCCTGTCTGCTTCTGCCAAAACCGTGTTCCGGTAGCTTTCCTCCAGGCGGCCGGCATGATGCTCGGGATCTGTCAGGACACACAGGGAAGCAAGTCCGGAAACGTCTGTCCAGCCAAAATCGGTCTTTGTAAGGGAAGCGCCTGAGTATTCAAGGAAACGCTCCGCATAGGTGGAAACGGCCCGGTCTGTGCGCAAAAGCTCGGCGCTTGCCCATAAACGCTCGTCCAGGTCGCAGTCATCATCATATTCTCCGGTATTGCTGCCTTCCGGATTATGAAAGCCTACATAGGGGTGGGCTTCCAGCCAGGCCCAGGCCTTGCGTGCACTGTCCAAAGCCTTTTTGGCAAAATCAGGATAGTAATTTGTGAAAACTCTGGCTGCAAGTGCCATTACTGCAGTAAAGTCAGCAGTTGCCATAGAGGAAACCGGGTAGATCAGAAACAGCGCCCTGTCTTCTTCCGGCATGACAAAATCCGCATGGGAAAAGGAGGTCAGCTTATGATATACGCCGCCATCGGAATCCTGCATTTTTAAGAGCCAGGTCAGCTCATACAGACATTCATTTAAAATATCCGGGAATTCATTATCGCTTTCGGGAATATTCAGGCTCATCTGCAATACATCCGGAAACAGCTCATAGGCATATAAAAGATGAGCAAGGGCAACGGCGGCGGGAGAAGAATAACGGCCAAAATCGCCGGCGTCATGCCAGCCGCCTGTCATATCGTATGTCTTGGGATTTTCTTTTTGATCCAGATAATCCTGAAGAAAAATGGCTCCGTCCATATGGCAGGCATCATGAGTATAAACTCCGGCGTATTCCTCTGGCAGATCGCAGCCGCATCTTTGATAGTACAACGCCTTGATAAGCGCTGATTTCAGGGAACCGTAAACATCCGCTGCAATGCGGAAGGGATGAGAGCAGGTACCGTTTTCTGCCTCAATACGGTAGCTGCCGGGAGTGTTCAGAGCGGAAAAATCCAATTCGTACATATGATCCCCGGAGCTTTCATCCATTCCCTTATCAAGGGCAGTGCCTTCAAAAACAATCTGTTTCTTTACAGTATCCATTATTTTGAAATTGCAGGGAAATGTAGCTGCTGCAATTTTGCGGGTGTTTGGAAGATACCCAAGTTGGTTTACATAAATCCCCATAAAAAACCTCCCTGTATCGTATTATACTTACCTTTAATCATACAATGAGAGGGCGACGGTTGACAATCCCTTTTAGAGAGAAGTATGCTTCAGAAAAGAAAGAGCTCAGAAATAAAAAATTTTTTCTGCTTTTTGAAGAGAAAGGCAGAAACGTTTCGTTATAGTAAATGAAAAGGGAACGGAAAGCGGGGTGGAGAGGATAAGCACTTTAGAAAAACAACGGGTCTTGGGCGCAGAGGAGCTGTCCGGGATGATCGATGCCTACGAAAAGCTTGTCTTTTCCATCTGCTATAAGCTGACCGGAGACTATTTCAGCGCAGAGGACCTGACCCAGGAAACTTTTCTGACAGCATATCAGAAATATCAAAGCTTTGATGGACAAAATGAAAAGGCATGGATCTGCAGGATCGCTACCAATAAGAGCATTGATTATCTTAGGAGCGCCGGCAGAAGAAGCGTACCAACCGAAAGCTCTTTTTTTGAAACGGAAATCGAAAAGAGAGGTTCACCGGAGGAAATCTGCATGGAGGAAGAAATAAAAAGAGATCTTAGGGCATGCTGCGACAGCTTAAAGCCTCCTTATGATGAGGTGGCAAGAAGCTACTATCTGGAAGAACAAAGCCCCAGGGAGATCGCGGACAGACTGGGGCAGAATGTGAAAACGATCCAGACCCAGATTTACAGAGCCAGGCAGATGCTTCAAAAGCTCTATGGAAAGGAGGAAATGACATGAAAGAATATCCGACAGATGAAGAACTGATGTTATTTATTGAAAAATTGGAACAGGAAGAATTATATGCACCGGCAAACCTGAAGGAACAAATTCTGGAAAAGGCATTTCCGAAGAAGGAAATTGAGCCCGTGCTTCAAGAAAGGGCAAAGAGGGTTTCTCTCCTTTCTTATCGACTTAAGATCATGGGAGGAATGGCGGCGGCGCTTCTTCTGCTGGTAATGGTTCCTATCTGGCAGAGGAATGAAGGACCCCAGGGAGCCGAAGAAAGATATTTCCAAAAAGCGAAAACCATAGAGCGGCAGGTACAGACAGAAGCAAACAGACAGGAAAGAATTCCGGATGTGAGAAGACTCATCAATCAAGGAACCAGGAACACAACTGAAAAAATTAATTCATGGTTTAATTATCTGCAGCAATGGGATCCGTGGGAACAATTAGAAGAAAAAAATGGAGGAAATGAAAATGAAAACTAAGAAGAAAAACAAATTTTGGACGTTTTGCTTTTCGCTGATACCGGGAGCGGCGGAAATGTATATGGGCTTTATGAAAACAGGAATCAGCCTGATGCTGCTGTTTTTCCTGATCGTCATGATCGGCTCCTGGATCGGACAGGGAGTTTTTGCCTTTCTAGGCATTGTGGTCTGGTTTTATGGATTTTTTCATGCAAATCATCTGGCCAGTCTTTCGGATGAGGATTTTGCACAGGTCGAGGATCGGTATCTCTATGGAATTGAGTCTCTTCCGGGGGCGGAAAAGTTGGCGAAAAAATATCATAAGCTGCTGGCAGCCATCCTGATCTTTCTGGGGATCTGCCTGCTGTGGAGCAATGCGGCAGATATGCTGTATCAGCTTCTCCCAAAGGAGTATGAGATCATTCCCAGGATCATGTGGGAGATTGGAAATTACCTTCCCAGCTTTGTCTTTGGTGTGCTGATCATCGGAGCCGGAATAAAGCTTCTGGCAGGAAAGAAGGTAACAGAAGCTCCCTCGCTGGAGGAGCAGGAGCGGAACACGGAACAGGGGGAAGGAAAATGAAAAAGCAGACCATTCGGATCAGAAAAGTTGGTTCTGTGACCTTTGGGATTGTTTTGATAATAACTGGTGTTATATATATGCTTCAGATGTTTTTCCCCAATATAGATTATCACATTTTGTTTCACTTCTGGCCGCTGATCCTGATTTTACTTGGAGTAGAGGTGTTGGCAGGAAGCAGACAAAAGTGGATCGAGGTACTGGATGAGGAAGGAAGGCTGATGGAACAGCAGAAGATCTCCTATGATGTACCGGCCATGTTCCTGACCTTTGGCCTTACGGCATTTGCTATGGTTCTCGGCATGGCGGATCATGCATATCATTATTATGGTACGCTGCACTTATAGAACACATGTTATTAAAAGATGACAGAAAAACAACAAATAGATAAGAAAAAATTATTACAATGAAAAAGCAGAGTGCCCTTCCTGTTTCAGGAAGAGGCGCTCTGTTTTTTCTGCCTGATTGTTACTTGGCAGCTTCCCTGGCAAATTCTGTGTTTACCAGATCCTCATAGGGAACTTCCTGGGAAAGTTCTCCGGCTTCCGTAAGGATATTGGTCAGCAGATCAAAAGAAGCTTCTTCAAAGATAAGATCTTCCTTCCAGGTATCCTGGTCATAATAGCGGGTAACAATGGTGGTCAGCGTTTCCAGATCGGTTTCTTCAAACTGAGGCTGAATGGAAGCGGCAATTTCCTCCGGAGTGTGACTGCTTACATAATCCATGCCTTTCTGCAGGGCATTTGTGAAGGACTGGATTAAAGCGGGATGGGCGTCAAGGTAGCTTTTTTTGGCGCTGAAGGCGGTATAAGGAACGTAGCCGGAATCCCGTCCGAGGGAGGCAACTACATAGCCGTCGCCTTTGGCTTCAAGGGCTGTGGCGTGAGGTTCAAATTCCACCGTAAAATCAGCGTTATTTCCCGAAAAGGCAGCCGCCGTGGAACCAAAGTCGATGCTTTGGTCAATGGTAAGATCCGTTTTGGGGTCAAGATTATTTTTCTTTAAAATAAATTCAAATACCATTTCCGGCATTCCACCTGCTCTGCCGCCAAGGACGGTAGAACCCTTTAACATTTCCCAGTTAAAGTCTTCAATAGGGGTGCGGGATACCAGAAAATTGCCGGCACGCTGGGTAAGCTGCGCAAAATTCACCACATAATCAGCAGTTCCGCCGACATAAGTATAGATAGTGGACTCGCTGCCCATAAAGCCGATATCCGCTTCGTCCGTTAAAACGGCAGTCATGGTTTTATCAGCGCCAAAACCGGTTACAAGAGTCAGGTCGATGCCTTCTTCACGGAAATACCCTTCTTCGATGGCAACGTACATCGGAGCATAAAAAATGCTGTGCGCAACTTCGTTCAAAGTGACGCTCTGACAGTTTCCACTATCCGGCAGCTCCGCAGCATCCTTGCTTTTTCCGCAGCCAGACAGGCCGAGCAGCATTGCAAGGAGCAAGAGAAGACAGCAGGATTTTCTTGCAGATTTTTTTTTCATAATAGCCTCCATTTCAACCTAAGGAACAGTTCACTTCTTTATCATATGAGAAAGGGAGAATTTGGTGAAAGAGCTTATTGCTACACCTTATGCCATATGCTAAAATTAGGATAATTAAGCTTGATAAAAGACCATGAATAGGGGGATAAAAAACAGATGTGCAAAAGAAAAAAACGGACAGCAATGCTCCTTTTGACAGTGCTTTTTCTTATGGCAACAGCGGCAGGAAGCATGCTGCTTCCCGGAAATACGAAAACCGTATGGGCAGCGGGCAGGCCGGTAGCCATAGCATCCTGTCTTGTGGAAGGAGATGAGGTTGTCCTTACGTTACAGACCTCTTCTGTTCCTGCAAGCGATGACGGACTTTTTTATGTGTATGCGGATGAGGTTTACGAGGATGGAACAGTGGGAAAGGTGGCAGCTACCGTAAAAGCAGGCACTTCTGTTTCCGTTCGTTTTCCGCTTTCCTATAACACAGCGGATTCCAATCTGAGCAAAAAGTTCCTGATCGCCATGAAAAAGGGCGGGCAGATGGTTCAGGTCAGCGATGAGCATTATATTACCAACCCGGAAGCCCTGGCGGTGTATACTTCGGCAAGACAGGACAGGGGCATCAAGGGGATCCTGCCTGACATTACCAAGGTATCGGACGGACAGCTTCAGGATCTGGGAGTGACCCAGGTAGTATATAATCTGGATATCGGAGGAATTTGCTCGGATCCTTCCAAGGCAGACGCCATTGCTTATTCCTACAACGGAAAGACCTTTTACTTTGATGGGGATCTGGTATCCCGTTTTGATTCCACCATCAGGAGCTTTAACAAGTTCGGCATGCAGGTGACGCTGGTGCTTTTAAATGATGGACAAAATCCTTACGGCAGTGATCTGATCCATCCTCTTGCAGTGGGAGGGGAAAGCTGTCCAAGCTATGCCATGAATGTGGCGCAGGAGGCAGGGACAGAGCATCTGAAAGCCATCGGAGCCTTCCTGGGACAGCGCTACAGCGGACAGACAGGACATGGACAGGTAGATAACTGGATCGTGGGGAATGAGGTCAATGCAAGAACCTCATGGTGGTATACAAATTCCACTTCTCTTGATGTAAATGTAAATACCTATGTAAAGGCATTCCGTATTTTTTATAATGAGATCAAGGGCATGAATGCAAATGCAAGGATCTATAATTCCATTGATCAGGAGTGGAACCGGAAATCCAATCCGGGAAGCTTTTTGGCAAAGGAATATCTGGATCAGTTCAATTATTATATGAACAGAGAAGGAAATATTGACTGGGGCTTGTCTTACCATCCCTATAACTCGCCTCTTTATGATCCATATGCGTGGAACGGGCCGGCAGTGTGGGTGAAAAATAATCTGTCTACCCCTTACATTACTATGCAGAATATCGATCTTCTGATCGACTATATGCACAGGGATAAGTTCTTAAATCCAAATGGAGAAGTGCGCAGTATTTCCCTTGCAGAAATCGGTTATACTTCGGCATTCGGTTCAGAAAACCAGGAGGCCTCCATTGCATACGGTTACCTGAAAGCAGCCTCTATTCCGGACATTGATTCGTTTATCCTGTTCCGGCAGACAGATGAAGCCTACGAGATGGAAAGCAATTTAGCACTCGGCTTATATGATCTGGAAGGAAACAAAAAGCCTTCTTATGAAATGTATAAGAACCTGGGTTCTGCAAATGAGGCGGCGGCAAAGGCAAGGGCTTCCGAGATCATCGGAATGGATATTGACAAGATGATAGCCGAGAAGATCGTGTGGACCAGAAACGGAAACGGGGTCGTGCAATAAAGTAGACAAAAAGTGACAAAAAATATATAATATATAATAATTGGGGAATTTACCCACCACAAAAAAGGAGGACAAAAAAATGGGTTTAATTAAAGCAATCACAAGCGCTGCTGGCGGCGTTATGGCTGATCAGTGGAGAGAGTATTTTTACTGTGATTCACTAGAAGCAGATATACTTGTTGTGAAAGGGAAAAAGCGTACAAGCGGAAGAAGCGGCGGAAATAACAAGGGAGAGGACAACATTATCTCCAATGGTTCCGTTGTTGCGGTAAATGAAGGACAATGTATGATCATTGTAGATCAGGGTAAGGTTGTGGAGTTCTGTGCGGAAGCAGGAGAATTTACATATGACGCCTCCACAGAGCCTTCTCTTTTCTATGGTAATTTAGGTGAAAATATCAAAAAGACCTTTGCAACAGTCGGAAAGCGTTTCACCTTTGGCGGAGATACCGCAAAGGATCAGAGAGTTTATTATTTTAATACCAAGGAGATCATGGGAAATAAGTACGGAACAGCCAATCCGGTGCCCTTTAGAGTGGTAGACCAGAATATCGGCCTTGATATTGATATTTCCATCAGATGCAACGGAGAGTATTCCTACAAGATCACAGATCCCCTGCTGTTCTATACCAACGTCTGTGGAAATGTAACGGATGATTTTGAAAAGAGTGAGATTGAAAGCCAGCTTAAGACAGAGCTGATGACGGCGATGCAGCCGGCGTTTGCAAAGATTTCTGCAATGGGAGTACGGTACAGTGCAATTCCTGCCCACACAATGGAGCTTGCAGATGCATTAAATGAAGTGTTATCCGCAAAATGGGAGCAGCTTCGTGGTATCAAGATCGTTTCTTTTGGTATCAATGCCATGAAGGCTTCTGAAGAAGACGAGGCAATGATCAAGGAGCTGCAGAAGAGCGCAGTGCTCCGCAATCCCAACATGGCGGCAGCAACCCTTGTAGGCGCTCAGGCAGAAGCAATGAAGGCAGCAGCTTCCAATACCTCAACCGGTCCTATGATGGCCTTTGCGGGAATGAATATGGCAACCCAGGCAGGAGGCATGAACGCACAGAACCTGTTCCAGATGGGACAGCAGCAGGCACAGGCTCCTGCACAGGCACAGGCTCCTGCACAGGCGGCAGCACCTGCTTCTGCAAGCGCACCGGCAGCAGGCTGGACCTGCTCCTGCGGCAAGACCGGAAATACAGGAAAGTTCTGTGCAGAATGTGGAGCATCAAAGCCCGCTGAAGAAGGCTGGACCTGTTCCTGCGGCGCAGTAAATAAAGGAAAATTCTGTTCAGAGTGCGGGGCAAAGAAACCCGTAGGAGCGCCCCTTTATAAGTGCGATAAGTGCGGTTGGGAACCGGAGGATCCTCACAATCCGCCGAAGTTCTGTCCGGAGTGCGGCGATCCATTTAATGATGAGGACATCCAGTAAGATCTTCTTGTATGAGGGGAGGGGAAGAGAAAAGAATGAGTGAATTTGATACAAATTTAGATGTCAAGACCGTAAAGACACTGGAGGAGACTGACAAAAAGTGTCCTGACTGCGGCGGCGTTATGGACTTTGATCCGGCTACAGGGGGGCTTTGCTGCCCCTACTGCGGCCATACGGAAACCATAAAGAAAGCGGAGCAGGAGCCGGAAAGTGCAGCAGAGCTGGCACTGGAGGATGCTGATAAGGTAGAAAACTGCGACTGGGGCGTAGAAAAGAAAACAGTGATCTGTAAAGCATGCGGAGGAGAATCCGTTTATGATGCCTTAGAGATCTCGGCGGTATGTCCATTTTGCGGTTCCAATCAGGTGATGGAGGCCTCGGATCAGAAGACCATGGCTCCGGGAGGCGTGGTTCCCTTTCAGATTTCCGACAAGGAGGCAGCAGGTCTTTTCCAAAAATGGATCAAGAGAAAATGGTTTTGTCCTAAAATGGCAAAGGAAAGCGCCAAGGCAAAGCATTTTAAGGGGATTTATCTTCCTTACTGGACCTTTGATGCGCAGACGGATTCTACCTATAAGGGAGAGTATGGAATTGATGAGACCAAAACAGGCTCTGACGGGAAAAGCGAGACCGTTACCAAATGGCATCCGGTAAGAGGAAGTTATCAGGAATCCTTTGATGATGAGCTGGTATGCGGTTCTACCAATCATAATCAGTCCATGCTTCAGGGCTTAGAGCCTTATCAGACTGCAGAGAATAAGACCTATAAGCCGGAATATGTAGCAGGCTTTGGTGCAGAGAGATATTCTATCGGTATCAAGGAAGCCTGGGAAATGGCAAAAGAAAATATTAAATATAAGATCAAGGGAAATATTGAAAATAAGATCCGAAAGGAAAAAGATGCCGATCATGTAAGGAACTTAAAGGTTGACAGCAGGTTTTCCAAGCTGACATATAAGTATCTGCTTCTGCCGGTATGGCTTTCCAGCTATAAATATAAGGAAAAGATCTATCAGTTTATGGTAAACGGACAAACCGGTAAGGTATCCGGCAAGACGCCGTTGTCTATTCCTAAGATCATAATCACTGCCCTTGCAGCAATCGCGGTGATCGCACTGATATGCTGGCTTAGCAGCTACTAGGATGATGCCTGGCATCTGAAAATGAGGATGAAAATCACATGGCAATGGTTTCTTTAATTGGAATGATCGTAGTGCTGGTGCTTATACTGGCGGTGTTTGGCTGTATTTTTTATGCAGTGCATCGGATCAAGGAATTTTCCAGACAGACACTTGGCACAGATGACCTGAAAGAGGGCTTCAGACAGGTGGAGGAGGAATATGCAAAAACACCCAAATCCGTATCGGCAATGACCAGTCTGTACCTTCCGAAGATCAAGAGGGATTTCCCGGAATTTCAATATGATGAAATGAAGGTCAGGGCAGAAAATGTCCTGACCTCTTATCTGCTTGCACTGGACAGCGCAAATCCGGGCGCACTGAAGGAAGGAAACAGGGAACTGCGCGACAAGCTGGAAATGAAGATCCAGATGCTCCGGGGAGCAGGAACAAGAGAGCATTACGGGAGCATCAAACTGCACAGGACAGAAATTTCTGATTACAAAAAGAGAAATGGAAGGTGTATCATTACCTTTCAGACGGCTGTACAATATTATCATACCCTCCAGAAGGAGGATGGAACGATCCTGAAGGGAAGCAGGGATCGCTTGTGCCAGGCAAAATATAATACTGATGTGATCTATATTCAGGATAGAAATCTGATAGAAGAGGAACGGGATTTTTCCCTTGGGATCAACTGTCCTAACTGCGGAGCGCCTATTTCGGGGCTGGGAAGCAAGGTCTGCGCTTACTGCGGAACCCCTATTGTAGAACTGAATATATACGCATGGAGTTTCAGCAATGTGACGGAAGTATAAAATAACAGGAGTTTTTATGAGCATTTATGATACGTTAAATGAACAGCAGAAGAAAGGCGTTTTTACCACGGATGGCCCCGTGCTTTTACTGGCAGGAGCCGGGTCGGGGAAAACAAGAGTCTTGACACACAGAATTGCATATCTGATCGATGAGCTTGGAGTAAATTCCTGGAATATTATGGCGATCACCTTTACCAACAAGGCAGCCGGAGAAATGAAGGAGAGGGTAGAAAATCTTGTTGGAGTAGGCTCTGACAGTATCTGGGTGACTACCTTTCATTCCACCTGCGTGCGGATCCTGCGCAGATACGCAGACCGGATCGGATATGATAATAATTTTGCCATTTATGATACAGACGATCAGAAAACCGTGATGAAGGAAGTCTGCAAACGGCTTCAGATCGATACCAAGCAGTTAAAGGAAAGGACTATTTTAGGAGCCATTTCCTCAGCAAAGGATGAATTGATCTCTCCGCCGGAGTATGAGCTGAATGCGGCAGGAGACTACCGGAAGCAGAAAATCGCATCAGCCTATCGGGAATATCAGGAAACGCTGCGGAAGAACAACGCAATGGATTTTGATGATCTGATCATGAAGACAGTGGAGCTTTTTAAAACAGATCAGGAGGTCCTTGCAAGCTATCAGAAACGTTTTAAGTATATTATGGTAGATGAGTATCAGGATACCAACACCGCTCAATTTGAGCTGATCCGCCTTTTGGCGGCCGGGACAAGGAACCTCTGTGTTGTGGGAGACGATGACCAGTCTATTTACAAATTCCGGGGAGCCAACATCAGAAATATCCTTGATTTTGAAAAGGTATATCCGGAAGCGGTAGTGATCCGCTTAGAGCAGAATTACAGATCAACGCAGAACGTGCTGGATGCGGCAAATGCTGTGATCAAAAATAATACCGGAAGAAAGGAAAAGACGCTCTGGACCGACCACGGAAACGGAAACAGAATTCATTTCAAACAGTTTGACAATGCTTATGAAGAAGCGGAATTTGTTGCAGACGATATTGCAGGAAAGAAAAGGAACGGCATTGCAGACTACGGGGATTGTGCGGTTTTATTTAGAACCAACGCCCAGGCCAGACTTTTAGAGGAACGCTTTGTGGTAGAGGGGATCCCTTATAATGTGGTGGGCGGCGTAAATTTCTACGCCAGAAAAGAAATCAAGGATCTTTTGGCCTATCTGAAAACAATAGATAACGGCCGTGATGATTTGGCGGTTAAGCGGATTATTAATATTCCAAAGCGTGGGATTGGCGCAGCTACGATTGCAAAGGTACAGGATTATGCAGAGCTGCATGAGATCAGCTTTTATGAGGCCCTTTGCCAGGCCGATGAGGTGACCGGACTTACGTCAAAAACAGCCGAAAAGCTAAAGCCCTTCGTAAATCTGATCAATGTTTTCAGGAGTAAGGTGGATTTTTATGGGATCAAAGAGCTTTTAGAGGATGTGATCGAAACCACCGGTTATGTAAAGGAACTGGAGGCTTCTGATGAAGAAGACGCAGAGGCCAGAATAGAAAATATCGATGAACTGATCAGCAAGGCGGCTGCCTTTGAGGAAACCCATGATCAGCCTACCTTAGGGGAATTCCTGGAGGAGGTTGCGCTGGTGGCTGACATTGATAATGTAGAAGAGGGCAATAACAGGGTTCTCCTGATGACCATTCACAGCGCCAAGGGACTGGAATTTTCCCATGTGTATATGACGGGAATGGAGGATGGAATTTTCCCAAGCTATATGACCATCGTGTCGGATGATCCCGACGAGATCGAGGAGGAGAGAAGACTTGCCTATGTGGGAATTACCAGGGCAAAGGAGGATCTGACTCTGTGCTATGCCAAGATGCGCATGGTAAGAGGGGAAACTCAGATGAATGCAGTAAGCAGGTTTGTGCGGGAAATTCCCACGGAGCTTATGGATAATAAGCCTCAGGCGCCAAAAACAAGGCCCATTGCCGTAGCGGCTCCAAAGCGTACGGCAGCGGAAAATAAGCCGTATATTGCAGGAGGAGGTCTTGGATCCCTGGCAGCGGCAGGAATTACCAAGGGAGCAGGCGCTGTGACCGGAGGAAAGCCGGACTATGATATCGGGGACAGAGTGGTTCATGTGAAATATGGGGAAGGAACCGTTACAGATCTGGAGCCGGGGCCGAGAGATTATAAGGTGACGGTAGATTTTGATGAGGCAGGGCAGAAGATCATGTATGCGGCTTTTGCAAAGCTTCAAAAAAGAGATAAGTAAATGAAATTTGCCTGGATAAAATTTATTTGTCTGTAACCGGATTTTCTATAGTAAATTTGGTGAATTGGTGGTATATTATAATCAATAAAAACTTTACCGATGCAGAAAGGAAAGGGAGGTTATACTATGGATAAGAAATTTTGTAAGGCAAGAATGATGAGCAAAGCAGAGATTTTAGATAAATTGGAAGAGGTTTTAGGATCAGCCAGAGTAAATGAGCTTTTTGGAAGAAAGCAGGAGGAGGAAAAGAAGATCAGTCCTGTTGTCTGGGTTCTGGCTGTGATCGGTGCAGTTGCGGCTGTAGCGGCTATTGCATATGCAGTTTACCGCTATCTGATCCCGGATTATCTGGAAGACTTTGAAGACGATTTTGATGATGACTTTGAAGATGATTTCTTTGAAGACGAGGAACCGGAAAAGAAGCCGGTTAAGGAAGCAGTAAAGGAAAACCTGGCAGAAGAATAGGTTGATTTGGTAAGAATGCGGGATGCGCAGAAGGATATTGCGCATCCCTTTTTTAATCTATAGAGAAAACTCATAGGAAAGGCATGGATAAAAGAATGAAGAAGGGGCAGGTATTAACCGGCATTGTAGAAAGAGTTGATTTTCCCGGAAAGGGTGTTGTAAGGACGGAGGAAGGAAGCTGTGTGGTTAAAAATGTACTCCCGGGCCAGAAGATCAACTTTGTTGTTTCCAAAAAGAGAGGAGGAAGGGCGGAAGGCAGACTCCTTGAGATTTTGGAGGCTTCTCCCCTGGAAGTGGAAAGTCCCTGTCCTCATTTTGGACAGTGCGGCGGCTGTATGTACTTGTCACTGCCCTACGAAACTGCCCTTAAAATAAAAGAAGAGCAGGTGAAAAGACTGTTAGAGGTTCCTCTTAGCAGACAAACGGAGCCTTGGAGCTTTGAGGGGATCAAGGCCAGCCCGGCTATAAGCGGATACCGCAATAAAATGGAATTTTCCTTTGGAGACGAATATAAGGATGGGCCGCTTGCCCTGGGAATGCATAAAAGAGGCAGCTTTTATGATATTGTAACGGTAAAGGATTGCCAGATCGTGGATGAGGACTATCGAAAGATCCTGCAAAGCACCAGAAGCTTTTTTGAAGGAGTTTCCTTTTTTCACAGACTTAGGCATGAAGGATATCTGCGGCATTTGCTGGTCAGAAAGGCAGCCAGAACAGGAGAGATCCTGATAGCGCTGGTTACAACCTCTAAGGCAGATGAAGGAATTCCTGATGAAAAGACCTTTCTTGAGAAGTGGAAGGAAGAATTGTTAAATTTGGATTTAACAGGGAAAATAACCGGAATTCTTCATATTGTAAATGATTCTGTGGCAGATGTGGTTCAAAGTGACAGGACAGAAATTCTTTATGGACAGGATTTCTTTTTTGAGGAGCTTTTGGGGCTGAAATTTAAAATTTCCACCTTTTCCTTTTTCCAGACCAATTCCTTAGGGGCTGAAGTTCTGTATGAAACTGCAAGGGAATATGTTGGAAGCCTGGAGGAGGGCGGAAAAGCAGATAAGGTAGTTTTCGATCTGTACAGTGGAACGGGAACCATTGCACAGCTTATGGCGCCTGTTGCCAAAAAGGTGATTGGAGTGGAGATTGTCGAGGAGGCAGTGGAAGCTGCAAGGGTCAATGCAGAACTGAATGGTTTACATAACTGTGAGTTTATTGCAGGCGATGTCTTAAAAGTTCTGGATGAAATAGAGGAAAAGCCTGACATGATCATTCTTGATCCACCCAGGGACGGAGTGCATCCCAAGGCTCTTAAGAAGATCATAGCTTACGGGATCCCTAAGCTGGTCTACATTTCCTGCAAGCCTACAAGTCTTGCCAGGGATTTGGAGGTGTTTTTGGAAAGCGGTTATCATGTGGAACGGGCAGTAGCGGTGGATCAGTTTCCCTGGACGGGGAATGTGGAGACGGTAGTACTGCTTTCCCACAAAAAGCCAGACGGACATATCAACGTAAAAGTTGAGTTTGGCAAGGGTGAGG
>FR894530.1 GCA_000436115.1 Firmicutes bacterium CAG:534 | reverse complement strand
GTAGGAAGAATGATGTGGAAACATTGCCCAAAGAATATAAATGGTATGTCAGGATACAGAACAACTCGTTCAATGAAAAATATGGATACATGGAAATTTGCTCATGACTATTGTGGAAAACTTTGGTGGAAAATAGGATGGGTAATGATTATACCGTCTGCTTTGATACATATTCCGTTATACCATAATGATAAGAATACGATTGGATTTACAGGGTTGATTCTTGTGGCAATTCAATGTTTTGTTATGATTGTATCAATTTATCCAACAGAGAAAGCTTTGCAAAAACATTTTAATGATGACGGAACATGTAGATAAATTTGAATTTGAGGAAATGGGATCAGATGAAATTAGCACAGATATGCTTGAGCTTATGTTTTCTTTGTATTTAGGATTTGCCGTAATATTTGGAACCATAGCAGGGATTTGGTCTTTTACAGCAAATAGATTTCGCATAGTTGAGTGTTTTTTTATTATAATAGCTGGAGCCATGATAGGGTGTGCCATAGCGTTGATTATTCAGGTGATATCTAAATTTTATTATAAGAAATAACCGTTGCGCTGACAAATTAATAAATGGAGATTTTGTGGAGAGATAAGAACCATTGTAGAAAGTAAAATCTACAGTGGTTTTTTGGCTTCATGAAAATCAGGTAATAAAACGGGGCAAAAATGATATAATAAAAATAGAAAAACGGGGCAGAATATTACGAATTATATTGAAAAAACGGGGCAAAAGAGATATTGTTAAGAAGGGAGGAAGGAATTTATGTATAGAAAGAACTCCATTATCATAGAAGAATGGTTGAAAAGTTCCAATAAGGCGTTATTGGTGACGGGAGCCAGACAGACGGGAAAGACCTGGCTTATAAGAGAAGAAATTGCCAAAAGTGAATATACCAAGTTTGAAGTAAATTTCATAGATCAGCCGGACCTGGTTGATTATCTCAATGTAAAAATGAGTGCGGAAGAGTTTCTGGTGAAATTGAAAATGATAATGCCGGAAGACTGTAAACCGCAGGAAACAGTTGTCTTTTTTGATGAAATACAGAAATGTCCGGAAATAGTGACAAA
>FR894529.1:14013-44518 GCA_000436115.1 Firmicutes bacterium CAG:534 | reverse complement strand
GGTTATTTGTTACTTAACAGGAATGCTCCATTAACGCCGTTTCTTCCCTTGCAAACCGCACCTCGATCGAAATGCTTGTCCCATAGTAAGCCTGCTCTGCTTCCTTCATCAAACCCTTAACATCACCATGATCTATGATGGAAACCCTGTCCGTTTCCTTTAATTTTTGTATTCTCGCTATTTTATAGGTTCTATACTGCTTTTTATCTTCTGAATATGCAAATAGATACCATGCATACCATTTATAGTGAATTGCCAGCGGTTCAACCACGGGAGTGGATTTCTTTCCATCCGCATTACAATATTCAAAAGAAACATACTTTTTGCAGTCAATGGCATATTCCAGTAATTGATTTTTGCTCTGTACACCGGCATTTTCCTTCGTCACGCCAAAGTCCCAAAATACCTTTTGTCCCCCTTCCTTTTCAACAATCATATTATACTTTTCAATCAAAGCCTTTAAAGTATCATTGGTATAGGATGTTGCCAGACTTTCTAAGGCATTTATAATCATCTGCTGTTCGTCACTTCTTATTTCACTGTTTCTAATTTTATAAGTAGGCAGGATAGAATAGCCGCCGCTTTTTCCATTTTCCGCATATATCGGTACTCCGATGCCAGAAATGCTCACCATATCTCTTTGTATCGTCCGAACCGATACATGAAATCGTTCTGCAAGATACCGGGCAGAAACGTTATCATGGTTCATTAAGTAGATAATGATCCCCAATATCCTGTCTGTCTTCATTTCTTCTCCTCTTCATTGCTTTCTCATATGATCAAGTCTATTTGCCCTTTCATAAGCCAATTCCAAAAACTGACAGATATCTAAATGAGAATAATCCCAGTTCATAGGTTCTAAGGTTGTAGCTCCCCGGTATCCTGTACAAGAATTTTTCTCCATAACTGTATTCCAGTTGATATTGCCGTCGAATGGTAATTGATGCTGATTATGACTACCACCATTATCCTGCAAATGAATTGCCGTCAGCCGATTACCATACATTCCTAATAAATCTACATTTGGTGCATAATTTATATGATGACAGCTATCATAACAATAACCCACATTTTTTGAAGTAAACTTATTTAACACCATTTTCAGATTTTCAATGTTGTTCAAATTTTCAAAAGCAATTTGAATATTCTTTTGTTCAGCCTTGTTGATAAGTTCCGTCAATCGTCTAATTCCCGTTTGATTTAAAGGATTATTATCATTTGGCAAATGGATCACCATGGTTGGTATATCATATTCACAGCAGTCCTCTACACATTGCAGATAACTTTGAAATACACTTTCTCCGCTCAAATTATCCAATGACAGATTATCCTGTTCATGAACAGGCGCATGAATATTTTCTACAACTAACCCTGCATTTCTGGCTAATCTTACATCCTCCTGATAACCGCCTCCTCTGCCAAATTGATCACTCCACCATAGCATTACGCAGTCAAATCCCGCTTTTCTGATCAATTTGTATCTTTCTTCAAAAGAAACATCATATCCCGGACCATAGCCAAAGCAATCATATATTCCTATCATTTTGTATTTTCCTCCCCAAACATTTCAGGTTCCGCAGTGCCAGACCTCTCCCATTCCCCGACACACATCAAGAATAGATTTCACATTATATTCCGGGGCATTTGCACCGTCAAGCCGGAGGATCCTGCAGGAAAGGGAGGCCAGCCATGCTTCATGCTGCTGCAACGTGCAGCCGCCGTATCCGTAATGGTAGCCTGCTATATCCTTGAGGTATTTCTGATGCTCCTCATACATATCTCCGCCATTCTGAATGCGGCTGCCAAACTGTTTTGTTTCTCTTTCATGAACTCTCTTTACCCGAAGCTCTGTATCTGCATCCAAAAACACTACTAAACGAAAATAGGGGTCAAAATATTCATGAAAAGAATCCATAGAGCCTGCCATCACAAAATGTCCGCAATCCTTAATTGCCTCCATCAGCCGATTGATCTTTTCTTCTCTGGAATACATTTCAGAAAAAGGGATCTCCGTATCTTTTTTCCAGATATAATCATCGATATCCACAAACTGATATCTAAGTTCCCTTGCCAGCGCTTTGCCAAGCGTTGTTTTTCCTGATCCGGAGGGGCCCGTGATCATAATTCCTGCTGGGTCCTGTTTTCTGACCGCCTGATCCTCATATCCCAAATCCATATTTCTCCTCATTTCTGCGCACACTTTTTGGCGCATGCCGAGTTTGTGTCAAGTGTGCGCAGACACAAATCTCGCGATTGAAAAATTTTATTTTTCAATCTTTCTTCCTCTCCCCTTATGGGGAACGCTTTTCACGCCTTCTGCGTAAACCGGCACGCCGGGAACCCTTCGCATCCATAAAAGGTTCCAAATCTTCCCGACCGTTTGACCAGCCTGTTTCCGCACACCGGGCAGATCCTTTCCGGTTCCTTTGGCTGCAGCTCCAAAAGCTTTCCAAGCTCCTCGTAGCACTTCTGGTTCATCACACAATCATTCAGCGCCCGGTGGGCTCCTTCCGTTTCAATATGAAAATAAGCCGAAACATCCACCAGTCTGTGATGGGAAAGCTGCGGCAGACACCTGCGTGCCAGGGGAAGCGTATCCACATAGTCATTGAAAAGCTCTCTTCCCAGATCCTCTCTGGCTGCCCGTTCTACAAATTCCAGGTCAAAGCTGTGGATATTGTGTCCTACCAGCACCTGATCCCCCACAAAGCTCAGAAAATCTGATATAGCCTCCATTCTGCCGGGCGCATCCAGAACCATTTCATCTGTAATTCCATTTACGGCAGTTGCCCCGGCCGGGATCGGCCTTCCCGGGTTGACCAGCGTAGAAAACTCCTCTATGATCCTGTGATCCTTTACTTTTATTGCAGAAATTTCTATGATTTCGTCCCATTGCTTGCTGATCCCTGTTGTTTCCAGATCAAATACCACATAATCTGCAAGGTACTCTGTCAGCCTTTTTCCTTTGTTTGCCATCTTTCTTCCCCTGTTTTTATTTCGATTTAAAAAGTGTGCTGAGAATTCCTCTTCCCAGGGAAGCCCCCACATTGCCGCCCAGCTTTTTGCCGAAGCTTCCCCCGATGGATTTTCCCAGCTCATTTCCCAGCTCTCTGCCAATGGTGCCGCCTGCGCTGCTGGCAACCCGTCTGGTCACATTCCGCACTTCTTTGTTTCTGGCCGCTTCCTTCTTCTCTGCTGCTTTTTGGGCTGCTGCCTCTTCCTTCTGACGCTGTTTTTCCGCCGCTGCCTCTTCTTTCTGGCGCTGCTTTTCTGCCGCCGCTTCCTCCTTTTGCTTCTGCGCCTGTGCCTGTTCCTCTAAAACTCGTTTTTCCAGGATTTCATAGGCAGACTCCCGGTCTACAGCTGCGGCGTATTTTGTATAAAGAAGATTTTCCTTGATCTCCCTGCTTCTGTCCTCCTCTTCAAGGGCTCCCATTCTGCTCTGAGGAGGCAGAATACTGCATTTCTTTACGATCGTAGGCACTCCGTTTTCATCCAGCACCGAGATCAGCGCTTCTCCGATCCCAAGCTGTGTCAAGACCTCATAGGTGTCAAATTCCGGATTTTCCCGGAAGGATTGTGCTGCTGCCTTTGCCGCCTTCTGCTCTGCCGGCGTGTAGGCATGAAGCGCATGCTGGATTTTATTTCCAAGCTGTGCCAGAACGCCGTCCGGAATATCTCTGGGGCTTTGAGTGATGAAGTAAACGCCAACTCCCTTGGAGCGGATCAGCTTGACCACCTGCTCAATCTTTGCAAGCAGGGTTTTGGACGCATTGTCAAAAAGAAGATGCGCCTCGTCAAAGAAAAACACCATCTTGGGCTTTTCCCTGTCACCGGCCTCCGGCAGGGTTTCAAACAGTTCTGAGAGCATCCAGAGCAAAAAGGTAGAATACATGGTGGGGCTGTTTATAAGCTTCTGGCAGTCAAGCACCTGTATGGTTCCCTTTCCATTACAGTCTGTGCACATCCAGTCGCCGATCGATAAGGCCGGTTCTCCAAAAAACATCTCTCCCCCCTCTGCTTCCAGGGCAACCACTGCGCGAGTGATCGCTCCCAGGCTCTGCTTCGGCAGATTTCCGTATCTTGCAGCATACTCTGCTGCATTTTCCGATACATACTGCAGCATGGAGCGCAGGTCCTTGGAGTCCAGAAGAAGCATTCCTTCCTCATCGGCAATTTTGAAAACAATGGTTAAAATATCCGTTTGCGTATCGTTCAGATCCAGGATCCTGCTAAGCAATAGGGGGCCCATCTCCGATACGGTCGCCCGAAGGGGCAGTCCCTTTTCCCCGTATACATCCCAAAAGGTGGTAGGATAAGCAGAAAACGAAAATCCTTCCTTTGAAAGCCCCATAGCGTCTATTCTTTTTTGCAGGCTCTCACTTATCGTCCCGGGACGGCACATTCCAGCCAGATCTCCCTTCACATCTGCCAAAAATACCGGCACTCCGCAGTCACTGAAGGACTCTGCCAGCACCTTAAGGGTGATCGTCTTTCCGGTTCCCGTTGCTCCGGCGATCATTCCATGTCTGTTTGCCATTTTAGGGTAAATAAATACCTTTTCTTCTCCTGATGTTCCGATCCAGATCTTACTTTCCTTCACCATAACCTTTTCATTCCTCTTTTCTCTCATATTCAATATTCCGCAGATGCATTGTTTCAGTTTTCTCTAAGTATAGCATAGATACACACAGCGGCAAAGAACCTTTTCCCTTCCCTGACATTACAAAGCCCCCATTTCCTTTCCGGGGAAATGGGGGCCATCAGACCTTAATTACATTGTTTATTCAAAAATACGGGCTGCCCGCTTTTTCATCACAAGGTAAAGCAGCATTCCCAGGATCTCACAGGAGATCATCTCTCCTGCAAAAACAGTGAGAAAGGAAAGCCAAAGCGGCTTAATTCCATAGGCATAAAGCAGTACAAACGGAACGATCACGGTATTTGCTACGATCGGCGGAACCGGCGCTAAATACGGAAGCTTCCGCAGCTTTCTGGTAAAAACGGCCCCAATCAGGGTTGCCAGGCTTCCAAAGACAATATCCGGAAGCGCACATCCCGTAAACAGATTGGATAAAATACATCCTGCAAATAATCCCGGTATGGCTGCCGGAGTAAAAACGGGTAAAATGGTGAGGGCCTCTGAAAAGCGGATCTGAATGGCGCCTGACGCAAGTCCCAGCATTCCTGCCAGATAGGTAAGCACCACATAGAGCGCAGCTATGATGGCTGCCTGTGTCATTTTCTTGATATTCATATGTTTTCTCCTTTAGTTTTGTTTTTTGGCCGCTTTTGCGGCTTGGTCAGGAAGGTCTCGAACTGACCAAAAATTAATTATACAAAAAACACCATGAATGTCAAGAGTTTACTGCAGCAGAACCTTCACAGCTTGGTATGACCAACAAAACTATGATCGTTGCCGTTTTATTCTTCATCCTGACCTCCACCTGACCGGTCGGCGGTCATATGCTTTATGTATTCCACCAGCGAGTAATAAACCGGTATGGTTAAAAAGATGACCCAGCCCGGATGCCACAGTCCTGCAAAAAAGCCCAGACATAAGAAGATCAGCGCGGCAAGCACCGGATAAGCAAAATGGCTGGCATTTTTCTTTTCCACTGCCTCAATTAAGGAATACCAGATGGGGCCTAATAAAAATAAAAGCCAGCCCGGATGCCAAGCTCCCCACACGCTTCCAATGATCAGATAAGTGATTATCAGTATCAGGAGCATCGGGAAATGTGCGTGATGTTCAAACCATCGCTTATCCTGTCTCTGTCCGTTTACATATACCCCATTCTTATCAATATCAACCTTATCTCCTTTTCCCTTGTCATCCACATGGATCCCGTCCCAGCCTACATGAACCTCTCCATTCTTATCTTTTACATGAATGCCCCGGAAGCCTACATGGACATAATCCTCCTGTTTTCCACCCTCCGGATTTTCCTGTTCATCCTGCTGAAACTCTCCTTCTGCCTCCTCCGGCTCCGGGATTTCATCCTCTGTCTTAAGCAGTTCATCCAAAGACACTTCATAAAGCCTTGCCAGCATAATAAGATTATCTGTGTCGGGAGATGCCTCTGCACGCTCCCACTTACTCACCGCCTGTCTGCTGATCCCAAGCTTTTCTGCCAGCGCTTCCTGGGAAAGGTTATGGCTCTTCCTTAAATTTACAAGTCGATTTGCAATTTCAATGTTCATAAATAACGAATACTCCTCCTCATATTTTGCCGGTCACAGTGCCGGCTGTCTTTTCCTTTTCGGCTTGCCGTGTAAAATTATTGTAGGAAAATCCTTCTGCACCGTCTACCAATTCTGGTTTGAGCCATCGCAACTTTTGGTTGCAGATCCCTGAAATCCGTTGTTTTTCTACTCTTCTATCTTAACATAAGTAAGAAAGCGGTTGCCGTTTTCCTCAAACCACTGTGTGGAATCATTCATTCCAACCTTTCCTACCACTCCGGTTTTCGGATTCATAACAACTGTATTTTTTTCATTAAAGCCTACCAGTAAAACTGCAGATCCATCTTCAAGCATCACCAGCACAGGTATATCCTGATCTACATAGTAAAGCACCGCATCCAGAGAGCAGCCTGTGAGATCCAGGATCCTTGCATTATCCAGACTTTCCTCCAGAATGGAAAGCACAGATTCACCATTTTGCAGCATATATTCTGAATTGCGCACTACCCCTTCGTAAGACAGCATGGTATCCAGGCATACTGCCAGGGCGCTCTTTTCCTCTGTGGCCTGCTCTCCTTCAATGGCCATGATCTGGTTTTTGATGCTTCTGTTTCCTCTCCTCCAGATGTATCTTCCATCTTCCCCTACTACCACGCCTGATATCTGTTCCGCCTGCTTTACCGCATTTCCTGCGCTGACGCAGATGCTGTCCATTCCATACTTGCCATAAACATAATACTTTTCCAGGCTGCTTTCGGATCCTACCAGGTAAATGTTCCTGCCTCCCTCAAAAAGGACTTCCTTGGGGGTCAGGTATTTCATGGTGGCAGTTTCAATGTCGCTTTTTAACGAGATCTGCGTCAGCTTTTCGTAGATGTCCACTGCTGCCACTTCTATGCTATTAATGCTGTCGGAGGCGCTTTTCGTATTCATGATCTGGTCATCCGTGACCTCTGTAAAGGTTTCATCCTCCTCCTTCTGTACGCGTGACAGGATAATCTGATTATCCAGAACCTGGCCGCCTGTCACATAAATCCCTTCCTGGCGGTATTCCATTAACACTCCCTCTGCCTCATTTTCGATCCTGACGCAGTACATGGGATAAATGGGATTTCCCGCATAATCCTTTCGGATATCCTCTTCTCTTACAATTCCATAGATAAGATCCTCTCCCATAAAACCAATAGGAATGATCCTTTCCCGGTTCCCAGCCCGGATCGTCTTCTTCTTTCCGGTAACCAGATCCATAAGAACCAGTTCCTTTTCCTTCGCCATTCCCTCCTCCGACTGCCATGCAACCATCTTATTGCTGCCAGAAACCTGATAGCTTCCCTCCGTAAGATTTTCCACTATGATCTCGCTGCTGCGCTTCATGGTATTCACACTGTACAGCCTGTTTTCCCATTTCAGATAAAGGATCCCTTTGTTATTAATATAAGAGAGCTCTGCCACTTCCTTCATCAAAAGCTCCTGAGGCTGGGTGCTTGGAAGGTACACCAGCTCCTCCACCGTATTGACAGTGCTGTTATAGTAATAAACAGCAGCTCCCACTTCTCCCTCATGCCGGCCACGGTTCATATACCCGTATACCAGAAACGTAACGTTTCCTCCTTCATCCACTCCCAGCATCTTGATCCTGTGTCCGTCATACAGCGTCCTGTCGTCTAAATGATCCTGATTATAGAAGCCAAACAGCAGGGCAAGCTTATTGTCCACCACGTTATAGCTGTAAAGGCGGTTTCCCGTCACAAAAGCCAGAACATTTCCTCCATCGCTTTCTATCAGGGGCGTTTCCTCACTGGTAATTCCAAGCAGGATCTTGTTATTGGCATATACCTTGCCTCTTTCATCAAACATCTGATCCATGGTACGCTCATAATCCAGAAGGTACATTCTCTCCGCAGTATATCTGACCCTGTAATATTCCTTTACCCTGAAATACTTGGTCTCTCCTCCATAGGGCATGGAAACATAATATTCCATCACAAAATTTCCTGTAGAGGGCCCCAGATCCTTAATGGTGATCCGGGACGCCGATTCCTTTTTCACCTTCAGGTCTCCCCAGGTCACCTGCTGGAAGCTGCTGTGGATGGTCACCCTTCCAAAGGTTGTATTGTCCCCTTCCGCATTGGACTCCAGATATTTTGTGAGCTCCTTTGCTTTCTCCTTATCAAAGGTTTTTGCAGAAAAATCAGAAATATATTCCAGTTTATCGCTGACATAATACTCCTCCGGGCTGATCACCCGGGTGTAATAACGGATTTCCTGCCCGCTTCCCGTTTTTAAAAGCAGCACCAGCAGGTACTCCTGATTATTTTCGATCAGATCCTTCAGGGCAAAGGAGATCCGGATCTTACCCTGATCCTCCAAAAACTCCGGGATCTTTGTATTTTCGATAAGCCTCTGTCCGTCCACACTTCTGACCTCGTAGCTGATTTCAGAAACGCTGTTTCCATAGGTCTCTATGCACATGCTGATCTTTCGTCCGGAAGCAAGGGGCGTAATGCTGTCTCTCATCTGTCCCACTTCCATGGCTTTGGCATAGCCGTGCATGGCATTGATCTCAAATCCGCCATACTCCACGGATACCAGCGGATATACTGCTTTTCCCATTTCTGTGGTCATATCCGTGTTTCCCTTATT
Organism: Firmicutes bacterium CAG:534; assembly: GCA_000436115.1. GTDB lineage: Bacteria > Bacillota > Clostridia > Lachnospirales > Lachnospiraceae > Suilimivivens. The sequence continues at coordinate 35,689 of FR894529.1, read as the reverse complement.
CATGATCTCACTTATAATAACAAGAGCCGCAAAAAATACAATGGCAACAATGGCTCCCTTGAGAATGATCTTTTTCATTCCTGATCCTTTCTAAAAAGCTTTTGAAGAGTTGTTTCCACTCCCAGAGCAGCCGTCAGCTCCGAAATACCGCTGTCTTCCCTTTTTTCCTGACGTCTGACCGCTCTTATCAATATATTCTTGGGAGTATGCTCCATTTCAATAAATTCCAGAACCTGCGTATCATATCCTGCCTCTTCCAGCAGGTTTGCGCGGATTGCATCGGTTAAAATAGCCGACAGCCTTTCCTTCAAAAGACCATATTTCAGCACCGGATGCAGTAGCTTATTCTGGATCTGTCCATTCACCTCATGCTGACAGCAGGGCACCGTAAAGATTACCTTCGCTCCCCAGCCCACCGCCTTTTCTATGGCATAATCAGTAGCCGTGTCGCAGGCATGCAGGGTCACCACCATGTCTACCTGGTCTGACCCTGTAAAATTCTTGATATCCCCCTGTACAAACTGAAGTCTGTCATACCCATAGCTCTGGGCCAGGCGGTTGCAGTTATGGATCACATCCGTTTTCAGATCTAAGCCCGTGATCATAACGTCCAGCTTCTGCAGTTCGTGCAGATAATAATACAGGGCAAAGGTCAGATAGGATTTTCCACATCCAAAATCGATAATATGAATGGCGCCTTCCCCCTTTAAGACCGGCAGCACATCCTCCACAAATTCCAGATACCGGTTGATCTGCTTAAATTTGTCATACTTTGCGCGGACAATGGCTCCTTCCCTGGTCTGAATGCCAAGATCCACCAGAAAGGGCACCGGAATTCCCTCCTTTAAAATATATTGCTTCACACGGTTGTGGTAAAGCTCCGGCCTCATTTTTACTGCATTTTTCTGATTTTCTTTATATTTTGCGGTTACCTTCCCCTTTTTGCTCACAAGAACGGTCAAGCTCCCATCCAGGCTTTCCGCCGCTAACTGTCTGAAATTTCCCTGCATCTCATGAAGCAGCTCCTCCAGCAGCTCCTCCCCGGACAGGTTTTCATGGAACACCTGCGTTCCCTTATATGCTGTTTTTTGAAATACAAGCTCTCCCTTCAAAAGAAGCGGTCTTATTTTTATTTTATAAATACCGTCTTTCTCTCTCGGCCCACTTACTGTGATCTGGCAAAGCCTGTCCGAAAGAAACGGCATTAATTTCTCTCTCAGTTCTTCCATGAAACTTCCATAATCCTTTCCGCACAAATATAGCCATAACGAAACGTCATGACTATATTTTACTTACTTGTTCTTAAAATCACAATCGCTTTTTTATACTAAAACCTCAGAATTCCTCTTTTGGTATTATGTCTTCGCTTATAGATCTCATAAAACAGCAGGATCTGTATCAGATCTCCCATCCATTCCCATTTTTCAGGAGATGCTGCCGCTTCCGGATCTTCCTTTTCCTCTTCCTTCCGGATCCGTTCCAGAATATCCTTTGACAGCTTATAAAGCTGCCATTTATCCGGGAACTCGTCATAGATCATACTTCCCTCATAATCCAGCCTATCCAGAATCCCTGCGATGACCTTCTGGTACTTCTTGGCTTCTGCAGGATACATTTGCTGTAAATACTCCAGATCCCGGATAATCGACTCCTCTTCCTGATAATACATGGGCAGAGGATAGGTCATATAAAAGGGCAAAATTTTACGCTCATACATGGCATTACTTCCTTGTATCTTTACAGGTATCATATGCACATAGCGTATTCAGGGTGCAAGCTGCTGGGAAAGCTCCCTTGCTCTTTTCGCCTCCTGATGGCTGCATCTGTCAGCCGCATAGCGGGCCTTTTCATAAAGAGAAGCAAGCTCCTTCCCCTCTTTTTCCTTTTCCGGGAACAGCCTTGTAAGCTTTTCCCGTATGGTTTCTCCTTTGATCAGGTCATGGGCATCTTCCCCAAGCTCCGCCTTTTCTATCAATCTGCGGCAGCTTTTTCTGATCTGCTCCTCCGGTGAAAAAAACTCCTTTGCCTGGTGCAGGATCTTCCTTTTGGGTTTTCTTTTGTTATCCTCCTTAAGTGTTTCCACCTGATCCCAGAAATCCATTTCCTTTTGATCCCTGCCCTGCTGCCGCCTTGCAAATCCCTCCCGGATTCCGGCAATGACCCTCATGATCAGCCGGAAACAAAGAAATGCAAGAACCGCCACTGCAAAAACTCCTATGAGAATATCCAAAAGCCTTGCCAGAATGGAGGGTTCCTTCGCCGGGCCGAACATCTCCTCAAAGTCCACTGCCTGCTCCTGTCCCCCGCTTAATGTGATCCCACCATGCTCTTCCGGTAAGAGACCATACAAAAGGGTTCCCAGCATTACCAAAAGACCGGAAAGCAGCTTCTGAACCTTTTCTGCAAATTCCTCCGACAGCCCAAGCGCCGCTGTAAAGAAAGTGATGATAATAAACATTCCCGCCAGGGAAGCCGTGGAAAAGAACAGGTTTCCCATTGGAATTTTTTCCGTAGTCCTGTTATTGACGTCCACATACCAGTCAAAACGCTTTAAATAGTAATAAAACAGATACCCGGCCATATAAATGCAGAAAAGCCATAAAAGCAAGGAGGCCAAAAGGCCCTGTCCCTGTCTCGCATCCAGGAAATGCAGTCCTGCAAAGATGCCCGCCGCCACCGGAGGCATCATGGCATCCATTCCCGCCTTTCCTCCACTCAGTCTTCTGGTGAGACTGAGGATTGCAAAGAAAGACGCTCCTATGCCAAACAGTATTCTCTGCGTCAGCTCCCCGGGCACCAGTAAAACCGCCAGCACAACTGCAGCTCCATGCAGCACAAGAAACCAGAACAGCTTCCTGCATCTTTCCCGCAAAAGATAACACAGCACAGGAAATAACCCTGCAAGCACCAGAAGAACGCAGTCACTTCCCTGCTTTGTAAAGTCCGTCAAAAGTACATGGGCTAAAGAAGCAAACAGCAGGTAATTCAGGCCCTCAGCCAGAATATTTGCAGCAATCTCAAGCTTCCTGCCGGATAAAAACCATTCTCCCTTCAAGGGCTTTCTCCTCCTTTTCCTCCTCTGACCTCAGCACCGGGCACAGCCAGTAAAAATGCTCTCCCTGTTCCTTCCTGTAACGGCATAACGCCTCTGTAAATTCCTGATGTCTGTCCGCTGATAAAAACAATGTCATGGGGGGATTACTTTCTGTCAGCTTTGCAGAAAAACATTTTCCAAATTCCAGAACCGGCTTTTCCAGGTCGATCCGTGCCAGGGCTTTGTCCGTCTCTGCCATACTTCCATAACCGGTAAGTCCTTCCAGATTTGTAGTTTCTCCTGTCAAAACATCTTCTCCGTTACCATATACCCAGATACGGATCCCCTGTGCCAGAAGAATCTCACAGATTTCCCTGCACAGGCTGATACACAGCTCCTGCAGCTCTTCCCTTCTTAAGATCCCCCGGTCCTCCAGGTTCATAAAGATCCTGATCCCCGGTATCTGCGTATGATCTCTTACATTTACCTTCAGCTCATCGGTTTTGGCCGTTGCCTTCCAGTTGATCTGCTTCCACTGATCGTAAGGCTGGTATTCCCGTATTCCCCGAAAGGTAAAGGGATCCTCCAGCTCATGGTTTCTGACGGGAACATCCCCGCTTATTCTGGAAAGGGCCTCCCGAAGGCCTTCAAACCTCACAGACGCAGGGCGCACATAAAGCTGCGCACTGCTTTCCCGCTCTGCGTGCATTTCCTTGGTAAAAAACAGATCGGCCCCTACCAGGTCGATTCCGTTTATACTGTAATACCCCCGCTTCAGGCAGGTGATCCGATGGGTTCTGGTAATTCTTTTATGCCCCATGATGGAAAAGAAATCATTCCGGTAATACTGATCTGTAACGGCTCCGCTTTTGCTGCTGCCGAACTGCAGATATCTGGAACACTGAAATTTTACCTTAAGAGACGGAAGCGGCAATACCTTTCTGTTTTCAATCTGCTCCAAAAGGAAGGTTTCTTCCCCGGGCGCTGCCAGTTCTCTTTCAAATTCAAGAAAAACTGCCACCCCCTTCTCCCAGAAACGGGCATACAGCATCCTTTGTGCCGCAAACAACATCAGGATAAGAAGCGCTGCCAAAAAAATGATCATTTTGAAAACTCCTCTGCAGGTACCGGAACTTCTTTCAGGATCCTTTGAACCAGCGCCTGCTGTCTTGCCGTATCCCTTCTTCCTCCCTGAAAACCAAGTCTGTGGGAAAATACCGGTACAGCCAGCGCCCTGACATCATCCGGTGTGCAATAACTTCTTCCCAAAAACGCCGCATAGGCCTTGGCTGCCTGCATCAGTGCAAGGCTTCCGCGGGGACTGACGCCAAAGGCAAGCTCCGGCTCTTTCCTTGTGGCTGCCGCCAGTTCTACAATGTAAGTCTGAAGCACAGGATGAACATACACTTCCTTTGCAGCTTCCCTCATTTGCAGGATCTGCTCCCTTGTGATAACGCTTTCCAGCTTTTCGTAGGGATCCTCCCCTCCAAATCTTTCCAGGATCAGAACCTCTTCCTCCTGATCAGGCAGTCCCATGGAAAGCCGCATCATAAAACGATCCATCTGTGCCTCCGGCAATGGAAATGTGCCTGCACTTTCCACCGGATTTTGTGTTGCTATGACCATAAAGGGGCTTTCCAGCATCAGTCTCTGTCCGTCAATAGTGACCTGATGCTCCTCCATGCACTCTAAAAGTCCTGCCTGGGTTCTTGGCATTGCCCGGTTGATCTCATCCGCCAAAAGCACGTTGGCAAAAACAGGCCCCTTGTGCAGCACAAATTCCCCGCTTTTCCTGTTATAAATGTTCATTCCGGTTACATCGCTGGGAAGGAGGTCCGGCGTAAACTGGATTCTGGAAAAAACACCCTCCATACTGGCTGCCAGGCTTTTTGCCAGCTTTGTTTTTCCTGTTCCCGGCATATCCTCAAGAAGCACATGCCCCCCTGACAGCAAGGCCGCCAAAAGAAGCTGTATGGTTTCTTCTTTTCCCACAATCACCTTTTCTATATTTTCCAGCAGCTTCCTTCCGTATTCTCTGCATTCCTTCTGATCCATATCTGTCCCCTTCCTGCCTTTTCACTTTATAGGAAAAAGGAGATACAGCTTTGTATCTCCCTTACCTCGTTACGTTATTTGATCACATGAATTCTGGCAAGCGCTCTCTGAAGCGCTGTTTCGGCACGAAGCACGTCTGTTTCGGGGGTCTTGCTGCGAAGTCTTTCCTCCGCGCGCTCCCTTGCTGCTTCTGCCCTGCCAAGATCAATTTCTTCAGGCCATTCAATGATCTCTGCCAGGATCACAACCTTATCCTGCAAAATCTCCACAAACCCTGCGTGGAGGGCTGCGGTCTTCTGTCCTTCTGCCTCTGTAATGGTCAGAATTCCCGGACTGATGATCACTGTAGTAGGCACATGATTTTTGTATACACCGATCTCTCCTTCTGTGGTATTAAATTCTACCATAGAAGCCTCTCCTTCATAAAAGATCCGATCCGGCGTGATGATCCTTAATGTGAAAAGATTACTTTCTGCCATACGCACCCTCCCGTCATTACTTTACGCGGGCAAGCACGTCGTCAATCCCTCCGGCATTCAGGAAATAGCTCTCGGGAATATCATCATGCTTTCCTTCCAATATTTCCTTAAATCCGCGAATGGTCTCACTGATCGGTACATATTTTCCGGGAAGTCCGGTAAACTGTCCTGCAACGAAGAACGGCTGTGACAGGAACCTCTGTACCTTTCTTGCTCTGGAAACTACCAGCTTATCACTTTCAGAAAGCTCATCCATACCCAGGATTGCAATAATATCCTGAAGCTCTTTGTACTTCTGAAGGATCTCCTGGACACCTCTTGCCACATCATAATGCTCCTGTCCCAGAATTCTGGGATCCAGGATTCTGGACGTTGACTCCAGAGGATCCACGGCCGGATAAATACCAAGCTCCACGATAGATCTGGAAAGTACGGTGGTCGCATCCAGATGGGCAAAGGTCGTTGCCGGAGCCGGGTCTGTCAAGTCATCCGCAGGTACATATACTGCCTGAACAGAAGTAATGGAACCATTCTTTGTGGATGTGATACGCTCCTGCAAAGCGCCCATTTCTGTCTGCAGCGTAGGCTGATAACCAACTGCGGAGGGCATACGTCCCAAAAGCGCCGACACCTCACTACCTGCCTGGGTAAAACGGAAAATATTATCAATGAAAAGGAGCACATCCTTTCCACCCTTGTCACGGAAATATTCTGCCATGGTCAGACCGGAAAGACCCACTCTCATTCTTGCGCCGGGGGGCTCGTTCATCTGACCGAATACCATGGTGGTCTTATCAATAACTCCTGATTCCATCATTTCATGGTAAAGGTCATTTCCCTCTCTGGTTCTCTCTCCTACTCCTGTAAATACGGAGTATCCGCCATGCTCTGTTGCGATATTTCTGATCAGCTCCTGGATCAGCACCGTTTTTCCTACGCCGGCGCCTCCAAACAGACCGATCTTTCCACCCTTCTGATAAGGACAGAGCAGATCTACGACCTTAATACCGGTCTCTAACAGCTCCTGCTGTGTGGACTGCTCCACAAATTCCGGGGCAGGCCTGTGGATCGGCTCATAACCTACACCCTCGGGAGCAGGTTTATTATCAATCGGCTGTCCAAGGACATTAAACATACGTCCAAGTGTATTCTCACCTACCGGCACACTGATGGGAGCGCCTGTTGCGATCGCTTCCATTCCTCTTACCAGTCCATCGGTAGATCCCATTGCAATACATCTTACAGTATCATCACCCAGATGCTGTGCCACTTCAACAATAAGCTCTCCGCCATCCTTTAAAGGGATCTTGATCGCTTCGTTGATCTCCGGCAGCCTTCCATCCGGGAATTTAATATCCAGAACAGCACTGATGATCTGTGTAATCTTACCTGAGCAACTGTTCATTTCTTCCTCCAATCTTCCTTTCCGGACACCTTTTGCAGGTCCGGGTTTCTTTCTTATGAGATCGCATTTGCTCCTGCTATGATCTCCGTAAGCTCCTGCGTAATGGAACCCTGACGGGCTCTGTTATAAAGCAGGGTCAAATCATCTATCATTTCTTCTGCATTGCTGGTAGCAGAATCCATCGCCTGCATACGGGCTCCATTTTCACTGGCTACCGATTCGATCATACCTCCGTATATCAAACTGGTAATGTACTTTGGTATGAGCAGATTTAAGGCTTCTTCATCCTCCGGTTCAAAATTCATAGGCACATTCTCTTCCGGCTCCTGTGCTGCCTCTTCCCCTGCCTGGATTTCTCCGGCTCCTGCCTCCACAGGCAAAAGCTTTATCAGTGTGGGAATATGGACAACCGTGTTTTTAAAGCCTGTATATGCCAGGTAAATCTCGCTGATCTCTCCCCTGGTGAAAGCGCTCAGCACTTCCTTGGAAATCACCATGGCGTCTGCATAGGCGGGCTCCTCAATCACATCCGAATAATCAGCTTTGATCTCGTAGCTTCTCTGCAGTGCTTCTTTTCCTTTTTTGCCAATGGCATAGATTGCAAGATCCTCTTCTGAAAGCTCCCCTCTGGTGATCAGCTTTACCACATTCGAGTTATAGCCTCCGGCCAGTCCTCTGTTTGAGGTAATAACGATCACTGCCTTCTTTCCGGATGCTCCGGGCATCAGGTACTTATGCTGAAGGGTTCCTGTCCTTTTCAGAATAGAATTTACCGTAGCATACATGGATTTAAAGTATTCTCCGGATTTCTCTGCATTCTGCTTTGCTCTCTGCAGCTTTACAGTGGAAACAAGCTTCATGGCCTTGGTAATCTGCTGGGTACTTTCGATACTGCCCTTACGCCTTTTTATGTCTCTCATTGAGGCCATAACATTACCCTACCTTTCTGCTTATTTCAAAAAGCCTGCCTTGAACTCCTGGATTGCCTTTTTCAGTGTTTCCTCGTTTTTCTCGGTAATCACCTTTTCCTCAGCAATGGATGCAGGTACCTGAGGATACTTGGTGTTCAGGAATTCAAAGAACTCCTCTTCAAACCGGGTGATCTCCTCTGTAGGCACATCCAAAAGATACTTATTGGTTGCCGCATAAATGATGATAACCTGATACTGAACCGGCATGGGCTTATACTGGGGCTGCTTTAAGATCTCCTTGATCCTTTCACCCTGTGCAAGCTTTTCCTTGGTATCGGCATCCAGCTCGGAGCCAAACTGGGAAAAGGCTGCCAGTTCTCTATACTGTGCAAGCTCTACACGGATAGGAGCTGCAATTTTCTTCATTGCTTTGATCTGTGCCGCACCACCTACACGGGACACGGAAAGACCAGCATTTACAGCCGGGCGGAAACCGGAATTGAACATTTCTGTTTCCAGGTAGATCTGTCCGTCTGTGATGGAGATAACATTGGTAGGAATATAAGCAGAAACATCGCCTGCCTGCGTTTCAATAATAGGTAATGCAGTCAGGGAACCTCCGCCATACTCGTCGCTCATTCTGGCTGCACGCTCAAGAAGTCTTGAATGCAGATAGAATACATCTCCCGGATAAGCCTCACGGCCGGGCGGACGCTTCAGAAGCAGGGAAAGGGTACGGTATGCAGCTGCATGCTTACTTAAATCGTCATAAACTACAAGCACGTCCTCTCCGTTCTCCATCCACTCTTCACCGATAGCGCATCCGGAGTAGGGCGCTATATACTGCAAAGGAGCAAGCTCACTTGCAGTTGCTGCAACAACGGTTGTATAGGACATTGCGCCAAACTCTTCCAGAGTCTTCACGATAGACGCTACTGTGGAAGCCTTTTGTCCAATGGCTACATAAATACATTTTACGCCCTGTCCCTTTTGATTGATAATGGTATCGATGGCAATCGCAGTTTTTCCTGTCTGTCTGTCGCCAATGATAAGCTCACGCTGTCCTCTTCCGATAGGCACCATGGAGTCAATCGCCTTAATACCTGTCTGAAGCGGCGTATCAACAGATTTTCTGGTGATAACGCCGGAAGCAACTCTCTCTATCTTACGATATTTTTCGGTCTGCACGGGGCCCTTTCCATCAATGGGCTGGCCCAAAGCGTTTACGACACGCCCAAGCATGGCATCGCCTACAGGAACTTCCACAACGCGTCCGGTGGTCTTAACAATGTCACCTTCACTGATGTTCTTCTGATTTCCCAAGAGAACGGCACCTACGTTGTCCTCTTCCAGGTTCAGTACCATTCCGTATACTTCCCCGGGGAATTCCAGAAGCTCTCCCTGCATAGCGTTTTCAAGACCATGTACTCGTGCAATACCATCGGCAACCTGGATTACGCTGCCGACATCTGAAACTTCAAGCTCTGAGGCATATCTCTTGATCTGCTCTTTGATCACAGAGCTGATTTCTTCCGGTCTCAAATTCATGGTTCTTACGCACCTTTCTTTTCTGGTTACTGATTTATTTTAGCTGGATCTTAAGCAGATCTCTCCGAAGATCAAACAGCTTTGTTCTTACGCTGCTGTCCACAACCCGGTCGCCGATCCTGATGATCATACCGCCGATCAGGTCTTCTTCCACCTGATAGTGCATTTCCATCTTCACGAAGTCTGTGGTCTCTAACAGCTTTTCTTCTATTTCCTTCTTTTTTGCTTCGCCAAGGGGGATTGCCGTGGTCACATAAGCAATTCCGATCCTTTGAGACTTCTTTACCTCTGCAATAAAATAGTCCAATATCTCATTGATCTGTCCATATCGGTCCTTACTTACCACCAGATGTAAAAGTCCTAAAAGCTCCTTTGAAATCCTTCCTTCAAAAACCTCCTCAAGAACCTTGATCTTCTCTTCCTTTAAGATCTTGGGATGGTTCATCAGCTTTTCAAAGTCCGGGTTCTGCTTCAGAAGCTCTTTCAGAGCGGTCACTTCTTCTAAAAACTGCTCCTCTCTTCCCTCATCCACGGCAAGCTCAAACAAAGCCTCTCCATATGTGGTTCCTACTAGCTTTGCCATGTGCTCTCACCTATTTCCTTTAATGTATCATTGATCAGGCTTTCCTGCACGGTGGTATCGATCGACTCCTTCACTACCTTTCCCGCCATCACAGAAGCAAGAACGATCATTTCACGTTTTACGTCGTCCATTGCCTTCTGCTTTTCAAGCTCTGCCTCGGTTTTCGCTCTCTCAATAATTCTGGCCGCTTCTTCCTTTGCCTGGTCTACGATTCTGTTTTCATTTTCCATAGCCCGTTTTCTGGCATCACTGAGGATCTCTTCCGCCTCTTTGTTGATGTCATGAAGCTTGCCCTCATACTGCTCTTTCAGCAGTCTGGCATCTTCCTGATCCTTTGCTGCGCTGTCAAGCTCACCCTTTATCTTCTCCTGTCTTTTTGCCATCATCTCGCGGACAGGATTAAACAGGAAATAGGATGCTACCAAGAAGAGCACGAAAACCGCAATGATCATAAGGCCGGCATCCGCCAAAAGCTGTAGATCCAGGTCAAATAATCTGGGTTCCATCCATAAGCCTCCTTTCTTTTTTTAGCCCTAGGGCTTCTTATTTGGTAAGAGGCTGTACGAACAACAGAATAATACCAATCAGCAAGCCATAAAGACCTGTGGTCTCTGCTACTGCCTGTCCAAGTAACATGGTAGAAGTGATCTCAGACTTTGCGCCCGGATTTCTACCTACTGCTGCTGCCGCATGTCCTGCTGCAATTCCCTGTCCTACACCGGGTCCGATACCTGCGATAAGTGCAAGTCCTGCACCGATTGCTGAGCATCCTAAAATAAACTCGTTGTTAAATTCCATTTTTGTTTCCTCCTTGTTTGTCTTTACTTAATGTTTTTCAATTTTTAAGGTTCCCCGTCGCCGCATGCATCTGCAATGTACGTCATTGTAAGCATACAGAATACATAGGTCTGGATCGCACCTGAAAACAGATCAAAATACACATGTAATGCTGCCGGCCAGATAATGGCCACCTTGTTCAGCAGCGTGTAGATCAGAGCCATAATGGCTGTTCCCGATAAGATATTGGCAAACAGACGCAATGACAAAGAGATCGGCACTGCCAGATTTCCGATAATATTGATCGGCGCCCATATAGGCCACGGATCACACAATCCTTTTAACACGCCTGAAAGCTTCTGATATTTCAATTCGTTGAAGCGGATCAGCGTAAAGGAAATAATCGCCAGCGCAAACGTGACTCCGTAATCGGCTGTCGGCGGTCTGAGCCCAAACAAACCGGAAAAATTGCTCAGCAGGATAAAAATAAAGATCGTGCCGATATAGTTCCGAAATCTGACTGCCTGCTTTCCCATAACGCCGCCAACCATGCCGTCCAGCTTTTCAACGATCAGTTCCACCACATTTTGAAATCCGCTTGGCACTTCTGTTGCATGCTTTACCATTCTGTTTGCGGCGATGCAAAAAGCAATGATGACCAGCATAACGATCAGAACGCAGACATGGGTCGTGGTGATCCAGACTGTTTGTCCGAACAGCTGATAGGAAAACACGCCATGGATCATAAAATCCACGTCAGCTCCCCCGGATAGCAATATACCCTGTTCCATACTCTCACCTCCTTACACATCCTGTTCATCCACAGGTTCTTCTATTAGCGGAGGAAGAATTTCCTCTCCGTATAACAAAACACTGATTTTTTTGGAAAACGGCTGCAGATAAGCTGCTGCTTTCAGTCCCATCATTCCAAGAAATACGGAAAGCGGACTGGCCACCCTGCTTACCGATACCAGGATCAGAACGGCACCGTAAAACAGATACCTGACGGCACTGCCTGCTGCAAGCTTGCGCACTGCTGTCTTTTCACCAAGCTCCAGATTTTTCTCAAGGCTGTACCACATGTGCAGAGCCCCTAAAGCTGCCGTGAGCACTCCGATCCACAGGCCCAGGCTGTACGAGGCCTTGTCCCTGCACGCAAATACAAAGACCTGGCAGATTACGCCAAAAATCAGGATACCCGTCCAGAGCTCAAAGAGTGTCCTGTTGATCCTTGTGATCCTTTCTTTCATCTGCTTTACTCCTGCTCTTTCTTCCTCTGTGCAGATAAGCTGACTGCTCCACATCTCCCTGATAGATCCTTCTGGCAAACCGAAATACGTTATAGCCTCCGGAAACTGCCCCCAGAATAAAAAAAATAATGATAAGGAAATCTGTTCCCAGCTTTTTATCTAACCACATTCCGGCGAAGGAACAGATAAAAACAGGGACAAGCATGTTAATTCCAAACTGGCTGATCATCATAAGTGCCTGATAAACGCTTCTATTGAATTTCACATGTATCTCCCTTTCCTTCAGGACGCTTTTTTGCCTGAAATCCCTGCTTATGCATCCACTATTTGATTATACCCATTTTCCCCATTTCTGTCCAGAATAATAATTCATTCCCATTGACTTTTCATTCCCCGGAGAGTAGTATTTTTCTAAATACAAAACTTATTCTGAACATGTGGGTGAACAGGGCTTTTGCAGCCCATTAAGGAGGCAATATGGCAAATCCTATCCTCTATCGTAAACGGATCATTCCGGATGAATGTATTCCCCTGAAAGACGACCTTATCCTTTCCTGCAATGAAGAAAGGATCGTCACCTCCTGGAAAGCGCTCCATCCCAAAAAAGATCTGCACCATGGCATGTCCTGCTATTTTCTGAAGGAAGGCTTCAAGGTCAGCAAATTCTGCCTGGAAGATGATTCTCTTCTCTACTGGTATTGTGACATTGTTGACTTCCATTATTCTCCTGCCGAAAATATTCTTATGGTCACCGATCTGCTTGCAGATGTGATCATTTATCCTGACGGCTTTGTAAAAGTAGTGGATCTGGACGAACTGGTCGCTGCACTGGAAGCCCGTTCCATCAGCCTTGATACTCTGAAATCCTGCCTCCGGAAATTAGATAAGCTGCTCGGCATCATTTATTCCGGAAATTTTCCTTCTCTGAAGGCCTATCTGGAAGCCTGATTCCTCACAGCTTTTTATTTTTCACTTTTATTTTAATGTCGTTTTGTACTAATAGAAGATATGTCCGCCGATCTGTGTCCCGGTAAGACCGTCAATGGGCGTTCTGAAAAACAGACAGTTTCCCACTGTGGTTGCCCCGGCCATGGCTTCATCCGCTGCGCGGTAGCACGCCGCCGTAGCATGATCCTCGGCTAATGCCAGAGCAAGTCTTCCGCTGGCCACCGGCGAGAACTGTTTATTCTGGTAGATCACGCCCACTACCGTATCTGGGAACACGGAGCTGAGCACCCGGTTTATGACGACGGCTCCTACAGCCACCTGTCCTTCATAGGGCTGGTTTCCGGCTTCACAGTAGATCAGATTTGCCAAAAGGTATCTGTCTCCGTCCGCAAAGGTCACCTCCGAAATATCTCTCCAGGCTGACTGGGCTGCCAGCTGGGACAGTCTTCTTTCCTCTGCCAGTTCTGCCTGCAGCTTTGCAATATCGTTGTTCTGCTCCTCAAGCTGTTTTTCATAGGCAAGCATTTCCGCCTCAGTATTTGACATTTCGCTCTGATAGTTGGAGATCTGCCCTTTGGTCTGGCTTACAAGTCCGGCAAAGCGGCTCTGCTCTGCCTCCACATCTACCTTCAGCTCGTCCAGATCCTTTTTTTCTTTTTCCAGCTGTGCTTCCTTTTGTTCGATCTCCTGTCTGGTAGCCTTAAATGCTTCCAGCTGTTTCCTGTCATAGGCCGAAAGCTGTTCAAAATAATTATTCCGGTTGAGAAAGTCGGAAAAGCTTGCAGATCCAAACAGCATTTCCAGCATCACATAGTCCTGCTTTTCATACATGAACTGAACTCTTTTTTTCATCGCCGCATACTGGGTCTGCTCTGTTTGTCTGGCTTCGTCAAGCTCTTGATTTGTCTGCTCGATCTCCGCGTTCTTGTCCTCGATCTGCTTTTCCAGTTCCTCCAGATTGTTGCTGACCTCCGTCAGATTGGCGTTTAAATTGTTCAGTTCTCCCTTAAGGCCCTCCGTGGTCTCCTGAAGATCCTCAAGCTCATCCTTCCGCTCGTTGATCTCTCCCTTGGTCTGTTCCCGTTCTTCCTTTTTACGCTTGATCTCATCCTCAAGCTCGTTGATCTTATTGTTATCGGCAAAGGCGGGCATGGGAAATGCGCAGATCAAAAGAACAGCCGCCATCATAGCTGCAACCGCTTTTTTCCCTGCATATATCCTGCTTTTTCTCATGCGTCCACCTTCCTTTCCTTATGATTTCCTGTCTTTGATGCCTTTAATCTTCCAGCTTAGCGATCCTTCTTTTATGCTTTTCCTCTTCGGAAAAAGCAGTGTCCAGAAAGGTATCCACGATCTCCAGCGCCAGGTTTTTCCCTACGATGCCCTGTCCCAGGGCAAGCATATTGGCGTCATTATGAAGCCTTGTCATCTTTGCCATATAAGGGTCTGTACATAATGCACAGCGGACGCCCTTCACCTTGTTTGCCGCAATGGAGATCCCAATTCCTGTTGTGCACACAAGGATCCCTCTTTCACAGCTGCCCTCTGCAACCGCCTTTGCTGCCTGCTTTGCAAAATCCGGATAATCACAGGAGCTTTTGTCAAAGCAGCCGTAATCCTTGTACTCCAGACCTCTTTCCTTTAAATGCTCCATGATCTCACATTTCAGATCAAATCCGCCATGATCACTTCCTAATGCTATCATTTCTTTTCCTCTTTTCTTTGTGATTGTCATTTTATCTATTGGGGTGAAAGCGTTACCACCTGATGGCCTGCCGCCTTTAAAAGCCTGTTCATGATGGCGCAGCCTACTCCTGTGCTGCGAAAAGCCTCTGCATAGATCTGCGCAACGTCCTCATCATCAAATTCCCGGAGAATGGTAAACAAATGGCTTGCAATGGCTTCTTCGTCCTGCCTGCTGCCAACGCTTTTGACACTGTCCGCCACATATCCCGGGGCTGTCTCATCCGTTGCGATCACTCCCGTTTTCCTGCCAAGCGCCTTTTGCTCCTGCAGCTTTTCGTTGATGTAGGAGACCACCTGCTCTGCGGTTCCCTCCACGATGATCAGATTTCCCTTTGGTGCATAATGCCGGTATTTCATTCCTGGAGCCTTGGGAGCCTGTCCCGAAGAAGGGTCGATGATGGTTCTGTCCATTTCCACGCTTCCCAGCGCTTCTTCAAACATCTCCTGGGTAATATATCCGGGTCTCAGGATCGTCGGTACCTGTTCTGTCAGATCAATGATAGAGGATTCCAGGCCGATCTTTGCCGGTCCCCCATCCAGTATCATATCCACTCTTCCCTGCAGATCCTCGATCACATACTTTGCCTCCGTTGGGCTTGGCCTGCCGGAAAGATTGGCGCTGGGGGCTGCTATATAACCGCCCGCCGCCTCTATCAACGCCCTTGCCACCGGGTGGGAAGGCATCCTCACCGCTACTGTGGACAGTCCTCCCGTGGTAGCAAGAGGCACCCTGTCTGCCTTTTGAAAGATCATGGTCATGGGCCCGGGCCAGAATTTCTCTGCAAGGCTGTAAGCCGCCCCGGGAATTTCCTTTACGATGGAAGGAAGCGCTTCCATATCGGCAATGTGCACGATCAGCGGATTATCTGACGGCCTGCCCTTTGCCGCATATATTTTTCCTGAAGACTCCGCATTTAAGGCATCCCCTCCAAGTCCATACACCGTTTCTGTAGGGAACGCCACAAGTCCGCCTCTTTTCAGGATCCTGCCGGCTTCCTCAATCACCTTTGTATCTATGTGTTCCGGATTGATCGTTACGATCCTTGTGTCCATATTTCTCCTCTTATTGTCCCTTTTTCCCATATTTTTCTTATTTACTTTATCACACTTGAGCCATTTTGTGAATTCAAATACTGCATGATTCCCATATAAATGCGAAAAGCAACCTTTTCCTGATAATATTTGGTGGAAAGCTTCTGGGCTTCCTCCCTGTTTGACAAAAAACCGCATTCCGCTATGACAATGGGCTTTGCCGTTTTTTTCAGGAGAAAATAACTGTCGTTTCCCTTTGCCTGCCTGTGGTTTTCCGGTTCCAGCTGACGGAGCTGCTCCTGAAGCGTCTCTGCAAGCAGCCTGCTCTTGTCGCTGGTTGCATAGTAAAACACCTGCGCTCCCTTTACTTCCTCCTGATGATAACTGTTTTGGTGGATACTGACTACTAACACAGGATCGGCCTCTTCTATGATCTCCAGCCTCCTTTTCATATCCTGTACCTTTTTATTGGAGGCCCCTTCCTCATACAGACCGTTTTCATCCTCCCTGGTCATCACCACCCGGAGCCCTTCCGCCTTTAGAAAGCTCTCCAGATCCCTTGCGATTTCCAGATTAATGTCCTTCTCCAGTTCTCCGTTTATCCCTACCTTTCCCGGATCCGCCCCTCCATGCCCCGCATCTATCACTACGCAGCGCTGTCTGTTTTCCCCTTCCTGATTAAGGCTGACCACCGCCGCTCCCTGCCTTGCAGTCAAAAACATAGCCGTCAAAAGGATCCCCGTCATAGCCAGCCGAAGAAGACGCTCATACTTTACGCTCATATCCCTGCTCCTTAAAAGAGCCTTGGTAATATTTATGAAAAAAAGGCCGCAGGTATGCCCGCAGCCTTTCGCATCTGTTTTGATTTTATCTGTTTAAATAGGTCTCCACTACATCCCACACCTGTGGCTTTTCAAATCCAAGCCGCCAGAATGCGACGCCGGCAAGCTGATATTTATCCATGATGTTAAACTTTACTTCCAGAGATCTCTCATCCTCCAGCCATACCTGGTAAAGCTCTCCTCCGCTTGTATACTCCCCGTAATTCTGGCAGGCAGCCTCATCCCATTCCGTCTGAATGCTGTGGTTGCTGATAAATTCCTCTGCCTTTTCCATTCCTACAGCCTGGCTGCTGATCTGTCCGTCTCCGGTCTGCCATATCCTTGTATAAAAAGGAACCGCATTGATCACCTTCTGCGCAGGAACCTGAGCCACGGTCTGTTCAATTCCCTTTTCCACAAAATCTATGGAAGCCACGCTTCCCGCTTCCTTGCTTCCTGCGTAATGCTCGTCATATCCCATGATCACAACATAGTCCGCCACATTTCCCTGCTCGGTTCTGTTATAATGGCCGCTTCCTCCCATGGGCACATAGTTGTCAATGGAAAGCACCAGACCGTTCTTTCTGCAGGGAATGGAAAGTTCCCTGATAAACTCTGTAAAATGCTCCCCACAGTCATCACTGATCTGCTCGAAATCCACATTAATACCGTCAAAGCCGTATGTCAGCGCTTCTGCGATCAGTCCGTCGATCAGCCTTGCCCTGTTTGTTGTGGAGGAAAGGATGGCATACATGTCAATGCTTTCCTTATATTCAATATTTTCAACAAGAGCCCAGACCTCCAGGCCCATGTCATGCGCCCTGTCCACATATTTCTGGGTTGCCGCACTGGTAAAGCCTCCCTGACTGTCATTCAGCCTATACCATGTGGGAGAGATCACGTTTAACCCCTTCGTTCCCTCCACTACAGACTCCAGCGTGTCATTTCCTTCCGGCCCGGCTATCACATGCCAGCCCATACTGATCTTATAATCCCTGGTCTGGCTTTTGTAGACCGGTTCTTCATAATCTGTAACCGGGATCGGCATTTCTACGCGAATATTTTCAAGTCTTTTGTTCTCCACATAGCCCATGATGGAATCGGAGGTCTTTACCTTGCTCCAGGTTTCCATCTGTTCCAAAACAGTCACCTTATCCCCCGCCGTCAGATCCTTCAGGATCTCGCTTTTTACACCGCCCAGAACCCTGACCGCCGTATCCTTCTTCACGTCAGCCACCTGTCTGTCATCCCATTCTGTATAGATCTGCAGACGATCCGGCTCGGAAAAGCCTTCATAGGAAAAATTGGTATACTGTTTTACATAGTCCACCGCAATATAAAGCGTGCTTCCCTCATACCTTGCCGGCACATAGGAATAACTGCTGCTTCCGTTTTCATCCGTCACCTCGCTGGTGCCAATGACGGTTCTGATGATCGACTCAGGAAGCGTATAGAGCAAAAGCCCTTCTCCCTGATCCTCATAAAATCTGTCATTAAAATATTGATGCACGGTATTTAAATCCAGATAATATTCTCCATCATATAATCTGGCACGTTCCTCTATCAGCTCATCCTGCAGGATGATGGCTACATCCCCTTCTCCCTGCATTTCAAAATAAGAAGAAAGATCTGCTCGTTCCTTTGAATATGAATATCTGTCTATTATTTTTGCTCCAAAGCTTGCTCCAAACACCACAATAATAAGGGCGATGGCTATCAGCACAGGTATGATCCTTTTCTTCATTGTGCAACCTCCAATCGCCCTATATTATATCAAACTATCCCTACACCGTCATTAACATTTTTTGACTTTTTCCGTCCTTTTTCGACGTCAAGACCTTTCCGGGATCTGTCTTTCCTTTTCCTTTCTTATTTCATCGTATCTTAGGGGACTTTTGCATAAGCTGGGCAGGAAAGAAGCAGATCCCTTCCGATCTTTTTTAAGTAAAATTCAGATTGATCATAACAGAGGCATTATTTCCCGGAAATTTTATCATATCGGATTTCCCGGACTTTCCCTTCCCGGTCAGTCACATAGTCGGCCATATAAGCTGTATCTTCCATAACGCAATGTTTCAAAATATATTCTGTGTTGGACAGAGCTCCATCAAAGTACAGCTTTACGCCCCGTCTTTCATAGCCCTGAAGGCGTGATCTGAGTGCGGAAAGATCGGCATTTTTTTCCATTGTAATCCTATTTTTCACTTTTTCTCCCATCTGCTCTGAAATTGCACGGCTTCTTTCCAAAAGGATTCCGTGATGTGTCAGCCGGGCGAAAAATAAACTTCAGAGCCGATCATACTTTTCATGATAATGACGATAATAAAAACAGATAAGATGCCAGGTATGTATCTTTATTGCGAACCACTTGGGAATTCCAAAGAATTGAATTATAACCTGTGAAAACCTGTTGAAATATCCGCGACAAGCACTAAGCCTGTAAGACATTCCATCCTTATGATAAGTCAATGCCAGAGAGCTGTTGTCTATGTCCCCGCAGGGTCATACAACAGGGCATTCAGGATGAAACGAGAAAGACGCACCGACATACCATGCCGGGGTCTGTTGATATATGCTTTCATTTATGTAATATCTGGATTTTCTGCGCCTCCTTCCGATACTTGATTTACCTGAAAGCATCTTATGCTTTGATTATAAGCATTTTTACCAAAATATGCAAGTATTATTTTTTGTTTTTTATTTATTTTTAACAATTTTAAGAAAATATAAAAAACAATTTCGTTTTCTTAAATTTTCTTAAACTGTTTTTCTGCACTATTGACTTAAATTCGTACTAAGTATAATATATTTCTAAGTGAATACCTTGGTATTGCAGACTTTTTGCCGGGTGTCACCAAAATGGCAGGATAACAGTATCATAACAGTAAGGATGTGATTATATGAAAATAGAAAAAGTAAACGATCATCAAATTCGTTGCACTCTTACAAGAGAAGATCTTGCAGACAGAGAATTAAAGCTCAGCGAACTTGCCTACGGTACCGAGAAAGCCAAAGATCTGTTTCGCGATATGATGCAGCAGGCATCCTTTGAATTTGGATTTGAAGCGGAAGATATTCCCTTAATGATAGAAGCCATTCCTTTAAGCTCAGAATGTATTGTTCTGATCATCACAAAGGTGGAGGATCCCGACGAGCTGGATACACGTTTTTCCAAGTTTGCTCCCTCCGTCCATGAGGAAGACGGCTCTCTGGATGAGGTGCTCGACACCATAAGCGAAGGGGCTGATGATGTTCTGGATCTGTTCAAGAAAATCCAGAATGACCATGCACAGTCCTCCAAGGATTCCTCCCAAAAGGGAGCTTCCAAGGACAGCTCTGATGTGAAGGAGGCCAAGAAGGCCTTTAAGGATGCCCTTCAAAAGAAGCTTTCCGAAACCGCCCCTGCAGTAGAGATGACCCGGATCTACCTGTTCCACTCTCTCCATGAGGTAACAGCCGCCGCCCATGTCCTCTCCGGATTTTATACAGGCATCAGCTCTCTGTTCAAGCAGAAAGACGGCACTTATCTTTTGGTGATTTCCAAAGGAGAACACACTCCTGTAGAATACAATAAGGTCTGCAACATTTTATCAGAATATGGCAGCTGCGTCCGTTCCGTTCCTGCCTCGGAGGCCTATCTGGAAGAACACTTTGAACCCATTATCCGGGATAAAGCCGTTGCTTCTCTTTCCAGGATCTGATGGAATGACAAAATTTTAGGAAGTCACATTTTTGTGACTTCCTATTTTTAACTGATTTACAGCGCCTCTATCTTCTTCATCAGATCTTCGATGTCCATGCCGTGAACCATTGCTGCCTCTTCAAGGCTTTCTGCCTGTGCAGAAGGGCATCCGAGACAATGCATGCCTGCTTCCATCAAAATGGGGGCAATCTGAGGATTTGTTCTCAGGATCTCGCCGATCGTCATGTCCTTTGTAACCTGTGCCATAGTGATAACCTCCTATCGTAAGTATTCCTTGTATTAACTTCTATAGTATAATACTTTGCCCCAATCTCCACAAGTCTAAACCTCTTTCTTGCAGACAGTAACTTTTTCTGGCAAATTCCGGCTTATCCGGCTAGTCTCTTGAAAGCTTGCTGGCTTTTTTCTGGATGTACATTTCCTTGTCAGCCATTTGTATACATGCCATAAGGGGCAGATTTGCTTCATTCAAATTGCATAGGCCGATACTGGCGCTGAAGGGATAGGGCTTTGCAACCCGTTTTTCCTCTTCCCGGATCTCCCTTTTAAAAGTACGGATAAAATCCGAATGTCTCTGGCGGTTATCCGATACCAGCAGCATGGAAAATTCATCTCCTCCGGTTCTTGCAGATACCTCTTCCGGCTTCTCCAGCTTTTTCATCACACCGGCCAGACGCTTTAGGGCGTCGTCTCCCTCTGCATGCCCAAATTGATCGTTGATATACTTAAGTCCGTCCATATCAATGCTCACTACTGTCAGGTAAAACTCTTCCTTCTTAAATCTGTCATACAGCTCGCTTAGCTTCTTTTCATATCCTCTCCGGTTATAAATCCCGGTAAGGGTATCTATCAGATAAAAGCTTTTTATCTGTTCCAGATTTGACAGTTCGTCATGCATTTTGGCATCCTCGATGGCATTGGCCAGACTCATCAGATATGCCTGTGTATAGGAATTCATCCAGTTCTGCTCTTTGAAGCAAAACGCCATATATCCATAGCATTTATTCCTGTGGTGTATGGAAAAGATAACATAGGCCTGAGGCTGCGGCGTATCCAGAATTCTTTCCGGCAGAAGGTTCTTCCGTTCAAAGAAATCCTCGCATCTTTCCACTTCCTGATCCCGGTATATGATCCGGCGCAGGATCATCTGATCCGTAAAGTAATGCTCCGGCATAATACTGCCGAACTGCTTCTCATCGCAAAAGCACATATATGCCCGCTCACAGGGAATGTTTGCAGCATATTTTTCGGCAAACAATAAGTATTCCTTTTCCCCCATGGCGTCCTGACAGTCCGTTGTCATAAAAACGATCTGCTTCATGCTGTTGTCCTGTCTGAAGATCTTTTCCGGCATCCATCCCCAGTCCCTTGGAATCTTATGGCT
>FR894529.1:12316-14005 GCA_000436115.1 Firmicutes bacterium CAG:534 | reverse complement strand
AATCTTATGGCTTCCACAGCCGCAGCTTCCTCTCTTGATCAGCTTTGGATCCACATACTCCGTAAGCTTCTGCTCCCTGCCATGGATGATCCTGTCGATCATTTCCACAGCCTTTGTGCCGAATTCGGCAAAAGGAACATCTACCGTGGTAAGGGCCGGTACCCTCATTCTGCTTTCCTGCAGGTTATCAAAGCCGGAGACACAAACCTCCTCCGGCACCTTCACGCCCCGCCTTTCCAGTTCTTCACAGACGGAAAACGCCTCGAAATCATTGGAGCAGATAATAGCCCTTGGATAATCCTCCCTTTCACAGGTAAACCAGTCCACAATTTTCTTTCCGTCCTGTCGCCAGTAGTCTCCTTCATATACCATATGCTCCGTCACTTCAATACCGGCTTCTTCCATCACCTTCAAAAAGCCCGAATATCTTTCCTCTGCATCCAGATAATCCTTCTTGCCCGTCACAAAGCAAATATCCCGAAAACCGTGGTCATAGACAAAATGTCTGGTCACTTCCTCCATGGCCTTTTCATTTTCAATGCAGACGTTATATGCTCCTTCCTTTGGCTTGCGGATATAAACCACCGGACAGGCAGCCTGTTTCCTTATTCTATCCTCAAGCTCCGCTCCCATTCCAATGATGTCAAGAGTATCCTCCGACACGATCAGTCCGTCCATCACCGAAAAATCAGGCAGTGTAATGATCCCCTTCTCTCCCTCTGCATACAGGATCTTATTTCCATAGGCTCCAAAATTTGCAAAAACAAACACATCATAATCCAGCTCTTTGGCCTTTGCAAAAATTGCTTTTAATACCGCTTCCTGATATTCAGCAATAACTTCCCCCATGAATACACCAATCTTTTTGCGCACCGGTAACTCCTCCGTTCTTCCATCCCCTTTTATTTTACTCATAGAGAGAGCTAAAAGCAATGCCCAAAATTGCTTATTACAATTTAATAATAATTTAATGAGGTTTTGCTTGTATTCCCCCTGCTTTTATATTAAAATAATCACAGAGATTGATAATAAAATATCAATAAGCAAATTAATATTCGAAGGAGGATAATATCATGGCATATGTAATTGGCGACGCTTGTATCTCTTGTGGTTCCTGCGCTGGACAGTGCCCTGTTGGTGCAATTTCTGAGGGAGACGGTAAGTTTGAAATCGCTGCAGACACCTGCATCAGCTGTGGTTCCTGCGCTGGTGGCTGTCCTGTTGGCGCTATCTCCGAAGAGTAAGCAAATACGAACCTGAAATGAGCGTTCAATCTAAACGATTGAACGCTTTTTTTCTTCCTTTTTCTTTATGGTAAAAAAGCTCTTCTTTTTCTTCTGGCTGTAAGCCCTGAGCAGCTCGTCCACCTGTCTGTAATGCTCATCCTGCCTTTTTACTCTTTCCTTCTCCCGTTCTTCTTCCTTTTCCTCCTGAAGCCTGAACTGGTAATCTAACTCCTTTAACAGACTTTCCTTCATATCTGTAAAAAGCGTCTGATCATGCTCTGACACTGCTTCTGCGATCATTTCCCTTAAAAGCTGCTGCAGACGGAGGCTTTTCTGTTCCCTGCCTTCCTCCCGCACCCCAAAGCTTTTATCTGTAACCGGCAGAAACTCTCCTTTTTTCACCATGACCACCTGCCTCAGTTCCACATCGCCCTGACAGGCTTCTTCTGTCTTCTGCGGCTGT
>FR894529.1:0-12266 GCA_000436115.1 Firmicutes bacterium CAG:534 | reverse complement strand
GAGACACCAGCGCGCCGTTTTTCAAAATATTTTTAATCCCCTTCAGCTGGATCCCCTGTGCCTTTAATTCCTTTACCCTCCGAAAGGTTTCAATGTCCTCCTGCGTATAATAGCGATGTCCCAGTTCATTTCTCTTGGCCGGGATATCAAGCTCCTCCTCCCAGTAACGCAGAACATGTGCTTCCACGTTTACCTGCTTTGCCGCATCTGAAATTAAATAAATCTTTTCTGCCTGCTTCATCATTTTTTCCCTTTCCCCGCTGCAGCGGCTTTTGATTTATAACCACAAAAGAGGACAGCCAAATGGCTTGTCCTCTTTCGTAATTGACATGTTTTTAATTTTTCTTGAGATTTGCAAATTTTGTATAATCCGGCAGCCATACCAGCTCTACTGTGCCGATCGGGCCGTTTCTTTGCTTTGCAATGATGATCTCCGCAATTCCCTTTTTTTCTGTATCCTTATTGTAATAATCGTCACGGTAAATAAACATGACCACATCCGCATCCTGCTCAATGGCTCCGGATTCACGGAGATCCGAAAGCATGGGCCTGTGATCCGGTCTTTGCTCCACCGCACGGCTCAGCTGTGACAAAGCCACAACCGGAACATTCAGCTCTCTGGCCAGGGCCTTTAAGGATCTGGAAATATCGGATATTTCCTGCTGTCTGGAGTCAGATCCCCGTCCACTTCCGCTCATGAGCTGTAAATAGTCAATAATGATCAGCTTCAGATCATGCTCCAGCTTATATTTTCTGCATTTTGAACGAAGCTCTGAAATGCTGATGCCGGGGGTATCGTCAATGATCAGATTGGATTGTCCGATCACCCCTGCACTTTCTATGAGCTTTTCCCACTCTGCATCAGACAGATTGCCGGTACGCAGGTGCTGGGAATCCACACGGGATTCCAGTGAAAACAAACGGTTTACAAGCTGCTCCTTGCTCATTTCCAGACTGAAGATGGCAACCGTCTGATTAAGCTTAAAGGCCACATGCTGTGCAATATTCAGTACAAACGCCGTCTTTCCCATGGAAGGTCTTGCCGCTACCAGAATCAGGTCGGAAGGCTGCATTCCTGCTGTTCTGAAATCCAGATCAATAAATCCTGTTGCAATTCCCGTTACATTGCCATCGCTTTTGGACGCCTTTTCAATTTTATCCATGGCATTCATGACAACCTGGCGTATGGGTACGAATTCTCCCGTATTTCTCTTCTGTACCAGTTCAAAAACTCTTTTTTCTGTATCCTCAAGGATCACCTCGAGGTTTTCTTTTCCCGCATAGCAGGTATTGGCAATCTCTTCATTCAACCGGATCAGCTTACGGAGGGTGGCTTTTTCTGCTACGATACCAGCATAATATTTAATATTTGCCGATGTAGGCACTGCTGTGATCAGATCCCTGATAAATTCCAGGCTGCTGACCTCCGGAGGAACATCCTTTTCCCTGAGCCTGTCCTGTAAGGTGATCAGGTCCACCGGCTTTCCCTCATCATTCAGTTCTACCATGGTGTCAAATACCACACCATATTGCTTTCCGTAAAAATCATCCCCGCAGATCAGCTCGGAAGCAACCGTGATCGCTTCCCTGTCCATGATCATCGATCCGATTACAGACTGCTCTGCCTCAATGCTGTGAGGTAATACCCGCTTTAAAAGCGCTTCTTCTGCCATAGCCTATTCCTTCCGCATTACTTTGCTTCTGTAACCTTGACCTTAAGCTTCCCGGTAACGCTGGGATGGAGCTTTACGCCCACTTCAAAAGCGCCAAAGCTTTTAATAGCCTCCGGCAGAACGATCTTTTTCTTGTCGATTTCTTTCCCGCACTGCTCTTTATATGCCTGGGCGATCTCCTTGGAAGACACGCTTCCGAAGGTTCTTCCTCCCTCGCCCGCCTTTATGGAAACGACAACCTGATCCTTCTCCATTTCTTCAGCAAATTTCCTGGCTGCCTCAAGGTTTTCCTTTGCAACCTTCTCTTCATTTGCCTTCTGCAGCTTTAACTCATTTAAGTTTTTGCTGTTTGCCTCTAATCCCAGCTTCTTAGGCAGAATAAAATTTCTTGCATATCCGTCATTTACATTTACGATCTCGCCTTTCTTTCCAAGGCTCTTTACATCTTCCAGCAAAATTACCTTCACGATCTTTTCCTCCGTTCTTTCTATTTTAGACGACCAGGTCGCCTTCTCCGATCATACGATCCAGCGTTTCTCTTACCATGGTCTTACCATCCTCAAGACTGACTCCGCTCAGCTGACAGCCTGCTGTTCCCAGATGGCCGCCGCCGCCCATCTTTTCCATAATAACCTGCACATTCACCTCGTCGATCGAACGGGCGCTGACAAAAACCTGACCCTGATATTCCGTAAGCACAAAGCTGGCTTTAACGCCCCTGATATTCAGCAGTTCATTTGCTGCCTGCGCCCCTGCAATAGTAGGACTTTGCAGTCCGGCGCTGTTGCAGACGGAAATGGCAAATACGCCTCTGTAGATCTCGGCCTGGCTGACCGCATCTGCTTTTGCCTTATAATCAGCCGCATCCTCGCGGAACAGCTTACGCACTCTGGTGACATCTGCACCGTTTCTTCGCAGAAAGGCAGCCGCCTCAAAGGTTCTTACACCAGTCTTTGTCATAAAGTTATTGGTATCGATCATAATACCGGAATACATGCAGTCCGCTTCTTCTCCGGAGATCTTAATGCTCTCCCCGATATACTGCAGGATCTCGGAAACCATCTCACAGGCAGAAGACGCATACGCCTCCACATAAGAAAGGGTGGCATTTTCAATGATCTCTGCTCCCTGTCTGTGATGATCTAGTACCACAATGGATTTACACATTCTAAGGAGCTCCGGACACTCTGTAATGCTTGGCCGGTTTACATCCACTACCACAAGAACGGTGTTGCTTCCGGCAAGCTCCACTGCCTGCTGATTGGTAATGATCATATCTTCCTGATAGTCCTCATGGCTTTTGAAAAGGTCTACCATGGGCTTTAAGGAGGTGCTTACATCATTCAGTACAATATATGCTTTTCGGTCCAAGGTTGTGGCGATCCGGTAAATTCCCACAGCCGCGCCAAAGCTGTCCACATCTGCCATTCTGTGTCCCATAATGAGAACACGCTCTTTCCCGCTGATGATCTCCCGCAGCGCCTGTGCCTTTACCCTGGCTTTTACTCTGGTGTTCTTTTCTACCTGCTGGCTCTTTCCTCCAAAGTACACCAGATTATCCGGCGTCTTTACCACTGCCTGATCTCCCCCGCGTCCCAGTGCAAGGTCGATAGCGTTTCTGGCAAATTCATAATTCTGCGCATAGGTAAGGCCGTCATAGCCCACGCCGATGCTGATGGTCACTGCCATTTCATTTCCGATATTGACGGTTTTTACTTCATCCAGAAGATCAAACTTATTGTCCCGCAGGGTTTCGATCGCCTTTTTGCGGAGAACTACCATATACTTGTCCTTTTCGATTTTTTTGCAGATACCGTCCAACGCGGAAATATATTTATTTACCTTTCTGTCGATCAGCGCCACCAGAAGAGATCTTCTGACCTCCTCCACGCTTTCCAGCGCCTCGTCGTAATTGTCAAGATAGATCATCCCCACTGCAAGGCTCTGATCATCCACCTCCTGCAGTGCGATCCGCAGTGCGGTCTCATCAAAAAGATAAAAGGCGATGAGATACCCTTTATAGTCCTCTCCCTCTATGATGTCACTGTTTGAAACCATTTCATCCAGGGAGATCCTGCGCATTTTCGCAATATAATTGCTGTCTTCAAAAGTAATATCAAGCTCTGCCATTTCCATTTCATCAGGGAGTTTTTCTCTGGTGACCGATGGAAAAAGAGAGGTAATGGATTTCCTGTAGCCCTTTTCCTTATGTACCACCCGCTCAAAGGCTTCATTGGTCCAGATGATCCTGCCGTACTCATCCAGCATGGCATAGGGAATTTCTAACTCCCGCAAAAGCACCTTCTGTACCTGTCCATACTGGGTGGCAAAGCTCACCATCTCGTTGATGATCACTGGTTTGTTGTAAAACTGCAGTGTCAGAACCACCGCAAAATAAAGCAGCATAAAACAGGATACTACAAGCCCCGCCGGAATGCTTATCAGATATACCGCCAGGTTTACCAGGATCAGCACAAACCCCAGATAAAGGGAAGTCTGCACATAGCGCTTCAGTCTTCCTTTTAATTTGATCTTATTTTTTAATGGAGACATTTTTCTGAATATCCTCTTTTTCAGTAAAAAAATACTAACCAGGTATATGGTCTGTTTTTCCAATATACCTAGTTAGTATAACATTTTTTTCTATAAGTTTCTACCTCATTATTTAGATGCTTATTGACACTTTTCGCTCATTTTCGGCATTTTCTTCTTCAAATCTCTCTTCAATCTCTTCCGCAATGTTCATACAGCTGTTTCCGATTCTTTCCAGATTTTGCAAAATTCCGGAAAAAACACCGGTCATCTCTGGCTTACAGCTGTTTTTCTTCATCCTTTTAATGTGGTTTTTGTTGAATTTACGCTGCATCTCACGAAGGGTTTCCTTATCCTTCATGATTTCCGCAGCAAGCTCCCTGTCAGAATGCTCATAAGCGTCATACGCTTTCCTAAGCATCTCCTGAACAAAGGAAAAGCATTTTGAAAGCTCCTTTAATGCCTCCTCCGAAAAATGGTACTGGTAGAAGATCTTTTCGCCGGAGATCCGGGAAATATCCACGCACCTGTCGCACATTCTGTCCATATCGTTTACAAGCAGCATGATCTGTGCGGCGTCCGCCGACTGTTCTTCTGTCAGCCCTCCGCTTGCAAAAAGCGCCGACATATAATTTGCAATCTTATCATTAACACCTATCAGCCCCCTGCTTTCCTGATCCACTTCCTTTAAAATTTCTGCATTGTCCTTTACAAAGCAGGTTTTTACTTTGCCGATCAGCTTCATAAGATCCTGATAGGAAGCTGCAATCTCCTGTGACACAAGCTGCATAGCCGCCACCGGCTGGCCAAGAACATGCTCATCCAGATATTGGGGAATACCGCCTTCCCGTTCCTTCTTGTCTTCTCCCTTAACAATAAATGTCACGATCTTTACCATAAGGGGCAGAAGCGGCAGCCAGATCAGGGTATTGATAAAATTAAAGGACAGGTGTGCATTGGCGATCTGCCTGGAGATCACGTCCACTTCATTTCCCTTTGGCGAGATCCACTGCACAAACTTTGCAAACAGAGGAATAAACCAGATAAACAGAAAGCTTCCCGTAATATTAAAAACGCTGTGTGCCACTGCAGTTCTCTTTGCATCCTTGGACTGCCCGATACTTGCAAGCAGCGCGGTGATCGTTGTTCCGATATTGTCTCCCAAAAGGATCGGGATCGCGCCTGCAAGACCGATCACGCTGGACACTCCGTCTGCGGCCGGCTGGGATGCAAAGCTCTGCAACACGGCAATAGTGGCGCTGCTGCTCTGCACAACTACCGTCATGGCAGTTCCTAAAAGCAGTCCCAGAATAGGAATATTGGAAACCTTATCCATTAATGTCACAAATATGGGGTTATCTGCCAGCGGCTTCATAACCGAGCTCATGGTTTCAATTCCGGCAAACAAAAGGCCAAAGGCAAAAATGGTCTGTCCGATATTTTTTACCTTCTCTTTTTTAGAAACAAAGTAAAGTGCAAATCCTACAAATATGATCATCCACACATAATCGCTGATCTTAAAGGCAATAAGCTGTGCCGTCATGGTCGTACCGATATTGGCGCCGATAATAACAGAAATCGCCTGAGGCAGATTCATCAGTCCCGCGCTTACAAAGCCAATCGCCATAACCGTTGTGGCACTGCTGCTTTGCAGCACCGCCGTTACAAGCGTTCCCGCAAGAGCGCCCATGATGGGATTTTTGGTAAGGACGCCCAAAATAACCTTCATCCTTTCCCCGGCTGCCTTCTGAAGGCATTCGCTCATCATGTTCATTCCGAAAATAAAGATAGATAATCCGCCCAAAAGACCAAAGATCGTCTGAAAAGCTTCCTTTGTACCCATTACTCCACCCTCCGCATTTTACAAATTCTTTACCTCATATGCTCACAATTACAGTGTAAGTAAAGCCATGTAAAATCCGATAGCATATGTATGTAAAATTTATGTAAAATGCAGGATGGCAGGTAAATTACCCGTTTATGGCGCTGCCGTTATATAAAAGATCCAGATAACGGAAGCCACAAGTTCTTTTGTAGTTTCATAAAGTCCTATACCTTTCTATCAAAAAAGACCAATTTTTCAACTGGTCTTTTTCATGCTTGTATCAAAATCCTATATGAAAATATAATTCCAGAAGTTCAGGAACCTTTCTAGGGTCTTAATCCTGAACGTAAGGCATAAGAGCAACGTGGCGAGCTCTCTTGATCGCAACGGTAAGCGCTCTCTGATGCTTTGCACAGTTGCCTGTAATTCTGCGGGGAAGGATCTTTCCTCTCTCAGACACATATCTCTTAAGCTTGTTTACATCTTTGTAATCGATTACGTTATCTTTTCCACAGAAAACGCAGACTTTCTTTCTGCGGCGGATTCCGCCTTTTTTTCTCATGGGAGAATCAGACTTCTCTGTTTTATTATATGCCATAATAATGCCTCCTATCTTATTTCACCAAAAACTTAGTTAAACGGCAGTTCCTCATCAATTCCGTCCGGAATGTTCATGAAGCCGTCTCCTGCACCTGAAGGTTCCGGTGCTCTGCTGCTGCCGCCTGTATAACCGCCTTCAGCTCCTGCACTGCTGTTTTTGCTCTCTGCAAATTCCTGTTCCTCGACTACAACATCCGTAGTATAAACCCGCACGCCATCCTTGTTGGTATAGCTTCCGGTCTGGATACGTCCGGTCACTGCAATCTTGGTTCCCTTTCTGAAATATTTCTCGGCAAATTCACCTGCACGTCCAAATGCCACGCAGCCAATAAAGTCTGCACTCTGGTCATCATTGTTACGGTTAAATCTGCGGTCAACAGCAAGGGTATATCTGGCAATCGCTGTAGGATTTTCCCCCTGTGAATATCTCACTTCAGGATCTCTTGTTAAACGCCCCATAAGTATTACTTTGTTCATACCTTCCTCTACTTTCCGGCGCTTATTTCATGCGCCTTAGGCTTCCTGCTTTACGCATAAAAATCTGATAACGTTGTCCATAATACGAACGCGGTTTTCGATCTCGATGGGAGCTGTGCTCTCAGCGTCAAACTGAATGAAGTAGTAGTAAGCTTCTTTCATCTTCTGTACTTCATAAGCCAGTCTCTTCTTGCCCCAGTCGTCAACGTTTGTGATAGTACCGCCAAATCTTTCGATCAGCGCCTTGCACTTATCAACAACTGCTGCTCTTTCGTCATCTTCGATCTTCGCACTCACAACAACGGCTAATTCATACTTGTTCATGCTTGTTACCTCCTTTTGGTCTCTGGCCCCCTGTGATGGGAGCAAGGATGTGTTCTCTTTCATGAGAACAAATTAAATATAACACATCACGGAGTAATATCATACCATGCTTTTGTCTGTTTTTCAAGGCTTTTCTCAAATATTTTGATCAGTCTGGGCCTGCTGCCCACGGATCACCTGACGAATCCTTTTCTCTATCTGTACTCTCGGTATCATGATCTGGTGGCCGCAGCCCGCACATTTTAATCTGAAATCCGCCCCGATACGGAGCACCTCCCACTCATGGCTGCCGCAGGGATGTGCCTTTTTTAACACCAGTTTGTCTCCTACCTGAATATCCATGACTTATACCCTCGCTTCAAAGTCTGTTTTTCCTTGTGCCTACAGTGCGGAAAAGATCTCTCCAATGCTGCCCTGTACAACCAGGTCTGCCACATTGTCCCTGGCCGTAGGCGTTTTGTTGATCAGCACCAGCTTTTTTCCTTTATAATAATCGATCAGTCCTGCTGCCGGATAAACCACCAGCGAAGTTCCCCCAATGATAAGGACATCTGCCTGACCGATATAATGGATGGCCTCCGTCAGGATCTGCTGATCCAGTCCCTCCTCATAAAGCACCACATCCGGTTTGATCGTCCCGCCGCAGGCATCACACCTGGGAACTCCCTCTGCATGGAGCATATACTCGGCATCAAAAAACTTTCCGCAGCCCTCGCAGTAATTCCGCAGCACGCTTCCATGAAGCTCTAACACCTTCCGGCTTCCTGCCGCCTGATGAAGTCCGTCAATATTCTGGGTGATCACCGCTTTCAGCTTTCCTTCTTTCTCCCACTGTGCAAGCTTTTGATGTGCCGCATTTGGCTTTGCCCACAGACAGAGCATCTTATCCTTGTAAAAGCGGAAAAATTCCTCAGGCTTTCTTTTATAAAAGGTATGGCTTAATATGGTCTCCGGAGGATAATCATATTTCTGATGATACAGCCCGTCTACACTTCTGAAATCCGGTATCCCGCTTTCTGTGGAAACACCTGCGCCTCCGAAAAAAACAATGTTATTGCTGCCATTTACAATCTCCCGCAAACGTTCAAGCTGCTCCATTTTTCTTTTCCTTTCTGCAAAAACTTCATTTATATATTTCCTGCTGCAAAATCCTTCACAACGCCAAAAAATTCCCTGAGCATATTGTTCGGCTGCAAAAAAGGGTACCCTTTGGCCGCAATCCCATACACATGTGCATATCCCAGTTTTTTGGCAATCCTCATGGAACGGAACAGATGAAAATTGTTTGTTACGATTGCCACGCTGTTCTTTTCTTTGTCCAGAAGCGCTGCTGAAAATGTAAGATTTTGTACGGTATTCACAGAACGATCCTCCTTCAGGATCCTTCCCGGCTCGATTCCCTTTTGCACCAGATAATCATACATCCCCTGTGCTTCGCTGATATGCTCGTCTGAACCCTGTCCTCCCGATACGATTACCAGGGTTTTCGGATTTTGCTGCAGATAAGAAACAGCAGCATCCAGACGGTACTGCAGCGCCCTGGACGGTCCTTCCGCTTTCATCTGCGCTCCCAGAACGACCAGTGCATCCACATTCTCCGGCGCTGTCGTTTGAAATCCGCTTATGATAAATCCTTCCGCTATACAAAAAAGCACTGCCAGGATACCCACGCCTGTCCAGAAAACTCTGCGGAGCAGGACAGGAATATGCTCCTGCCAGATTCCCTTTTTCATCAAAAAGGCAAGGCCCAGGCACCCCACCCCCATCACCAGCCAGAGGCAAAAGAAATTGGTTCCATGTCCGGCAAAAAGAGCGATCCCTAAAAAATAAATGAGGCAAAGACAGCCCATCCCTGTCAAAAATAAAACCATGTTACAAAAGCTTCCTTTCTCTGCGTTTCTGATCGCACAGGATCCATTCGTCCAACGTAAGCGGCTCGTAATCAGAATATCTGCAAAAGCAGTTGATCATATTACAGGGGATTTTTCTTTCCTGCCCCTCACGGTCCAATGTAACCGTCTGTCTTGTTTCTTCCTGAAAGCGCTCTAACAGCCGCTGATCCATGGTATCATGAACATGCCCGTAAAGCATATAAACCTTTGGATTTCCCTGGTGATCCAGCAGATACTGTCCCTTATAGCACATAATGGGATAATGGCACAAAATGACCTTTCTCTTCTGATCGGAAAGCTCCTCATAAGGCTTGATCCACTGAAACCGCTCCCGGTTTACTTTTCTGCTTGACAAAATGCCGTCATGGTTTCCTTCGATCAGATACAGCCTGCCTTTCAGTTTTGCCAGAAGGTCGTTTGTCTGCTCGGCATTTCCAAAGGACAAATCTCCCAGAATAACTACATCATCATTATTCCGCACCTTATGATTCCATCTGTTCAGCATATATGCATTCATTTCTTCCATGCTGCCAAATCCCCTGCAGTCCATCTGGTCATTCATGGCAGCATGATAAAAATGCGGATCCGCAATATAATATCTCAAGCCCTTCCTCATCTTTCTGCAAAAGTAGTTGTCATTAAGTATACCCTTCCGGAAATAAAAAGTCAAAAATCTCCTACCAGCCATCCCTGACAGCCAGTCCTTTACCTGTTCCTCCTTTCTTCGGCCTTTCTTCACGGTATATTCTCCCCTGATCTGCCCATCCAGAAGGTAGCAGCTCCTTCCGCATCTGCCTGCCACCCTGCTGTCGTGGGTCACTAAAAGGATGGTAGTGCCTTCCTCATTTAACCTGCAAAAGGCATCCATTACCTCCTTAGCGGCTCCCTGGTTCAGCGCTCCTGTAGGTTCATCCGCAAACAAAATCCCCGGATGGTTGATCATGCTTCTGCAGATGCACGCCCTCTGCAGCTGTCCACCCGACACCTCAGTGATCCTTCTTTCCGAAAGTGTTTCGATCCCCAGCTTTTTCATGAGGCTTTCCGCCCTTTCGTTTGCTTCCTTTCTTTCCCTTTTTCCTTTATAAAGATGATAGGCCGGAAGGCAGTCCTTTCTCTTTCCGTCATATGGCCAAGCTCCATGTTCCTGTACCATATTTCTCCTTCATCTGCCCGATCCATACCGGAAATCTGATAGAGAAAGGTAGACTTTCCGGAACCGGAGGGACCCATGATCGCTGCCATATCCCCCTGCTGTATGGTAAAATCTATTCCACTTAAAATTCCCTGTTTTTTTAATCCTTTGGTCTCTAATATTTTTTCCATATTTTCCTGTCTCCAAGCACTGTTTGATAGTTACACTCTTTATTCCCTTTCCGTACAGCATTCATACGGCTTGATCTTCCCTATTCCTCCTATTCCCGGAAGCATTGCCCCTATTGCCGCAATGAAAACCAGAAACGGAATTGCTGCGTATACAATCTTACCGCTAATCAGGAAGCGAAAGCCTGCAGCCCCCATAGAACGCAGTATGATCCCTAGGAGACTCTGCCCCAGATAATGTCCGCTTACAATTCCCGCTAAAGCAGCCAAAATCGTTATGACCGTAAATTTTGCAAAATATGTCCTTTTGATCTCCATTGCCGTAAATCCCAGGGCTCTTTTCAGGGAAATCTCATATCTGTCCTTTTCCACCCACAATTTCACCAGCAGAAAAGTTACCCAGAAGATCACAGACACCGCCATTCCTGCCCCTGCCGCCAGCCTTTCCTGCATTTTCTGATGCATCAGTGCATTCTGGGGCTTATGTACCTGTTCCATGATCTCATGCGCCAGATCTGAATCCAAATTCAGCGCCATAACCGCATCAGACAGTCTGTCCAGCAATGGCTCCTTTGCAATTTTACAGCACAAAAGATGCCTGAGGCTGATTGACAGTCCAAAATGGCATTATTATAATTAGATAAGACTAACCTTCATTTTTACTATTCATTTTGAAAGGGAGCTTTACTTTATGAAAAAAAATTATATTGTGGAAGGATTTCAAAACACTGTATCTGAACGTTTTCCCTCACAAAAAGATGAGTTATACACAACTCTGAACAAAAGACTTTCGGAATTGCGTCTGGGAAATGCTGATGCCAGCAAGGAGAAGAAACGGCATCTGGAAAGTCAGATCATGCCGGGAATTGCAGCTTACGAAACACTGCAGACCGTGATGCCAAAGGAGGAAGCACTGCAAACTGTCCATGGTTATGTGGAAGACCATGCCTATAAGCTTCGGAAAGCATTTCTCAAGGTCATGCGTATCCCCGGCCTATATCGCCGTGTGCCAGAAGTTTTTGCAAAGCAGACTCCAAAACTGTTCGGAAAAGCGGCCGGCTTTGCTGCAACAGAATATCAGGTCTCCGGCGGCGTCTGGCGGATCGACATGACAAGATGTCCCTACCACGATACCTGTGTTCAATATCATTGCCCGGAACTATGTCACTGTTTTTGCGACAGTGACGATATTACCTATGATAATATGCATCCTGAGCTTATCTGGCACCGCACCAAAACGCTTGGCCATGGCAATGACTGCTGTGATTTCAGTTTAAAAATAAAAGGAAAATAGAGCTTTTGTTTCACATAAAAACCCCAGAAGTTTGTGCTTCTGGGGTTTTAGCGAGGCGCAGACCGGATTTGAACCGGTGCATACTGGTGTTGCAGACCATTGCCTTACCACTTGGCTACTGCGCCATACAATGTAATTATAACAATTCGATAAGTGACAGTCAATTCATTTTGAACTATTACTTATCGCATTTAATGACTCCGACGGGAATTGAACCCGTGTTACCGCCGTGAAAGGGCGATGTCTTAACCTCTTGACCACGGAGCCCTATTCTCTTTCTGTTTCTTCCCTTTTTAACTCCCCGAGTAGGGCTCGAACCTACAACAACT
>FR894528.1:26830-36822 GCA_000436115.1 Firmicutes bacterium CAG:534 | reverse complement strand
TTATATCAATGACGGTAATCCTGCGACAGACACGGATCTCGGATGTACCGGAATATGGCTGATGCCAGTCATGCCTTCCACAACTTACCATAAATATGATGTGACAGATTTCTGTGATATTGACCCGGAATACGGTACGATGGACGATTTTAAAGATTTGATCGCAGCATGCCACGAGAGGGGGATTAATGTCATTATCGACCTTGTCATGAACCATACATCCTCCCAGCACGAATGGTTTAAAACAGCAGCAGATTATCTGAAAAACCTGCCGGAGGGAGCAGAGCCGGATGCGTTGGAGTGTCCTTATGTGGATTACTATAATTTTTCCAGGAAAATGCAGGGCGGTTACAGTAAGCTCAATGACACAGACTGGTATTATGAGGCGCAGTTCTGGAGTGAGATGCCGGATTTAAACCTTGGCAGTCAGGCAGTCCGTGATGAGTTTGACAAGATTGTGGACTTCTGGTTTGATCTGGGGGTGGACGGGTTCCGGCTGGATGCGGCAAAAGAGTATTACAGCGGAAGCGTGGATAAAAATGTGGAAGTGCTGTCATGGTTTAATTCCATGGTAAAAGAGAAAAAAGAGGATGCCTATATCGTGGCTGAGGTCTGGGCGGATCAAAATACCTACGCAAAATATTATGAGAGCGGCATTGACAGTTGTTTTGATTTCTCTTTTGCGGACAGCACCGGCACGATCGCAGCGGTGCTTAAAAATGGTTCTGCATCCTCTTATGGGAAGGCGTTAGTAAGCCTTCAGGATAACCTTTCCCAGTACAGTGACAGCTATATAGATGCGCCATTTTACACAAACCATGATATGGCGCGCAGTGCAGGTTATTATTCCGGGGATGACAGTGAAAACCAGACAAAGATCGCACAGGCGATGAACCTTTTGATGTCCGGAAGCGCTTTCCTGTACTATGGAGAGGAGCTTGGCATGAAAGGCTCTGGCAAGGATGAAAATAAGCGTGCGCCGATGTACTGGAGCGAGGATGCGGCATCCAATGGAATGTGTAAGGGACCTGCCGGCATGGATGCCATAAAAATGAAATACGGTGCACTTGAGACACAGGAAAACGATGGGAATTCCATTTACCAGTTTGTTAAACAGACGATAAAATTACGCAATGAGTACCCGGAGATAGCCCGTGGAACCGTGGCTTTTGAGAAGAGCGTTTCGGATGACAAGATCTGCGTGATAAAGAAAACGTATGGCGATTCGGAAGTGCTTCTGGTTTACAACCTTGCATCGGAGAGCGTGACCGTGGATTTATCCAGTGTCACATTCGGCGAAAAGGGAGGAAGTGATCTTGAGGTTGGCGGAGTGCTGCTGACGGACAGGGAAGAAGCAACGTTCCAGAATGGAACGCTGACAGTGCCGGGATATTCGGTGGTGATAATGAAATAATATGCCAGGCGGCTTTCTGCCTAGAGCAACTGAAAATACCAAAGCAGTTATCATAAATGCTCTATTTCTGAACCTTCTGATTGTCGGTCAGTTCGATCGCGCATATGCGCATATGGAAGTACATCCTGCATATAAGCCCGCAGTGTCTCACCGACGCTCCATGCCTGCGCATAGCAGCCCCTTGGGTTGTGAGGCGCATCTCCGTCGAAAATCTCTGAAATCGAGCCGATACAACCGTTGTCGGTCAGATGATGATGCACAGGTTCGAGCAGGGAAAGAAGCTCTTTGGTACATTCCGGCGAGTGATCGTGGACTTTTGCGTAGGCAGACAGAAAACCGCCGAGCAGAAATCCCCATGCCGTACCCTGGTGGTAGGCGGCATCACGTTTGGACAGGGAACCGCTGTAAATGCCGTGGTAGTCAGCATGGTCACAGGTGAGAGAGCGCAGGCCACAGCCGATATAGAGATGTTCTTTGGCAAATGTGACGATCCGTGCTTCCTGCTCTTTCGATAACATGGTAAAAGGAAGTGACACCGCATAGATCTGGTTTGGGCGAAGATGGTCATCCGGCTCATCCCCGTCTACAACGTCATAAAGACAGCCCTTTTCCTCCCACCAGAACTTCTGGCGGAACGATTCTCTTACAAGCTCCGCAAGCGCGGCGTAATCGCAGGAGGTCATAACATGAGAGCCGGAAATCGGGATATCATCATCCTCTTCATATCGCCGGGCAAATTCCTCCATAACCTTTAACGCATTGTACCACAGCGCATTGATCTCTACCGGCTTTCCGTGGCGCGGAGTGGCAACCCAGTCACCGACGCGTACATCCATCCAGGTTATCTGGTCAAGACCGCTTCCGGCATGGATGAGACCGTCCTCCTCCATATGAATACTAAAATCTGTGCCGTTTTTGTAAGCGGAAATGATTTCCTTCAAATGAGGATAAATATTTTCCTGTACGAAAGCGTTTGCAGCGGTATCCGGATAATACTGCAGATACTGCCATACTGCATAAAAATACCACAGGGAAGCATCTGCTGTATTATAAAGAGGAGCGGCATTATCATCCGGGAACATGTTTGGCACGATCCCGTGACGAATGTATCTGGAAAATGTTAAAAGGATCTCCTCGGCATCTTTTCTGCGTCCGGTGCAGAGCGTCAGTCCGGTGAATGCGATCATCGTGTCGCGTCCCCAGTCCGTGAACCATGGAAGTCCGGCAAGCACGGTTTTATAGCCAGTAGAAGCGCGGTCACAGAGAAACTGGTCTGCGGCGAGAACCAGACGATCTGCGAAATCGTCGTGAATATTTGCAGTTTTATAGAGAGATTTTGTATACTTTTCCCGTTCTATTAAAATGTCAAAAGCGGTACCTGCCGTGATGTCTGTAAATGATTCATCTGCAGCAATCACAGAACAGAGTACGGAAATCTGTTTGCAGTTTTTCTCCGGAAGAAAAATGGTGACTTTATGAGGACAATAGTGACAATCAAGTCCGTCCGTTTCAAGATCGACCTCAGTCTGGAGCTGCATGTCGATATCAAACATAGGCGTATGGTCGGAAAAAATACCTTCGCTGGTCTGGAATATAACGGCAGTGCCAGGATGGCTTTCCGGGATCAGGCAGAGTGAATTATCAATCCGGGAAGTATGGAAATGAAAATCTTTCAGGCGGCTGGATGCGCTGTGTTCACGGAAATTAAAAAGGGGAACCAGCGTGAGAGAAGCATCCGGACCATTATTTTCGATTTCATAGGCAATGGCACAGACATTGGCCCCAGGCTTTAAGCAGATGTGTTTTTTGAGAGTGACGGCTCCCATCTGATATGTGTAGTGAACACTTCCGTCATAAGAAAAAGAAACAAGATATTCCTGTCCCTGTGTGTAACAGGTTTTGCCATTTTTTCTGTGCTGGGATGTCTCAAGATTATACACTGCAGATACATCAGATGCAGTTTCCCTTTTTAATGTGCCTGTAAGCAAATGGTTTTTTTTGTCAGAACTGCAGGCGCTTTCTGCTGCAAATACAGCCAGGGATTCGTTGATTTTTGAAAAAACAAGGTAACGGTCGATCGGCGGGTGCAGGCTTGCGATCAGATATCCCTGATGCGTCCGGTTGTGAGCGCCGATCAGCGAACTTCCGGCGTAACCGCCGATGCCGTTTGTCAGTGCCCATTCACGGCGGATCCCTTCTTGAAATGTAAAAAATGCTTTTTTTTCATAGTGGTAATTGACCATTTTTTATTCTCCATAAAAAGCCATTGTGTGCGAAAAATTACGAAAATAGTGTTTGCGTTTATTTTACACGATAACGGACATGATGTACAGAAAAATAAAAAATGTTGGACACGGTATGGTACTCTCAGACATTTCGTCCGGATATAGAGTTCGAATATACCTATTACGATGGATAATCACGCTTTGTATGGATCAAGGTAAAAGCAAACTACTTAACATATAACATGATTTTCGTTATATATTCGTTTTCATCGCTCGTAGAAAGATAGTCATTAATTGCAAATTCATATGAGTCTGAAATAATCTTCAACTGATTTGTTTGACAATATTGTAAAATACGTTCATAGGATTTGCCAATGGAAAGATAATCTCCCGTATGATAAGTAAATACACACATTCCTTTGGGAAGTTCCATAACGCCTTCAACATCACCTGATTTTTCAATGGGTAGAAAAGCAAAAAACGCTTCTGTATATTTTCTCTGAAAAATGCGTTCGTACGGCACGATTGCACCGCTTTGAAAGAAAATTGGAAGCTGCTCTTTGAATGAACGAACAAAACATTCCTTTGTGGCAATACTGAGCATTTCCAAAGTATAAGGTTTAGCAACCTTTTGTAGTAAAATGTATTGGGGACTCACTTCTTCCACAGAAACAATGTCACTGCGATCACGAATGGAAACGGAATGCTCCAACTGCAAACAACGATGTTCGACACGAGTTTTAAGCATCTGTAGTTCATCAATTTGACGATTGATGATGGTGAGTTGTTTTCGCAGAGCGATGATGGAATTTTCAATCGTAAAGTTTTTAATATGTGCTTTAATTTCATCAAGGGAAAAGCCGATTTTTTTCATTATGCAAATTGTATCTAAATAGTCGATCTGACTGGAACTGTAATAACGGTAACCGTTGTTAGAATCTGTATATGCCGGACAAAAAAGTCCGATTTTATCATAAAAAATCAAAGTCTGACGAGAAATGTTTTGAAGTTTGGAAATTTCACCAATGGAAAATAAATTTTTCATATAAACTCCTTGACCTTATAGTTACTATACAGTTTACAATTAATTATAATATAAGAATATGAACATATCAAGGAGGATACTTAAATTGAAACGCCGTATGACATCCATTTATAAAAAAATTATGGATGGTTTGACTTTAAAAAAGATACTGCTGATATTATTCGGAGCAATGATCTGTACCTTTGGAATTCACAGCATCCATCAGCGGACAAACATCACAGAGGGGGGTGCCATTGGCTTAATGCTTTTCATTGGGCATTGGCTAAAAATCTCTCCAGCATACATTACCCCCGTATTGGATATAGCTTGTTATTTGCTGGCATTTAAATTTTTGGGTGGCAGATTCATAAAAATATCCATAATTTCAACACTGTCTGTTTCTGGATTTTATAAGATATGGGAACTGTTTCCACCTATGCTCCCTGACTTGTCTACACATCCGTTGATTGCCGCTGTATTGGGTGGCATTTTTGTGGGCATAGGTGTTGGCTTAATTGTTCAGCAGGGAGGCTCTAGTGGAGGAGATGACGCGCTGGCTTTAACAATTTCTCATATTTCACATTGGAAGTTATCCCGTTCCTATTTGTTTACAGATATTGTAGTGCTGATTTTATCGCTTACCTATATTCCTGTGATGCACATTGTGTTTTCATTGATTACAGTTACTGTTTCATCTCATCTGATCGATTGGATAAAGGAATACTAATTAAATCCAAGGCAGATGCCGTTGAACCCTGCGCAGTGACCATACAGAGCATTATTGATAAACGTTGGAGGAAAGGAAAAGGATGTAAAGGAATATGTCTGTCCGTATGTCTGGTGCCGTAGGGAAGGTATCAGACATCTTTTCTTGTGTTTTGGCCTTTTGGTTGCTACAATAGAAAAGACAAAAGCAGAAAGGCGGAGAAGATCATGCTGAACCAGTTTTCAAGAACACAGCTTTTACTGGGAGAGGATAATATGAAGCGTCTGGCGGATGCCAGAGTAGCAGTTTTTGGTATTGGAGGCGTGGGAGGCTATGTAGTGGAAGCTCTTGCGCGGAGCGGAGTAGGCGCCTTTGTGCTGGTGGATGATGATAAGGTCTGCCTGACAAATATCAACCGCCAGATCATTGCAACAAGAAAGACGGTAGGCAGATATAAAGTAGATGTGATGCAGGAGAGGATTTTGGACATCAATCCGGATGCAAAGGTAGAGGTGCGAAAGTGCTTTTATTTACCGGAAAATGCAGATGAGTTTGATTTTCGGGAATATTCTTATGTGGTGGATGCAATCGATACGGTAACGGCCAAAATCGAACTGATCATGAGGGCCCAAAGCGTGAATGTCCCCATAATCAGTTCCATGGGAGCCGGAAATAAGCTGGATCCCACCTGCTTCCGGGTAGCGGATATTTACAAGACTACCATGTGTCCGCTTGCCAAGGTCATGAGAAGAGAACTGAAAAAAAGAGGCGTAAAAAAGTTGAAGGTGGTATATTCCACCGAAAAATCCATTACGCCCAGAGAGGATATGAGTATCAGCTGTAAAAGCAACTGCATCTGTCCTCCGGGTGCAAAGCATAAATGTACGGAGCGGAGGGCGATTCCGGGAAGTGTGGCCTTCGTGCCGTCAGTGGCAGGACTGATTATCGCCGGGGAGATTGTAAAGGATCTGACCGGACCATGTGAAACGTAGTGCAGACAAAAAGGAACGGGAGAAAGAGATGGAATGTATTTCCGGAAAGGGGATTTTTCAGGGGATAGCAGTAGGAAGGATCGCCATTTATCACAAAGCAAAGCAGAAGATCAGGAAAAGCCAGGTGACAGATCCTGTCGGGGAATGGCAGCGTTATCTGGAGGTCAGAAAGCAGGTGCTGACAACTCTTGACGAGCTTGCAGGGAAGGCCAGAAGCCGGGCAGGAGAGAAGGATGCCAGGATCTTTGACGCCCAGGGGATGCTTTTAATGGACGAGTATTACAACCAGTATGTCCGTGACCGGATCATGGTGGATGGCGTCAATGCGGAGTATGCTATTGCGGAAACCAGAGATCATTTTGCAGGGGTCTTTGAACAGATGGAGGATGAACTGTTCCGCTCAAGAGGAGAAGATATCCGGGATGTTTCTGAGCAGGTACTGGCAGGGCTTTTGGGCGGATGTGCCACAGAAACCTTTGCAGAGCCGGTGATCCTGCTGGCAGAGGAACTGACTCCAAGCCAGACCATAAGGTTAGATAAGAGCAGGGTACTTGCCTTTGTTACAACTTATGGGTCTGCTTACTCCCATGCATCCATTTTGGCCAGGGCAATGAACATTCCGGCCCTTACCGGGATTGCTCCCAGGGAGGAATGGAACGGAAAAATAGGCGCTGTGGATGGCGGGGAAGGGAAGCTTTATTTAGAGCCTGACGAGCAGACCCTTGCTCTTTTGCGGGAGAAAAAGCAAAAACAAGAGGAGCAGCAAAAGCTGCTTAAGAAGTATGTGGGCAAAAAGACAGTGACGCCTTCCGGGAAAAGGATCCTTCTGGGAGCCAATATCGGAGGCGAAGAGGATCTGCAGTCAGCCTTGGATCAGGATGCAGAGGGCATTGGCCTTTTCCGGACGGAGTTCCTTTATCTTGGCAGGAACGATTACCCGGATGAGGAAGAGCAGTTTGGAGTGTATAAAAGAGTTCTTGAGGCCATGGATGGAAAGCGGGTCATTATCAGAACTCTGGATCTTGGGGCGGATAAGCAGGCAGATTATTTAGAGCTTGGCAAGGAGGAAAATCCGGCTATGGGTTACCGGGCCATCCGGCTTTGCCTTCACAGAAAGGAAATGTTCAAGACACAGCTTCGTGCCATTCTGCGTGCGGCGGCATATGGAAAAGCAGCGGTGATGTTCCCTATGATCATTTCTGCAGGGGAGGTACAGGAAGCCAAAAGGCTTTTGCAGGAAGCCGGGGAGGAGCTAAAGGCTCTTGGCATAGCTGCGGGGCAGCCTGAGATCGGTGTGATGATTGAAACTCCGGCAGCAGCGCTGATTAGTGACGAACTGGCGGCTGAGGTGGATTTTTTCAGCATAGGAACCAATGACCTGACTCAGTATACCCTTGCCATTGACAGGCAGAATGCAAAGCTGGACGGACTTTACAGGAAGGATCACAGAGCGGTCATGGAACTGATTGGCATGACCATAAGGAACGCCCATAAGGCCGGGATCTGGGTGGGGATATGCGGAGAAATGGCAGCAGACCTTACCCTTACCTCAAAATGGGTTTCCATGGGGGTGGATGAGCTCTCG
This sequence comes from Firmicutes bacterium CAG:534, assembly GCA_000436115.1. GTDB lineage: Bacteria > Bacillota > Clostridia > Lachnospirales > Lachnospiraceae > Suilimivivens. The sequence continues at coordinate 28,876 of FR894528.1, read as the reverse complement.
GTAACGCCGGGCATGATCCTGCCGGTGCGGCAGGCGGTCATGACGGCAGAAGATTAAAAGAATGCATTGCGAAAGCAAAGCCTTTCCTGTATGATAAGAATGTGCATTAAGATGTTAAGATAAGTGGAGGTTTGGGACAGAATGATCGAGAAATTAATAGACAGAATAAAAGAAACAGGAGCGCCCATTGTAGTGGGCTTAGATCCGATGCTGAAATTTGTACCGGAGCATATCAAAAAGAAGGCTTTTGCGGAGCATGGAGAAACCCTGGAAGGCGCTGCCGCTGCCATCTGGGAATACAACAAGGAAATTATCGACCATATTTATGATCTGGTTCCGGCAGTAAAGCCCCAGATCGCAATGTATGAACAGTTTGGGATTCCCGGTCTTATGACCTTCCATAAGACGGTGGAATATTGTAAGCAGAAAGGTCTTATCGTTATTGGAGACATTAAGAGAGGGGATATTGGTTCTACCTCGGAAGCCTATGCAGTAGGCCATCTGGGCAAGGTGAATGTGGGCAGCCATTCCTACTATGGTTTTGATGAGGATTTTGCAACGGTAAATCCCTATCTTGGCTCTGACGGAGTGAAGCCCTTTATCAAGATCTGTCAGGAAGAAAAGAAGGGCCTGTTTATTCTGGTGAAAACCTCTAATCCCAGCAGCGGGGAATTCCAGGACAGACTGCTGAAGGATACGGATAAGCCCCTTTATGAGCTGGTAGGAGAGCAGGTGGCAAAATGGGGAGAAGAGTGCATGGGCAATGACTACAGCTATATCGGAGCCGTAGTGGGAGCAACCTACCCGGAGCAGGGCAGGATCCTCCGTAAGATCATGCCGAAAGCCTTTATCCTGGTTCCCGGTTATGGAGCGCAGGGCGGAAAGGGTGCAGATCTGGTGCATTTCTTTAACGAGGACGGCCTTGGCGCTATCGTGAACTCCTCCCGAGGGATTATTGCAGCTTATCAGCAGGAGGCATACGCTTCCTATGGGCCGGAGTACTTCGGAGAAGCATCCAGGGCTGCGGTGGAAGCCATGAGAGCGGATATTGCAGGAGCTCTGGAACGGCGTTAACGCTTGAAAAATTAAGGGCATAGTGTTATGATGATAAAGAATATCCGCACCTGTTAAGCGGAGAAAATGATCGGATCAGGGAGGCCTTACCGGAATGGAACAGTACAAGCAGGAATTCATTGAATTCATGGTAGACAGCCAGGTACTTAAGTTTGGAGAATTTACATTAAAGAGCGGCAGAAAATCTCCCTTTTTTATGAATGCGGGGGGCTATGTCACAGGCACACAGCTGCGAAGGCTGGGCGAGTATTACGCAAAAGCCATCCATGACTGTTATGGGCTTGACTTTGACGTACTGTTTGGGCCGGCATATAAGGGCATTCCTTTGGCTGTGGCAACAACCATGGCAATCAGCAGCCTGTACGGGAAGGACATCAGATACTGCTCCAACCGTAAGGAAGAGAAGGATCATGGAGATACCGGCATTCTGCTGGGCAGCAAGCTGAAGGACGGAGACCGTGTTGTGATCATTGAGGACGTGACCACCTCCGGTAAGTCCATTGAAGAAACCTATCCTATTTTGAAGGCACAGGCGGATGTACAGGTGAAGGGACTGATGGTTTCCCTAAACCGGATGGAAAAGGGCAAAACGGAAAAGAGCGCTCTTCAGGAAATTCAGGAAAAATATGGGTTTGCAACGGGAGCCATTGTCAATATGGAAGAGGTTGTAGAATACTTATATAACAGACCTTATCAGGGAACGGTTTACATTGATGATACCCTGAAGGCAGCTATAGATGCCTATTATGAACAGTATGGCGCCAAAAATAATTAATTGCAGGAAGGGAGCATGAGCATGGAAGAAAAGGTATATAAGATCATGAACGGAGCGGGAACCGTAAGCATTACAGTAGGGATCGTGACACTTGCCACCGGTGTAGCCTGCGGAATTATGATGATCATTGCCGGTGCAAAGCTGCTTGCCGGAAAGTCTAAAGTTTTATTTTAAGTATGGGAGTAACAAAAGGGGGC
>FR894528.1:14701-26785 GCA_000436115.1 Firmicutes bacterium CAG:534 | reverse complement strand
TGAGACAGGTATATGAGAAGAATAAAGGGATATATTTTTACCAATAAGGAACATTCCAAAAAAGGAATTATGTCAACCATTTTGGGCGTGCTGTCTGCGGGCACCATGGGATGTACGATTTATCTGTCCTATCTGCATAAAGGGACAGCCTCTGCAAGATATGGGGCAGCGGCATTTCTGGCGGCCCTTTTCATGATCATAGGATTTGTGCTGGGAATCTGGTCAGCCACAGAGGCAAATAAATTCAGGCTTTTTTCTGTGCTGGGAATTATCATGAATGTACTGGCCTTTGGGATCCTGAGCGCGATCCTGTTTGCCGGGGCCTATGTAAATTAGAAATGAAATCGAGAAAAAGGAGAAAAACATGCTGGAGGAACGTTATATACTTGCCAGGGAAAGATTACAGGAGCTGACGGAGGAAGCTGCTCTGGAAGCGGAATATCAGAAGTATTTTACAAAATATGCACGGTTTCTGCTTCTGGTATGCGATACTACTGAAGCGGGAAGGGCGGGAAAGCAAAGAAGAGCTTCCCTGGAAGAACTGCGGGAAGAAAATCACAGACTGTATGAGGATATTCTGCCTGAGAATTATGAACACAGCTACGCCAACCCGGCTTATGCGGCAAAGTGCTTTGAAGAGCCGTATGGAAAGATCCTCTGCGTGCTGGCAGCCGAAATGCAAAGCACAGTTCCTTTTGCATTTGAACAAAATGTAGAGGCTCTGGTGATCCGCATGGAGCTTTTTTTGGAAATCTACGGAGCCTTTGTCTGTGAAAAGGAAGAAAACGGAGCGCTGCCTAAGGCTGAGAATTTACAGGAAACCATTGCCTTTTATATGAGCGATTATACCAGATGGGCAACGGAAGAAAAATTACAGGATATGCTTCTTCCGGAACGGGATTTTGCGCTGAAGCTGATAGAAGGAGATCTGTCGGATCCCAGATATCTGTACTTTTTCGGGGAATATGTGACAGAGAGCCAGGAAAGGACCTGGAAGCATTTGCAGGAGCTCCCGGCAGAAACGCTGCAAAAGATGGCAGATACCTACACAGAAGGATACCGGATCGGCTTTGAAGTAGGGAACAAGGATATTTCCATTAAAAAAACAGTGAACATCAGATACTGCCTGGGCTTTGAACCGATGATAAAGCTTGCGGTGGAAAATTTCAGAAAAATGGGATTGCAGCCTACGATCTACCGGGCGGCCGGTAATCTGCTGCAGGGAAGAAGCGTATATCGGAACGGTTATTATGGAGCCATTCCCAACAAGCAATATGATTTCGATCACAAGGACGATCAGGGACTTGTGCTGGATAAGAGATTGATCCAGATCAGGATGGAAGCGTTGCAGGAAGGCTATGAAGCCTACAAAGAAGCGGCGGCTGTGTTTGGCGGCCCGGCAGTAGTGGAGGTCTTTGGGGAGGATGCGGTTCCCCTGCAGGAAAAGAAAGAGGCGGTGCATTTAAGCAAAGAGCAGCAAAAGCTTACAGTAGAGTATATGGCAGCCGCCGGAGAACTGCAGAACCGTTATATTAAGGGGGAAGAGAGAAGCTTTACCATTATTTCCTTTCCGGTACCCGAGATTGGAAAGGACTATGAAAAGATCTTCGATGAAGTGGTAAGGATCAATACCCTGGATTATCAGCTTTACCAGCGTATGCAGCAGATCATTATTGATACCTTGGATCAGGGGAAATATGTGATCGTGAAGGGCATGCATGGAAACAAAACGCACATGAAGATCATGCTCCATCCGCTCAGTGATCCCGCAAAGCAGACAAACTTTGAAAACTGTGTGGCAGATGTAAATATTCCCGTCGGAGAGGTGTTTACCTCCCCGGTGCTTAAGGGAACAGAGGGCGTTTTACATGTGAGCAGGGTATTTTTAAATGAACTGGAATATAAGGATATGACCCTTACCTTCCGGGACGGTATGATCACGGATTACAGCTGCAGTAACTTTGAAAAAACCGAGGAAAATCGTAAATATATAAGCGACAACGTGCTTTTCCACCATGAAACACTTCCCATTGGAGAGTTTGCCATCGGAACGAACACAACGGCTTATGTAGTGGCAAGAAAGTATGGAATAGAAGAGAAGCTTCCTATTTTAATTGCGGAAAAGACAGGCCCTCATTTTGCAGTAGGCGATACCTGCTACTCCCATGCGGAGGAGGTTGCGGTGTTTAATCCGGACGGCAAGGAGATCATTGCCAGGGATAACGAGTGCTCCCTGAAAAGGAAGGAGGATATGGCAAAGGCTTATTTTAACTGTCATACCGACATTACCATTCCCTATGATGAACTGGGGGAGGTCAGCGTGGTAACGGAAAAGGAGCAGGTGATCCCCATTATAATAGAAGGAAAATTTGTGCTGGAGGGGCTTTCCGAGCTGAACCTTCCGCTTGCTATGGCAGAAAATTTATAGTATGATAAGCACAGAATAAATTTAGGCGGGAGGAAAAGAGATGGCACAGGTAGGAATTGTGATGGGCAGTGATTCTGATATGCCCGTTATGGCAAAAGCAGCGGATATTCTCACACAGCTTGGGATTTCCTTTGAGATGAGGATTATTTCAGCACACCGGGAACCGGACGTTTTCTTTGAATATGCGAGGACGGCAGAGGAAAAGGGCTTTAAGGTGATCATTGCAGGCGCCGGAATGGCAGCTCACCTGCCGGGAATGTGCGCAGCGATCTTTCCCATGCCGGTGATTGGAATTCCCATGCATACAACCTCCTTAGGAGGAAGGGACTCTCTTTACTCGATCGTACAGATGCCATCCGGAATACCGGTTGCTACGGTAGCGATCAACGGTGGAGCCAATGCAGGGCTGCTTGCCGCAAAGATCCTTGCAACCTCCGATCCGGAGCTTTTAGATAGACTGAAGGCTTATAGCCGGGAATTAAAGGAAAGCGTACAGAAGAAGGATGCGCATCTTTCCGAAGTAGGCTATCAGAATTACAAATAAATAACGTGCACAGGCAGCAGCACAGAAATGAGGAGAAGAATGGATTACAAAAAGGCAGGAGTCGATATTGAAGCAGGCTACCTCAGCGTAGATCTGATGAAGAAGTATGTGAAGGAAACCATGCGCCCTGAGGTGCTGGGAGGTCTTGGCGGTTTTTCGGGAGCGTTTTCCCTGTCCGCGATCAAGGAAATGGAAAAGCCCACTTTGGTATCGGGAACAGACGGCGTCGGAACAAAGTTAAAGCTGGCATTTTTAATGGATAAACATGATACCATCGGAATTGACTGTGTTGCAATGTGTGTCAATGATATTGCCTGCGCAGGAGGAGAACCGCTGTTCTTTCTGGATTACATTGCCTGTGGAAAGAACTACCCTGAGAAGATTGCCACGATCGTAAAGGGAGTGGCCGAGGGCTGCAAAATGTCTGGCGCTGCGCTGATCGGCGGTGAGACGGCAGAGCATCCGGGACTGATGCCGGAGGAGGAATACGATCTTGCCGGATTTGCAGTGGGACTTGTGGATGAAAAAGATCTGATTACCGGGGAGAAGATCAAGGACGGCGATGTACTTGTGGGAATTGCTTCCTCAGGAGTACATAGCAACGGCTTTTCCCTGGTAAGAAAATTATTTGATATGACAAAGGAAAGCCTGGATACTTATTATGAGGAGCTTGGAAAGACCCTTGGCGAGGCGCTGATCGAGCCTACAAGGATCTATGTAAAGGCGCTCAGAAAGGTAAAAGAAGCAGGAATTACAATTAAGGGATGCAGCCATATAACCGGCGGCGGCTTTTATGAAAATATTCCAAGGATGCTTCCGGAAGGCATGACGGCTGTGGTAGAAAAGGACAGCTATGAAATTCCCCCTATTTTCACCTTGATGCAAAGGAAGGGTGAGCTTTCCGAAAAGATGATGTACAACACCTACAACATGGGACTTGGAATGATCCTTGCAGTAGATCCTGCAGATGCCAAGAAGACTGTGGAAGCTGTCTGCGGAGCAGGAGAGAAGGCTTACATTGTAGGTAAGATCAAGGCAGGAGAAAAGGGAGTTATCTTATGCTGAGAATTGTAGTGTGCGTGTCAGGCGGTGGTACGAACCTGCAGGCGATCATAGATGGTGTGAAAAACGGAACCATCTGCAATACAGAAATATCAGGTGTTATTAGTAATAACCCCGGTGCATATGCAATAGAACGTGCACAGAACGCAGGAATTCCTGCATATTGCGTTTCTCCAAAGCAATTTCAGGACAGAGAGCAGTTTAATGAAGCTTTTTTGCAGAAACTCAATGAGTTAAATCCTGATTTAATTGTTCTTGCCGGCTTCCTGGTGATTCTACCGGAAAAGATGATCCGGCAATATCGGGACAGGATCATAAACATTCATCCGTCACTGATCCCATCCTTCTGCGGAACGGGCTACTATGGACTGAAGGTACATGAAGCCGCTTTGCAGAGAGGGGTTAAAATAACGGGTGCTACCGTACATTATGTAGATGAAGGAACGGATACCGGCAGGATCATTGCCCAGAAAGCAGTGGAGGTTCTGGAGGGAGATACGCCGGAAATCCTGCAAAGAAGAGTGATGGAGCAGGCAGAATGGGTCATTCTGCCGGAGGCAATCAGCCGGATTGCAGAAAGGACAAAAGCGTGAAGGTATTGATCGTAGGAGGCGGCGGCAGAGAGCATGCCATAGCCGCCAGTGTGAAAAAGAGCAAACGGGTAGAGAAGATCTACTGCGCGCCTGGAAACGCAGGAATTGGTCTGATTGCGGAGTGCGTTCCTATCGGAGCAATGGAATTTGACAGACTGGTATCCTTTGCCATTGAAAAAGAGATCGATCTCACCATTGTGGGAATGGATGATCCTCTGGTAGGCGGTCTGGTAGATGAGATGGAACAGGCAGGGATCCGTACCTTTGGGCCTCGTAAAAATGCAGCTATTCTGGAAGGAAGCAAAGCCTTTTCCAAGGATCTGATGAAAAAATACCACATCCCTACGGCAGCCTATGAAACCTTTGATAAGCCGGAGGAGGCGCTTGCCTATCTGGAGGATGCGGAGTTTCCCATTGTGCTGAAGGCAGACGGCCTGGCTCTCGGAAAGGGAGTTTTGATCTGCAAGGATTTAAAGGAAGCGAAGGATGGCGTTAAGGCGATCATGCTGGATAAGCAGTTCGGAAACGCAGGAAATAAATTGGTGATCGAAGAGTTTATGACGGGACGGGAGGTTTCTGTTTTGTCCTTTGTGGACGGCAGAACCATTAAGACCATGACCTCTGCCCAGGATCACAAGAGGGCGGGAGATGGAGATACCGGATTAAATACCGGCGGAATGGGAACCTTTTCACCCAGTCCCTTTTATACAGAAGAAGTAGATGCTTTTTGCAGGGAGCATATCTATCAGGCTACGGTAGACGCCATGGCGGCAGAGGGAAGAAGCTTTCAGGGCGTGATTTTCTTTGGGTTGATGCTAACCGAAAAAGGCCCAAGAGTGCTGGAATATAATGCCAGATTTGGAGATCCTGAAGCACAGGTGGTACTGCCCAGAATGAAAAATGACATCATTGACGTGATGGAGGCATGCATTGACGGTACCCTCGACCAGATCGATCTGCAGTTTGAAGACAATGCTGCAGTCTGTGTTGTCCTTGCATCAGAAGGCTATCCGGTTCATTACGAAAAGGGCTTTGTGATCCATGGACTTGAAAAGTTTGAAGGACAGGATTCCTATTTCTGTTTCCATGCGGGAACCAAAAACACAGATCAGGGAATTGTCACAAACGGAGGAAGAGTTCTGGGCATTACAGCCAAGGGAGCAAATTTAAAGGAGGCCAGGGCAAATGCGTATGCGGCCACAGAATGGGTCACCTTTGAAAATAAATATATGCGTCATGATATTGGAAAGGCTATTGACGAAGCATAAGCGGCGCAGGTAGGGAGGACAGCAGAGATATGCCGGAAAATAACGGGAAAATCCGCATACTGAATGATTATAACAGACCGACTCTGTGTAAAAGCTGCGGCGGAATTATGGTATACAAGGGACTGGGAGAATATCAGTGTGAGGATTGCCAGCAGTTTGATTATGATGACTATGGGAAGGTAAGAAATTATCTGGATAAACATACCGGTGCAAATGTAGCGGAAATATCCAGTGCTACAGGAGTGACCCACAAGGCGATCCGTGAGATGATCAAGGAAAACAGATTTGAGGTCATTGACAACCGGGGCGGTTATATCCGATGCGAAATGTGCGGCAAGAATATCAAAAGCGGACGATTGTGCGAAAGCTGCGAGATCCTGTACCACAGACAGCTCGAAGAGGAAGCCCGCAGATCCAAGAAAAGCAATATCTCAGGCTATGGAGAAGGCACAAAGGGTGACGAAGGGCATATTCGATATACAAGAGACAGATAAGGAGATCATGGAAGTGAGAAATTTTATGAAACAGCTTACAAAGATAAATTGGGGAAGAAATCTGATCGCATTTGCAGCGGCAGTGGCTGTGTTTTATTTTGCAGCCCTCAGCTCCTATGCAGCGGAAGGCAAGGTGATAGCCGATACAGCGAAGATCCGCGAACAGGCCAATACAGAAAGTACAGTAGTGGGCAGTACGGTAAAGGGAAAGACCATTGACATCTTAGGGGCGGTGAAGGACAGCTCCGGTACAGTCTGGTATAAGGTATCCGTAACAGGCGGCGGTTTTGGCTATATCAGAAGTGATCTGGTACAGACAAGCGAGACCATTACCGTGACGGAAACAGCACCGTCAGCCACTACAGAGACCACAACGGATACTCCCGCAGCTTCTCTGCCGGATACGGTTCCTACCTCTATCGGGGAGCAGCAGGCGCAGGTGAAATCGGACAGCAACGTAAGGATCCGTTCCGGTGCGTCTACCTCTTACGATACGGTTGCATCCCTGCCAAACGGCACTTCCATTACCCTGATCGGTGAGGCAAATGACAGTGCGGGAAATAAATGGTATCAGATGACCTGTAATTACAATAATAAGACCATAGAAGGCTACATCCGTTCCGATCTTCTTACGATTGGAAGCCAGGAGGGCGCCTCCGATCAGGAACAGCCTGCAGAGGGCGGTGAACAGCCTGCGGATTCCCAGGAAAATCCGGAGGGAGAAAACCCGGAGGGAGAAAACCCAGAGGGCGAAAACCCGGAGGGCGACCAGCCAGCAGAAGAACCTCAGGAGGAGCCACAGCAGGAGGAGCACAACGATTACGAGATCGTATATGCGCAGAACAGTGACAGCGGGGAATATGAATATTATCTTTATGATAATATCAATGGAAACCGCCAGAAGCTGGCAGAACTGCTCAATGTAGTAAATGTTGCAAATGAAAATAATGCCAGACTGCAGGCACAGATCGAGAAAGAAAAGATCATTATTATCATTCTTGCGGTGGTTGTGGTTTTAATGGTGATCGTGATCACACTTCTTCTGCTTAAGATCAGAAGTCTTTCCTATGAGGATTATGACGAGGAAGATTATGAGGAAGAGGAACCTATAGAAGAACCGGAGCCGGAGAGAAAGAAAAAGAAAAGAGCAGTACGGGAGGAAGCGGAACAGGAGCCTGCCCCCGTTAGAAGAAAAAGATCCCAGGCAGTAAGCGAAAGAGAGCAGGAAGAACCGGTAAGAAAGCAGAAGAGAGAACCGGAGATTTCAGCGGCAGAGAGAAAGGAGCCTGCAAGGAAGCCTTCCAGAAAGCCACAGAATTTCCTGGCAGATGACGACGAATTTGAATTTGAGTTTTTAAATATGGATGATAAGGATCTGTAAGATACATGGGAGGAATGGCGAAGCTGTTCCTCCTGCGTTAGATTAAGAAGGGATATCATATGATCATAGAGATAGATTTTAACAGTGAAGAAGCTCTGTATCTGCAGCTTAGAAACCAGATTATCCTGGGGATTGCAACATCCAGATTTCAGGAGGGAGATACCCTTCCCTCTGTGCGGCAGCTGGCAGATGAGATCGGTATCAACATGCATACGGTCAACAAAGCCTATTCCGTATTACGGCAGGAGGGCTTTGTAAAGGTAGACAGAAGAAAAGGTGCGGTGATCGCACTGGACATTGATAAGATCCGAACCATAGAGGAAATGGATGAACAGCTTCGGGTGATCCTGGCAAAGGGGATCTGTAAAGGGATCAGCAAGGAAGAGGTTCATTGCATGATCGATGAAATTTATGAGGAGTATGAGAAATAAAGGAAGGAAATGAGCGTATGAAACAGTCCGGAGGCTTTACAGATAAGGCAAAGACAGCTCTTTTGCTGGCAGAAAAGACGGCCCTTCGCATGAAAGCGGGATATGTGGGGACAGAGCATATTCTTGTGGGGCTGCTGAAGGAAAAAACCGGTGTTGCAGCAAGAGTTTTAACAGAAGACGGCGCAAAAGAGGACAAGATCCTGGAAATGATCAGGGAACTGATTTCGCCGGAGGCAAATGTTGTATTAAAAGAAAAGGAGGGGTACTCTCCCAGGGCCCAGGCGGTGCTTGAGGAAGCCCACAGACAGGCAGACCGTTTTCAGGCGGAAGAGACAGGGACAGAGCACATCCTGCTGGCTCTTTTGAAGGAAGGGGAAAACGTAGCCGTAAGACTTTTGAATACAATGGGGATCTCTGTTCCCAAGCTTTATGCAGACACTCTGATCGCTATGGGCGAGGATGGCAACCTGTATAAGGAGGATCTGGGAAAACGACAGGGGAAGAGGAGCAAGAACGCTTCGACGCTGGAACAGTACAGCAGGGATCTTACAGCGCTGGCAGCGGAAGGAGCGCTGGATCCTGTGATCGACAGAGACAGTGAGATCAAGCGCGTGATCGAAATTTTGAGCAGGAGAACCAAGAATAATCCCTGCCTGATCGGAGAGCCGGGAGTAGGAAAAACGGCTGTGGTGGAAGGTCTGGCAAGGCGCATTGTGGAAGGAAAAGTGCCTTTTACCGTACAGAACAAGCGGCTTCTGACCCTGGATCTGTCCGGTATGGTGGCTGGCTCCAAGTACCGCGGAGAGTTTGAGGAGCGGATCAAGCGGGTGATCCGGGAGGTACAGGAGGATGGCAATATTATTCTGTTCCTGGATGAGATGCATACCATCATCGGGGCCGGAGGCGCAGAAGGCGCCATAGATGCCTCCAACATTTTAAAGCCCTCTCTGGCCAGAGGGGAGCTTCAGCTGATCGGAGCTACAACCGTGTCAGAATATCACAAGTATGTGGAAAAGGATGCGGCCCTTGAAAGGCGTTTTCAGTCTGTTTATGTGGAGGAACCTACAACCGAGCAGGCAATCGAGATTTTAAAGGGAATTGCGCCTAAATATGAAGAGCATCATAAGGTAACGATCACAGAGGAAGCAATCAGGGCGGCAGTTCTTCTTTCACAGCGGTATATCAATGACCGGAATCTGCCGGATAAGGCCATTGACCTGATCGATGAGGCGGCTGCGGCGGTAAGGCTGAAAAACATGACCGTTCCCTCTAATCTGGAAACCATGGCAGAAGAGATCCGTTTTATGGATGAACGGCTGGAGCAGTGCATCCGGGAGGAGGATCTTGAGGAAGCAGCCAGGATCCGGAAGGATCAGGATAAGCTGATCGCAAAGTATGACAAGGCAAAGGAGCGCAACCGCCAAAAGCAGTCGGAGGGACAGATCGCCATTGGAGAAAATGAGATTGCAGAGGTGGTAGCCTCCTGGACAAAAATTCCGGTGAAGAAGCTTACGGAAAAGGAAAGTGAACGGCTGCTGAAGCTGGAAAGCGTGCTGCATAAGCGCGTGATCGGCCAGGAGCAGGCGGTGCTTGCAGTGGCCAAGGCGATCAGAAGAGGAAGAGTGGGACTTTCAGATCCCAACAGACCGATCGGCTCCTTCCTGTTTCTAGGGCCGACCGGTGTGGGAAAAACAGAATTATCCAAAGCGCTTGCGGAAGCGGTTTTCGGGTCTGAAAGCGCTTTGATCAGAGTAGATATGTCCGAATATATGGAGGGTCATTCCGTTTCCAAGATGATCGGTTCCCCTCCGGGATATGTGGGCTTTGAAGAAGGCGGCCAGCTTTCGGAAAAGATCCGCAAAAACCCTTATTCCGTAGTCCTTTTTGATGAAATTGAAAAGGCACACCCGGATGTGTTCAATGTCCTGCTCCAGGTTCTGGATGACGGGCATATTACAGACTCCAAGGGACGGAAGGTAAGCTTTAAAAATACCATACTGATCATGACCTCCAATGCCGGAGCGCAGAGGATCGTTGCGCCCAAAAAACTGGGCTTCTTTACGGAAACAACCAAGGAGCAGGATTATGAGAAGATGAAGGCCGGCGTCATGGAAGAGGTAAAGCGCCTTTTTAAACCGGAATTCATCAACAGGATCGACGAGATCATGGTATTCCAGCCCCTGGGCAAGGAAGAAATGCAAAAGATCGTTACCCTGCTCTGCGATCATCTGGATCAGAGATGCAGGCAGCAGCTAAAGATCAAGCTGTCCGTTACCCCTGCGTTAAAGGAGCATCTGGTGACAAAGTATGCAGACTACAAAATGGGAGCCAGACCTCTTAAGAGAGCCATCCAGAATGTTATTGAGGATCCGCTTGCAGAGAAACTTCTGGAAGGCAGGGTAAAGCAGGGAGATACAGTGGTGGCCGGTTTCAGAAAGCAGCAGGTTGTGTTTGATGTAAAAAAATAACGAATGTTTTTGGTGGATATCGGCACTGAAATATATTATACTTAGGAAAGAAAGAGCTCCGTTACAGGATGCACGAAAGAGATTGGCAGGAGGACGTAAGAAATGGCTGTTGTAAAAGAATTGCTTCGTTCAGAGGCAGACGGCACCATAAGCTTTGGAGACCACACTCTGGAAGAGAAGGCAAAGCTTGACAATTTTGAACATTGTGGTGACCTTTATAAGGTGAAAACCTTTAAAACAATGACCAAGCTGGAAAGAAACGGAATGTTTGTTTATGAGTCGGTTCCCGGAACCAGCGTTTCTCATTTTGTAGAGACAGCGGACGGCGTGAAATTCACCGTTGAAGGAGATGAGGATGCACAGATCACCCTGGAACTGGAAGAAGATACAGAATACCAGGTACTGGTGAATGGAAACAGTGCCGGTAAGATGAAGACAAATCTGGGCGGTAAGCTGAACATCAGCGTAGAGCTGGCAGGATTTGGAGAGGTTCTGGTAGAGGTTACCAGATAAGCGGAAACATGATTTTGGAGTGCGAGCCAGAAGGCTCGCATTCTTTGGTCATAGGGAGAGGATGCAATGGCAAAAGGAAAAGAGACAACCATTTTTTTCTGTCAGAATTGCGGATACGAGTCGTCTAAGTGGATGGGCCAGTGTCCCGGCTGCAGGCAATGGAATACTCTGGTAGAGGAAAAGGTAGCAGCAGGGAGCGCACAGAAAGCAGCAAAGCAGATCAGAAGCGGAGAAAGAAAGGAACCTACAGCAATTTCCGGTATCTCGCTTGAAGAGGAAGACAGGCTTTCTACCCATATCGGAGAACTTGACAGAGTGCTGGGGGGAGGGCTGGTCAGAGGTTCCCTGACCCTGGTAGGCGGAGATCCCGGAATTGGAAAATCAACGCTTTTACTGCAGGTGTGCAGGGAGCTTGCTAAGGACAAGCGGGAGGTCCTATATATTTCCGGTGAGGAATCCTTAAAGCAGATCAAGATCCGGGCAAACCGGATCGGAGAATTTGACGATCATTTAAAGCTGCTTTGCGAAACCAGTCTGGATGTGATTGAGGATACCATCAGAAGGGCAAAGCCCCAGGTGGTAGTGATTGATTCCATCCAGACCATGTATTGTGAAGAGGTATCTTCCGCACCCGGAAGCGTTTCACAGGTGCGTGAGGCAACCGGCCTTTTGCTGAAGCTTGCCAAGGGTCTTAATATCTCCATTTTTATCGTGGGTCATGTGACGAAGGAAGGGACAGTGGCAGGTCCCCGGGTATTAGAGCATATGGTGGATACTGTGCTGTATTTTGAAGGGGACAGACATGCTTCCTACCGGATCCTCAGAGGGGTGAAAAACCGGTTTGGTTCCACCAATGAGATCGGCGTTTTTGAGATGGAAGCAGAGGGACTCCGGGAGGTTAA
>FR894528.1:0-14603 GCA_000436115.1 Firmicutes bacterium CAG:534 | reverse complement strand
ACAAGGCCTATGCTGGTGGAGATCCAGGCCCTGGTCTGCCACAGCAGCTTCGGGATCCCAAGGCGTCAGGCTACAGGAACTGATTTTAACCGGATGAACCTTTTGATTGCTATTTTGGAAAAACGTCTGGGCATGCAGCTGGGAAATTGCGATGCCTATGTAAATATTGCGGGCGGAATAAAAATCCAGGAGCCGGCGCTGGATCTTGGCATGGTCATGGCCATTGCCTCCAGCTTCAAGAATAAACCCATACCGGATGGCATGGTGGCAGTGGGAGAAGTAGGACTGAGCGGTGAAGTAAGAGCGGTAAGCATGTTAAAGACAAGAGTGCAGGAGGCGCAAAAGCTTGGCTTTACTGTCTGTGTGGTTCCAAAAGCAGGAGCAGAGAGCTTAAAGCAGACAGAAGGCATCCAGGTGATCGGCGTTGAAAATGTGGCGGATGCAATCAAGCTTTTGTGACGATAAGACGTAAAACTAAGGCGTAAAAATAAAAAAGGTATTCAAAGCCGCACAAATATGGTAAAATATATGATAGTTTTGTCCTGATGGGCTGAAACAAAAGAATAAAAAGTGTGGAGAGAAACATGGATAAGAAGAAATGGATAAAAAATATTCCATTATTTATTTTAGAAATTCTGGTTTTGATCGTAGCGGCAGTGATCCTGTATTTTACGTTACATGCAACGGACAAGGAAAAGGGCGTTGAGAAGGTAGAGCTGAAGGAAGAAAATATTGCAGTTAATGAGGAAGTAAAGGAAAAGCTGGTACAGGAAGAAGAGAGCCAGGATAAGAGCAAGTATACAGGCGTGTTCAATATTGCTTTTTTCGGAGTGGATGCCAGAGATGGAAGCCTTGGAAAAGGCAACAGAAGCGACACGATCATGATCTGTTCCATTGACATGGACACCCATGAGGTAAAGCTGGTATCCATTTACCGGGATACTTATCTGAATTTGGGAAACGATACCTACAACAAGTGCAATACGGCCTATGCCCAGGGAGGCCCCCAACAGGCCATCAGCATGATCAATATGAATACGGACATGTATGTGACAGATTACATTACAGTTGGCTTTGAAGGACTGATCCAGGCGGTGGATGCCCTTGGCGGAGTGGAAATGGAGATCACAGAAAATGAGATCAGCCACCTGAACAATTATCAGAGCACCATGGCGGCAGCTATGGGAGTGGATTATACCCCGGTAACAGAAAACGGAAAACAGACCTTAAACGGAATGCAGGCAACTGCCTATTGCAGGATCCGCTACGGAGGCGGGGATGATTTCAGAAGGGCAGAGCGTCAGAGAGATCTTCTGATTGCAATGATGGAAAAGGGAAAGACCGCTTCTCTTACTACGCTGACAAGCGCAGTGAATGCGGTGCTTCCCAATGTCCAGACATCCCTTGATGTAGAAGATATTATTCCGGTGCTTGGCATGGTGGGAGATTACAAGGTGACAGTCAGTGAGGGCTTTCCTTTTGCAGATGCCCGGAACGGCGGAATTATCGGAACCAAGGGTTCCTGTGTGGTGCCCACTTCCTTAGAGGATAATGTCATAAAGCTACACAAGCTTTTATTTGATGACGAAGCTTACGAGCCATCCAAGGAGGTAAAGAGCTTTAGCAAAAAGATCGAAGAGGACACCAAGGATTGTCTGATGTATTAGAAATTTGGTGAAATATGAAAATTTGTTGACAGAGCACCTGTAGTTGAGATATAATGATTTTCGGTGGTCAAAACTGCCGAATATAGGGGCATAGTTCAAAGGTAGAACAGCGGTCTCCAAAACCGTCGATGTGGGTTCGATTCCTACTGCCCCTGTTTTAAAACCCTAGTATTTACTGGGGTTTTTTAATTTCGTGTGAACTTTTATGTGAATTTTTATGTAGAATATGAGCAACAAGCAAAGACCCCTGAGAATATCTCAGGGGCCTTCGCTTGTGTAAAAGGGGAATTCTTGAGTTGCTAATTAGCTTCGAGTTGATTCCGTTCTCAACTCTGATGTTATTATATTGCTTGAAAGATAAAAAATCTATAATTATATTGCTTAAAAATAAAAATATATTCGCCAAAAGTGAACTTTTTAAAGAAAATAGTCATAAAATTTTTTAAAGTGCATATTCAGATGATTTATGATAAAATAAAAACAGTATAGCATTTGTACAAAAGGGTGAGGTGCAGGGACGTGGAAACAGAAAACATTTACAGACGGGAATTGTTACAAAGTTATAAAGAAAAAGTAGGGGATGTATTTCGTTATATCCCGTGGCTCCAGGAAAAAGCGGGGGATACGCTGGTACATACCTATCAGGGGGATCAGGAGCCGATCAGATCCGTGCCGATTCCGGTTTATGACGGAACACTGTTATCCTTTGTAAAGGAGATGCAGGGAACGGGACTTATGGATCCTAATTATGTGTATACCTTTTCCAGGAACGGGCTTCATACGCCTAAGGATGAGCTGGCGTTTATCGCCCAGGCTGAATTGCCGCAGATAGAAGCAATATTTGATATTATGGCAAAATATGTTCTGGGAGGAATGACGAAGGGGGCTCTCTGGGCTCAGGCAGTGGAAAACGGCGTCTTTTTGCAGAGTCTGCTTAAGATCAAGGAGCTGCTTGATATCTGGGATAAACCACTGGCATAGGAGCAATCATAAGATGGGTGACAAATCGGCACAAAAGCAAAGATATATTTTAGAAAAGGCAAGGCAGGTATTCATGGAAAAGGGCTATAAGCTGGTAACCATGAAGGATATTGTAGAGGCCTGCGAGATCAGCAGAGGAGGTCTTTACCTTTATTTTGACGGCACGAAGCAGCTGTTTGAACAGGTGCTTGTGATGGAAACGCAGGAGGCAGACGATCTTTTTGCAAAGAGTCTGTCGGAGGATGCAACTCCTGCAGATATCCTTGCTTTGCTTTTAAAGGAACAGAAAAAGGAGCTTTTGGGAAAGGAAGCATCCCTTACCAAAGCAATCTATGAATATTATTTTGCAAACCAGATCACCGGAAAAGATAATCTTTTAAGAAAACAGTTTGATCAGGCCGTACATGTACTGGAAAAGCTTATTGATGCCGGGTGTCAAAGCGGGGAGTTTTACTGCGAAGATCCCAGAGGAGCGGCGAGGAATATCATGTATGTGCTGGAAGGACTTAAAATTGCGGCATGTACCAGAGGAGTAAGCGAGGCCATGGTTGACCGGGAAATTTTGTATGTCATGCAGGGGCTGGTCACAGAAGAATAAATAAGACGAGGGGGTCCGGAGTGCGGGCCCTTTCTTAAACAGAAGCATAAAGAGAAATACATTGCGAAAGGAGTACCCCTAGGTATGATGGAGGAAGTGTTTTCCATAGAGCTCCCAGTGGGAGAAAGGCTCTTGATCAAAAAAAATGTTATTGCAGGCAGAGAGCCGGAAAGCAAGAGACTTACCCTGGTAACCGGGATACATGGAGATGAATTTGAAGGGCAGTATATCTGCTATGAGGTTGCCAGAAGGTTAAAACAGGATCTTTCCCTGCTGAAAGGCACAGTGGAGATTTATCCGGCTTTGAATCCACTGGGACTGGATGTGGCGCAGCGGAATATCCCCAAAGTCAATATGGATATGAACAGAATGTTTCCCGGAAGAGAAAACGGAACGCCCTTTGAAAGGGTGGCGGCAGCGATCGTAGGCGATCTTGCAGGTGCGGATATGTGTCTGGATGTGCACGCCAGTGATATTTTCGTAAAGGAGATCCCACAGGTGCGTGTCAGCGAGGAATTTGCAGAAAGGCTTCTTCCCTATGCAAGGCTTTTAAATACAGATATGGTATGGCTCAATGCATCGGCAACGGTTCATGAATCTACCCTTGCCCATTCCATGAACATGCTTGGAGTGCCAACGCTTGTAATAGAAAGGGGAGTGGGGAGCCGTATTGACAGAAGCTATGGCAATCAGGTGATCGAAGGAATTTTTAATCTGCTCCGGCATATGGGAATGTGGGAAGGCCATGTGGGAAATGTCCAGGAACCGGCGATCTCCACGGACGGAGAGGTGGAATTTATCAGATCCAAAGAGGTCGGCGTATTTTTACCGGCCATTGCACATAATCATTACGTCAAAAAGGGAGATAAGCTGGGAGAAATCGTCAGCCCCTTAGAGGGAGAGACCCTGGATGAGATCATAGCGCAAAAGGGCGGCCTGGTCTTTACGCTCAGGGAGTATCCGCTGGTTCGGGAAGGCTCACTTTTGGCAAGAATCCTGACAGGTGTAGAATAGGAAAGGAAACCGTTATGTATAAGGAAGAAATCTGCGTCGTGAAATCTCCCTGCAGGGAGGATATGGTAGTACACGGCTATCGTTTCGGAAAGGGGGAGCAGTCAGCCTGCATTCTTGGCTCCGTCAGAGGAAACGAAATGCAGCAGATGTATATCTGCTCGCAGCTGGTAAGGGCATTAAAGGAATTAGAGGCAAATGGCTGTATCAATGCGGGAAAGAGCATTATGGTGATCCCCGTGGTCAATGCTTTGGGCATGAATGTATCCAGAAGATTTTTTGGCGTTGAAAACATGGATATCAACCGGATGTTTCCGGGAAAGGAAGACGGGAACACCACGGACAGGATCGCATTCCAGATCTTTGAAAAGATCAAGGGATATACCTATGGAATCCAGCTTACCAGCTTTTACATGACAGGAGAATTTGTTCCCCATGTGCGGATGATGGAGACCGGCTATCAAAATACATCCCTGGCCAACCTGTTCGGACTTCCCTATGTGGTGGTGCGAAAGCCAACCCCCATTGATACCAAAACGCTGAATTATAACTGGCAGAATGAAATGACGGCTGCATTTTCTGTTTATACCAACAAAAATGATACTATTGATGAAAAGAGTGCAAGGCAGGCGGTAGCAGCGGTTCTCAGATTTTTGACCAGAATGGGGATTATCCGTTATGAAAGCCACAGTGGTTATATCAGCCATGTGATCATGGAGGAGGATCTGACGGATGTTCATGTGAAAAACGGCGGAATTTTTAAGGGACTGGTGAGTCCGGGGGAGGATGTGAGATACGGCTACCTTCTTGCAGAGATCATTGACCCTTACGAGGGGTATGTAAAGGAAACCATTACAGCCCCTACAGATGGGATCGTCTTTTTTGCACATACAGAGCCTTTGATCTCCCAGGGAGGGATTGCATATCGCCTGATCCACAGGCTTCATGAATAGGCTGGTTTAAAAGAGAAGGAAAGGAGAGCAGGGACTATGGGAAAATTGGGATTTGGACTGATGAGGCTTCCTCTTTTGGATGAGGACTACACGCACATTGACCTGGATCGTGTCAGAAAAATGGTGGATACCTTTATGAAAGCAGGAGGCACTTATTATGACACGGCGTATGTGTATCATGGAGGGGCCAGCGAGGTGGCATTTCGGGAAACGGTGGTAAAACGCTACAAAAGAGAAAGCTACACCATCACGGATAAGCTACCCATGTTTATGATAAAGGATGTGGCACAGATGGACAGCATTTTTGCGGAGCAGCTGGAGCGGTGTGGAGTAGAGTACTTTGATTATTACTGGTTTCATGCGCTTGGGAAAGAAACCTATGAGCTTTCCAAAAAACTGAAGGCTTTTGAATTTATTTCCCGGAAAAAGGCACAGGGAAAGATCCGGCATATCGGTTTTTCCTTTCATGACAGTGCAGAGGTTTTGGAAACGATTTTGACGGAGCATCCGGAGGTGGAATATGTCCAGCTTCAGATCAATTACCTGGACTGGGACGATAAGTCGGCACAGGCAAGAGAATGCTATGAGGTTGCAAAAAAACACGGAAAACCCGTGATCGTGATGGAGCCGGTTAAGGGCGGAGCTTTGGGCAACATTCCGGAAAAGGCAGGAAAACTGCTTTCTGACAGGGAGCCTGAGCTTTCTGTGGCATCCTGGGCGATCCGCTTCGCAGCGACGCTTGAAAATGTTATGATGGTGCTTTCCGGCATGAGCAATCAGGAGCAGATGGAAGACAACTTAAGCTATATGAAGGAGTTTAAACCGTTATCCAAGGAGGAGATGGGAGAGGTTTTTCAGGCGGCACAGATCATTAAGGAAACCATTGCGATCCCATGTACTGCCTGTAAGTACTGCATTGACGGATGCCCGAAGAAAATCTGCATTCCGGATTATTTTGCCCTGTATAATGATCTGGAACGCTTTGGAAAGGGACGGCTGCCCAGGCTGCAGAGCGAGTATAAGGAGCTTTCCGGGGAACATGGGAAGGCGTCGGATTGTATCGGGTGCGGAAAATGCGAGCAGCATTGTCCCCAGCATTTGGAAATCCGTACCTATTTGGAAAAAATTGCCGGAGTGATGGAGTAAGGGATGCTGACGATCGGAACACATATGTCCATTGCGGATGGAATTGTAAAAACGGCACAAAATGTAATAGAGATCGGTGCAAATACCATGCAGATCTTCAGCAGAAATCCAAGAGGATCCGGTTTTAAAAATTATTCCCAGGAAGAAAAAGAGGCCTTTGAGGAAATCAGGCTTCAAAATCACTTTGGCCCGCTTATGGCGCATGCGCCTTATACCATGAATCTTGCAAGCAACGACGAAAGAGTATATGAATTTGCCTGCACGGTGCTGCGGGAGGATGTAAAGAGGATGGATGAGCTCCAAATGGATATGCTGGTATTCCATCCGGGCAGCCATACAGGCATTGGAGAAGAACAGGGCATCCGGAACATCATAAAGGGGATTGACCAGGCGCTTACAGGAAAGGAAAGAATTGAAATTCTGCTGGAGACCATGTCAGGCAAGGGCACGGAGATCGGCAGGAGCTTTGAAGAACTGAAAAGGATCAGGGATGGAGTGCAGCATCCTGAGCAGATCGGCATCTGTCTGGATACCTGCCATGTATTTGCCGCAGGATATGATATTGTAAATGATCTGGATGGAGTGCTGGAAGAGTTTGACCGCATCCTGGGACTTTCCCTGTTAAAGGCCATTCATTTCAATGACAGTATGATGCCCTTTGGCTCCCGCAAGGACAGGCATGCGCCTATCGGGCAGGGAGAGATTGGCATGGAGGCCCTTTTAAGGGTGATGAGGCATACGAAGCTTATGCAGCTTCCTTTTTACCTGGAAACACCCTTCGATAATGAGGGACATAAAAAGGAGATTGCCATGTTAAAGCATAGGCTCTTGGAGATTTGACTTTACCCCTGAAAGTTATTATAATATTTGCTGAAATATCCGGTAGATGGGAACTGTGCAGGCGCTGTATGCACAGGGGCCTGCCGGAATTTTAAAGATGGAAAAGCAGCGCAGAAACGAGGAAAAAATGACAAAAATAGACGTTGTATCCGGGTTCCTGGGTGCAGGAAAAACAACCCTGATCAAAAAGCTTGTAGCGGAAGCACTTAAGGATACCAAAGTGGTTCTGATTGAAAATGAATTTGGAGAGATCGGTATTGACGGAGGATTTCTGAAGGAGGCAGGTATTGAGATCAAGGAGATGAACTCCGGCTGTATCTGCTGCTCGCTGGTTGGAGATTTCGGAACCTCTTTAAAGGAGGTATTAAAGACGTATTCTCCTGAAAGAATTCTGATCGAGCCGTCAGGAGTCGGCAAGCTTTCAGATGTAATGAAGGCAGTTCAGAATGTGATTGATGAGAAGGAGGTTATGCTGAACAGTGCGGTTGCCGTTGTAGATGCTTCCAAGTGCAAAATGTATCTGAAGAATTTTGGAGAGTTCTTTGTAAACCAGATCGAGTATGCGGGAACGATCATTCTGAGCCGTACAGGCAATATTTCAGAAGAAAAACTGAATCAGGCCATTGCCCTGATCAGAGAGCATAATACAAAGGCAACGATCATCACAACTCCCTGGGAGGAGTTAAATGGTATTGACATTCTGGAAACCATTGAAGGTGCAAAGGATCTGGAAGCAGAGCTGATGGCAGAATTGAAGTCACACAAGGATGAGGAAGAGCATCATCATCACCATCATGATCATGAAGAGGAGTGCCACCACGATCATGAGGAGCATCATCACCATGACCATGAGGAAGAGCATGAGCATCATCACGATCATGAGGAGGAGCACCATCACCATGATCATGAGGAAGAACATGACCATCATCATGAGCATGGGGAAGACTGTACCTGTGGATGCCATGATCATGACCACCATCATCACCACCATGCAGATGAAGTGTTCGGAAGCTGGGGAATGGAAACGCCCACCGCTTACAGCAAGGCTGAGATCCAGCATATTCTCGACCAGTTAGAGAAGGAAGAGGAATACGGCATTGTGCTGAGAGCGAAAGGAATGGTTCCCGGCTTAGAAGGCGGCTGGGTTTACTTTGATTATGTGCCGGGCGAGAGCAATGTCCGGGAAGGCAAGCCGGATGTAACCGGAAAGTTCTGCGTGATCGGATCTAAGCTGAAAGAAGAAAACTTAAAGAAACTGTTTGCAAAATAAAATGTAAAATTGCGCAGGAGGGATCCTGAAAGGCATCCTTCTGCGAGAAAGGTATCGGTGGCAATATGAAACCGGTGTTTATCATTAACGGCTTTCTGGAAAGCGGAAAAACGGAATTTATCTGCTATACGCTGGATCAGCCGTACTTTCAGATCAAGGGAAGAACTCTTTTGATCCTCTGCGAAGAGGGAGAAAATGAGTATGAAGAAAAGCTCCTGAAAAAGAGCCGGACAGACCTGGTACTGATCGAGGACGAGGAAGAGTTTAATACGGCTCATTTGATGGAGCTGGAGAAGCAGTACAAGCCGGAGCGTATTTTGATCGAGTATAACGGCATGTGGAACTTCAAGAACATGAAGCTTCCTTTTCACTGGAGGGTGGAGCAGCAGATCACAACTATTGATGCGTCTACATTTCCCATGTACTATACCAACATGAAGTCACTGCTTGCAGAAATGATCAGAGGCTCTGAAATGATTATTTTCAACCGCTGTGATGGAATTGAGGATCTCAGCTCCTACAAGAGAAACGTAAAGGCGATCAATCAAAGGGCTGATATTATCTTTGAGGATTCAGAAGGAGAGATCAATCAGATATTTGAGGATGATCTTCCATACAGCCTGGATGCTCCGGTTTTGGAGCTTGATAACGAGGGCTACGGGATCTGGTATCTGGACAGCCTGGATCATCTGGAAAGGTATATCGGGAAAACAGTCCAGTTCCTGGCAATGGTAATGAAACCAAAAGAGTTCCCGAAAGGATATTTTATTCCGGGACGCATGGCAATGACCTGTTGTGCAGAGGACATGGCCTTTCTGGGGTTTGCATGCAAATATGCGCAGGCAGATAAACTGACCGATAAGCAGTGGGTCAAGGTTACGGCAAAGGTTGAAAAGGAATACTTTGAGGACTATCAGGGAGAAGGGCCGGTTCTCCATGCGATCAGCGTGGAGCAGGCGAGAGCGCCTAAGGAAACCGTGATCAGCTTTACCTAATACCATACAAGAAGAGGAAAGTGTTATGTATCATTATACTGCGATACAGTGGTTGTTTTTCTTTTATTTTTATTGTTTTTTTGGCTGGGTTTTTGAATCCACTTATGTTTCTGTTAAAAGCCATAAGTTTGTAAACAGAGGGTTTATGCGAGGGCCGTTTCTTCCTATTTATGGAAGCGGTGCGATTATGATGCTGGTGGTTTCCATGCCTTTTCAGGACAATATTGTCCTGACGTATCTTGCCGGCTGTGCAGGNNNNTATCTTGCCGGCTGTGCAGGCGCTACCGTACTGGAGCTGGTAACAGGAGTTTTAATGGAATCCCTTTTTAAGGTGCGTTATTGGGACTATTCCAATCAGAAATTCAATTATAAAGGACATATCTGCCTTTCGTCCACGATTGTGTGGGGGTTCCTTACCATATTTATGACAAGCTTTCTGCATAAGGGTGTGGAGCATGTGGTGCTTGCTATCCCTTACTCGATCCTGAAGGTGGCTACCGTCTTACTGAGCGCTGGAATTTTAGTTGACTTTACCCTGTCCTTTAAGGCAGCTTTGGATTTGCGGGATGTACTGGCAGGACTGGACAAGGCAAAGGCAGAGATGGAGCGTATCCAGAAGCGGCTGGATGTGATCGTGGCAGTTGCCGGAGACGAGTATGCGACCCGCAGGCAGGAAAGCAGCATGCGTATGGATGAGCTGATGGGCAGCATTGAGGATAAATTTAGCATCATAAAGGAGAAGATGAAGATCAATCCATCTGCATTTCTGGATGATGTGCGGGAAGAGCTTGCAGATTTGAGAAATAAGTACACCGTAGAAAAAGAGCATCGTATGCAGTTCCGCAGGCTGAAGGATTTTTATCAGAGAAATCTGATCAAGGGAAATCCGACCATGTATTCCAAGCGGTTTGGAGAAGCGCTTGAGGATTTAAAGAAAACGGTAAATGAAAAGAAGGAAAAGAAATCCTCTAAGAAATAGTTTTGAAAAAGGTTAGTTTAAAAGCAGCATTTACTTCTACAGAAAGCGGTAAATGCTGCTTTTTCTATAAAAAGTGAAAAAAGGTATTGACGAATAACGTCATAAATGATATTATATCATTCGTGGCGTAAGTCAAGCGGAAGTGTCGGAACTGGCAGACGAGCAAGACTAAGGATCTTGTGAGCATTGCGCTCGTGTGGGTTCAAGTCCCATCTTCCGCATAAGAAAACCTCAGTGTTTACTGAGGTTTTTCTTTTTGCAAAATTTATAATATTTCCTTTGTCTAGGGGTAAGTTAGGGGTCAGTGACCTGTTTAAGAAGTCCGCTGCCTTTTGCACATTGTCTTTTTCGGCAAAACTGTAATACTTCTCGCCAAAAGCGTTTTTCTTGTTCTTTTGAGTGCCAAAAGTGCATACTTTATTAACAATAAGCACTTTGTGGTTCCACTTTTCCCCTTTCCGGCTATCATCTTTGCCATCTTTTTCAGATTCATGCAGGCAAATGTAAGCCCGACTTTCATTTCCATCCGGGCTTTTCCTATCATCTGCGTATAGGAGAAGCCGTGGTTTTCTTTCGCCGTTCCCAAGATCCGCTCTATGGTTTCCTTTCGCTGGGCATACAATTCCTTCATTCCTATCGTCTGTCGGATATCCTCACATATTTCCATGTATGGTTCCCAGATATGCCGGGTCACTACTTTCACATGATCCCTGCTTTCTGTACACTGGCTCAGATACGGACATTCTTCACAGACACCCCCGCAACTCTTATATTCCCGGTATCCGGAACGGTTCGTTGTATGATAGGCCAGTACCTGGTTATTCGGGCATACATAGCAGTCAAAATATTCATCATACACATACTCATATTTCTTGAAAAAACCTTCTTTGGTCATTGGACGCTTATATGGAAGAAGCGGTGTGATCCCGTTATCCAAAAGCAGCTTTGCTATTGCAGGTGTTTTGTATCCGGCATTCCTGCAGGATGTGGGGAAAGATCTGTTCAAAAAGATCGGTATCCTGAAAGCGTCTGGCATAATTCTTTCCAAATGTAGAGAAATGGGGAACCTTATCCATCATTTCCAGGCCAAGGAACCACCGGTATGCCACATTGACCTCAATTTCTTTGACTGTCTGCCTCATGCTCCGGATGCCATACAGGTACTGGATGAACGGGATTTTAATCAGCATGACCGGATCCATGCTTGGCCGGCCATTAGTTGTATTGTATTTATCAATCACAAGGTCATAAATAAAACTCCAGTCGATTGCCTGATCGATCAGGCGCAGCAAATGATCCTGTGGGACAAGATCATCCATGCAGAACATCTGAATCTGTTCTCTTTTCTTATCTGCATTCTGTGTCATCATAGGAAACACCGCCTTTACTTTGGTACTTTCATTCTACCAAAAAGCAGTGAAAAGTCCCGTAAATACAGCATTTTCACTACTTTTTATATGTTTGCAGGTACACACTTTTTGCAGTCATGACACAAGAAAAGCTCCCTCACAGGAAGGAGCTTTGTCTACAGTCTGAGCAGGACAGCTTAGCTGTCCTGCCTCCTTGTCAGTTACCGTTCTATTTTCTTAATCTTAAAAGCAGTTCCCGCAGGTACTGTAGCCCTGAGCTTTAAGCTCGTCAAGAGAAAGACTTGAAGTGCTGTAGTTTTGGGGCGCTATTTTTTTAACGTTTCTGCAGGAGGGATGATGGATCTTCATGGTGTTGGTATTTAACACATAGGTTTCGGAGGTGTTCTGCTGATCCGGGTTATTGTAGGTGTTAAAGTTGGAACCGGAACCTGATCCACCTTGTCCGCCGGTTTCTGCGGCAGGAGCTGCCGGTGCTTCTGACTGGGCGGAAGATTGCTCCGCAGGAGCTGGCTGCGTGACGGCTGTTTCAGCAGCAGGAGGAGCAGTGGGGGCGGGCGTCTGTGTAGGCAGAGGCGCTTCGGTAGGAGAAGGGGTCTGCGTCGGCAAAGGCGTTTCTGTGGGCAGAGGCGTTTGCGTAGGGGAAGGAGTCTGCGTGGGCAGAGGCGTCTGTGTAGGAGAAGGAGTGGCTGTGGAAAGCGGCATTTCCGTAGGAGAAGGCGCCTGAACTTCGGAGGCCGCTTCTACAGAAGAAGTTTCTTCCACGGCTTTGGATTTTTTGGAAACCTCATTGGCCGGGAGAGAATCAGCGCTGGCGGATCCACAGGCAGATAAGAGAAGCATTGCAGAGAATAAAACCATCATCATTCTTTTTTTCATAGAAATCTCCGTTCCGCAGATCCGTTTCATGAGAGGATCTGCTTCTTTTGTGTGCCAATATTATAACTGAAATAGGGGAAAATGGGAGGAAAAGAACAGGAATGGAACAAAAACATGACCGAACAGGATTTTGGAGTGAAGAAACGATACAATAGGATCATGAGAACAGCTATTTCCATATCCAGACATTTATGGTATACTTTTATAAGGTTAGATAAAACTAACGAAAGAGGTGATCCTAGACAGATGCATCTGTACACATTAAAAGAAAGCATATCCGGGCCGGTCATTCTTTGGGGCATGTATCCCTTTCAGGAGGGGGAGAAGGAAAGGACAGCGCAGACCATTTCCGATTGGATGGGAGAGATTTTGTATACGCTGATCGCTTTTCAGGTCACAGACTGGAACAGAGATTTTTCCCCGTGGAAGACAGAGAACCTTTCTGAATCCTTTTCCGGAGGTGCAAAAGACACCTTAAGGTGTCTTTTAGAGGAACAGATACCGAAGATCCGTCAGCAATATGGACAGAAAAGAGAGCTTTATCTGATGGGATATTCCCTGGCGGGACTGTTTGCATTGTGGACGGCATACCAGACAGACCTTTTTGCAGGAGTGGCAAGCTGCTCCGGTTCCTTCTGGTATCCGGGACTTATGCCGTATCTCAGAAAGCAGGAACCTCTAAGGGGCAGGCGGATCTACATCAGCCTGGGAGGAAAGGAAGCCGGAAGCGGAAATGAGCTTATGGCAACGGTGGGAGAACGGACGCGCGAGATCGTGCAGCTTTTGGCAGCGGACAATATGGTAAAGTATGAGCTGAACGCGGGAGGGCACTTTGCAGATGCAGGGAAGCGGCTTGCAAAGGCGGTTTCCTGGATTGCCGGAGAAAAAGGCCCAGAGAGCCCAAAAGACTCAAAGAGTCCCAAAGGATCAAAGAGCCCAAAAGGCTCAGAGAGCCTTAAAAAGAAAAAGAGAGGGAGGAAACAAACATGATTATTATTGAGGGATTGGTAGTCTGTCTCATCATACTGACAGGATGTGTGATCGGAATTGCAAACGGACCGGAGAACCTGATCTTTCTGTATGAAAAGGAAGTACAGGAGCGGGCGGTTCAAAATGGAACCATAACAAAGGAAAAAATCAGAAAAAACGCAAAATTATTTAAGGTGTATGGAATGGGAATTGCCATTGCCTTTACGCTGATCGCAGTTTATGGCGTGAATGGAGCAAGAGGCTTTGCAGAGGGCTTCTGGCAGATCCTGGTGATCTGGCTGGTAGCGGGTGTGTTTGACCGCTTTTTTATCGACTGGTACTGGGTGAATCACACAAAAGCGTGGATCATAGAGGGAACAGAAGATTTAAGACCCTATATTCCAAGGAAGGCAGTTGTAAAGAAGTGGCTGTTTACCATAGTGGTGTCTCCGCTTATGGCTGTCATTTTATCAGGAGTGATGCTGCTGTTTGTCAGATAGAAAAAAGCAAAGCCATCAGCTTTGCTTTTGAGGGTAACCATTTTGTTGAAGATCAGTGCCGGGAGAGGTTTTACCTGCCCGGCGCTTTTTTTCGTCTGCCCGGCTTGCTTCCCAAACGCCCTTCGGCGTAGTGGCAATGGGCTTGTCCTTTTCTGCCTGTTTCATAAAAATCTCCATTTCTGCGCACGCTCTTTGCGCATTTCGAGTTTGCGTCAAGTGCGCGCAGACACAAATCTCGCGTGTGAAAAATTCTATTTTTCACACTATCATCCTGCCTTTCTTCGATTGCTTTTTCACAGTATGCGCACCTTTTGAGCCGCTTATGCAAAAGAAAATTCCTTTGCCCTCTTAAATATGATAAGATAGAAAACAGAACAGGAAGGAAATAAGAAGGCATATTGAAAGATGAAATTTTTACTGATAGGCGGGCATGCGGACATTTTTTTAG
>FR894527.1:13634-20999 GCA_000436115.1 Firmicutes bacterium CAG:534 | reverse complement strand
AGAAAAGTTTTCATTGGGTGATGCAGAGGTGCAAAGGGACATGAAGCTGTACTGGTAAGGAGAAATCCTGTTTATTTCCTCGCAAAATGCCCGGAAATAGGATATACTTCCATATATGGTAACGATGGGATTGCCGGATAAGATATAATACCGTATATGGGAGGACGAAGGATGAAGGCACAGGACACAGTAGTAGAAAGAATTAATAATTTATGTAAGGAAAAGCGAATGTCATATTATGCATTGTCTTATGCATCTGCGGTTCCGATGACAACACTAATGCACATTGTGGATAAGACCACGGTAAATCCGGGAGTGATCACTCTTTCAAAGCTGTGCGATGGACTTGGCATTACGCTGAAGGAATTCTTTGATACCCCTGAATTTGATGACTTTGGAAAAATGGATTAACAAACAAAATCGATGGAAACCTCTGGATAAGAGGAATACATCGATTTTTTAATTTAAAAATAACTGAGGATTTCCTGGATCCTGTGTTCATAGGTATGTTGAGTGGCTGTAGTATGCAGTCCGTTTTGGGCAATGGCTTTTCTTTCTTCCTCGTGAGTCAGGTAATAAGAAAGCTTTTGAAGAAGATCCTCCTTGCTTTCAAAGCATACATAATCCTGATCCGCAACATAACAATCTGAAAAATCTGACTGGTAGTTGGTCAGTAAAAAGCCGCCGGCACCAAGGATATCGAAGGCGCGGAGGGGAATGCCGCTTTTAATGCTGCGCAGTGTGATATTAAGATTAATCTTAGCCTGTTTAAAAACATAGGGAGCCATGTCATAGTAATCCACGGGACCGTGGTTGATACATCCGGGGAGCTTCAGACTGGCGTCAGGAGTGTACAGGTCGTAAGAATAGCGGCTGCCAATGGCGGTTAACAGTTCTGTTCGTTCTGTAGAGGTGATCTGTCTGTTGATCACATATTGGGCATAAAGATACTCCACACTTTCCACACTGGTTGGATCCGGCTGCATGGGAAGGGAGCGCTGCAGATCCTCGATAATGGAGGGAGAAAGAAGCTCCTGGATAAAGTTATATCCGTAAACCTGCTTTTGAGCAGCCATGATTCCTTCCAGGTAGCCGCGGGTATAAAAAGAAATCCCGGTAAGGCGTTGGTAAAACTGGTGCTTTTCTGTGTATAGGGATCCCACGAAGGCAATTTCGGCCTGATTTTTCCATTTACTCTTTTGAAAATCAGCAAGAGCAGGGGCATGATCCATTGCGGTCAGGCGTTTGGTATTAGCAGCCAGGGGAAGATAATGGACGGTAGAAATGCCCGCCCGATGAAATTCCACATAAAGCTCTTTATCAAATACAAAAACATAATTGCAGGGGTTGATAATGGTATAGGAATACAGCAAAACATAAGGACTGTCGTAAACCCAGGACACATATCGCATATCCGCAGCCTTGCAGGCAAGAGATACGATCGGAAAATAATTAAAGGAAAATACAAAGTCGGGAGAACAGGAACGGATCTCTGAGATGAGCCTGTTTTCCTCTTCTTCGTTATGGTGAAGTTCTTTATTGGAAAAAGGGATAGATGTGACCTGGTGCCCCATTTCGCGGAAAGCGGAAATCATATCTTCATTCCCAAAACTTTTCCATTCCAGCATAAGTATGTTCATTGCGTTATCTCCTTTTTCCCTTTTTAGCACTGCCTTATAGAGTATAACATGGATTATTTGGGAACACAATCATGGGTGGTACTTTAGTACATGTTAAGAGAAAGTTTATGCTTTTTTGAGTGACGGAAAAAAAAGCCTGTGTTATACTATGCATATATGGATGCAATTGAGGTATTTTAATCAACTAACAGCTATGGGAGGTCTTTTGTATGACTAAAGCAGAAATATTAAAGCAGGAGATTCTGAAGCAGTATAAGAGCGTCAGACAGTTTGCCATTGAAATGGGCATTCCGTACAGCACCCTTGTAACTGCCTTAGACAGAGGAATCGAAGGCATGGCATACGGAACGGTAATCCGTATGTGCGACAAGCTCAGCCTGAATCCTGTGGATTTCTCGCCACTTGAAAAGGGAGATGACCTGGGTGAGAGGATCCTGGAGAACAAGGTGATGCAGGACTATGTTCGCCTGAACAAGAAGGGACGCAAGAAAATTCTCGAACTGATGGAGGATTACGTTCAGCTTGAGAAGTACAGGGAGTAGTAAGAACTATGGAAAAGCATTATGACTATCTGGTGGTAGGAGCAGGATTATTTGGAGCAGTTTTCACCTATGAGATGAAGAAGCAGGGAAAAACTGTTCTGGTGATTGACCGTAGGGAGCATATTGCAGGCAATATTTATACCAGTATGGTGCGCGGTATTCATGTACATGAGTACGGCGCACATATTTTCCATACCTCTGATCAGAAGATCTGGGAGTATATAGGTCAGTTTGCCGAATTTAACCACTTTGTGAATTCTCCTATGGCCATTTACGGGGATGAAATCTATAATCTTCCGTTTAATATGAATACGTTCAGCAGACTCTGGAACATTAAAACACCGGCGGAAGCAAAAACAAGGATCACACAGCAGATCGAGCAGCTTGGGATCAAGGAGCCGGCCAACTTGGAGGAACAGGCATTATCCCTGGTGGGCACAGATGTATATGAGAAGCTGATCAAGGGCTATACCGAAAAGCAATGGGGAAGAGACTGCAAGGAGCTTCCTGCATTTATTATCAAGCGGGTGCCTCTGCGCTTTACCTATGACAATAATTACTTTACTGACAGGTATCAGGGAATTCCTATCGGCGGCTATACAGCTATCGTTAGCAGAATGCTTGAGGGCGCTGAGGTAATGCTCAAAACAGATTACAAGGAGTTCAAAAGCAGGCAGGGACAGGGGATCACTTATGATAAGGTGGTATACACCGGAATGATCGATGAGTATTTTGATCACTGTCTCGGAAATCTGGAATATCGCTCCCTTTATTTTGAAAAGGAGGATCTGCCGGATGTGGAGAATTTCCAGGGAAATGCGGTAATCAATTACACAGAAAAGGAAATCCCCTATACCAGGATCATTGAGCACAAGCACTTTGAATTTGGGATCGGTCACGGAACTGTGATCACCAGGGAGTATCCTATGACCTGGACCCCTGGAAAAGAGCCGTATTATCCGGTCAATGACCAGAAAAACACTGCACTTTTTGAACAGTATCAAAAGCTTGCAGCAAAAGAAAAAAATGTACTGTTCGGCGGCAGGCTGGGACAGTATAAATATTATGATATGGATAAGGTCATTGCGGCTGCGCTGCAGCTTGCAGAAGAAGAGAGCCATAAATAAAAAAGGCGCCTCGGGTTTTACCTGAGGCGCTTTCTGTGTCAAAAAATAATTAACAATAGCTGTTAAAAAGCATACCGCTGTAGTTGCTGGTAACATAAGGGGAAACAAAGTTGTGTCCCGGATTTTTGTATGCAACCAGGGTCTTATCAATATACTCCATAGGGTTCAGAGAAATTTCATCTACCTTTCGGAGAATAGAATTTGTAAAATCTCGGATGGAATAAAGCTCACCGGAATTTTCATCATTTAAAACTGTATTGCGGAAACGATCTGCATTTAAGGAAAGCTGACCGCCGCTTTCAAATGAAAAGCCCAGATCTTCCAGATCTGTTTTGTGGCGGCTGGCCATTCCTTCCATTTCACTGAGAAGCTTACTGCTTTTGGGATGGACATCCAGATATTCTGCCGCCGCTCTCAAAAAGGAATTGTAACCGCTTACCAGATTTCCTACATTTTCAGTGAGGGAATCCAGATCTGTTTTAAGGCCGATCTGCGCCTTTTGCCCCGGAGCATCTGCAATACCGTTTAGAGTTAGTTCAAATTGCTTATCTACAGTAAAGTGATTGGAGGATGCAGTCCGTTGTTCTCCATTTAATAAAAAGCTGGCATTACAGGGAAGCTTGGATAAAAAAGCGATTCCCAGGTAATCAACAGTGCCGGTCTGTTTGGAGGTTTGATCGTCAGAAACCTGGAAAATAGTATCCTGGCCATCCTTCAAGCCGGTTGATTTGGAAGAGAGACGCAGGGAGGCGTTTCCTTTTCCATCCTCCAAAAGCTCAGCGCCGACGCCGATGTCCGCATTGTTGACCAGCCTGACCAGACGTTCCTGAAGCTGCCTGTTGGTCTCGCCTTCCCGGATGTTATATTGAAATTCATAACTCAGATCGTTAATGGTAAGATCAAAGGAATAGGCGCCCGGAGCAAGGGAAACTTCAGCATTTTCTGGAAGGAAGGTGCCCAGATTTACCTGGCCGGAAGCAAGAGAGGTGACCTCAATATCAAAGGAAGGCGCCTCGCCGTCATCTGAAACCTCGCCAATAAAAGAAGCGCTGACCATATCCTCGTTACTGGAATAAGCTGTTTTTTTGCTGAAAAGCTTTTCGTCCTCCAGTCCTCCAAGAGAAGCAATGGTATTGTGGAGCTGTCTTGCATTTTCTTTTAATCCCACGGCAAAAGCCCGGGATTCATTGCTGGAATCCAGGATATATAAGGGGGCGTCTTTATTTAATTTAACAATGGAATTATAGATGCTTCGCAGCTCGCTCTTTTTGTGTGTATCATAGCGGCTTACGGAGCCTTTTCCTGCATAGGTGGTCAGATAATGATTGTACACTGCACCCAGTGCGGCACTGTATGCCATAGACAGCCCCTCCTTTCTTCCGTGAATTCTGCATGCCGTCAACACCATTTGACGGAAAACTTCCTTATATAATATTATATCGTCAGCAAATCAGGTTTGCTAAAGACTTTCCATAGGAAGTAATTACTGCATCAGGGCATTATACTTTGATTTATTTTAATCATAGCACGGGGGCATAAGCCTGACAATACTTTTTTGGAGAAAAAAGGAGCGAAAATAACAGGAGAAAACAAGGAAAATCGGGAAAAAATATCTAAAATCCAGTTGACGGAAAGAAAGCAATATGGTATAGTTATCAAACGAGATGAAATTTAGCTCTTTTTTTTATGCTCAAAATCCGGTAAAAGATTGGAGGAATTAATCATGCGTACAAAGATTACACTGGCTTGTACACAATGTCAACAGCGTAACTACAATACTACGAAAGACAAGAAGACTCATCCTGACAGGATGGAGACCAAGAAATATTGTAGATTCTGCAAGACTCATACGATGCACAAGGAAACCAAATAAGTTTGCAGTTGTCTGAAAGGAGTTAAGAATGGCAGATTCCGCAAAGAATGAAAAGGCAGCAAAGCCCAGCTTCTGGAAGGGCGTAAAGGCTGAATTTAAGAAAATTTCATGGCCGGACAAGGATGCGCTTTTAAAGCAGTCGATTGCAGTTGTATGCATTTCGATCGTGCTTGGAGCGATCATTGCAGTGCTGGATTTCCTGATGCAGTATGGCGTGGATTTCCTGACAAGCCTGTAGGCGTTTTCAGACTGTAAGAAAGGTTTGGTTATTTGTATGGCAGAGGCGAACTGGTATGTAGTACATACCTATTCCGGGTATGAAAATAAGGTAAAAGCCAATATCGAAAAGACGATTGAGAACAGGCATCTTGAGGAGGAGATCCTTGAGGTTCGTGTGCCCATGCAGGATGTTGTGGAACTGAAGAACGGTGCAAAAAAGACGGTTCAGAAGAAAATGTTCCCGGGATATGTTCTGATCAATATGATCATGAATGATGACACCTGGTATGTAGTCCGCAACACCAGAGGTGTGACAGGCTTTGTTGGACCGGGAAGCAAGCCGGTTCCGTTATCAGAAGCAGAAATGAAGCCTCTTGGCATTAAGACAGAGAATGTTTCCGTTGACTTTACGGAAGGAGATACTATAGCAGTTGTGGCCGGTGTCTGGAAGGATACGGTCGGAGTTGTTCAGAGAATGGACTTCGGTAAGCAGACGGCAACGATCAATGTTGAGCTGTTCGGCAGAGAGACTCCTGTGGAGATCAGCTTCGCAGAAGTGAGAAGAATGTCATAAGAAGGGCTTGCCTTTCAAAAAATGATATTTATTTTATGGAATGTTCCATAAATAAATATAGAAACTATTCATAAGTCATATGCTTGCGTATGACTGTGGGAGCAGAAGAAATTCTGTGCCAAACCACGATGCAAAAAGTTTTTGCATTATAATAGGAGGTGCCACAATGGCAAAGAAAGTAGAAGGATACATTAAGTTACAGATCCCTGCTGGTAAAGCTACACCAGCTCCCCCGGTAGGTCCTGCACTTGGACAGCATGGGGTTAACATCGTTGAATTCACAAAGCAGTTCAACGCAAGAACAGCAGATAAGGGTGACGTGATCATCCCTGTTGTTATCACTGTATATGCAGACAGAAGCTTCAGTTTTGTTACGAAAACTCCCCCTGCAGCAGTTCTTTTGAAGAAGGCATGCAATATTAAGTCTGGTTCTGCAGTGCCGAACAAGACGAAGGTAGCAACCATTTCCAAGGCGAAGGTTCAGGAAATCGCTGAAATGAAGATGCCTGACCTGAATGCAGCAAGCTTAGAGGCAGCTATGAGCATGATCGCCGGAACAGCACGCAGCATGGGTATCACTGTAGAGGATTAACTATAAACTTTGTTGAGTGGGAGACACGCATACGACAGACTGCAGAAGCAGAGTTCGGTGTCGCTTGAACCATAGGAGGAATTAATAATGAAACATGGAAAGAAATATGTAGAGGCTGCAAAGCTTGTAGATCGTGCAACCGCATATGAAGCGAATGATGCAGTAGCTCTTGTTAAAAAGACAGCAGTAGCAAAGTTTGATGAGACCATCGAGGTTCACATCAGAACAGGCTGTGACGGACGTCATGCTGAACAGCAGATCCGTGGCGCAGTTGTACTGCCTAATGGAACTGGTAAGGCTGTTAAGGTTCTGGTATTTGCAAAGGGCGATAAGGTAAATGAAGCAGAGGCGGCCGGCGCAGA
Source organism: Firmicutes bacterium CAG:534 (assembly GCA_000436115.1). Classification (GTDB taxonomy): domain Bacteria; phylum Bacillota; class Clostridia; order Lachnospirales; family Lachnospiraceae; genus Suilimivivens. The sequence continues at coordinate 14,070 of FR894527.1, read as the reverse complement.
TTACGTTGGTGGAGACGAGCTGATTCCCAAGATCCAGAATGACGGATGGCTTGATTTTGACGTTGTTGTAGCAACCCCTGATATGATGGGTGTTGTTGGACGTCTTGGTAAGGTTTTGGGACCTAAGGGCTTAATGCCCAACCCTAAGGCCGGAACAGTTACCATGGATGTAACAAAGGCTGTCAATGATATTAAAGCCGGTAAGATCGAGTACAGACTTGATAAGGCAAATATCATTCACGTTCCGATCGGAAAGGCTTCCTTTACTGAGGAGAAGCTTCAGGAGAACTTTGATGCACTGATGGATGCTATTGTTAAGGCAAGACCTTCAGCTCTGAAGGGCCAGTACTTAAAGAGCATTACCCTTACTTCTACAATGGGACCTGGCGTTAAGGTCAGCGTAGCGAAGTTCTAATCTAACCGGATTGAAATAGGA
>FR894527.1:1827-13594 GCA_000436115.1 Firmicutes bacterium CAG:534 | reverse complement strand
GGATTTTTTGTGACTGCTGTGCCACTTTGCGGCAAGTCACATTTGGCAAGATGAATTTCCTGTGGTATTCTGTAGGTATGAAAAGAAAAGTGAAGAAAAGACAAAGAAATAGAAAGCCCCTGCTTGTTTTCGGGTTGACGCTTGGCGTTTTTCTTGCTGTGGGAATTGCGGGATTTTTACTGCTGAAACTCACCGCAAAAGAAGAAGTGCTGCATGTGAGCACGGCAGAAGCAAAGCAGGAAACAGAAACGCCCACTCCTTATCTTGAATGGGAAGCGGTGCCGGAACAGAAAAACCGGGAGGAGCAGGAAAAACCGGAGAAAGAAACGGAGGGAGAAACGGCCTCACGCTACGGCGCTGCTTTAGAGGATGAAGAATATCTGGCACAGAACAATATTTATCCCAAGGAAACAGGCTCGGACGATCAGGTGAAGCTTGGGTTTGTGGGAGATCTTCTGTTTGATGATGAATATGCCATTATGTCGAAGGTTCGAGGCTCGGGCGGAAACCTGGAAAGCGGCATTTCAAAAGCGGTACTGAAACGCATGCGCAGCATGGACATTATGGTGGTCAATAATGAATTTCCTTATACGGAGAGAGGGATACCTACTGAGGGAAAAACCTTTACCTTCCGGGCAGATAAGGCTACAGTAGCTTATTTGCAGGAAATGGGTGCAGATCTGGCAGTGCTTGCCAACAACCATCTTTTTGATTATGGGGAGGAGGGGCTGTTAGACACACTGGATACCCTGCAGGAAGCGGGAATTCCCTATGTAGGGGCAGGACGGAATATCGAGGAGGCATCCAGGCCTGTTTATTTTATTGCAAATGACATTAAAATTGCTGTGGTGGCAGCAACGCAGATCGAACGGCTGGACACCCCTGATACCAGAGGGGCTACGGCAGAATATTCGGGAGTGTTCAGGTGTCTGAACCCGGACAGGCTATATGAGACGGTCAGGACAGCAAAGGAAAACAGTGATTTTGTGATTGTATACATGCACTGGGGAACGGAAAACGAGGCGGAGCCGGACTGGCTGCAGCTTGACCAGGCGGCCGGGCTGCAAAAGGCGGGAGCGGATCTGGTGATCGGGGATCATTCCCATTGTCTGCAGGGCTTTGCTTATTATGGAGATATGCCTGTCATATACAGCCTTGGAAACTTCTGGTTTAATTCCAAAACCCTGGATACCTGTATGCTGCAGGTCTGCTTGGATCAAAATGGACTGAAATCCATACAGTTTATTCCGGCAGTGCAGTCTGACTGCAGGGTGGATTTTGTCTATGGGGAGGAAAGCGCCAGGATCCTTTCTTATATGAGAAGTCTTTCAGAGGGCGTTTCCATTGACGATCAGGGATTTGTATCAAAATTGCAATAAAACAGTTGACAAGTGATACCTGTCATGGTATTTTAGATAAGGTTGTAATGACCATGCCGAAGACAGTAGGTGCCAGACATTTTTGTTTGGCGTAAGCGTATCGCCTACCGAGGAGAAGAGTTTACAGGATAGAAATTCTGCCCCTTCCGTTTTCGGAAAGGGCTTTTATATTGTAATACTTCTTTCGGCACCAAATCTAACAGGAGGTAAAGAAAGTGGCAAAAGTTGAATTGAAGAAACCCATCGTGGAAGAGATTTCCGCTAATATCAAGGATGCCCAGTCAGTTGTTCTGGTTGACTACCGCGGCCTTACCGTAGAGCAGGACACCAATCTTCGTAAGCAGCTTCGTGAAGCAGGCGTAGTTTACAAGGTTTACAAGAACACCATGATGAACTTTGCGTTCAAGGGCACATCCTGCGAGGAACTGGCTCCTTATCTTGAAGGTCCCAGCGCTGTAGCGATCTCTGCAACAGATGCAACAGCACCCGCAAGAATTCTTTGCAAATTCGCAAAGGAAGCTGACAAGCTTGAAGTGAAGGGCGGTATGGTTGAAGGCCTTGTGTATGATGTAAAGGGCATTGAGCAGATCGCAAAGATTCCTTCAAGAGAAGAACTGCTCTCCAAGTTACTGGGCAGCATCCAGTCTCCTATTGCAAACTTTGCTCGTGTCATGAACCAGCTGGCAGAAAAAGGTGGAGCATCCGCATGCGAAGCACCTGCAGCCGCTGAGGCACCCGCAGAAGAAGCACCTGCTGAGGAAGCACCTGCAGCAGAATAATTACCAAAAGGTTTGAACAAGTAAAAAGAAATTTAATGGAGGAAATGAAAATGGCAAAGTTATCCACACAGGAATTAATCGACGCTATCAAAGAGTTAACAGTATTAGAGTTAAATGATCTCGTAAAGGCTTGCGAGGAAGAGTTCGGCGTATCCGCAGCAGCAGGTGTTGTTGTTGCAGCAGCAGGTGCTGGCGATGGCGCAGCAGCAGCCGAGGAGAAGACTGAGTTTGATGTAGAGCTGACAGAGGTTGGCCCTAACAAGGTTAAGGTAATCAAGGTTGTTCGTGAAGCTACCGGTCTTGGACTGAAGGAAGCTAAGGATCTTGTTGATGCAGCTCCTAAGGTGCTTAAGGAAGGCGCTTCTAAGGAAGAGGCTGATGATATCAAGGCTAAGCTTGAGGCAGAAGGCGCTAAGGTTACTTTGAAGTAATTTTCCACTTTCAAGTTACAAAGAGGCTGTGTGACGATGAAATGCGTCACACAGCTTTTCCTGTTTCTATTCTGATCGTTCTGTTATTCATATCTTTTTCTCATCATAGCAAATTTTTCCTTGACTGGCATAGGGACTTGTAGTAGAATGGATAGTGCACTATTGTGGTATGGTGTGCACTATGGCTTTATTTGGCGATTTTCTGCCACATGTTATGTGCTTTAAAATCATAAGAACGGGGTGAATAGTCGATGGAAAAGAACAGAATACGTCCCATTACCGCAGGTAAGAGCATGCGTATGAGTTATGCACGACAGAAGGAAGTTCTGGAAATGCCAAACCTGATCGAGGTTCAGAAGGATTCCTACAAGTGGTTTCTGGATGAAGGACTGAAAGAAGTATTTGACGATATTTCTCCGATCGCTGATTACAGTGGTCATTTAAGTCTGGAGTTTGTGGACTTCGAGCTGTGTGAAGACGATGTGAAATATTCTATTGAAAAGTGCAAGGAGAGAGATGCTACTTATGCAGCTCCCCTGAAGGTGAAGGTACGTCTTTACAATAAGGAAAAGGAAGAGATCAGCGAGCATGAGATCTTCATGGGTGATCTGCCTCTTATGACGGAAACGGGTACCTTCGTGATCAACGGCGCTGAACGTGTCATCGTAAGCCAGTTAGTTCGTTCTCCTGGTATTTACTATGGCATCAGCCATGATAAGATCGGTAAGAAGCTGTACTCCTGTACGGTGATCCCGAACCGTGGAGCATGGCTTGAGTACGAGACCGATTCCAATGATATTTTCTATGTGCGTGTAGACAGAACCAGAAAGGTTCCCATCACTGTTCTTATCAGAGCCCTTGGCGTAGGCACTAACGACGAGATCAGAGAGCTCTTTGGGGAGGAACCCAAAATTGAAGCAAGCTTTACCAAAGACGTTTCTACCAATTATCAGGAAGGTCTTTTAGAGCTGTACAAAAAAATCCGTCCCGGTGAGCCCCTCAGCGTTGAAAGTGCGGAAAGCCTTATTAACGCAATGTTCTTCGACCCCAGAAGATATGATTTGGCTAAAGTAGGCAGATATAAATTTAATAAAAAGCTTTCCTTTAAGAACAGACTGAGAGATCAGATCCTTGCAGAGGATGTAGTAGATACCCTGACAGGAGAGATCCTTGCGGCAGCAGGAACCAAGGTGACCCTTGAGCTTGGTGAAGAGATCCAGAATGCTGCAGTTCCTTATGTATATGTTCAGACAGAAGAAAAGAATGTCAAAGTTCTTTCCAATATGATGGTAGACATTACCCATTTCGTAGAATGTGATCCCAAGGAGCTTGGCATTACAGAGCACGTTTATTATCCTGTGCTTGCACAGATCATTGAAGAGTTTGGCGAAGATCCGGAAGGACTTGCAGATGCCATTAAGAGAAATGTTCACGAACTGGTGCCCAAGCATATTACAAAGGAAGATATTCTGGCATCCATTAATTATAATATGCATCTTGAGTATGGTATCGGTAATGACGACGATATCGATCATCTGGGCAACAGACGTATCCGTGCAGTAGGCGAGCTTCTGCAGAACCAGTATCGTATCGGTCTTTCCAGACTGGAGAGAGTGGTCCGCGAGAGAATGACTACTCATGATGCAGAGGAGATTTCTCCTCAGGTACTGATCAACATTAAGCCGGTACAGGCAGCCGTGAAGGAATTCTTTGGTTCTTCCCAGCTGTCCCAGTTTATGGATCAGAACAATCCTCTTGGTGAGCTGACTCATAAGAGGCGTTTGTCCGCACTTGGCCCCGGTGGTCTTTCCAGAGACCGTGCCGGATTTGAGGTCCGCGACGTACATTATTCCCATTATGGAAGAATGTGCCCTATTGAAACACCTGAAGGCCCGAATATCGGTCTGATCAACTCCCTTGCTTCCTATGCAAGGATCAATGAGTATGGCTTTGTAGAGGCGCCTTACCGTAAGATCGACAAGACAGATGCGGCAAACCCCAGGGTTACCGATGAAGTAGTCTATATGACTGCAGATGAAGAAGATAATTATCATGTTGCACAGGCAAGTGAGGCACTGGACGAGGAAGGACATTTCGTAAGAAATACCGTATCCGGACGTTACAGAGATGAGACCTCCGAATATCCTAAGGCAATGTTTGACTACATGGATGTGTCCCCGAGAATGGTGTTCTCTGTGGCAACAGCCCTGATCCCGTTCCTGGAAAATGACGATGCAAACCGTGCCCTCATGGGATCCAACATGCAGCGTCAGGCAGTTCCCCTTCTGACAACAGAAGCGCCTGTAGTGGGAACCGGAATGGAACCCAAAGCAGCGGTAGACTCCGGTGTCTGCGTGGTGGCAAAGAAGGCTGGTACCATTGAGCATGTTTCTTCCAATCTGATCAGAATGAACTGTGATGATGGAGAAAAGGTAGAATATCATCTGACGAAGTTTTCCAGAAGCAACCAGTCCAACTGCTACAATCAGAAGCCCATTGTATTTAAGGGAGATCATGTAGAAGCAGGACAGGTCATTGCAGACGGCCCGTCTACATCAGGGGGCGAGCTTGCGCTTGGAAAGAACCCGCTGATCGGCTTTATGACCTGGGAAGGTTATAACTACGAGGATGCTGTTCTTTTAAGTGAAAGACTGGTACAGGAGGATGTATATACCTCCGTTCACATTGAAGAATATGAAGCAGAGGCCAGAGATACCAAGCTTGGTCCGGAAGAGATCACAAGAGATGTTCCGGGTGTAGGCGACGATGCGCTGAAGGATCTGGATGAGAGAGGTATCATCCGTATCGGTGCAGAGGTTCGTGCCGGAGATATTCTGGTTGGCAAGGTAACTCCTAAGGGAGAAACAGAGCTGACCGCTGAGGAGAGACTGCTCCGCGCTATCTTTGGTGAGAAGGCAAGAGAAGTAAGAGATACCTCTTTAAAGGTACCTCATGGTGAATATGGTATTATCGTAGATGCAAAGGTGTTTACAAGAGAGAACGGAGACGAGCTTTCTCCCGGCGTTAACCAGGCAGTCCGCATTTACATTGCCCAGAAGAGAAAGATCTCTGTAGGTGATAAGATGGCCGGACGTCATGGTAACAAGGGTGTTGTTTCCCGTGTGCTCCCGGTAGAGGATATGCCTTATCTTCCTAACGGCCGTCCTCTTGATATTGTATTAAATCCTCTGGGCGTACCTTCCCGTATGAATATCGGGCAGGTGCTTGAGATCCATCTGTCACTGGCAGCAAAGGCCCTCGGCTTTAATGTTGCAACACCGGTATTTGACGGTGCAAACGAAAATGACATCATGGATACCCTGGATCTTGCAAATGACTATGTAAATCTTTCCTGGGAAGAGTTTGAGGCAAAGCATAAGGAAGAACTTCTCCCGGAGGTATTGGAATATTTATCAAAGAACCGTGATCACAGAGAGCTCTGGAAGGGCGTACCGATCTCCAGGGATGGTAAGGTAAGGCTCCGCGACGGAAGAACCGGTGAGTTCTTTGACAGCCCGGTAACCATTGGACACATGCATTACTTAAAGCTTCACCATCTGGTTGATGATAAGATCCATGCCCGTTCAACAGGCCCTTACTCTCTGGTAACCCAGCAGCCTCTGGGCGGTAAAGCACAGTTCGGCGGCCAGCGTTTCGGAGAAATGGAAGTTTGGGCTCTGGAAGCATATGGTGCATCCTACACACTGCAGGAAATCCTGACAGTGAAGTCTGATGATGTAATAGGGCGTGTAAAGACCTATGAAGCGATCATTAAGGGCGATAATATTCCTGAACCCGGAATTCCTGAATCCTTCAAGGTTCTGCTCAAGGAACTGCAGTCACTTGGACTGGACGTAAGAGTGCTCCGCGAGGATAATACAGAAGTGGAGATCATGGAAACCGTTGATTATGGCGATACGGATTACCGTTATGAGATCGAGGGTGATGATAAGAACTACGATTACGACAAGGGTTCTTTTGCATCCATGGGATATCAGCATCAGGAATTTGATGAGGACAGCGGTGAACTTGTAAGCAGTGATGAAGAAGAGGATGAGGACATGTCAGAGGACGATTTCGATGGCATGGATGATACGGATTCTTTTGACGAATAAATGCAGCCGAAGTAATAAATGCTAAGGTGAAAGGAGCATGGGTTTAGAGATGTCAGAAACAAAGCAGGAAGTATATCAGCCGATGACATTTGATGCCATCAGAATTGGTTTAGCATCACCTGAGAAGATCAGGGAATGGTCAAGAGGCGAGGTTTTGAAGCCTGAAACCATCAATTACAGAACGTTGAAGCCTGAAAAGGACGGTCTGTTCTGTGAAAGAATTTTCGGACCCAGCAAGGACTGGGAATGTCATTGCGGTAAGTATAAAAAGATCAGATATAAAGGCGTTGTCTGCGACAGATGTGGTGTTGAGGTTACAAAATCAAGCGTCCGCAGAGAGCGTATGGGACATATTGAACTTGCGGCTCCGGTATCTCATATCTGGTATTTCAAGGGTATCCCCAGCCGTATGGGACTGATCCTTGACCTGTCCCCCAGAGTATTGGAAAAGGTACTTTACTTTGCTTCCTATATCGTTCTGGATAAGGGAGAAAGTGATCTGGAATATAAGCAGGTTCTTTCCGAAAAGGAATATCAGGATGCCAGAGAAACCTGGGGAAACAAGTTCCGCGTGGGAATGGGAGCAGAGGCCATCAAGGAGCTTTTGCTTGCCATTGATCTGGAAAAGGAAGCAGTTGAGCTTAAGACCGGGCTCAAGGAATCCTCAGGCCAGAAGAGGGCAAGGATCATTAAGAGACTGGAAGTGGTAGAAGCCTTCAGAGAATCAGGCAATCAGCCTTCCTGGATGATCATGGATGCCATTCCGGTTATTCCGCCTGATCTGCGTCCTATGGTACAGCTCGACGGAGGCCGTTTTGCAACCTCCGATCTGAACGATCTGTACAGAAGAATTATTAACAGAAATAACCGTTTAAAGAGACTGCTTGAACTGGGCGCTCCGGATATTATTGTCCGCAATGAGAAGAGAATGCTGCAGGAAGCTGTAGATGCCCTGATTGACAACGGCAGAAGAGGCAGACCGGTTACCGGACCTGGTAACAGGGCGCTGAAGTCTCTGTCAGATATGTTAAAGGGTAAGTCAGGACGTTTCCGTCAGAACCTTCTTGGTAAGCGTGTAGATTATTCAGGACGTTCAGTTATTGTGGTTGGGCCTGAGCTGAAGATTTATCAGTGCGGTCTTCCCAAGGAAATGGCGATCGAGCTCTTTAAGCCCTTTGTTATGAGAGAACTGGTAGAGCGCGGAATTTCCCAGAACATTAAGAATGCAAAGAAATTAGTGGAAAGACTGGATACCCAGGTATGGGATGTGCTGGAGGATGTAATCAAAGAGCATCCCGTTATGTTAAACCGTGCTCCTACTCTGCACAGACTTGGTATCCAGGCATTTGAGCCTATTTTGGTAGAGGGTAAGGCAATTAAGCTTCATCCTCTGGTATGTACCGCATTTAACGCCGACTTCGACGGTGACCAGATGGCAGTCCATCTTCCGTTGTCCGTAGAAGCGCAGGCAGAATGTAGATTTTTGCTGCTGTCACCTAATAACCTCTTAAAGCCTTCAGATGGAGGCCCGGTTGCCGTACCTTCACAGGATATGGTCCTGGGTATTTACTATCTGACACAGGAGCGTCCGGGTGCAGTGGGCGAAGGCAAGTTCTTCAAGAGTGTAAATGAAGCAATCCTTGCATATGAGAACAAGGCTTGTACCCTGCATTCCAGAATTAAGGTAAGAATCACCAAGACAAATGCCCAGGGTGAAGAGATCACAGGTATTGTAGAGTCTACTCTTGGACGGTTCCTCTTTAATGAGATCCTGCCGCAGGATCTGGGCTATGTAGACAGAACAAAGCCGGAAAACTTCCTTCTTCCCGAAGTGGATTTCCATGTAGGAAAGAAGCAGCTTAAGCAGATCCTTGAAAAGGTCATCAATACCCACGGTGCATCTGTTACCGCAGAGGTGCTTGACCATATTAAGGCTACCGGATATAAGTACTCTACAAGAGCTGCCATGACCGTTTCTATTTCAGATATGACCGTGCCGGCACAGAAGAAGGAAATGCTGGATGAGGCACAGGCTACGGTTGATAAGATCTCCCAGAATTACAGACGTGGTCTGATCACTGAGGAAGAGAGATACCGTGCCGTTGTAGAAACCTGGAATGAAACAGATAAGAAGCTGACAGAAGTGCTTCTGGCAGGTCTGGATAAATACAATAACATCTTCATGATGGCTGACTCCGGCGCCCGTGGTTCCAACCAGCAGATCAAGCAGCTTGCCGGTATGCGTGGACTGATGGCAGATACAACCGGACGTACCATTGAACTGCCCATTAAGTCAAACTTCCGTGAAGGTCTTGATGTACTGGAATACTTTATGTCCGCTCACGGTGCCCGTAAGGGTCTGTCCGATACCGCACTTCGTACCGCAGACTCCGGATACCTTACAAGACGTATGGTTGACGTATCACAGGATCTGATCATCCGTGAGGTTGACTGTATGGAAGGAAAGGATACGATCCCCGGTATGTGGGTATCCGCCTTCATGGATGGCAAGGAAACCATTGAAAATCTGAAGGACAGAATTACAGGAAGATATTCCTGCGAAGAGATAAAAGACAGAGACGGCAACGTGATCGTGAAGCCCAACCATATGATTACACCCAGCAGGGCTGCAAAGATCCTCAGCGTTGGTGTGGATGAGAAGGGAGAGCCTATTGAGAAGGTTAAGATCCGTACCATTCTTACCTGCCGCTCTCATATAGGTATCTGTGCAAAGTGTTATGGTGCAAACATGGCTACCGGTGAAGCTGTTCAGGTAGGCGAGGCGGTTGGTATCATTGCAGCGCAGTCTATCGGTGAACCCGGTACACAGCTTACCATGCGTACCTTCCATACCGGTGGTGTAGCCGGTGATGATATTACACAGGGTCTTCCCCGTGTAGAGGAGCTTTTCGAGGCCAGAAAGCCCAAGGGTCTTGCCATCATTGCTGAGTTTGGCGGTGTGGCAACCATTAAGGATACCAAGAAAAAGCGTGAAATTGTGATCACCAACGAGGAGACGGGAGAGTCCAAGACTTACCTGATTCCTTACGGCTCCAGAATTAAAGTAATGGATGGAACAGTTCTTGAGGCCGGTGATGAGCTGACAGAAGGTAGCGTAAATCCTCATGATCTGTTAAAGATTAAGGGTATCCGCGCTGTACAGGATTACATGCTCAGAGAAGTTCAGAGAGTATACCGTCTGCAGGGTGTTGATATCAGCGATAAGCATATTGAGGTCATCGTTCGTCAGATGCTTAAGAAGATCCGGATTGAAAACAGCGGAGATACAGAGTATCTGCCTGGAACGCTGGTAGATGTGCTTGAGTATGAGGATCTGAACGAGGAACTGATCGCAGAAGGAAAAGAGCCCGCAGAAGGAAAGCAGGTTATGCTTGGTATCACCAAGGCAGCGCTTGCAACGAATTCCTTCTTATCAGCAGCATCCTTCCAGGAGACCACAAAGGTTCTTACGGAAGCTGCCATTAAGGGCAAGATCGATCCTTTGATCGGTCTGAAGGAAAATGTTATCATCGGTAAGCTGATCCCTGCCGGAACCGGCATGAAGCGGTACCGCAACACAAGGCTTTCCACAGACAATGATCTGATGGGAACAATCAGCTTTGATGAGGATGCAGAGGATGCAGAGGATGCAGAAGTTTCCTTTGATGATGGCGCAGATTTTTCTGACGAGGCAGAAAACGTTGCAGCAGAAGAAACAGATGCTGCAGAACCGGTAACAGAAGAATAAATTGGATTAGTATTAAGGATCTCCGTGCATACTATATTTGGTAGGCACGGAGATTTTTGGTTATTTTGCCGGAAAAAGAAGGCCGTTTTGCATAAAATTTACAGGCAAAGATATTGACAAGGAAAAAAGCAGCAAGTATACTATTTTAGTGTGCATCAGAGGGTCCTTTTATAGGACTGCGCACGCAGAAACTTTTACTTTATATATAGGAGGTGAAACAGAATGCCAACATTTAACCAGTTAGTTAGAAAAGGACGTCAGACATCCGTAAAGAAGTCTACCGCACCTGCTTTGCAGAAAGGATGGAACTCCCTTCACAAGAAAGCAACCGATACTTCCGCTCCTCAGAAGAGAGGTGTCTGCACAGCTGTTAAGACAGCAACTCCTAAGAAGCCTAACTCAGCTTTAAGAAAGATCGCCAGAGTACGTCTTTCCAACGGAATCGAAGTAACAAGCTACATTCCCGGAGAAGGCCACAATCTGCAGGAGCACAGCGTTGTCCTGATCAGAGGCGGAAGAGTTAAGGATTTACCTGGTACCAGATACCACATTATCAGAGGTACACTGGATACTGCGGGAGTTGCCAACAGAAAACAGGCCCGTTCCAAGTATGGCGCTAAGAGACCTAAGGCGTCCAAGTAATTATGGAACAGATTGGACCCACAAACAGAACTAATTTATAGTGTTGGAATTCTGTTATGAAATATTTTTTCTATACGGATTAACCCGCACGAACACAATATGTGATAAGTATGAATTAGAACGACACACTGTGAGTACCGATGATTTAAATGAGTATTTAAGGAGGGAAGAACCGTGCCACGCAAAGGACATATTCAAAAAAGAGATGTGTTAGCAGATCCTTTATACAACAACAAGGTTGTTACCAAGCTGATCAATAACATTATGTTAGATGGTAAGAAGGGTGTAGCACAGAAGATTGTATACGGCGCATTTGCAACAGTAGAAGAAAAATCAGGCAAGCCGGCTCTTGAAGTATTCGAGGAGGCAATGAACAACATCATGCCCGTCCTGGAAGTAAAGGCAAGACGTATCGGTGGTGCTACCTATCAGGTACCTATCGAAGTAAGACCGGACAGACGCCAGGCGTTAGCTCTTCGCTGGCTTACTATGTTCTCTCGTAAGAGAGGCGAGAAGACCATGCAGGACAGACTCGCTAACGAAATTCTTGATGCTGCCAATAACACAGGCGCAGCAGTTAAGAGAAAAGAAGATATGCACAAAATGGCAGAGGCAAACAAGGCGTTTTCACATTATCGTTTTTAATCTGCCCAGACTAATATAAGGAGGAAAA
>FR894527.1:0-1649 GCA_000436115.1 Firmicutes bacterium CAG:534 | reverse complement strand
CCATGGACTGGATGGAGCAGGAGCAGGAGAGAGGTATTACCATCACATCTGCGGCTACTACCTGTCACTGGACTCTCGAAGAGAACTGCAAACCCAAGCCGGGTGCTCTGGAGCATCGTATCAACATCATTGATACCCCTGGACACGTTGACTTCACCGTAGAAGTTGAGCGTTCCCTGCGAGTTCTTGATGGTGCTGTCGGTGTGTTCTGCGCTAAGGGCGGTGTTGAGCCTCAGTCAGAAAATGTATGGCGTCAGGCTGATACCTATAACGTTCCGAGAATGGCGTTCATTAACAAAATGGACATCCTTGGTGCTAACTTCTATGGCGCTGTAGACCAGATCAGAACCAGACTTGGTAAAAATGCGATCGTTCTTCAGTTACCGATTGGTAAGGAAGATGATTTCAAAGGAATTATTGATTTATTTGAGATGAAAGCTTACATCTATAATGATGAGAAGGGTGAGAACATTTCTATCGTTGAAATCCCGGACGACATGAAGGATGAGGCTGAGTTATATCGTTCCGAACTCATCGAAAAGATCTGCGAATTAGATGATGATCTTATGATGATGTATCTGGAAGGAGAAGAGCCTTCCGTTGAAGAGATGAAGAAGGTTCTTCGTAAAGCTACCTGCGAATGTACAGCAGTTCCTGTCTGCTGTGGTTCCGCATACAGAAACAAGGGTGTTCAGAAGCTTCTGGACGCTGTTCTGGAGTATATGCCTGCTCCTACAGACATTCCCCCTATTAAGGGAGTTGATCTGGATGGAAACGAGATCGTAAGACATTCTTCTGATGACGAGCCTTTCTCAGCGCTTGCATTTAAGATCATGGCTGACCCCTTCGTTGGAAAGCTTGCATTCTTCAGAGTATATTCCGGTACCATGAACGCAGGTTCCTATGTACTGAACGCAACAAAGGATAAGAAGGAGCGTGTTGGACGTATCCTTCAGATGCATGCAAATAAGAGAGCAGAGCTGGATAAGGTATACTCCGGAGATATTGCTGCAGCAGTTGGATTTAAGTTCACCACAACAGGTGATACCATCTGCGACGAGCAGAACCCTGTTATTCTGGAGTCCATGGAATTCCCTGAGCCCGTTATCGAGCTGGCAATCGAACCCAAGACCAAGGCTGGTCAGGGCAAGATGAGCGAGGCGCTTGCAAAGCTGGCAGAGGAAGATCCGACTTTCCGTGCTCATACAGATCAGGAAACAGGCCAGACCATTATCGCCGGTATGGGTGAGCTTCACCTGGAGATCATCGTAGACAGACTTCTTCGTGAGTTTAAGGTAGAGGCAAATGTAGGTGCACCTCAGGTTGCTTACAAGGAAACCTTTACAAAGGCTGTAGATGTTGACTCCAAGTACGCTAAGCAGTCCGGTGGTCGTGGACAGTATGGTCACTGTAAAGTACACTTTGAGCCTATGGATGCCAACGGAGAAGAACTGTTCAAGTTTGACTCTACCGTTGTGGGTGGTGCAATTCCGAAGGAATATATCCCCGCTGTCGGCGAAGGTATCGAAGAAGCTGCTAAGTGCGGTATTCTTGGTGGTTTCCCGGTTCTGGGTGTTCATGCAACTGTATTTGATGGATCCTACCATGAGGTCGACTCCTCAGAAATGGCATTCCACATTGCAGGTTCC
>FR894526.1 GCA_000436115.1 Firmicutes bacterium CAG:534 | reverse complement strand
ATAAAGAGTTAAAGTTTGACAGATATGAAAACAGTTTTTTATGGCTGAAAGATGCAGGAGTCGCTTTGCCTGTGTACAACGTAGAAGCTCCAACCATTCCTCTCAAAGCGAGTAAGAGCAGCAATGTGTTCCGGCTCTTTTCAAATGACACCGGATTGCTTACCAGCGCATATTCGGCGGAAATCAAACTGGAACTAATCAATAAGAACAGTGAGATAAATAATGGCGCCCATTTTGAGAATGCTGTGGTACAGCAATTAACGGCCAATGGTCTGGAGCCTTATTTCTGTAAAAAGAAAAATATAGGAGAGCTGGATGCTGTGATTGAAATGGGCGGAAAAGTTGTTCCCATAGAGGTGAAAGCAGGAAAAGCCTATAAGGCACATAAGGCTCTGGATAATTTTATGAACATTCCTGATTATCATCTTGAGAAAGCATATGTTTTATCGGCGGCAAATTTAGAACAGGAGGGAGCTGTGGTATATCTTCCCATCTACATGTGCTATCTTTTAAAAGAACGGGAAATAGGAAAGTTAATCGTGGATTTGAATATGGAAGGGTTATAAAAACAGAAAAAAAGATTGATCGACATTACGGAAAATTAAGAGATGGAGGAATGATTGATGCAAAAATTTTATTGATTGGTGAGTTAGAAGAAATTATCAGAAGCTTACGTTTGGGTATGGTGTTATCGGACAGATCGTTCTGCCGCCCGATCATGTAGAGGAGAACGATTTATGTGAGGACTATCAGGGAGAATGGTATCGTATCGAAGAGGATGGGACAAAGTCTTTGATTGATATACCCGCTAAAAATGAAAAAGGAACGCAAATTATAGAAACAATAATTCCTAAAAATCTGGATGAGAGGGTCAGCCATTTATGTTTTCGTGGTCAGGATCTTAGTGCCTATTTGGATGGAAAACTGATTTATCAGTATTCTACTATGGGAAAAAGATGGTTCGGGCAGATAAGTCCTGAATGTTATCTTCTGATACCGGTTACAGCGGCGGATGCCGGAAAAGTCCTGCGGCTTGAAATGGCATCCAGCAATGGTATTTTGTATCAGCCCTATGTGGGCAGTGAATTTGGTATATGGAAATTCCTGATCAGCCTGTATTTTGGCGAGATTATTATAGCTGCGATTGTTTTTCTGATAGGCATTTTGACAATTCTTTTCAGCGCAATTTATGGAATTTTGAATAAACGTCCGATGGATATTATTTATCTGGGATATGCAGGTATGCTTTCTGCAGTCTGGCTGGATATGAATTCTGTTTTCCGTCAGATTATGTTTCAAAATGTTTCGATTGCAAGTGAAATTCCGTTTTATATGGTCATGCTGATTCCGTTTTCTGTGATTATCTATCTGAATGAAATTCAGAAACACCGGTTTGAAAAGCTGTACCGTTTTGTGGGAATATTCATGGGTACGGTTGATGCAATTAGTTGTATTCTGCATATTACAGGAATAAAAGATCTGGTATCCACATTTATTTTTGTGGCAATAGGATGTTTCCTGGCAATAGCATCTGTTGTGTATACTTTTTTAAAGGATCTGTATAGCAGGAAAATTCAGGAATATCGTTTTGTGGCATTTGGTCTTTTTGGAGCATTTGTATGTTCGGCTATCCAATTAGCGATGTATTTTAGCCGAAGTGGAAATTTTCATGGACATTATTTTGCAATCGGAATGTTGATCCTTCTGATATGTTCTTCTGTTTATACGATACAGTCTGTTTTTCACATTGAAAAAGACAAGCAGGCAGCAGAGATGGCGAATGAGGCAAAGGGCAGGTTTCTTGCACATATGTCACATGAAATCCGAACACCGATTAATGCGGTTCTTGGCATGGATGAAATGATTTTGAGGGAGAGCAGGGAATTGCAGGTGCGTGAATATGCGTTAGATATTCAGAATGCGGGAAAAAGTCTGCTGGCATTAATCAATGATATCCTTGATGTTTCAAAAATTGATTCGGGAAAGCTTGAGATTATTCCGGTAGAATACGACGTCAGCAGCCTGATACATGATACAGTCAATATGATTTATCAGAAAGCTGTTTCAAAAGAGCTTGAGGTTGAGGTTTATGTTGATGAAAAGCTGCCTTCAAGACTTATGGGGGATGATGTCAGGATTCGCCAGGTGCTTCTTAACCTTTTAAATAATGCGGTTAAGTATACGGAGCATGGAAGTGTCACGCTTTCAGTTACCGGAGAGAAGAAAGAACAGAAGGTGCTTTTGCATTTTGAAGTAAAGGATACAGGTGTTGGTATCAGAGAAGAGGATAAACCGAAGCTGTTTGAGGAATTTCAGAGGATCGAGGAGAGCCGCCATCGCAATATTGAGGGAACAGGGCTTGGAATGAGTATTACGCTGCAGCTTTTGAAGCTGATGGGGAGTCATCTGGAGGTGACAAGTACCTATGGCGAAGGCTCTGACTTTTTCTTTGACCTTGAGCAGGATATTATCGATGAGACACCGGTTGGAAAGCTTTCCGAGCGTATCAAACAGCAGGAACAGCAATATGTATATGAAACGGCGTTTATAGCACCGGATGCAGATATACTGGTGGTTGATGATAACGCTATAAACCGCAAGGTGTTCCGGAGCCTTTTAAAGGATACTCAGATGAGAATTGATGAGGCGGACAGCGGAGAAGAATGTTTGAAAAAAGTTGTAAACAAGAAATACGATCTTATCTTTCTTGACCATATGATGCCGGGAATGGATGGTATAGAGACACTTCACGCATTTCCGGAGCAGGAAGGAAATGTAAATTTGGAAACACCGGTGATTGCATTGACGGCAAATGCGGTAAATGGTGCAAAGGAAATGTTTCTGCAAAACGGATTTGATGATTTTTTTGCAAAACCAATCATGTACTCCAAATTGGAAAAACTACTGCAAAAATATCTCCCGCAGAATAAGATTATAGAAGGCGATGTCATGCAGTCCGAGGAGCAGATACGCAGGGAGGCAGAAGAAACTGCACAGATTCAACAGCGGCTGGAGACGGTTTCAGAACTTAATCTGGAGTATGCCTATTTACATAATAAAGCTCCCAAGGATTTGCTTGCTGTAATCGAAGAGTTTGTACAGATGGCAGGTACAGATGCGGCGACACTGGACGCATTTGAAAAAAATATTTCCGATGGGGACAACCTGCGGCAGTACCGCGTAAAAGTGCATGCAATGAAAACATCGGCAGCAATGATCGGAGCACTTACCGTTTCCAGTATTGCAAAGCTGCTCGAATATGCGGCACGCGATGAGAAGACGGATGTTATAAAAACGATGCATCCGATATTTATGGAGCAATGGAAAAGCCTGAATGAGCAGCTACAAACAATCTGCAGTGTGGAAGAGGACGAACAGGAACTTAAAGATTTAGACAAAGACTTACTCGAACAGGAATTGACCCTGCTTACGCAGGCAATGGCGGAATATGATGTGGATGTAGCAGATGGAATAATTGAAAAATTATCACATTACCGATATCCGGACGAGAAAAAAGCTGTGTTTGATGAGCTTGCACAAGCAGTACGGGGGCTGGATGCAGAAGCGGTGATAGGAGCGGTATCAAAGATGTTGTTATAGTTATTGCATCGACAACTTCCAGCTTTGAGGTGGCAAGATTGAAAAGTGGGAAAAAGAAGAATTAGAAAACATAAGAAAAAATGGATTAAAACCTATTGTTTCAAAAACGGAATGAGCCTTAGATATTACAAAAAAGTATGATGCAGGTGAAAATCCATATGCCTATGTTGCTTTGGGATACAATTATTGTTATGGAAGGGGAGTAGATGCCGATCAGGAGAAAGGAAAGGAGTACTTTGACAATGCCATTGCCCTCGGATGCATGGATGGATATTATGGTTTAGGGCAAATTGCATTTGATGAGGGGGATTATGCTACAGCAATGGAAGATTATGAGATGGCTGCAGAAAACGGAACGGAGACCTTGGGAAAATCCTTCTCATTATCTTTGCATTGTATGCACCTGTCAAGGTTGAAAACATGATTCTTGGCGGTGGAATTATAAAGAGCGGTGGTGACACAAAGACTGTCATGATCATAGATATCGTTGGAACCTGGTGCATCGGAATTTCACTGTGCCTTATGGGGGCATATGTATTTCAATGGGGAATTGCAGGTGTATATACATTGCTGACAACAGAAGAAATTTTTCGGCTGGCAGTATCGCTTGCCATTTTCAAGAAAAGAAAATGGATGGTCAGTTTATCCTAGAGGGAGATTCGCAGAGATTTCTATTTAGATAAATTAATAAAAAGAAAAAACAACGGATTGATTAAAGTTATTACCGGTATTCGCAGGTGTGGCAAATCATATTTGCTGAATAACATTTTTTTTCACCACCTATTGGATAATGGTGTAGATGCCGATCATATCATTCGTTTTGCCTTTGACTCTGCAGATGACCTTTATCTGATTGGAGAAAGCCTTATTCAAATTGAAAAGGAAAAGCGGGGAGTTGACCCGGAAAAATTCATGGAGTATATTCGCTCCAAAGTCATTGATGAAGGAATGTATTATCTGTTGCTTGATGAAGTTCAGATGTTGGACTGCTTTGAAGCCGTTTTGAATGGTTACCTCCGCAAGGATAATATGGATATATTTGTGACAGGAAGTAACGCAAAGCTCTTATCCAAAGACATTGCTACCGAGTTTGCCGGCCGTGGTGACGAGATTTATATTCAAGATATTACCAAGAGAAACCGTGTAAAGAATATCAGAGAGCTGGAAGATTTGTTGAACATTCTCTCATCTGCTATTGGCTCGCTGACCAATCCCGAAAAGTTGAAAAATACTTTTAAGACGGTCAAGAAGTCAAAAATTACCGCCAACACCATCAAAAAGTATCTGGATTATTTTGAGGATTCTTTTCTGATTGAGTCTGCACAGCGATTTGACATCAAAGGAAAGGCATACATTGAAACTCCCAAGAAATATTATTTTTCCGACTTAGGACTTCGCAATGCCAGAATTAACTTCCGTCAATTTGAGCAGACATATTCCATGGAGAATGTAATTTACAACGAGCTTCGTATGCGTGGTTATAGCGTAGATGTGGGTGTCATTCCCATTGCAGAAAAGGACAAAGACGGAAAAGTAAACCGGAAGCAGCTGGAGATAGATTTCGTCTGTAACCTTGGTTCTTCCAGATACTATATTCAGTCGGCGTACTCGCTGCCTAATGAAGCAAAGCGAACTCAGGAAATCAGACCGTTTAGAAAAATTGACGATTCTTTCAAGAAGATTATCATTACCAAAGATATTGTTCAGCCACATTATGATGAGTACGGTATCCTGACCGTAAATATCTATGATTTCCTGCTCGATAGGGAGTGTCTTTTAAAGTAACTATATTTTTATGATGCTGGAAAGTTAAGAACGAAAAATGGTGTAAGGTGCAAAGCAGAAAAAGCAAAATATTTGTTTTCAGTGTGAACAGACAGCCGGATGTAGTGGCTGTACGGGAACGATCTGCCGCTGTCTATGGTGCTTTCCTGGTATGAGCAGAAGGCGGTGTGCATCCTGTTGACCCTGCTGCACCTGGGCATCAAGAACATCCGCCTTGGTTCTACGCTGCCAGCGTTTATTTCACCGGGTGTAATGAGCTATCTTGTGGAAAACTTCGGCATTGCCCCCATCACCACGCCGGAGAAAGATTTAAAGCAGCTCCTGAAATATAGTGAAAAATAGTGAAAAATAAAATTTTTCACACGCGAGATTTGTGTATGCGCGCACTTGACACAAACTCGAGATGCGCAGAAATGGGGGATTAATATGCAGAATTAGAGGAGTTTAAAATGAAGGATAAAATAAGAACCATATTAGCCTTTGGGATTGTATTGATATTGGTAGTTACAGGATTTATCTTAGATAAATCGGATCAGACCACAGATGTCTTTCCGAATGAGAATATTATGATAAGTCTTTACGGAGAAGCGCATGGTCATAAAAAGTGTTATGACATTGAGCTTAAAGAATGGAGGGAATACTATAATAAAGGATACCGTAATCTTTTTGTGGAACTGCCATATTATAGTGCCGAGTTTTTAAATGAATGGATGAAAGAGGATTCAGATGAACTGATAGATTTATTCTTTGAAGAGATACAGGGAACACTGTCGGGAAACAAATACTATTATGAGTTCTTTCATGAGATAAAAGAGTATTGTCCCGAGACAATATTTTATGGCACTGATGTGGGGCATCAGTATGATACTACAGGATCAAGGTATTTGAAATATTTAGAGGATAACGGCCTTGAAGATTCTGAAAAATACATACTTGCAAAGGAGTGTATCAGACAGGGGCAGGAATATTACAATGAAGATACGGAACATAATGGTATATCATCACTAAGAGAAGCTTACATGGTCTCGAATTTTATTGATGCATACACGCGGTGCGGTGGCGGCAGAATAATGGGGATTTATGGAAGCTATCACACAGATCTATACAATTCTGATTTGATGGCTGGAAAGCTTAAAGAAAAATATGGAGATATGATAAGCAGCGTTAAATTAAGCACCATTGCTTTCTCGCAGATCAGCAGGCAGCCGTATGACCTTGGTTTTTGCGTTACAGGTTTTGTATTTCTTCTGATGCTGTTTGTTCCAAATATCATTTGGGCATGCAAAGCAAAGCCGGCGGGATATGATGAGGTTGCCAAAAAGGAGAATAAGCTGCTGCTGCTCCTTGAGCGCATGGGTGAGGCTCTGTTAAGTGTATCACTTATGGTTTTTACCGCACTCAACCCGAAAGTAATGGTATTTGAAGGCTTCTATTTTGAGTGGAAGATTATAATTTGGATGACGGCATTTGTGCTGATGGTTTTGTATGAATGCTACTGGATCAAATATTTTAAGAGTCTGAAAACGATGAAGGATTTTTATATGTCCTATATGGGATTTCCTGTGGCGGGTGCAACCCTTCCGGTTATTGCGTGTCTATTGCTTGGAATTTATTCTGGAAATGCAATCGTGATCTGCGCATCAATCATTCTTGGAATTGGTCATATTGGGATACATTTAATGCATAAAAAATTTAATGTATAAAGATGAACAGGACGCAGGTATGAAAAAGATACCTAGTATAGTTAAGAAAGGCAAACATAATGAATGATCAATTTATACAGGGAGTCCTGTTCGAATGGAATAAAGTAGACAGCGATAGTTATTTGAGGAAAATAGAGGCGTTTAAAGGTGTTGAAAGACTGGATTTTAACAGTCCGATCACTTTCTTTGTTGGAGAAAACGGAAGTGGCAAATCAACACTGTTAGAGGCGCTTGCTGTGGCCCATGGGTTTAATCCGGAGGGCGGAACTAGGAACTATATCTTTTCTACACATGATACCCACTCAGAACTATGTGAAGCAATAAGAATTTCAAAGGGATATAGGAAAGAAAAGTGGGGGTATTTTCTTAGAGCGGAAAGCTTTTATAATGTGGCAACTCAAGAAGAGAAATATGCAGATCCGGAGCATCCTTCAGCAAAATATCATGAAAAATCACATGGAGAAAGTTTCTTGGCGTTAGCGCAGAATAATCTGCAGGCAAATGGCTTATATCTTTTTGATGAACCGGAGGCAGCATTATCTCCGCAGAGACAGCTTATCCTGTTAATGGAAATAGATAGGTGTGCAAAATGCGGAGCGCAGTTTTTTATAGTTACACATTCCCCTATTTTGTTAGGAATTCCAAATGCAGATATATACTGTTTCGATAATGGAAAGATACATTTATGTGAATACGAGGAAACAGAAAGTTATCAGGTGACAGAAATGTTTATAAACAATAGACAGGCGTTGTTAAGCAGACTTCTGGAAGAGTAGTTTTCATTATTAACGGGAGGAAAAACCATGTACGAATTGATACAGCTTTCTGAGCGCACTTATTATATCAAAAGCCCTACGAATATCGGACTTGTAAGGCTGGATGAGCAAAATGTCTGTCTGATCGACAGTGGAAATGATAAGGATGCAGGGCGGAAAGCACGTCAGATATTAGACGCTAACGGCTGGAATTTAGCGGCAATTTATAATACACACGCACATGCTGATCATATAGGCGGGAACAAATACTTGCAGGGGCAGACCGGATGTAAAGTCTATGCTCCGGGGATTGACTGTGATTTTACCAGACACCCTATCCTTGAGCCATCGCTTTTGTACGGCGGATATCCGCCAAAAGATTTAAGGCACAAATTTCTGATGGCGCAGGAAAGCGATGCCGAGGAGCTGACCACTGACAAGAAGAGGGTGCGAAAGAAGATATGGATTTAGCACCTGCGTTAAAGGATTATTACAGTCGTCATATGACTGACGGAACTTGTAATGAAAAAGCTTACTTGCTTATAGAGTAAAAAACATATATGCTAAAAACAGGCTGAGGGATTTTAAATTCCGGGTAAGAAGGGAAGTGAAGGCGTGGTTTCCGACGAGGACTTATACAGAGGATATTTATGCGGGGAAGAAAAAGGCCTGGATGAGCTTATGATCAAATATGGAAATCCCCTGATCTTCTACATAAACGGTTATGTGCATGATGTTCACGAAGCGGAAGATCTGATGATTGAGGTTTTTTCTTATCTGTTTGCAAAAAGACCTCATATCCGGGACGGAGGATTTAAACCGTATTTATATAAGGTGGCGAGACATATGGCACTGCGCCATAAAACGAAAAAGAAGTGTCATTTTAACCTTGATGATCTGCAGGAAGCGGGAGATGCCAGGGCGCTTGTGGAGGAAGTGGTGCGTACCAGGGAAAGGGACGAAATCCTCCATTTTTGTATGCAGCAGCTAAATTCGGATTACCGGGAAGCTTTATATCTGGTGTATTTTGAAGGGATGAGCTATCGTCAAACTTCCAAGATTATGGGAAAGAATGTGAAGCAGATCACCAACATGGTATACAGAGGAAAAATTGGATTAAGGAAGATATTGGAAAAGGAGGGCATTACAGGTGTTGAGTAATGAGGAACGTATTGCAGAGGTAAAATATCGTATTGCATATAAAAACCAGTATAGGGAGCATTGCAGAAACAGGGCGCTTACAGCGGTTTCCTTTGTAGCTGCGTTGATGCTTGTTATCGGGTTTTCTGTTTTTATGCCGGGAGCATATGGAAATCAGGGATGGAATAGTTTCTATACGGAGTACCATACTACTGCAAGCGTATTTCAGGGAAGTGCAGCCCTCAGTTATATTTTTATTGGCTTTATGTCTTTTGTTCTCGGGGCAGGGGTAACAATCCTGTGTTTCCGTATCCGTCTTTCCAATAAAGACAAGGAAGAAAAGGATGAGAAAGGAAATACGGATGGCAGAGCTATTTGAAAATTTTCTGCAGCTTGCCGTTACAACAATCGGTGTGATCATTTCCTTTTTGAAATATGGAAAAGACCACAAGAGGATTGATTTGCTGTTAACCTGCTTCTATGGCTGCTTTGCCCTGGGGGCGCTTTACTGGACGCTTTACCTTTTTTTGTATTCCACTACGCCTCAGGTCTTTTATGTTTCTGAATTCGGATGGATTTCCAGCGCAATTTTTCTCTGCATTTTACAGGATGCCATGGCTTATCAGGAAGAACGAAAAATGAAATGCCGGGCGAAATGGCTGTCCCTGATGATTGGAATTCCATTGCTTTTATTATATTGCACTTATGGAGATGTTCTTTCCAATCTGATCTGGTGCGGGCTTATGATGATGCTTTCCTATTGTTCGATCCGGGGACTTATCTATGCAAGAGGTCAGAGCGGAGAAAGGCGCAGGAGGCAGTTTTTTCATATAGCGGTATTGTGCTTTGTAGCTTCAGAATATTGTCTCTGGACTTCCGGCTGCTTTTTTAGCGGGAAATCTGTTATGAGTCCCAGCTTCTGGTTTGATCTTCTGCTGACAGCTTCTCTGATAGGAATATTGCCGGCAGCCAGAAAGGCGGTGAGTACATGACGTATATTGAGAATGTATTTTTGTGCATGCTGGCGCCCTTGCTGGTGGCGGGGATCTGCATAGGCAGACGACAGCTCAAAACCTTTGTCTTTTGTTTTGCGGGAATGGGAGCCTGCCTGTTTTCTGCTTACTTAAATACCTTTCTGGCTATTTGGTACCAGGCGAATTCCTTTACTGCAACGGTGGAAATAGCCCCCGTTGTAGAGGAAGTGGTTAAACTCCTTCCACTGCTTTTTTATCTGCTTGTTTTTGAACCAAAGCCTGCAAGGATCCGTATTGCGGCACTGATCGTTGCCGTGTCCTTTGCAACCTTTGAAAATATCTGTTATTTGAGCCAAAACGGTGCAGAGGCTTTTTCCTTTATTCTGTTCCGGGGATTTGGCACTGGAGCAATGCATGTGGTCTGCGGAGCAATGATGGGAGCGGGGCTTTCTTATGCATGGCAGAAGCCATGGCTGAAGGCAGCAGGAATTTGTGGCTTACTTGGAGCTGCAACAACCTTTCATGCCATTTATAACCTGCTGGTTGCATATGGAGGCGCTGTACAATATGTGGCATATGCAATGCCTGTTTTTACTATGATAGCAGGAAGGGTCATCTTAACTGTCTTTTTGCGGACAGCGCTTACCACGGAAGCTGCAAATTAATCAGGAAATTCTGTTTGGAAAAAATGAAACAAATAAATAAACTCTCACATCAAAAAAATAATTTTGGTGTGAGAGTTTTTTTGCTTTTTTGTACCTATATTTATAAAAGGGGAAGTTTATAAAAGTGTAAAGGAGATAAGAGATGAGAAACACGGGGAAAAGGATAATTACTACTTCGCTGGCAGCTGTGATGATAATCACGGCCCTTCTTGGAAATGGGATTGAGGTAAGAGCGGCTGATTATTCTGCAGATGGTGATTTGACAGACTGTGAATTTGAAAGTGGAGATGTGATAAGTTCAGATACGAGCTATATCAATTTATACTTTTTTGATGGTAATGATAATCTGA
>FR894525.1:94896-109542 GCA_000436115.1 Firmicutes bacterium CAG:534 | reverse complement strand
AGATAGCAATTGGGGTATGTGTTTGCGGACACATACTTGGAGGAGTCGGAGTAATCCGGCTCCTCTTTAATTTAAAGGACTAAGTCCTTTTTAAGCCATAGCTTTAAGGATTTAGTCCTAATCGAGAGATATAAGAAAGGGAAGCATTGCGCTTCCCTTTCGAGTTATATATAGATTTTGCAAACAATATCTTTAAATCGGTTCGCTTTCGTGTACTCAGCATGATATTTCATGTACTCATTCACATCATCCCTTGTAACAATCAGCGTTGTGAAGTAAAAATATTTACGCTCTTCTACTTTCCAGCATTGGCAATCGCCGCCTGCGCTGCTGCCAGTCTTGCAATCGGCACACGGAACGGCGAACAGGACACATAGGTAAGCCCTACCTTGTGGCAGAACTCAACGGAAGAAGGATCTCCGCCGTGCTCTCCGCAGATGCCCAGCTTAATGTCCGGTCTGGTCTTCCTGCCCTTTTCCACTGCCATCTGGATCAGCTGGCCTACACCCTTTTGATCTAACTTTGCAAAAGGATCTGATTCATAGATCTTTTTCTTGTAGTAGTCGCCCAGGAATTTGCCTGCATCATCTCTGGAAAAGCCAAAGGTCATCTGTGTCAGGTCATTGGTTCCGAAGGAGAAGAATTCTGCCTCCTGTGCAATCTCATCTGCAAGCAGAGCTGCCCTCGGGATTTCGATCATGGTACCGATATGGTAAGCAATGTCAGAACCCTTTTCCTGCTTTACCTTTTCTGCTGTCTCTACCACAACATCCTTGACATATTTCAGTTCTTTCTTTTCTCCTACAAGAGGGATCATGATCTCAGGAACAATGTCATATCCCTTTTCGTTTTTCACTTCAATGGCAGCTTCCATTACCGCTCTGGTCTGCATTCTTGCGATTTCGGGATAAGTAACCGCCAGACGGCAGCCTCTGTGCCCCATCATGGGATTGAACTCGTGCAGGGAATCGCAGATCTCCTGAACCTCCTCTGCCGTCATCATCATCTTAACTGCCAGATCATCAATATCATCCTTTTCGGTAGGCACAAATTCATGAAGCGGGGGATCTAAGAAACGGATCGTTACCGGTCTTCCCTCCATAACCTCATAGAGCGCCTTAAAGTCACCCTTCTGATAAGGGATCAGATCGTTTAATGCCTTTTCTCTTTCCTGAACCGTTCTGGAAAGGATCATCTGACGGATCTTGGGAATTCTGTCAGGCTCGAAGAACATATGCTCTGTACGGCAAAGTCCAATTCCCTCTGCACCGTATTTTACTGCATTGGCAGCGTCTGCCGGTGTATCTGCATTGGTGCGGACCTTAAGCTTTCTGAAGGAATCCGCCCATCCCATAATTCTTCCAAAATTGCCGCTGATGGAAGCTTCCATTGTCTTAATGTCGCCGTCATAGATCTTTCCGGTTGAACCATCCAGGGAAATGTAATCCCCTTCATGATATACCTTGCCGCCCAGCTCAAATACCTTATCATCCTCATTAATGGAAATCTCACCGCAGCCTGATACACAGCAGGTTCCCATTCCTCTTGCTACTACCGCTGCATGGGATGTCATACCGCCGCGCACAGTAAGGATTCCCTCTGCCGCATGCATTCCCTCAATGTCCTCAGGTGAAGTTTCAAGACGAACCAGCACAACTCTTTCTCCTGCCTCGTGAGCCTGCTTTGCTTCCTGTGCGGTAAAGTAAACCTTACCTGCTGCAGCACCCGGAGATGCCGGAAGTGCCTGTCCGATCACAGTTCCGCCCTTTAAGGCTTCCGGATCAAAGGTGGGATGCAGAAGCTGATCCAGGGACTTCGCTTCAATACGAAGGACTGCCTCCTGAGGTGTGATCTTTCCTTCGTCTACCAGGTCACAGGCGATCTGTAACGCCGCCTGTGCGGTACGCTTTCCATTTCTGGTCTGAAGGAAGAACAGCTTTCCTTCTTCTATGGTAAACTCCATATCCTGCATATCTCTGTAATGATCTTCCAGCTTTCCTGCAATTTCCATAAACTGTGCAAAGCACTCCGGAAGATCCTGCTCCAGTCTGGTGATCGGCTGAGGCGTTCTGATGCCGGCAACCACGTCCTCTCCCTGGGCATTGATCAGGTATTCGCCATAAATACCCTTTGCTCCTGTGGAGGGATTTCTGGTAAAGGCAACACCGGTACCTGAGGTATTTCCCATATTACCAAATACCATGGCCTGTACATTGACAGCCGTTCCCCAGTCTCCGGGAATATCATTCATTCTTCTGTATACAATAGCTCTTTCATTATCCCAGGAACGGAAAACAGCCTTTACGGCTTCCATCAGCTGAGCCTTGGGATCCTGTGGGAAGTCCTGTCCCATCTTGTCCTTATAAACCGCTTTAAATCTTGTGATGATCTCCTTCATGTCATTGGCATCCAGATCCGTGTCATACTTCACGCCTTTGGCATCCTTGATCTCATCCAGGATCCTTTCAAAAAATGACTTGGGGATTTCCATAACAACATCGGAAAACATCTGGATAAATCTGCGGTAAGAGTCATATGCAAAGCGGGGATTTCCGGTTTTCTTTGCAAACCCCTCTACAGCAATATCCGTTAATCCCAGATTTAAGATGGTATCCATCATACCGGGCATGGACGCTCTGGCCCCCGAACGCACCGACACCAAAAGAGGATTTTCCGTATCGCCAAATTTCTTTCCCTGCTTTTGCTCTAACTGGGCAAGCGCTGCAAAGATCTGCTCCTTGATCTCATCTGAGATCTGCCTTCCCTTTGCATAGTAATCCGTACAGGCTTCTGTTGTAACGGTAAAGCCCTGGGGAATCGGAAGTCCCAAATTGGTCATTTCTGCCAGGTTGGCTCCCTTACCACCCAAAAGGTTGCGCATATCAGCGTTTCCCTCTTCAAACGAATAAACCCATTTTACCATACTCTTTTCTCCCTTTTCCTTTCTTTTACAGAAAATAAGGCGCCGACCATCTCTGTTCGACGCCCTGCATAAAGCAATTATATCATAATGTTAGCAATCATGCACTAATTATTATAAATTTTACATGGTTTTTTCATCATTATAGATATATTTTCGATCTTATGCCACAAAAAATATGCTATTTTTACACAATATCCTTACTTTTTTGCCTTTTCCCTTTGCCGCTTCTACATTCCTTTTTGGGAAGGAAGGAGTCAAAAATAAAGACGTCAAACTGATCCCAGGCTGCGTCAAGCTCTTCCTGGCTCTTGATTGTCCAGGCGGCAGCCATATTTTTATAAAGGCTCCGGCAAAGCCTTCTTGAGAGGTTTCCGGCATATTTGTGATTATATGCTACAAAATCCGGCTTGGTCATCCAGTTCAGCAGAAGATTTTGCAGGATCAGATAAAGCGGGCTTCTGTATTCCTCATACTTTAAGAACTCATCTGCAAGCTGTCCCCTGACTACCTCATTGCGGTACCTGCGGTACCACATCAGCGCCATGGGATTAAAGGACTCGATACAATATAGCCCTTTATACTTCCTGAGAAGCGCATCCGCAGCGGGGCATACGGAAATATCCAGCCACTCCACCTTCAGCTCCACGATCAGGGGAACCTTTCCGTTTACCATATCCAGCACTTCTTCAAAACGGGGGATTTTTTCCGTACTTTCAAATAAATGAAATTCCTGCAGCTCCTGCCAGGTATAATCACAGATCTTTCCCTCCTGGCCGCATGCTCTTTTCAGCGTAAAATCATGAAATACCACCGGAACTCCATCCTTCGTAAGCTGTACATCCAGTTCGATCCCATATCCTGCATAAACTGCTTTCTTAAAGGCGGCCATGGAATTTTCCGGCGCCTCCGAGGCATTGTCATGGAGTCCTCTGTGTGCATACAGCGCATTTAAAAATGGCTTTCTGGGCTCACGATTGGTGAGCCTTGGCATGATCGCCAGAAAATAAAGCACGATCAACGCTGCTATCACGATCAAAACTACCCAAATAACTGTCATCTTCTGTCACCTGTCAATCTTTATTTAATCATCTACATCAAAATTTTCCAGAACGCTTTTTTTCTTATCCGGTCTTACATCACCGTGGCGCACCTGTGTCATGGTAAGGAAAGCCAGCAGTGAAAAGACAAGGGCATAGGGGAATAACGTTCTGTAGGATACCTTTTCCAGCAAAAATCCTGAAAGTACGGGCGTAAAGATCTGCGCCGTCATGGAGAAGGTATAATAGGTTCCCGTAAACTTGCCGATATCGCACCCCTTGCTCATTTCCACGATCATCGGATAGGAATTGACATTTATGGCCGCCCAGCCGATACCGATCAGCGCAAACATGATGTTAATAGCCGGGTGATATGCATAGGCAAACACACCCACTAAATAACAGGCGCTCATCAGCAGCACGCCGCCCATAATGGTTTTCTTTCTTCCGATCTTGCTGGCAATGTTTCCAATGGGTATGTAACTTAAAATAGCTGCCACAGTGGCCACCATCAGGCAGTCTGCAAATCCCCCGCCTTCCATATGCCAGACAACCTTGGTATAACGGGAAAAGGCTGTCCCCACTGCGTTATATGCTGCAAACCAGAAAAAGATGGATGCCAGAAGGTAGATCATACTGCGCTTTACCTCTTTTGGCATGGGATGCTTTTCTCCCTCCGCTCCCTGCATTTCTTCCTTTTCTGCCAGATCCTCATTTTCCACGATCACTCCGTGAAGATCCTCGTACTCCTTTACTTCCCTCTCTACCTGGGCCTTTACTTTCTTTTCTTTAATGGTGATCACAAGAATCCCCACTGCAATCACCATCAAGGCTGCAATACTGAGAAATAAAGGTTCGTAATCCGGTCTGTCTCCTTTTCCTACCAGAAGCTTGATCATGATCAGCGTATACACGCCTCCCACTGCTCCCATCAAATTAATAATGGCATTTCCCTTGCTTCTGAGCTTATTCGGCGTCAGATCCGGCATCAGCGCCACTGCCGGGGAACGATACAGTCCCATTGCAAGCAGCAGCAAAAAGAGGGAAGCGATAAACAATACCAGATTTCCATTCTTATCCGCTGCAGGCAGCAGCATCATAAAGATCACTGCAAGAACAGTTCCTCCTACAATGAACGGCATTCTCTTGCCAAATTTGGTATCTACCTTATCCGACAGCGCTCCGAAAAGCGGCAGAAGGAACAGCGCCAAAACGTTGTCCATTGCCATCAGCGCACCGGTAACCGTTTCTCCCAGCCCAAAGGTATTTTGCAGCATAAGAGGGATGATGTTGTCATACATCTGCCAAAAGGCACAGATTGACAAAAATGCCAATCCGATCAAAAACGTTCTCCTGTAATTCAGTTTCATAACCAAGCTCCTTTCCCCTTACATCATATCCGATAAAATTCTTGCCAGCCCATCATGATCATTATCCCACTCCGTAACAGTCGTTGCCGCCGCCTTTACCTCTTCGGCTGCATTTGCCATTGCAATTCCCATTCCGGCTGCTTCGATCATGGAAATATCATTTTGCGCATCCCCTGCAGCTATGGAAAAGCAAAGATCCATGTTTAAGATCTCGCAAAGCTTTCTGACTGCCGCCCCTTTCCCGGAGGCTGAAGGAAACAGCTCCAGGTAATACGGATTAGAATAAACCATGGTGATCTGCTCCCTTTCTGCAAAGGGAAGCATTTCCAGTCTGAAATTCTCCAGCTTTTCCCTGTCATGCAGTTCAATGGCAATACATTTGCATGCACCCTCGGGAAGCATGCTTACCACATCCTCACAGACCTTTACCGGCGTTTTGATGGCATGCTGATAATATACAAGCTCCTCATCTACGGCAGGTGTGATAATATGCGTATCGGAATAACTATGGCAATGAACCTGATGCTTTTTTGCCATCTCAACAATATATGCGATCTGGGATGGGGTTAATAAAATTTTGTTTAAAATCTTCCCCTTTTCAAAATCATAGATCATTCCGCCGTTGCTGCCGATCAGATACATCCCCTGGAAGTTCAGCCCCGTGTCCCGCTTTACATCCATAACGCTGTTGATATCCCGCCCGGAGCAAAGCACAAGCTTATGTCCTGCTTCCGTCCACCGCTGCAGCACCTCTCTGGTATATTCGCTGATCTGCTTTTTGCTGTTAAGAAGCGTGCCGTCCAGATCGGTAAACAGGATCTTCGTACACTTCAGGCTCTCAGGATGCTCCCGCAAAAAGTCCCTTCTCTCATTGATCTTATCTAGGATCTCTGCCGGGATATAAAGCTTTCCATATCCCACTGCAAGGTCAAGGCCGGGCTTATTGTCTCCGTGGAAATCAGAGCCTCCGCTGATACAAAGTCCATACTTTTCCGCAAGCTCTCTTATCTGTCTTTCCTCTGCAGGCGTGTGGGTACTGTAAACTGCTTCTATTCCCTGAAGGCCCATAGCCTTTAATCTGGAGACCAGAAGCTCTAACCGTTCTTTTCCCATGTGATAAAGCAACGGATGGGCCAGGATGGGAAACCCTCCCGCCTTTAAAATGATCTCCACCGCACGCATGGGCGTAATCTTTTTCCTGGGCACAAAGCAGGGGCCGTGATCACCGATATAGCGGTCAAAAGCCTCTTTTCTGCTTTTGACATATCCATGCTCCAGAAGATAGGTTGCAAAATGACCTCTTGTGATCACGCATCCCGGAAACGCTTTCGTCAATTCCTCGTAGGCAACAGGCATTCCATGCTCCGTCAGCCGTCTGCACATCTCCCGGTTTCTGACCTCTCTTCCCTTTACAAAGCTGACTAATCTCCGTTTAAAGAAGTCGCTCTCATAATCAATGTAAAGTCCTACGATATGGATATCCTTCCCTTCGTATTCGCTGGAAAATTCTATTCCCGGGATCACCTTTATCCCTTTTCCCTTTGCCGCAAGCTCTGCTTCCTTCACTCCGTCCGTTGTATCGTGATCTGTCAGTGCAAAAGCAGAAAGTCCCTTCTCTATGGCATAATCTACAAGCTGGGCCGGTGTCAGGCTTCCATCTGATTTTGTGGAATGTACATGAAGATCAACAATCTTTCCGTTTTGCACCTTAGTTGTCCTCTTCGTCTTCTTCCTGTTTGGTATAAACAGTCCGCTTTCTTGCCATCTCGTCACTTTCCAGATATTCGTCATAGGTTGTGATCTTATCGATCAGGCTTCCGTCAGGAAGGATCTCCATAATACGGTTCGCTGTTGTCTGCACAAACTGATGATCATGACAGGAAAAAAGCTCTACACCCGGGAATTTGATCAATCCGTTGTTCAGCGCTGTAATGGACTCCATATCCAGATGATTGGTAGGCTCGTCTAAAACCAGGCAGTTTGCTCCGCTGATCATCATTTTGGAAAGGAGGCAGCGCACCTTCTCTCCTCCGGATAACACCTTGACCTTCTTTACTCCATCCTCACCTGCAAACAGCATTCTTCCAAGGAAGCCGCGGACATAGGTCACATCCTTTACCGGGGAATATCCAGTCAGCCATTCTACGATCGTCATATCATTATCAAATTCTGCTGTATTATCCTTGGGGAAATAAGTCTGGGAGGTGGTTACACCCCATTTATAGGTTCCTTCATCAGGCTCCATTTCTCCCATCAAAATCTGAAACAGCGTAGTCTTTGCCAGTTCATTGCTTCCCACAAAGGCAACTTTATCATCATGTCCCAGAATAAAGGAAATATGATCCAAAACCTTTTCTCCATTAATGGTCTTGGTCAGCCCTTCAACTGTAAGAACTTCATTTCCGATTTCCCTGTCCGGTCTGAAATCAATATAAGGATATTTTCTGCTGGAAGGCCTGATCTCATCCAGTTCGATCTTCTCCAGCGCACGTTTTCTGGAGGTTGCCTGCTTGGATTTGGAAGCATTTGCGGAGAAACGGGAAATGAATTCCTGCAGTTCCTTGATCTTCTCTTCCTTTTTCTTATTTGCTTCCTTCATCTGTTTGATCAGAAGCTGGCTGGATTCATACCAGAAATCGTAATTTCCGGCATAAAGCTGGATCTTGCCATAATCAATATCTGCCGTATGGGTACATACCTTGTTCAGGAAATAACGGTCATGGGATACCACAATAACTGTATTTTCAAAGTTGATCAGGAATTCTTCCAGCCATGCAATAGCGTCCAGATCCAGGTGATTGGTAGGCTCATCCAGAAGCAGAATGTCCGGATTTCCAAATAAAGCCTTTGCAAGCAGTACCTTTACCTTTTCATTTCCTGCCAGATCCTTCATCATGGTATAATGCAGGGAAGTATCTATTCCCAGTCCGTTTAACAGGGTGGCTGCGTTTGATTCTGCCTCCCAGCCGTCCATCTCTGCAAATTCTCCTTCAAGCTCGCTGGCGCGGATCCCATCCGCGTCTGTAAAATCTTCCTTCGCATAGATGGCATCCTTTTCCTTCATAATCTGATAAAGACGTTCATTTCCCATGATCACCACATCCATAACAGGATAAGCATCATATTTGAAGTGATCCTGCTCCAGTACGGAAAGCCGCTGTCCGGGTGTAATCACGATCTCTCCGTTTGTTGTTTCAAGCTGGCCGGAAAGGATCTTTAAAAAGGTAGATTTTCCTGCGCCGTTTGCGCCGATCAGACCATAACAATTTCCTTCCGTAAATTTAATATTAACGTCCTCAAACAGGGCTTTCTTGCCCACTCTGTATGTTACGTTGTTTGCACTAATCATTTTACTCTCCTATAGCTTCCTAATAATTTTTCAGAGTTTCCCTATTTATTATACATGAACACTCCCTTTTTTCAAGGAAAATGTACCGTTCCCGTATTTCCTACTGCGAATGACATAATAAGCGCACTTGTGCGGCAACTGTCTTTATATATTATTTCCCACAAGTAAACAGGCGTTGCAAAAGCAACGCCTCTCCTTTTCATGTAGAGTCCCTCACAATCAGTGAGGGGATCGTAATATGTGATTGTATATACATGTTCGGCTTCCGGATCTTCTGCAGAATATACTTACCGGCCTGCATTCCCATATCGTAAACATCAATATCCACTACCGACAGCATCGGACGCAGGATCTTCGAGAAAGGAAAATCGTCAAAGGTAATCATCCTGATCTCCTCCGGAATCAGAATTCCGCGGTCATGAAGTGCGCTCACGCATCCATAAGCAATATAATTATTGGCACAGATCACCGCATCTGGTCTCTTCCTGCTGTCTAAAAGCTGCATTGTCATCCGGTAGCCGCTTTCACAATCAGACTCCCCCTTCTGTACATATTCTCTCGGAAGCAGCACATCATGCTTTTTCAGTACCGCAATCACGCCGTTTAGCCTGTGCATGGAGATTTTATCTTCCTGTTTCCCTCCGATAAATGCAACCTCCTGACAGCCTCTTTCCAACAGATGCCTTGCTGCCAGTTCTCCTGCCAGCTGATTGTTAATATCAATCCAACAGAAATGGCTTTGGAAATTTGGATTACCAATCACAATATGTGGGATCCCCTTCTCAAAAATCATCTCATCCAGTTTTTCCGATATCACCGAAGCATGTATGACAAAGCCGTCTGCCTGCTTGGAATCTGCCGCCTCCTGAATATAATGACTGCAGTCCTCCGCATGCATGTTCCGGACAATAAGTGTGTATCCCTTTTCTTCCAGCACATGCATCAGACCGCACATCATTTCAAACATATGGGGATTGGAAAAGCCGGTATTCTTACCCAGCTCTGCCACAAATATAATTGTCTTTGCAGATTGTCTGGCGAAATTCTTAGCCCTGAGATTCGGATGATAATCCAGTTCATCCATAACCTTTCTCACCCGGTCTGTCGTTTCCTTCGATATGGAGTAAGAACCATTCATTACCTTGGATACGGTTGCTGTTGAAGTTCCTGCCAATCTGGCCACATCCCTGATCGTTGCACTCATTTCCTTCTGTTCCATATCCTTTCCTGTCGTTTATTCCTTATCTTTTATTCACTGTCTATTGTTATCTTTCTTTTCATTCTGACCTTTTATAATTGTAAATCCTCTGGCCTGCAGCTGTTTTCCCTGCAGTCCTTCCTGCCACAGGATCTCTCCCTCCAGCCATTCCGGCAAAAGCTCCGCTGTATGAGCTTCCATATTCAAAAAAATGCATATCCTCTCACTGCCAAGATACCTCTCATAGCCGTAAAGCATGCTGCCTCTTTCTGCTGTGACTGTCCGGTATGATCCCCGTCTCAGGATCAGCTCCTTTTTGCGAAGCTCAACCGCTCTCTGATACAGGCAGAAAAGATCGTCCGTTTCCGCTAGCGTATCCCACGGCATGGGACTTCTGTACTCTGCCTCCGAAATGCCGGTAATTCCTGCCTCATCTCCATAAAACACCGACGGCATTCCCGGGAAAGTCATCTGAAAAATCACCGCCAGCCGGAAACTTTTTCTATCCTTACAAAGGGAGAGGAAACGGCTCACATCATGGCTGTCAAGCAGATTTAACTGTGCAAAAACAGTCTGTTCCCGGTAACGCATCCTCATATCCGTCACCCGGCTGTCAAACTCCAGGGCATCTGCGGTTTCCTCTGCAAAAAAGCGCCTGCAATGCTTCCGGAAATCATAATTCATGGTCGAATCAAACATGGTTCCATCCAGCCAGTGTCCGGCACTTTCCCAGACTTCCCCAATCAATATGGCATCCTTATTGCATTCCTTAACTGCGTTTCTGAATTTTCTCCAGAACCCATCGTTAATCTCACTGGCTACATCCAGCCGCCAGCCATCAATGTCATACTTTTCAATCCAGTGCTTTCCTACCTGACAGAAATAATCTGCTGTCTCATCCCGGTCCAGTGCCAGCTTCGGCATCATCCTCTCATATCCGAAGCATTCATAACCGGGATAGGTTTCCGGATCCTCGGGACGTACCACCGGATATTCCAGCCGGTAAAACCAATCCCTGTAAGGAGAATTTTCTCCTTTTTCCACCACATCATTAAAAGCCTTAAAGTGCCATCCACAATGATTAAAGACACCGTCAACAATAACACGGATTCCCTTCCTGTGACAGCGCTGCACCAGCTCCTTAAACTCCTCGTCCGTACCAAAGCAGGGATCAATATGAAAATAGTCCAGAAGATCATATTTATGGTATTCCCCTGCGGCAAAGATCGGATTGATATAAATGGCATTGACACCAAGCTTTGTCAGATAATCTATGTTTTCCGTGATCCCCTTTATGGTTCCTCCAAGCCTTCCATGAACCGTTTCCTGTCCATAATCCTTCTCTGTCTCCTGCCCGCTGACATAACGTCGTCCGGTGGCAAAGCTGTCCGGGAAAATATTGTAGATCACGGTATCCTGAACCCACTGTGGCGGTGTCACGATATCCGCCCTGTGATTAAAGGGAAACTGATAATACTCGGACCTGTCATCCACCGCCTCTTTGGCAAATCTGTCGCTATAGTATAAGACCTGCTCATTGCCGTCATCCAGCAGGAAATAATAACAAAGTCTCCTGTAAGGATCCGCAAGCTTCACCTGCCAATAATCAAATTCTTCCGTTCTGGCTTCCACATACATTTCCCTTGCGGTAAACAGAACCGGTGTCAATCTGCAGGCACGGTCCCCATAATACAGTCTGCAGGTCTTAAGGTCACCCCGTCCCGCTCTCAGACGGATTGCTACATGCTTTTCATCTATCCCATAAGCATACTGCGACATAGGAATATGCAATACTGCACTTCTGTTCATACAACCTCGTTTCTACCCTAACCCTTCACACCACCAGAGGTCAGTCCTGTTGCCATGTTTTTCTGCATTGCAAAAAATACAATCAGGATCGGCAGGGAAACCACCAGGGATGCTGCTGAAAATACCGGCCAGCTTCCGCTCATTTCCGTTGCCTGCAGGGAATACAATCCTGCTGCCAGTGTATAGGTATCTGAGCCTGTCATAAAATTAATTGCAAAAATATATTCATTCCATACATATACCAGAATCATCATGGCGGTTACTGCTATGGTCGGTCTGGCAAGCGGCAATACAACCCTTGTCACAAGCCGGAACTGCGTTGCACCGTCAATTCTGGCTGCTTCTTCAATTTCAACCGGAATCGTATCAAAATATCCCTTCATATTCCACAGGGCAAATACCGCCATCGTTCCGGTATAAACAATAATCAGTCCTGTTTTGGTATTAATCAGCCCCAACGGACTTAGAAGCTTATATAGTGCCATCATGGATAACAGTGATGGAAACGCATACAGAAGGATCAGCAGCCTTAGGATCATCTTTCTTCCGGGAAACTGTTTCCTGGAAAACGCATATGCTGCCGGAATTCCTGTTCCCAGCGAAATCACAAGAGTTGTTACTGCCAGAATGACACTGTTTTTAAACCAGAGCAGGATCGGCTTTTCCGTAAATACGGCTTTATAATTCTGCAATGTTATTTTCTTTGGCAAAAAAGAAAAATTAGCGCCAAGAAGACTGTTTTCTGCATTCAGAGATACCGAAAATGCATACAGAATCGGGATCAGCACCCCAAAGCAGAGAAGCAGAAAGAACAGATTGACAATCACAAGCCTGACTCCCTGTTTATTCTTCTTACTCATTCGTCCTCCTCCTGTTATTTGTACCTGTCAGTAAAGAAAAGGCAATCAGCATTCCAAAAATCAGAATGGAAATGGCTGAGCTGTAACCATAATTGTTGGTGATAAACGCTTTTTCATAAGCATAGGTAAGAATAGTGTGGATATCTGCCCCTGTTTTGGCTCCCACCTGCTGTGTCAGCAAATAAATGATATCAAACTGCTTAAAGGTCGTAAAGGTTGTGATTAATACAGAGGGCGCTATAATCGGCTTTATCATGGGTATGGTAATATACCGTGTCTGTTCCATCCAGGTTGCGCCATCCAGAACCGCACTCTCATAAAAGCTCTTGTCAAGACTCTGCAGGGCCCCATCGATAATGGTAATCATAAACGGCAGCGCCAGCCAGAGATTGACCGCTGTACAACTGATAAAAGCGAGAATATTACTGTTCAGCCACCGTACCGGTTCTCCTCCCAGCTTTATAATCCACTGATTCAGAAGACCAAACTGTGAATTATACATTCCGGTTTTCCACAACAGAATGGACACATAGCCCGGCATCGCCCACGGAAAGATCAGAAGCGTACGGTACAGATTTCTCAGCCTGAGACCATTTATATTGAGAAGCGCAGCGATTCCATAGGCAATCACAAGCTGTAATACCATGTTCACGATTGTCCAGAGTATCGTTACAAATAAAGCTGTGAGAAAACCATTATCAAAGACCAGAAGAGCCTCCTTATAGTTTTCCAATCCAATCAGCTCATAATTATTCCAGTGATATACATTCATGTTCGTCAATGAAATATATCCTGTATACATAATGGGAAAAATAACAATCAACAGGATCAGCAGAATTGAAGGCAGTGACTGCCCGTATGCTGATATTGTTTCCCTTCTGATTTTTTTCTTCTCCCTGATCGTGCATTGTTGCTTTTTCATGTTTTGTTTCCCCGGAAATTCTTCCTGTATGTTCCGTCAATTTCGTTACTTCATATTTTCAATCAGCCGGAAGGCCTCTGCCTCAGCCTTGTCCGCACTTTCCGTGATATCCTTGCCACTCATGTTTACATCAGTCAGCAGCGTTCCCGTCACCGTCCACATGACATCCATTTCAGGAAGATTGGGCATCGGAACCGCATTTTCTGCCGTTTCCTTCATTGCCATAACCACCTCATCATCCGTCACGCTTTCCTGTTCATAACAGGACTCCTTTGCCGGTGCACACCCGCTTGCCATTGCAAGCTCGATACCAACCTCATCCTTCATCAGCACACGCAGTACCTTCTCCACGGCCTCTGGCTTCTTTTCTGCTGCATTTTTCAGAACCTGGATTCCCTGCACTCCCATATAAGGAGAAATCGGTGTTCCTGTTTCATCAATCACCGGCATCGGTGCAATTCCCACATCCATCCCGCTTTCCCGTACGGTTGGAATCAGCCACGGCCCCGCAATAGTCGCATGCGCCATTCCTTCTTTAAACAACGTGTTCACTGTTGCATATTCGGTCTCTCCCGGCATGAGATCCACAAATTTTTTATGATAAGCCAGCGCTTTTTCCGTTTCAGGCAGATTAAGTCCCGGAACCCCTTGGTCGTTCAGCAGGTAACCTCCAAATCCATTGATCCACCCAGCCGCATAATAAGGGGTACTATGCTGCTCTACAAAGCCATAATGTCCACCTTTGGTTTTTTCCTGCATATAGGCATAAAGCTCTTCTGTAGTCGTCGGCACCTTCTCATCACTCATATACCGTCGGTTGTACATAAACAGTAAGGTTTCATAATAAATCGGAAGCTGATAGACTGTTCCCTTATAGGACGCCGCCTCTATCGTATTGTCCATATAAGCATCCAGCTCCTGTGCGGGAAGAATATCGGTAACAGGTGCCAGGATTCCCATTTCTGCATAGACGCCAATTTTGTCATGGGCAAACAGATACATGTCCGGCGCTGCCTTAGGATCATTTCCCACCATTTTTAGTGTTTCTGTCAAATCACTTTTCTTTTCCAGAACCACATGGATCTCCGGCTCAAGCTCGGATAATGCATCCTCCAGAACCTGTGTCACTGCATCTTCCTTATCATGCCAGATCGTTATTGTTGCCTCCCCTTCTTCGT